>CAMDBI010000018.1 GCA_945889005.1 Bacteroides fragilis
GAAAGTATTCGCACAGGAGAGAATCAGTATCACATGCCTCGATATTTAAAAAATGGTATCATAGACATGCATTTACTATTGACTGATTTTCAAGAATTTTGGCGCGAAAATGCTGCAATTTGGGTCGATAAATATGATTACAAAGAAGCCGCACCTCATTTAATATTAATGGCTTTCATACAAAGAGTTATTAATGGTGGTGGTCAAATAATGAGAGAATTAGCAGCCGAACGAAAACGATTAGATTTATGTATCGTTTATAATAAAATGAAATATCCGATAGAACTTAAAATATTTAGATCAGAAAAAACTGTTGATGAAGGATATATACAATTAAGTAAATATATGAATTCATTAGGTGCAAAAGAGGGTTGGCTTGTGATTTTTGATAGAGATAGAAATAAAACCTGGGACGAAAAACTTTATTGGCAAACACAAATTGTTGACAATTATACAATTCATGTTGTTGGATGCTAGTTGTTTGAAATAATGTAGTTGAGGTAATTTGAGTGCCCAAGAATAAATGGCTAAGTAGCGAAAATATATTCAAAAAATTAATGTGCAAAATATTGGCATTAAAGCAATTGTATGCTTTTTGATTAAAATATTTATTGATAGAGTACGTAAACTTAATGAAGAAAGTGGTAAAATATACAAGAGAAAGGCTTTTGAATAAAGATTGCAATTAACTTTTAAGAGATATTCTCGTTATTTCTTTTTATCTTTTCGAAATAAAACACAGTAATGAGAAAGGTGCTAATTCTGAATGTATTCATTTGCTTTGTGCTTTTTGCCAATGCTCAGGTTCAGTTGAGGGGTAAGGTGGTGCCGGTCGCACAATCGTTTGTTAGTTTGCGATTCAATCCAGTAGGTTTGTTCGATACGCTTTCTTTGAAGCCTTTTGTTATTCCGATTGATAAAAATTTTACGTTTACAACATCGATACCTGTCGATAGTTTTGTGCATGGTACAATAAGCTATGGAGGATTTTTTCATTCTTTTTATTTCGAAAAAGGCGACGATTTACAAATAGAGTTTAATGGCGATTATATCAATTACAAAGGAAAAGGAGAGGGTAATAACAATTTTTACTACCATTTTTTAGAGAAATATAAGGTATTTGATTTTGAAGTTATTTATAGAAAAAAATTAGAACCCGATTCTGCACTTAAAGCTTTTCAAGATATACTTGCTCGGCGAAAAGCGTTGTTTGTTTTAAATAAAGAAAAGTTTAGTGAAGGATTTAAAAAACATTTTGAACTTAATGATGCCTTTGAATACGAGTCGTTTTTAATCAAATTTCCAAGCTGGTATGCTTCGTATAATTCGCCGTCAGCTACAAAAAAAGAATTTTCAAACAAAAGGGTTTCAATAAGTCAAATTGCAGGATATTCTAAAGAAGAACGGGCTAATCAACCATTTTATCTAGCCAATTTAGGGCAATTGATGTTTTTAAAAACAAAAAATTTAATATTCGAACGTTCTGATTTTGATTTCAGAACAGCATATCTGAGTTTGGTGTTCGACTCGCTTTCTGGTAAGGTTCGAGAAAATATAATTGCCCAAATGTTGTTTAATAAACTCATATATGAGCAAATACTAGATACTAACCTTTATCAACGTTTTTTAGCGATACATCCCGACATTGAATTAACAAGGCAAATAGAAAGTGTTATTGCCAATTTGGGAGAAAATTCGAGGGTTTTAGATCAAGATAGTTGGAAGAAATCGATAGTTAGTGATATTAGAGGTAAAGATACAACAATAGCCTCAATACTGGAAATTTGTAAAGGCAAGGTTGTTTATATCGATTTTTGGAGTTTGGGTTGTGGACCTTGTCGTGAGGAAATGCCCAGTTCAATTGCATTGCGCGAAAGGTTAAAGAATATACCAGTAGTGTTTTTATATATTTCGCTCGATCCGCCTTCGGCAGCAACCATTGGACGATCGATACAACTTATTAAATCGTCGCAGGGGCTTTATTATTTAAAAAATAAAACGAACCCTCGCACACTAGATGTTTTAAACCTTGGTGCAATTCCCCGTTATGTGTTGCTCAACACGAAAGGCGAAATAGTTTCTAGATATGCTAACAGACCAGGTGATTTGGCAATTGAAAAACAGATTAAAGCTATATTGGGATACTAAAGCAAGGGATTAGTTTCTTCTATGTTATAGTTAGGAGTCGGAAGACGGAAGTCAGAAGTGAATTTGTTTCCAACTCACGACTTCCGTCTTCGGTCTTCCGACATCTTTACAAAAGTCCTTCGTCGGCAAAGCTGTAAAAGCTATTGTAAGAAACGATTACATGATCGAGAAGGCCAATGTCTAATAATTTGGCACCATCTTTTATTTTTTGTGTAATTTGAATGTCGCTTTCGCTGGGTTTTAGGTTGCCCGAAGGATGATTGTGGCAGGCAATGATAGAGCTAGCCGATTTTTCGAGTGCCAGTTTCATAATAATTCTTATATCGGTTACTGTGCCTGTAATGCCGCCCTGACTTACTTTTTCTGAATCGATTACTATGTTTGCTCTGTTGAGAAAAAGTACCCTGAATTCTTCGTGTGGCAAATCTCCCATAAGCGGCCCGAGTATCGAGAATACGTCTTTGCTGGTCGAAATGCGAGGTCGCTCGGTGGTAGGCTCGCTATTTCTGCGCCGCCCAAGCTCTATAGCTGCCGTAATGGTAACAGCACGGGCATTGCCTATTCCTTTAATTTTGCAAAGATCGGCTATTCTCAATCGTGCCAAATCGTTGAGGTTATTGTTGACCGACGAAAGGATGTTTTTTGACAAATCGAGCGCCGATTCGTTTTGTGTTCCTGAACCAATAAGTATGGCAAGCAACTCGGCATTGCTTAGTGCTTGTATGCCTTTTGAAAGCATTTTTTCTCTTGGTCGGTCGTCCTCAGCCCAGTCTTTTATGGTGTTCTTGGTTTGGTTCATTTTAAGTTAAATGTTCAATATTCAAGGCTTGTTTATATTTTTGTGTTGTTCAAACAAATATAAACAAAAAAAGCCACTTCTTTTGGAAGTAGCTTCTTAAAATATTTTTTCAAAAAATTATGCCAAGCTGTTAACGTGAACGCTAAGACTGCTTTTTATATTGGCTGCTTTGTTTTTGTGAATTACGTTTTTCTTTGCAAGTTTGTCGAGCATTGCTGTTACTTTTGGGAGTAATTCAACTGCTTCAGTTTTGCTGGTTATGCCACGTAGAGCTTTTACCGCGTTGCGGGTTGTACGTGAATGATATTTGTTGTCTAACCTACGAGTTTCGGTTTGTCTAATTCTTTTTTCTGATGACTTATGGTTTGCCATTGCGCTATATAATATCTTATTTGTTACTTATTTTGAGGCTGCAAAAATATAAAAAATTTTATTCTAAAAAAACTTTCCTAATATTTTTATTCTCTAATTATTTTTATTTCTCCTTTTAGTCCAAGTTTAATGATACCTGAAGGCTTTGTTTTGTGGGTGTCGTCTTGTCTCCAGCCAACAACAAAATCGACCGATTTTTTAATTTCATCTGATATATCATCGAAATTTGATGGTACTGGCATGTTGCTAATGTTTGCAGAAGTCGATACTATTGGTTTTTTGAAACGCGTAATTAGTTTTTGGCAAAATTCGTCGCTCGTTACTCTTATGCCAATACTGCCATCTTCGGCGATTAAATTTTGAGCCAGATTAATTGCGCCCGGGTAAATGATGGTAAGGGGTTTGTTTGACATGCTAATTAAATCGTCTGCCATGTCGGGTACCTGACGAAGATATAAGCTTAACTTGTCTATATGATCGATAAGAGCGAGCATGTTTTTGTTGTTGTCGCGCTTTTTTAATGCATATATTTTGCTAACAGCTTTGTCGTTTGTAGCATCGCAGCCAATCCCCCATACGGTATCGGTTGGATAAAGTATTGTGCCGCCTTTTTTGAGCACTTCAATGGCTTTCTGAATATCGTCGTTCATTAGGTGAGCTTTTCGTAAAGATTCATAAGGTTACGGGCTATGTGGTCTTGTCGGAATTGTTGCGCGTGAGCGAAGCCGTCGAGAATTATTTTACTGCGTAATGCCGAATCATTAAGTACGGTTTTTATTGCTTCGGCAATTTCGGCGGGCCATTCGGGATTAATATAAATTGACGATTTGCCTCCCGGTTCCGAGAAACAACTTCCCTTACTTGTAATGACAGGAACTTTAGAATTTAATGCTTCGAGTATGGGGATGCCAAAGCCTTCGAACAACGAGGGGTAAACGAAAACTTTTGCCATTTGATAAATAGCCGGTAAATCTTCGTTTGGAATGTTGTGGTAAAAAAATATGTTTCTTATTTTTTTCTCGAGTACATAGTTTACAACCGATTTAATATAGTTGGTTGCTCTGCCAACGACAACAAGTGGTTCTTGAATTTTTCCGATGTCAATGGCTTTAACGATGTTTAAAAGGTTTTTTCGTTCCTCAATTGTACCCACGTAGAGTATGAAATTGCTGGGAAGGCCGTATTTGCCGCTAACATCGGCTTTTTCTTCTAATGAAACATTTCTGTAAAAATTAGGATTGCAACCTTGGTAAATTACCTCAATCTTTTTTTCGTCAGCCTTGAGAAATTTAATTAAATCTTCTTTTGTTTGCTTGCTTACAGCAATTACTTTGTTGGCATGTTTGGCTGCCAGCGAAAATTTTGTTTCGTATATTTTTCGGTCAAAATATTTGTAATATTGAGGATACCTGAAAAATATTAAATCGTGAATAGTTACAATCGATGGTGTTTTTGCTTTTTCGATATGAGCCGGAAGTTCGTTGCTCAATCCATGATACAGATCTAGCTTGTCCTTTTTTATTTGTTTCGACAAGGTGTATGATCGCCAGTACCATTTGTTCTTCTTCTCGAGCCAGGTTTGAGGACCTCTCAAATTCAAACGGTCGAAATTGACAAATGGTTTGGAGTTTTCAATTTCGGGAGTATACAGTACATAGTCGTTGAAAGGGTAGTACTGGCAGAGCAAAGAGATGGTGTCGCGACTATAGTTACCTAAACCACTTGTGTTGAAAAATGCTCTTTTAGCGTCGAAACCTATTTTCATATTCTAAATATAGTAGATGTGTAGTCGAGTAGTTGAGTAGTTGAGTAGGTGAATTTAATAATTTTCATTCTGTCAACTGTCAACTATTAACTATTTATATTCCGGCTTTTTTTAATCGATCCATAGCTTCCAATACGTTTTCGCGTGCGGCAAAAGCCGAGAATCTGAAATAACCCTCGCCCGAAGGACCAAAGCCCGATCCGGGAGTGCCAACAATGTTAACCTCGTTGAGCAACTGGTCAAAGAAATCCCACGATTTAGTATTGTTTTTTGTTTTTAGCCATACATAAGGAGCATTTTCGCCACCAAAAACCGTAAAGCCTAATGTTTGTAGGCTTTCTTTCATAATGCGCGCGTTCTCCATGTAGTAGGCAATAGTTTCTTTTACTTCCTGTTGCCCTTGTTGGGTATATATTGCGGCAGCGGCTCGTTGTACGGGATAAGAAACACCGTTAAATTTTGTTGTTTGGCGACGCAACCACAGACTATTCAATGGGTGTTTGTTTCCTTTGCTGTCCGATGCCATCAATTCTTTGGGAACTAATGTGTAAGCGCAGCGAGTTCCAGTAAACCCAGCTGTTTTTGAGAAACTACGGAACTCAATGGCGCATTTTTGGGCGCCTTCTATTTCGTATATCGAATGTGGAATACTCGGATCGGTAATGTATGCTTCGTAAGCAGAATCAAATAATATTATAATGTCGTTTTTTAATGCATATTCGACCCATTTTTTCAACATTTCGCGACTAGCTGTCATGCCGGTTGGGTTGTTGGGGAAACACAGATACACGATGTCGACTTTTTCTGAAGGTAATGCAGGTACAAAATTGTTGGCATCGTTACATGTCATATATGTTACGCCTCGGTAGTAGCCGTTTTCCATAGCTTCGCCAGTGCGACCATCCATAACGTTGGTGTCGTTGTATACCGGGTAAACAGGATCGGGTATCGCTATTTTATTTTCTTTGCCAAGTATATCGAGTATGTTGCCTGTGTCGCATTTCGATCCATCAGAAATAAATATTTCGTCCAAGGCAATTTTTATGCCACGACTTTCGTAGTCGAACTTTGCAATGGCTTCGCGCAAGAAATCGTATCCCTGCTCTGGTCCATAACCCTTAAAAGTTTCTACTTTGCCCATTTCGTCTATAGCATCGTGAAATGCTTTGATTACTGAAGGGACTAGGGGTTGGGTTACATCGCCAATACCCATGCGAATTATTTTTGCATCGGGGTGCAAAGTTTGAAATGCTTTTACACGTCGTCCTATTTCAGGAAATAAATATCCTGCTTTGAGTTTTAGATAATTCTCGTTTAGAAATGCCATAAATGTTGTAAAATAATTACTG
The DNA here is from genome assembly GCA_945889005.1 of Bacteroides fragilis. Lineage (GTDB taxonomy): Bacteria > Bacteroidota > Bacteroidia > Bacteroidales > DTGW01 > CAMDBI01. Next base: position 6,434 of record CAMDBI010000018.1, read on the forward strand.
TTAAATCTACAAATATATTGTTTTCTTTATTTAATTATTCGTACTTTAAATATTTTTGCATGAAACTAAGTCGAAATTTGTAACTCCCTTTAAATAAATAGCAGATAAAATTTCTAATATAATGGAAAAGAATAATTTTTTTGTGAAATCTCATGGATTAGGTAACGATTATATTGTGTTAGACGAAGCTAATCTTAGTTTTGAGCTTGATGCGCATTTGATTCGTATTATTTGCGATTACCACTATGGAATTGGTTCCGATGGAATTTTGCTAAAAGTACCTTCGATAAGAGCCGATTTTGGTTTGCGTATTTTTAATCCCGACGCTTCGGAAGCCGAAAAGAGTGGCAATGGACTTCGTATTTTTTCGAAATATCTTTACGATTACGGTATTGCTCAAAAGAAAACTTTTACCATAGATACTCCTGGGGGAGTTGTACATTCTTCGATTATTGAAGATTTTAATGGTAAAGCATCAATGGTATCGGTCGATATGGGTAAGGCTATTTTCAGTTCGTCGCTTATACCCGTAAAAACCGACAAATCAACGTTTATCAACGAACCATTGATGATTTTTAATAAAGAATATCATGTTAATTGTGTGTCGGTTGGAAATCCGCACTGTGTAATAATTAAAGAAAATCTTGATATCGACGAGATTAAGAAATATGGACCGTATATAGAGTCAAATCATATTTTCCCGAACAAAATTAATGTTCAATTTGCAAAAGTACTTAACGATCACGAAGCTGAGATCATAATTTGGGAGCGTGGAGTAGGTTATACTTTAGCTTCGGGAAGTTCTGCGTCTGCTGTTGCCTCGGTGCTTCATAAACTTGGGTTGGTTTGCCCCAATGTCGATATACACATGAAGGGCGGGGTGCTCAAAATCAATATCGACGATGTGTTCAATATTACCATGACAGGCCCGGTGAAACAAATTGCCGAAGGTTTTTTGAGCAGTGAACTTTTCAGTTAAATCAATTATCTTTGCAAAAAGAGATAAAAGATATTAGACTATAGACAAAAGACAGTCGATTCATGATTCCTTTGTTGTAAAGGCTAATCGTCAATTGTCAATAATCAATATTTAATAATCAATATTCAATTTTTCTAATGAGTACAAAAATAATACCTTTTTCATTTAGTCAGATTCAGGATGTAATAGCAAAGTATCCAACGCCTTTTCATATTTACGACGAAAAGGCAATTCGTCTAAACGCTCAATATGTCAATAAAGCATTTTCGTGGAACGAAGGTTTTAAAGAATATTTTGCAGTGAAGGCTTTGCCAAATCCATATATTATGAAGGTGTTGAAAGAAGAGGGTTTTGGGTCTGATTGTAGTTCAATGGCAGAGCTTATTTTGTCGGAAAAAATAGGTGTAGTTGGCGACAATATTATGTTTACCTCGAACAATACTCCCGAATATGAATATAGAAAAGCTAAAGAACTAGGAGCAATTATCAATTTGGACGATGTTAGCCATATATCGTATTTGGAAATGAATTGTGGCTTGCCCGAGTTGCTTTGTATGCGCTATAACCCTGGCTCGCTCAAAGAAGGCAATGCCATTATTGGGCATCCCGAGGAAGCGAAATATGGTTTTACACGCGAACAACTTATTGAAGGATATAGAATTGCTAAAGAAAAAGGTGTGAAACGATTTGGATTACACACCATGGTAGCTTCAAATGAGCTCGATTCGGCATATTTTGTCGAAACAGCCGAAATACTTTTCGATTTGGCTGCCGAATTGACCAAAAATCTTGGAATTGAATTTGAATTTGTTAATCTTGGAGGAGGTATAGGTATACCTTATCTCCCTGAGCAAAAGCCGGTCGATCTTATGTATGTTAGCCAAGGAGTGCAGAATTTATACAAAAGCAAAATCGAGGGAAATGGCTTGAAACCATTGAAAATATTTCTCGAATCGGGGCGTATGATTACCGGACCTTATGGCTACTTGGTTACAAAGGTTGAACATATTAAAAAAACCTACAAAAATTATGTGGGTTTAGATTCAAGTATGCAAAACCTTATGCGTCCTGCTCTGTATGGTTCTTATCATCATATAAGCGTTATGGGAAAAGAAAACCAGCCGCACGATTTTGTGTGTGATGTAACAGGTTCGTTGTGCGAAAACAACGACAAATTTGCCATTGATCGCGTTTTGCCAGAACCACAACAAGGCGATATCGTAGTTATACACGACACCGGAGCTCATGGTTTGGCAATGGGTTTCAATTACAACGGAAAGCTTCGTTCGGCTGAACTTATGCTTCGACCCAATGGCGATGTTACTCAAATAAGACGTGCCGAAACTATGGACGATCTTTTTGCTACTTTGGATTTTGAAGGATTGAAAAAGTTCTAAGATTCATTTGGAGTTCACTAAAAACTCGATTTTTTAGGCGAGCGAGTTTTTAAAAACCGTAGTTTACTGCTGTAAATGTGTTACACTTAGCGAAAACCGAAGTGAGGATTTTAAAAATGAAACTCAACGATAAAAATTCAGTTTTTCGAGATGCCCATTATTGGATTAATCCATGATATTTAAGCCAGTCTTTGCAAGGTGCACCCCAAAATGGAGCCGATGGTGAAAGGCCAAATCCATGTCCGCCATACGTAAAAATATGTAATTCGCAACCAACAATACCTTTGTCTTTCAATGCTTGGAAATAAAGAAGTGAATTTGAAACAAAGCTAGGTTTGTCGTTTTCGGCCAATACAATAAAGGTTTTCGGAGTTTGTGCAGTAACTTTTAGATGACTAGAAAACTCATTGCAGATTTCAATGCTTGGATTTTCTCCTAATAAGGCCTTTTTGGAGTCTAAATGCGAAGAATTGTCGCCCATTGATATTACAGGGTATGCTAAAATAGCGAAATTGGGGCGAGCATTATACTCGTCGGTTGGGTCAATGGAATTGTAGACTTTTTTTGCAAAGTCGGTCGATAAGGTAGCCGCCAAATGACCTCCTGCCGAAAAGCCCATAATACCTATTTTGGAGGTGTCGAGTCTCCATTTCGATGCATTTGCTCTAATATGCCGAATGGCTCTTTGAGCATCCTGAAGAGGAATATTTCGTCCTTCACCATTTTGCAATACGTCGGAAGGAAGTCGGTATTTCAATACAAAAGCCGTAATACCAAGTGTATTTAACCATTTGGCTATGGTTGTGCCTTCTTTGTCTATAACTTCTCTTACGTAAGCTCCCCCCGGGCAAATTATTGCAGCCGATCCATTTGCGCTTTTGGGGATAAAAACAGTTAATGTAGGAGTTTTTATTTTCGAAACAACTCGATCAATCGCTCCATTTTGACCCCTATCAATATTTTCTTCGGCTATTGTCGCCGATTCGTAACCAGGTGCAGTTGCTGGCCAAATATTGATTTCTTCATTCTTTTGGGGGAAAGCAATGGCTACAGATACTATTAATAAAATTGAGAAAATGATCAAAGACTTGTATAATTTCATGGTTGGGAAATTAGAGTTTTTTTAGTAAATCTAATGAATTATTGCTAAAATGTCAACATCTAGATTCCGTATTATTGTAATTTAATGACTAATTTGAATAAACATGTACCGAATTTTGTGCAGATGGCAAATAATTGATACCAAACCAGCAAAGTAGAAGTACAATAAAGAGTATGCTCAACAACCATATATGAAGATGTACCTTGTTGTAGTGAAATTTACGTGTATGAAGGTAGACCAAATATGCTAACCAAGTTAGAAATGCCCATGTTTCTTTTGGATCCCAGGTCCAGTAATGTCCCCAGGCTTCTTTGGCCCACAAGGCGCCAAACAGCAAACCCATGGTTAGAAACGAGAAGCCAATATAAACGAGGTTGTCTGCTATATCCAGAAATTTCATTTGAAACTGTTTTTTGAATAACATGTATAGTCCGTATATCGAAAACACCCACGAAAAGCCCAACATAGCATAAGCAAATATGTAAACTATTACATGAGGAATAAACCACGGGCTTTGTAAAGCCGGCATCAGTGTTTTTTCGTAAGCTTCGGGATGAAGCAGATCAATTAACAAAAACATGGTGGCAAAAAAGAAAATAATTGCCAATACCCATTTATATGCCCAACGAACAAATGTTATATAGCCAATTATGAGTAAGAAAAAGGCATACCACAATCTGGTTTCGCCCAAAGTGCGCATCGGCGGTCGATCGAGCTGTATCCACAAGATTACAATAAAACTCAAAAGAGTTGCAATGCCCAATAATAGACCGATGTGTCCAAATGGTTTCAAAAAGGGCTTACGTTTAGAACAATAGATAAAGGCAGTGCCTATGAGCCAAAAAATAGCTGTAATTAAGGCGTATAATGGGAAGTAGATCCAACTCATAATCTTTCATTTTTATCTTTTCCTATCCAAAATAAATACACAGAACCTGCTAATAGCAGGGCAATGCCAATGTAAACAACCGGTAGCCAAGGATCGTTAACAGCTTCGATAATGCTCAAGGTCGACCATTTCCCTTTTTTATTGTCGTAACCAGATTGGTATAATTTCCACCCAGCGACTGAGTGAGGCTTGTTTACTTCGAGAATTATTGTGTCGGTTTGTTTATTTTCGTAAATTATCAATTTTGAGTAGTATTTTTTGGGGCTGGGAGGTAGTAGTATAAGAGCTTCCTTATTATTGATTATTAGATATTTTGGGTCGGCAGCAAAGCTGCCCGATGTAATCCAACTTTGTATTGAATGGCCTGTAATTTTGTTTTTTGCCAGAATAAATGCTGCCGGGTTGCTGCCAACTGACTCGGAAGCTACAAAGCTGTCGTTTATAGCTATAGCCTGAGATATTAGGTCTTTTACTGTTATTTCCCAGTTCGACAGTTCAATAGTTTTGTTTTTTGTGGCAAAAGGAAGCGATTCGCCTTTTTTTAATACATATTGATTGGTTTCATAATCAACGATAGCAATTTTAGGTTCGTATTGGTCTACGTCAAAATCAATAAGTCTGAGTGAAAAAGGTAGTTGATGAAATTGTCCATTTTGGTCGGTAGCAATATTATTGGCAGCTTGTTTTTCGTTGAGATTTAAATATAGACGGCTCAGATCGGCCGAACCTAAGCCGGCAGATAGCAAAGTGAGCCATAAGCCAAAATGATTGAGCAGAAAGCCGATGTTTTTTTTCTTTAAGGGTATGGCTCTTTTGATGGTAACCATTCCTAATGTTGTAAGCAGGTACAATTGTATAAGTATAAATGGCCAACTGTTTTTGACATGTGTAAGCCCTAAATAATGTAGAAAATCAGAGTTGTTTTCGGGAGCTTGGGGTATGAAACCCAGTAAAAGAACTAAAAACGCATAAATGCAGACTGAACTAATAGCCGCAGGAATGCTCGAAAGCCATACTATAGCCGGCGATTCTTTATAATTTATAAAAAAGAAAACAAGTGCTGCAGCAAAAAAACAGATAATATAGAAATTGAAAGGTAGCCCCGGTAAAGTTATTCCATTGCCGCCAGATATTGCCTCAACAAAAAAGCCGGTAATTAATATTGCTATTCCAATAATGAAGCTCTCGGTGTATTTCCAAGGATAATTCCATAGTTTTTTGTTACCTTCGTTTGGAATACTGTTGCTAGATTGTATCACAAAGTGTATTTTTAAATTATTTATAATAAAATTTGCTATATTGTATAATTGCAATTGCAATATATGACAATTATTCTTTTTTATTGTTGTAGATTTATTGTTGGTATTTATTAATTTTCATTTTTCTTATTAATTTAGCATTCTTGTTATTTTACTATGAGAAAATTGAGCTTTGTTTTTTTTGTTTTTATTGCCCTTTCGGCTTTTAGTCAAGGAAGGATGAAATTTCAATATAAAGGTGATGCCTTTATATTGGGCAACGAATATCTGATAGATAGGCTCGACACTTTTAATATTGCCGATTTGCCCAATCCTAAACCTTTGTCGAAATTAGATGTTAAAAATGCAACACCACTTACCGAATGTTTTTGGCGTATGGCCTTGGCTGTGGTCGAAAACAATATGATAAGAACCGATAGTGGGAAAATAATTGCATCTTCTATAAACAATATCGGATTTGCTGGTATTATTGGGCTCAACGAGGTGTATCCTCAGCAAATGAAGTGGTCGCTTAAGTATTCGGTTGCATCGTATCTCGATGGCGATGTCGAAACGCACTTGGACGAAGATGTTGTTTGGATTTGGGCTGCTGCCGAGCTTTTTAAAAGAAACCCGGGACTTGCCGATTGGAATTGGCTATACTACAATGCTGAAAAGGCTTTTAAGCAATACTACAATGTAAAGTTCGATACCAATGATGGATTGTTTTGGGGCGATATGCCATTTATAAACATACATTCAATAGAGAAAATAAAAGCAACATCAATAAATTGTCTGTATTTAAAAGCTTTTGAAGCAATGGAGTTGTCGGCTGATAGTATTGGTTTGTATTCTAAAAGTATTGAATGGTCGAATCGGAAAAATAATTTGAGAGATTCAATACTAAAAAACCTCAGAAATTCAGATCATACTTTTAAATCATTTCTTACATCAAGTGGGTCAAATCTCCATTCGGTAGATGCAATGGGTTTTGCCTTTACTGTTATGTCCAATATAGCCTCTCCAAATGACACAAAAAGCGCTTTTGATAATTACAATTCAAATTATTATGGTATTGCGCTTTTACCTGAGACCGAAGATAGCGCGTTTATGATTTTTAATAAAAAATCAAAACCAATTTCCGATGCTTTGTTTTTGAATGCTCTCGAAAAAACATTTGGGGTAGATTATACTTCGTACAATGCAGCTTTATTGATAAGAGCTAGTAAAAAATCGCATTATATAAAAAATATTACTAATATTGAAGCCGAATTTGCCGAAGGAAATACCTTTAATGCATTTTTTGAAAATATAAATTTAGAAACCGGATTTTCGAGTGGCGAACCAAATAACTTACTTAGTGCAACGGCATTTATAAATATTTGTATACGTGGTAAGCTTGTTGTATTAAAAGCCGAATAAAAATGAATGAAATTGAAAAAGAGATAGCGAAACTAAAGTCTCATATAGCATTGTTTCCAGACTTTCCCAAACCGGGGATAATGTTTAGGGATCTTAATCCATTGTATAAAGACAAGAATTTGTGGACATTGTTGATCGATACTATGATTAAAAAGCTCGAAGGGTTTGGTTCGTTCGATTATGTTGCAGGTATTGAGGCTCGAGGTTTTATTTTAGGTTCAGCATTGTCACAAAAAATGGGCTGTGGATTTATTCCTGTTCGCAAAAAAGGAAAGCTTCCTGGAAAAGTAAGGTCTGTAGCCTACAATCTCGAATATGGTGAGGATACTCTTCAAATACAAAACGATGTATCGCTGTCAAATTCACGAATACTCATTGTCGATGATATTTTTGCAACTGGAGGAACTTTGAAAGCAGTTGTTGAACTTATTTCTCAAGTCTCAAAAGTAAAGCCGGCTATAGCGGTTGTATTAGATATTCAAATTGCCGATATAAAACAATTAAAACTTCCGTATGCCGTTATTATATCCTAAGTCACTTGGAATAATTGTTGCTTTGTACGACGAAGCCAAAGATATCCTAGAAAACAAATTTTTTCAATGGGAGGTTTTGGGCAAAGATATTTACTATTCGTATCGATTTGAAATTTGGCTTATTATATCAGGTATAGGCAAGGCCAATGCCTCATTTGCCTTGGGGCGTATGCTCGAGCATGTTACAGAGGTGTGGATTCTAGGAACATCGGGTGGTTTGGGCAACGAAACTATTGGAAGTATGTATTTGTCGACCGAGTTTGTTGAACACGATATGGATGCCACGGGGCTTGGGTTTGCTAAAGGTGTTACACCACTTTCCGAAATGACACAATATTTGATCTGTAATCCTCCTAACGATTCGGTTAATGCTTTAATTAGAGCTTGTGCCGATTTAGAAATAAAATTATTCAATGGGCGAACTATGAGTGGAGATCAATTTATATGTCATCCTGAAGTGGTTGAACAGAAAAAAAGTGACTTTGGTGTACATATTGTCGATATGGAATCGGCAGCAGTTGCAAAAATATGCCAACGCGAAGGGATTCCTGTATTGGCACTGAGAACCATTTCGGACAACGCCAATCACGAGGCTACCAACAATTGGAACGAAAACGTGAAACAATCGTCGCGTTATATGAATAAAATATTGCAATATTTGTTGGTGTAAATTTGTTAAATAACAGGGTGTTATGGTCAAGATTTTTTTCAATAACCGCAAAATTATACTTTCAGATACTCTGTCGGACTACAGTCTTATACATAAAACGACTTTTACCAATAAAGGTGATTTGCGAGATTTAGTTCATAGTTTCGAAAAAAATATTGCCAAAGAATCATTGTATATTGTTCATTCCGATTTAGTTGAATTGCAAAATGCTTTCTTCTCGTGTTTTAGTCAATTGGAAGCATCGGGAGGCATGGTCAAAAACTGGTCGGACAATTATTTGTTTATATATCGTATGGACAAATGGGATTTGCCAAAGGGTAAAAGAGAAGTGGGAGAGTCGATTGAGCAAAACGCCATGAGAGAAATTGCTGAGGAAACAGGCGTTAGTTTGGCAAAACTTAGTATTAAAAAAGAATTGTCGCCTACATACCATACTTATCAGCACAAAGGTGAATTGATATTGAAAAAAACCAATTGGTTTCTAATGGATTATTCGGGAAACGAAACATTAATTCCTCAAACCGAAGAACATATTTCGAAGGTGTGTTGGCTTGGGGCTGCCGATTTTAAAATGGTTCTTGAAAATACCTATGAGTCTATCAAAGAGGTGATAGCTGAAGTTGGCGCGTTTCTTTAGGGCATCTCTAAAAACTGCTTTTTAGCTACGCTGAGCCCTTCGGGGGTTCTTTGTTGGACTTCATTTTTAAACTCCTCACTTTGGCTGTCGCTCAGTGTAACACATTTACAGCAGTAAACTCCGGGTTTAAAAATTCGTCCGCCTCAAAAAATCGAGTTTTTAGAAACGCCCTTTAATAATTTAGTCTTTTGCGAATTTAAATTGAAATAAAAGGTTACTAATAATAAGAAAGCTACAGTCCCTATTTTGAACTGAAGCTTCCTTTTTATCTAATTTTATTAAATTCTTCTTGTCTTTCGATTACAACATTCTGTTTTTCACCATATACTCGGCAATCTGCACTGCATTAAGTGCAGCACCTTTTTTAATCTGATCGCCTACACACCAAAAGGTAATACCATTTGGATTGGCTATATCTTTACGCAAACGGCCTACAAATACAGGATCGGTTCCGGCAACCATCAAAGGCATAGGATAAACGCCATTTTTGGGGTCGTCTTGTACAACCAAACCTTCTGCTTTTTCGAATGCCGAACGAACTGTCGATATTTCAAGCGCTTTTTCGGTTTCGACCCAAACAGCTTCCGAATGTGCTCTTAATACAGGTACTCGAATAGTAGTAGCGCTTACATCTATTGCAGCATGCATAATTTTGCGTGTTTCGTTATGCATTTTCATTTCTTCCTTGGTGTAATCGTTGTCCAAAAACACATCGATCTGAGGAATAAGATTGGTTGCAAGTTGGTATTTAAATTTGTCGACTACCACTTTTTCGTTATTAACCACTTGTTTCATTTGGGCAAAAAGCTCGTCCATAGCTGCAGCACCAGCACCACTAGCTGCTTGGTAAGTAGCTACATGAATACGTTTGATGGGCGACAAATCGTGAATTGGCTTAAGAGCAACCACCATAATAATAGTCGAACAATTGGGGTTTGCTATAATATTGCGTGGGCGAACTTTGCAATCCAATGGATTTACTTCGGGAACAACCAATGGCACATCGGCATCCATACGAAATGCACTCGAATTGTCGATCATTACAGCTCCAAACTTAGTAATATCGGGGGCAAATTCTTTCGAAATACTTGCACCGGCCGAAGTTAGAGCAATATCAATACCTTTAAAATCGTCGTTGTGTTTTAGCTCTTTAACTGTAAGGCTTTTGCCTTTGAAATTATAGGTACTTCCTGCACTACGCGACGAACCAAACAAAACCAACTCGTCCATAGGAAAATTGCGCTCGTCGAGCACATTTAAAAACTCTTGACCAACGGCGCCACTAACGCCTACTACCGCTACTTTCATGTTTTTTTGTGTTATTTCTTATTATATTACTTCCTCTGCTAAAATGGTATAAACCATTATTATTAAAAATTTGAAAAATTAAATTGATTTTTATAAATTAGAGATTGAAAAAGATAGACCATCATTTCATGGTCAAAATATCTTGACACCCCTTCCCATTTTGGGGAAGGGGTGCGCTGTATATGTTTGTGATATTGAGTTTTCGATCACTTGTATTTTAATTGATTTTTCAATGTGTGCAAAAATATTAAAAATATATGATGAACCAAAGACCCATTTTAAAAAATATTCTATTTATTCTGTTGAATTTATTAGTGTCGCCTATTCAATCGCAAATTGCATTTGACTTTGAGAATCAAAATCTTTCTCAATGGTTCATGAGTAATGCTAAGGCATGGGATACCGCTTCAAAAGATCCATTAAGTGGGAATTATTCTCTCAAACATGTCTTGGATACTAACAAAACAAGCCACGATCAAATATCGTATCCATTAAACTTCGGACAAGCAAACGCATTAGATATTACATGGACCTTTTTGGTGCGACATGCCTACAATCCATCGGCCGACAATAATTGGAATTTCTTTCTAATGGCCAATAACAATGCAGACAGCATGTTCAACGGATTTGCAATAAACGCCTATGTAATTGGTGTAAATCTCTCGGGTTCTGACGATTCGCTTAGGCTTTGGAAAGTAACTAATGGTAAAGTTGCTAAAGTCTTGAGTACAGGTGTTCATTGGGAAAGAAGTGTAGGAACTAATCAAAAAGCTTCAATTAAAGTTCACCGCTCATTCGATGGTTGGTGGGAAGTGTCATTTCACGAAAGAGGAAAAATAGACTCTTTACGTATACTAAACAGTACAAGAGATACAAACCATTTAACTGCAAATCATGTGGGAGTGCTTTATAAATATACTGCAACACATGACATGAAACTTTGGATCGACGATATTCTAATCGACACACTACATATCAAGCCTATTGTAAAAGAAGACACATTGAACAATAATCTCAATAAACCTGCTGAACCTAACGATTCGATAACCACTAAACCTGCTGAACCTGACATTAATTTTATTGACACAATTGCATTTGTAGGCAAAACCAACAACTTCAAAATATTCGATGTATTAGTTACCGAAATAATGGTTGATCCGGAACCCACTATTGGTTTACCTGTCGGCGAATATATCGAATTATTCAATCGAACAGCAGATACCATCAATTTAAAGGATTGGCGAATAAGTATAGGCTCAACAACGAAACTTATACCCGAAATCTGTTTTTTACCCAACAGCTACTTAGTTATTTGTCATAAGGACTTGCTCAATGACTTTTTGGAATTTGGTAAGGCAATTGGTATACTTACGTCGTCGACTACGCTCACCAATACAGGACAAACGATCAGATTGCTCGACAATACCAACAAACTCATCCACCAAGTTGCCTATAGCGACACTTGGTACAATAGTAATTACAAAGCACAGGGAGGCTGGTCGCTAGAAATGGTAGACGTTGCTAATCCGTGCAACGAAACAAGCAATTGGCAGGCGTCTATTGGCCAAATAGGAGGAACTCCGGGAGTTTTAAATTCTGTTGCTGCCGAAAATCCAGACGTTGAGGCTATTTCAATTTCTCAATTTGCTCTAATAAGCGATTCGTCTATCCGATTGGTTTATAGCGAGTACTTCGATAGCATAAGTGTTTCGAATAATGAGAATTATATTGTTTCAAATATTGGAAATCCCTCTAAAATTGTATTGAACGATCGAAAAACGCAGACGCTAATTTTCGACATAAAGTTTCAATTAAAACAATTGTATACCCTAAGCGTAACAAACAATATTTCAGACTGTGTCTCGAATACGCCTAAAAACGAATACCATCAACAGTTTGCAATACCCGAAACTGCCGATTCGGCCGATGTAATTATCAACGAAGTTCTTTTCGATGCTTTTCCATACAGTTCAGACTTTGTTGAAATATACAATCGTTCCTCCAAAACACTGGATGCTGGGCAATTGTTAATTGCACTGGAAAACGAGCAGGGGGTTGTAACTAGCACTGTGTCGCTCGGAACGACAGGAACATTGCTGTTTCCAAAGTCGTATTTGGCAGTTACCGAGAATATCGAAATGCTTAGGATATTTTACAAAGTGCCGTACCAACAAGCCATATTCTCTAACAATGAAATGATAAGTCTTCCCGACAAAAATGGACGTTTAATTCTAATGCGAAAAAACATGAGCATACTCGACAGAATAGTCTACAATGAAAGTATGCATATTGGCTTGATTTCGAACAAAGAAGGGGTTTCACTGGAACGACTCAATCCCGACTTTCACGGAATAAGTGCTTCTAATTGGCATTCGGCTGCTTCGACTGTTGGCTGGGCTACACCAGGTTATAAAAACTCCCAATATTTACCTAAAGATTCTTTGCAATTTTCAAGTAAATTCAAAATTTTGAACGATGCTATTTCGCCTGACAATGATGGTGTCGACGATATTTTAAACATTACATATCAAATGCCCGAAGCAGGTTACCTTGCCAATATAGTTATTTTCGATGCACAAGGGAAACTCATAAGAAAACTTGAAAACACTGCCTTACTTAGCACATCGGGCAGTTTTACATGGGATGGAACTTTTGCAAACAACCAAGTGGTTCGAAATGGTATCTATATATTTTATTTCGAAATATATAATCTCAAAGGGAATATTGAGAGATTTAAAAAAGTTTGTGTGGTTGCCAGAAAGTATTAATATTTTACCTAAAAAACAAAGACACAAAGTCACAAAGAAATAATTTTCTATGCGTCTTTGCGTCTTTGCGTAAAAATTGTATTAAAAAACCTTGGCAGTAATAAACTGACGGTTCATACGAGCAATATTGGTCAATTTGATTTCTTTAGGGCACTCAGCTTCGCAAGCGCCTGTATTAGAGCAATAGCCAAACCCTAGTTCGTCCATTTTTGCAACCATATTCTGTACTCGCTGGCGTGCTTCAACTTGACCTTGAGGCAACAATGCCAAATGCGAAACCTTAGCCGAAACAAACAACATCGCAGATGCATTTTTACAAGCCGCTACACAAGCACCACAACCAATACATTGTGCAGCATCCATCGAAAGGTCAGCTTCTTTCTTGCCAATAGGAATAACATTGCCATCGGGTACTCCACCGGTATTGACCGATACGTATCCACCCGATTGAATAATCTTATCGAAAGCCGAACGGTCGACCACTAAATCGCGAATAATCGGAAATGCTTTTGCTCGCCATGGTTCAATTGTAATTGTGTCGCCATCTTTGAACTTGCGCATGTGCAACTGGCAGGTTGTAACCGCCGAATCGTTTCCATGTGGGCGTCCGTTGATGTACAACGAACACATGCCGCATATACCCTCTCGGCAATCGTGATCGAAGCATACAGGCATTTGAAATTTATCGACTAATTGTTCGTTCAACTGGTCGAGCATTTCTAGAAATGAACAATCGGGAGAAATATTGTTAATTGTATATGTTTCGAATCGTCCTTTTGCTTTGGCGTTCTCCTGACGCCAGATTTTAAGCGTGAGATTCATATTTTTATGTTCCATGTCTATTTGTAATTTCTTTGTTTTACTTCAATGTTCTCGTACACCAGTTCTTCTTTGTGCATTACAGGTGCTTGACCTTCGCCTTTATACTCCCAAGCTGCCACATATTTGAACAAATCGTCGTTACGTAAAGCTTCACCTTCTTCGGTTTGGAATTCTTCGCGGAAATGACCTCCACAAGATTCTTCGCGTTGCAGAGCGTCGCGTGCCATAAGATCGCCCAATTCTAAGAAATCGGCTACACGAAGTGCTTTTTCCAATTCTGGGTTAAACGAATTCGCTTCACCGGGGATACGAACATTTTTCCAGAACTCGTCACTAACTGCCTTTATTTCTGCTATTGCTTGCGTAAGACTTTCTTTTGTACGAGCCATACCAACTTTGTCCCACATAATTTTTCCTAATTGCTTGTGGAAATGATCTACAGAGTGAGCTCCTTTAATGCTCATCAGTTTTTCAATTCGAGCTTTCACATCGCCTTCAACTTTTGCAAACTCTGGCAAATCGGTACTTATGCGGGGAGTTTTGATATCTGTAGAAAGGTAACTCTGAATAGTATAGGGCAATACGAAATAACCATCGGCTAAACCTTGCATAAGAGCCGAAGCGCCAAGTCGATTGGCTCCGTGGTCTGAGAAATTTGCTTCTCCAGCTGCAAAAAGTCCAGGAATAGTAGTCTGTAATTCATAATCGACCCAAGTTCCGCCCATACAGTAGTGAATGGCAGGGTAAATCATCATTGGAGTATTGTATGGATTTTCGTCTACGATTTTCTCGTACATCTGAAAAAGGTTGCCATAGCGCTCTTCGATTACTTTTTTGCCCAAACGCTTGATGGCCGATGAGAAATCGAGGTAAACAGCCAATCCTGTAGACCCAACACCAAAACCGGCATCACAACGTTCCTTGGCTGCTCGCGAAGCTATATCGCGAGGCACTAAGTTGCCAAATGCCGGGTAACGACGTTCCAAGTAATAGTCTCGATCTTCTTCCTTTATATCGGTAGGTTTCAACAAACCTTTACGTACTTTATCGGCTGCATCTTTATCTTTTGGTACCCAAATACGTCCATCGTTACGCAACGACTCCGACATAAGTGTCAATTTGCTTTGATAGTCGCCGTGTACGGGAATACATGTAGGGTGAATCTGAACATAACAAGGGTTTCCGAATAATGCACCTCTTCTGTATGCTTGCATAGCTGCACTTCCATTTGATCCCATAGCATTGGTCGAGAGGAAGAATACATTTCCGTAACCACCGGTAGCCAACACAACTGCATGAGCAGAGTGACGTTCGATTTCGCCAGTAACCAAGTTTCGAGCAATAATGCCTCGAGCTTTTCCATCGACAATAACAAGATCTAACATTTCTGTGCGAGCATGTAATTCGACAGTACCTGCATGTATCTGACGGCTAAGCGCCTGATATGCACCAATTAAAAGTTGTTGGCCGGTTTGTCCACGAGCATAGAATGTACGACTTACTTGTGTGCCGCCAAACGATCGGTTGTCGAGCAAACCGCCATATTCACGTGCAAAAGGAACACCTTGAGCCACGCATTGGTCTATTATGCTACCACTCACTTCGGCCAAACGATGAACATTGGCTTCGCGAGCGCGGTAATCGCCTCCTTTTATAGTATCGTAAAACAAGCGCGATACACTATCGCCATCGTTACGGTAGTTTTTTGATGCATTGATACCACCCTGAGCAGCAATACTATGTGCACGACGCGGACTGTCTTGATAGCAGAATACTTTTACATTGAAACCGAGTTCGCCTAAACTTGCAGCAGCTGCCCCACCTGCAAGTCCTGTGCCTACTACTATTACATCCATCTTCAGCTTATTGGCTGGGTTTACAAGTCCTTGTGTAGATTTGTAATGTGTCCACTTTTCGGCAAGTGGACCTTTTGGTATTTTTGATTCTAACTTCATATCTTGAAAAAATTATTAACAATTGTAAAAATAGAGAAAATACAGAGGAATGATGCTAAATCCGACCGCTATAACAATAGAATAGATTGTTCCAACCCATTTAATAATTGGGGTATAAAGTGGATGATTCCATCCCATAGTTTGAAATGCACTTTGAAATGCATGATTGAGGTGAAACCCAAGAATAACCATAATAGCAACATACAACCATGTATAAAATGGGTTGCTAAATAATGCTATAGCCATACTATAGAAATCGTGCGAATTGCCATTGGCAGCTTCTGGAATTGGAACAATACCAAGTTTTACAAAATAAAAATTAATGAAATGCAATACCAGAAATAGGGCAATAATGATACCGGTATGTGTCATATACTTTGAAAAAAAGGACGTTTGCTTGTTGTTTGCCACAGCATAACCCACTGGACGGGCAATTCTGTTTTTTATTATGGTTACAAACCCATAAATCATGTGAAGCGCAAAGCCTCCAAACAAAACTATTTCCAAAATCTTCATTACCGGATTGCCCATAAATTCAACAGCTTCGCTAAAAAGCGCCCCGTCATCGGGCAACAGCATAAAGAGATTAATTGTTAGGTGTATTACCATAAATACACACAGAAATAAGCCCGCGAGGGCCATCATTAGCTTCTTTCCAATAGAGGAATTGATCAAGTTACTCATACACTTATTTTGAATAATGTTTAATAATGTGTTACAAAAAAAAGAAGCACAAATTTATTGGCTTAGATTTGTTTTTCCAATTAAATAATTAACTTGGATGTAATTTATAATTAGTCTAATCTATGGCACTTGTACATTTAACAAGCTCATTATTTGAACGAAACAGGCTCAAATTGTCTAGAAAGCTTCAAAAACACACCTTTGTAGCAATACATTCAAATCAGTCGATGCTAAAAAGCCGCGACCAAAACTTTGTTTTTCACCAGAACTCCGATTTGTTCTATTTTTCGGGCATTGAACAAGAACGGACAACTTTATTCATCTACTACGATACACTGAATGAGCGATTTCTCGATGTGCTTTTTATCGAAAAACCCGATCCGGCCAAAGAAGTATGGACTGGGCGAATGCTTACCATTGAACAAGTAGCCTCAATTAGCGGAATTGCCGATATTCGTTGGCTCGATCAAATGGAGGCTTTTATCCGGGAGCAAATTGCTAATTCCGAACTCTTATTCTTAAATTTTACAGAGAAATACGATTCCGAAGACCTTAAATACCTTTACCCAAACCGATTTGCATTGGACTGGGAGCGTGTTTTGCAAAGCAAAAAATTTGAACCTCTTTCGCTTATTAGCGATTCGCTTCGTCAGGTCAAAGAAGCTGTCGAAATTGAAGTAGTTCGAAAAGCTATCAATATCACTTATTGTGCTTTTTTAAAAATGCTTCCAGCTGTAAAACCAGGCAATAAAGAACATGACATAGAAGCCTTAATTAATGCTGAGTTTACTCGTTCTGGAGCAAAAATTGCATTTGACACAATCGTTGCATCAGGCGAAAATGCTTGCATTCTGCATTATATTGACAACAATATGCCCATGAACGATGGCGAACTTGTGCTTGTCGACTTTGGCGCAAGCATCGATGGTCTCAATGCCGACATAACCAGAACCTTACCTGTCAATGGAAAGTTTACTGAACGACAAAAGGAAGTATATACTTCGGTTCTAAATATTCAAAAGGAAGTAACTAAAAACATTAGGCCGGGCATTTCAATTACTGACTTAGTACGACTAGCCGGAAATTTATGCGAACAAGAACTTACTAAGCTTAAATTGCTTAAAAAAGAGGAGATTCAGAAGCAAGATCCCGAGAAACCTCTATACAAAAGGTATTTTATGCATGGTATTGGACATTACTTGGGAATAGACGTTCACGATGTGGGTCAAAAAGACGACATTCTGAAACCCGGAATGCTTATAACTTGCGAACCTGGCATTTATATACCAGAAGAAAAACTAGGCATTCGACTCGAGAACGACATTTTGATAACCGAAAATAGCTGCGAAAACCTTTCAGCCACTATCCCCATTGAGATTGATGAAATTGAAAGATTATTGTATAAAAATACAAACTACTAACAATTTAATACACTTCAACAAAAACCCTTGTTATACTTCTCAAGTAGAGCCCAAATTATTTAATTCTTAAAAAAATTAAAACTGAAACCTTTTGCAATTATCTTTCGTTAATTTTTCGAAAAAGCTTAAAATGAGAATTGTTCGTCAAATAATAAGTCAAGCACTCATTGTTGTTTGTTTGGTCTCCTTTGTGGGAGTTACTTTTCAGGCACACACATGCCTGTTGATGAACAAAACCAGCTACTCAGTCGCTCCTTTTCCAAGCAATTCTTGCTGTTCCGACGAAGACGCACATCATACCAACAACTCTGTAGAAGAAAAATGTTGCAGCGACTTGTTGCTTTATTTAAAAATTGAAGATAGCTTTACTTGTCAGCCATCCTTTCAAGTGCAAACAACTAATCTTTTTGCCGAAACAAACACTTGCAACAAATCAAATCTATTCCTTATAACAAATTTGCTTTTCGCCAACAAATCAAATCAAGCTTCTTTACCTATTTTGCAAAAACACAGGGTTTTACGTTGTTGAGATTTCTTGTCTTGTATATTTTACTAAATAGTTTTTTGCACCCACACTTTACAGCACATATTATGCTGTGTTGTAACTAAATAATTAATAAATGAAATCCACATGTTCTTTGCCAATAAAAACATGTATGTATTTATTTGAAAACATGCGCGGTTTCATCATATCTTAATAATCAAAAAAATAAATATGATGAAAAGAATTATTATATTACTAATCATAAACAGTCTTTTTATTTCTATATACTCATCGCAGAAATTGAAAGGACGGGTATTTCATATAAATGAAAACAAAGATACAGTTTCACTGGGTTTTGCTCAAGTATACTGGGATCATTCAAAAATAAACACACAAACTAATGACAGTGGATTTTTTGAAATTGAAAAACCTCAAAAGGGCCATCTTCATTTAGCTGTTTCTTATGTCGGATTTAAGTTATTTATTCAGGAAATTGAAAAAAAGACAGAATTTCTAAACGTAATATTAATCCCCGACAATGTTATTGAAGAAGTTATTGTAAACAAGCGAACTGAAGGTACCGTTTTTTCGACATTAAAACCCATTAAGACAGAAATGATTACTCAAGCAGGACTTCAAAAACTTGCTTGTTGCAATTTGTCGGAAAGTTTTCAGAACAATGCCAGTGTAGATGTTGGGTATGCCGACGCAGTTACAGGTGCTCGTCAAATTCAAATGCTCGGACTGTCGGGGATTTACTCTCAGTTGCTTTTCGAAAACCTTCCATCGATGCGTGGATTGGCAGTTTCAAATAGTATGAGCTACATTCCCGGCTCTTGGATGGAATCTATTCAAATTTCAAAAGGCTCGTCTTCTGTTATCAATGGTTACGAGTCTGTAACCGGACAAATCAATGTCGAATTCAAAAAGCCCGAAGATTCGCCTATTGTTTTTGCAAACATTTATGGAGGCGACAACTCACGGCTCGAACTCAATACAAATGTTGTATTATTGAACGACGAGCATCTTAATGGCATGTTGCTTACTCATGTATCGGGCAATTTTAAACCCATGGACGAAAATGGCGATATGTTTGTCGAGTCGCCCTTGCAACGACAGGTAAACTTATATAATCGATGGAAAATAGTCTCGCACAACGACCAGATTGAGCAACAGTTTGGAATTCGATACTTCAACGATTTCAAACAAGGCGGACAGATGGATTATCGACAGAAAAGCGACATGGATAAAGGAATTTATGGCTTTGCTTCAGATATTAACAATTTACAAATATATTCAAAAACAGGCATCGCTTTAGATACCACTTTTTACAATAGTATAGCACTGTATGGCTCGTACAACCTATATAACAACGATGCCTATTATGGTCGCAATGAATACATAGGACAACAACACAATGTCAACTATAATTTGGTATATCAAACACATTTATTTTCAGAAGACCATAGCATGAGTAGTGGAATTGGGATCAATTACGACAACATAAATCAATCGTTCAACGATTCGGCGTTTAATAGCGTAGAGTATGTTCCTGGTATTTTTTCGCAGTATACTTGGATGCCAAACGAAAAAACGTCAGCCATTATTGGATTGCGATACGATTATCATTCTCAATGGGGCTGGTTTTTAATTCCTCGTGTACATATAAAACATGAACCATTTTGGGGTGTTATATTTAGAGCTTCACTTGGACGTGGACTTCATACTGCACACGTTTTAGCTGAGAATCAGAACCTGCTCGTAAATTCACGTATTTGGCGTACATTGGAGCAACCCGAACTCGAAAAGGCATGGAATACGGGCATTAATGTTACAAAAAAGTTTGAGCTAAATCAGAATAGAAGCATTCAGTGGTCAGCCGATTTTTATCACACCAAATTCGACAATCAGGTAATAGTAGATATTGATGCATTTAGTAATGCTGTTCAGGTTTACAATCTCGATGGTCGCTCCTACTCCAATGCTTTTCAAACCGATATTATTTTACAGCCATCAAAAGGTCTCGAAATAACCGCTGCTTATCGCATAAACGACGTAAAACAAACTCTTCACGGCGAATTGAAGAGTAAGCCATTTGTTGTTAAACATAGAGGATTGGTTTCGTTTTCTTATGCAAGTAAATTTAAAAAATGGCAATTCGACATAACTTCACAATTCAATGGACGGGCTAGTTTGCCTCAATATATTGGCAAACCGTATTCTCCTATTTACATAAACCTTATATCGCAGATAACAAGGAGGTTTAAAAGTGTTGAGTTGTATGTTGGAGGCGAAAATCTTACAAATTTTGTACAGGATAATCCCGTTGTTTCTCCTCACGACCCATTTAGTTCTAGTTTCGATGCTAGTATGGTGTGGGGGCCGGTTATGGGGCGCATGTTTTATGGAGGATTGAGGTATACATTGAAATAAATTAAATTTGAAAAGTTATGAAAAACATTGTAATTCTTATCGTTTCGCTGTTTGTCGGAAGTCAGTTATTGTCTGCTCAAAAAACAGATACCATAAAGATTGAAACATCTGCACAATGCGAGATGTGTAAAGAGCGCATTGAGACGGCACTGGAGTATGAGAGTGGGGTCAAAAGTGCAATTCTCGATGAAAAAACAAAAGTTTTAACAGTAGTTTTCAATTCGGCAAAAACAAAGCCCGAGAAGATTAAAACTGCAGTTTCAATGACAGGTTACGATGCCGACGAAATGGCTGCCGACCCAAAAGCGTATAGCAAGCTTCCTGGATGCTGCAAAAAACCTTAGATTAATCGGTATATTACAGACGGGAAAAGTCCTAAAACTATAGAAAGAGCAATACTTATAAATAGAAATATTTTGTATGATGTTGTTATTTCTATAGTTTCGGCATTTTCATTGTCTAGAGTATATGCCTGACTAGCTATACGCAAGTAATAGTAAACTGCTACCACGGCTGCCAATATCGCGAATACCGACAAACCAAGCATTCCTTTGTTAATGGTGTTGAAAAAGAGATAGTATTTTCCAAAAAAGCCCATAAACGGAGGTATGCCCGAAAGCGACAACAGCGAAACCGTTAATGCAATTGCCATTAGCGGTTTTTTTATAAATAAACCTTTAAAAATACTAAAATCCGCTTTGCCTGTTTTTTCTTTTAAAACTATAAATATCGAGAGCACTGTGATAGTTGCTAATGAATAGGCTGCAACATAATATAAAACTATTGCATTGGAAAGCGGCGAATAGGTAAGTATTGCCAATAACAGAAATCCACTATTCGAAACTCCAGAATAGGCTATCAATCTCTTAAAATCGGTTTGCCAAAGTGCTGTAATGTTCGATAACAAAAGCGTGGCTATAATTAGCCCTATTAAAACACCTGCCCATTGGTGCGAAACCTCGAAAGGAAATATTGAGGTAAACCTAAGTAAAGCTCCAAATCCGGCAATTTTCACAACGGTTGCCATAAAAGCAGTTGCGAAAGCAGGGGCACCTTGGTACACGTCGGGAGCCCAGAAATGAAAAGGAACTGCTGCAATCTTAAATCCAAATGCTACCAAAATCAACAAAACCCCAAGCTTAAACAACGACGAAACATCTGCATTACTTGAAAAAATAGATTTCATAACTCCAATATCGAAGGTATTTGTAGTGCCATATACAAATGCAATACCCATAACCAGCACTGCCGACGAGAAAGCTCCTAAAATAAAGTATTTTAGCCCAGCTTCTGCCGAGCTTGCATCGTAACGTTTGCTGGCTACCAATATATAGAGTGGTATCGACAATATTTCTATGCCTAGAAACAGCATCACTAGATTGCTATACGAAACCATTAATATTCCTCCTACAAGTGAGAAAATAAGCAAGGTCTGAATATCGGCAAAATGCTCAAATTCGTGTTTATACAAAAACAACAAAAGCAGTACAGCTATTGCGACTAAAATTTGAAGCGAAGCAAATGCCAATGCCATATTGTCGAACAAAAGCATATTGTTAAAATAGCTAATATTAGTAGACCATTCAGATATGCCTAACCATAGAGCTATTACACTGCCTATTATTCCTAATGGCAACGACCATTTTCGAAGGTCAAACAAGCCACTGAACAATACAACAATTCCGGTAACCGATAATACAATAATTGAATTCATTTTTTTTATCTATATTACGCTATGCATTTGTTATCAATACTTATAAAAATTTCAACACGCCGGCAATCGATGGGTCGGTGAGTTTAAGAAAAATACCCGGGAAAAGCCCTACAATAAATACAATCAGTATCACTATGGCAAATATTATGAGCTCTCTCGTGGTCAAATCTTTAAACACAAATAAATATGACTTTTCTGGACCAAGCATTACTGCTTTGTACGACAGGAGCATGTATACAGCCGATAGAATAATACTCAATCCTGCAAATGCAGCCATCCATGCATTGTGTCCAAAAATGCCTGTTATCATAAGGAATTCTCCAGCAAAACCTGCTGTAAGTGGCAAACCTACAGCCGATAGCAACACAACAAGATAAACTCCCGAAAATTTTGGTGCAATATTTTTAATACCCCCCAAATTGGCTATCTCATTTGTGTCAGTTCGGGTTTGTATAATGTCTGCAATATAAAACAAGCCAAATATTGCAATACCATGCGCAAACATTTGAATCAATCCTCCTTGAATAGCAATAGGGTTTAACGAAAAGAAAGCCGCTGCAATCAAGCCGGCATGAGCCATTGACGAATAAGCAAATAGAGTTTTTAGATTCTTTTGACTAATGGCTATTACTGAAGCATAAACAACCCCAATTAATGACAATACAATAACAAAATCTCCATAATGCTGCGATGCATAGGGTAAAATTGGAATTACCCATCGTAAAATACTATATAGCCCCATTTTCAACATTAGAGCCGAAAGCAACATCGTTCCTGCTGTTGGTGCCATGGTATAGGTTTGTGGTTGCCAGGTATGTAAAGGAAAAACAGGGATCTTTATCATAAATGCAGCCATCATGAAAGCAAACAAAAAGCCTTGTTTACAGCCACATATAGGGTAATTGATTAGTAAATCGTAATCAAACGAATGTGCGCCATACAGATAGATAAATATGAATGCTATAAGCATGAGCACACTGCCGGTCAATGTATATATAAAAAACTTAAGGGTAATAAATTTACGACCTTCGCCTCCCCAGAGTATCAAAATAATATAAGCTGGAATAAGGGTCAACTCCCAAAAAATGTAATACATAAAGGCATTCATGCTCAAAAAAACGCCCATCAGTGCACCCTGCATAAGTAATATCATACCAAAAAACAATTTTGGCGAATCCATTTCTTTGCGCCAACTCGACAATATAATTAATGGGACAATAATTCCGGTCAATAATACCATCAAAATACTAATACCATCGACCCCAACGAAATAGTTAATACCCAAATCGCTAAGCCATTCGTGCTTCACTACAAATTGTAGTTGGTTCGATTGTTGAAACAAAAAGAATAATGCTATTGTAATGCACATTTCGATGAGAACAAACACAAATGCAACGGCTTTAGCCGCCTTCTTATTGAAGAAACTAAGTAAAATGCCGGCTACAAACGGCAAGAATATAAGTATTGTTAGTATCATTCTGTCCATTTGTCAAAGAATATTTAATGAAAGAATCAATATAAGACCGACCACCATCATCAACAAGTAAAACGAAATCTGTCCATTCTGAATAAACCTCAAATAGCCCGAAGCAGATTGCAACAATTTGCCTGTTCCATTTACCATGGCATCTATTATTTTGTTGTCGAAAACATTGGAAAACCAACTCGATAATTTTTTTATAGGTTTTACAATAATGACTTCATAACCTTCGTCTAAATAATATTTATTAGCCAAAACTTTAGCAAAACCGGTAGCTTCTGTAGCTTTGTATGTATTACGTACATATTTTTTATAGGCAAAAAATATGATAGCCACAATCATTAATGTAGTGAGCCCCATTAAAATGTATTCTAATTTGTGGTTTGCTTCAAACGAATACTCAGTTGCTATGCCCAAGAAGCTTTTCAGTGCATGATGCCCTCCTAAAGCACCTGGAACATTGAGCAATCCGCCAAAGACCGACAAAATTGACAAAACAATCAATGGAACATACATCGAAGCCGGAGACTCATGCGCATGCTCGTATTTATGCGAATCGCCCCTGTATGCACCCATAAATGTAAGAAAAAACAGGCGAAACATGTAGAACGCTGTAAATGCCGATACTACTATTCCTAACCCCCACAATAAAGGACTTTGATGAAAGGCTGCAGCCAATATTTCATCTTTCGAGAAAAAACCAGAGAAAGGCGGAATGCCAGCAATGGCAATGGTTCCTATCAGGAAACACAGAAATGTAATAGGAATTTTCTTTTTCAACCCACCCATTTGGCGAATATCTTGCTCGCCATGCAATGCATGTATTACACTGCCTGCCGATAAGAACAACAGTGCTTTGAAAAAGGCATGGGTCGTAAGGTGGAACATAGATGCCGTAAATACTCCCAGACCAGCAGCAAAGAACATAAGTCCCAATTGGCTCACTGTCGAATAAGCGAGTATTTTCTTTATATCGTTTTGTTTAAGAGCAATGCTTGCAGCAAACAGAGAGGTTACAATACCTATGCTGGCAATAATGCTCATAGTTATTGGCGATAAACTAAACAATGCAGCATTTCTTACCACCAAATAAACACCTGCCGTAACCATAGTAGCAGCGTGAATAAGTGCCGATACCGGTGTTGGGCCAGCCATAGCGTCGGGCAGCCATGTATATAGAGGCAACTGTGCACTTTTTCCTATGGCGCCAACAAAAAGGAGTAAGCAAATAGTGGTAACCATTGCTTCAGATGGCTGATTAGTAGCAATGCTTCCAAAAACTACATCGTAATTGAAACTTCCAAACAAATAAAAAATAAAAAACAAACCCAATAGAAAACCCAAATCGCCTATTCGGTTCATTATAAATGCTTTGTTGGCTGCATCGTTGTATTCGTTGTTTTTAAACCAAAATCCAATAAGTAAATATGAACAAAGACCTACGCCTTCCCATCCGGCAAACATAACCAAATAGTTGTCGCCCATTACTAGCAGCAACATAAAGAATACAAAAAGGTTCATGTATGAGAAAAAGCGATTGTAGCCTTCATCGTCGTGCATATAACCAATGGAGTATACATGAATAAGGAAGCCTACACCGGTAATTACCAGTATCATAAGTATCGACAAGCTATCGACAACAAACGAAAAGTTAACCTGCATGTACGAGAACGATATCCACTCGAACATACTTGTCGAAAGCACCAAGCCTGGCTGATTCTGTATCTGGAAAAATAAAATAAGTCCCAGTACAAAAGACACCAAAACAAAAGCACTTGCCAAAATTCCACTTA
The DNA here is from genome assembly GCA_945889005.1 of Bacteroides fragilis. Classification (GTDB taxonomy): domain Bacteria; phylum Bacteroidota; class Bacteroidia; order Bacteroidales; family DTGW01; genus CAMDBI01. The sequence continues at coordinate 32,163 of CAMDBI010000018.1, forward strand.
TGCTTTTGGGCAAAAGCTTTCCCGACAAAGCAAGCAACAGAAAGCCTATCAGTGGCGCAATGGGTATTATTGGAATTAAACTATTCAACATTTTGTTACCATTTCAGCTTGTTAAACAAATCAATATCTATCGATTTTAAATTGCGCTGCATCAAAACAATCAACGCAAGACCTACAGTTACTTCGGCAGCCGCTACTACCATAATAAAAAAGACGAAAACCTGCCCATTGCCATTGCCATTGTATGCCGAAAATGCAGCAAACAAAAGATTGGCAGCATTGAGCATAATTTCTATGGACATTATAAGTGTTATAGCATTGCGACGGTATATAAGCCCAACAATACCGATACAAAACAAAACGCTACACAATATAATGTACCAATTAAGCGGAATTTGTGTTAATACCATAATTTTTTAAATTACAAATGTGCAAATGCAGAAATAAAACAATTTTCATTTTCAAATCTCCACATTGGTCATTTCTACATTATTTTTTTTCTTTTTTAACCAATATCATAGCCCCAATCATTGCAGATAGGAACAACAAAGCTGTTAGTTCAAAAGGCAACACAAACTCGTTGAAAAGCAAGCTGCCTAAATATTTTACTGTGCCAAAATCGGCAGCTAATGCGCCCGATGATACAATTGTTTTATACTTACCAATAGCTGTTAGCAATGTAAACAACAGCATGCCACCCGAGGTTGCCGCAGTAACCAATGCCAATAAATGAAACTTTGGCTTGTCCTGTTTATTGAGGTTCAACAACATTACTACAAACAGAAACAACACCATGATGGCTCCTGCATATACAATAATATTTACAATCGCTAAAAATCCGGCGTGTAACATTACATAATGCCCTGCAACTGCAAAAAAACATAGTATCAAAAACAGAATGCTATGCATATAATTGCGCGAAATCACTGTCATTACAGCTGAAAACACAACCAAAAAGGACAATATCAGAAATATAATTTTTGCCATAACAACTATTAATGTGTAAATTACGAATGAGCAAATATGCAAATGAAAAAAGAAGTATACATTTTCAAATTCTCACATTTCCACATTTTCATATTAACTTTTTCTTTTATCTATATCTATTCGTTTGTCTTTATCTATGGGTTCTACCAAAATATTTTTTCCATATATAAAGCTTTCGCGATCGTTAGCAGGCGGAGTAATGCGGTCGGTCAGGTAAATAGCTTGTTTTGGACAAGCCTCCTCGCACATTCCGCAAAAAATACAACGCAGCATATTTATCTCGTACACAGCGGCATATTTTTCTTCCCGATACAAATGATCTTCTTCTTTTTTGCGTTCAGCAGCAACCATCGTAATGGCTTCGGCAGGGCACGAAAGAGCGCACAAGCCACATGCAGTACAACGCTCACGTCCTTCGTCGTCGCGTTTCAATACATGCATTCCTCTATATACTGGGCTAAAAGGACGTTTCTTCTCAGGGTAATTTACAGTCGCCTTTCGGAGTCTGAAAAAGTGCTTTATAGTTATCCACATGCCAGCCAATATAGCAGGCAAATAGAGGCTTTCTTTAAAGCTCATTTTTTTGTCCGATACAATTTTACTTCTATTTGTAAGCCTTTGCATAGTCGTTTATTTGAAAAAAGTGATCCATCCACCTGTCAATAATATATTAATAATGGCAAATGGAATAAGTATCTTCCATCCAAGTTTCATCAACTGGTCGAAACGGAAACGAGGCAATGTCCAACGTATCCACATGAAAAGGAAAATAAAGAAAAATATCTTTGCAAACAGCACGGCTGTTCCTATAAGCGTAACTACATTGTGCGAAAATGGCAAACTATCCATAAATGGGAAGTTGTATCCCCCAAAAAACAACGATGAAATCAATGCTGCCGATACAAACATATTGATATACTCTGCAAACAGAAAGAAACCAAGACCCATACTACTGTATTCGGTATGGTATCCGCCAATTAGCTCTGTTTCACACTCGGGCAAATCGAATGGTGCACGGTTACATTCAGCCAACGTACTTATCAGAAAAACCAGAAAAACTAGTGGAGCTATCGGACTGCTAAAAATATACCAGTTCATGCCATGTTGACCGGCTACAATCTCGCTAATGCTCATAGTTCCTGTACTCATAATAAGCGCCACCAACGAAAGGCCCATAGCCAATTCGTAGCTAATCATTTGCGACGATGCGCGTATTGCACCTAAAAGCGAATATTTGTTGTTAGATGCCCATCCCCCTATGAGTATCCCGTACACACCCATCGAAACAACTCCAAAAATATAGAGAATCGCAATGTTGATATCAGCTACCGCAAGACTAAACTCGTGTCCGGCTATAGTCAATGTGCTGCCCCATGGTATAACAGCACTTGTAATACAGGCTGTAAACATCGATATGCCTGGAGCAATTACAAACAGGAATTTATCAGAAGGATTGGGAACAATTTCTTCTTTTGTAAAAAACTTGACACCATCGGCCAAAGGCTGAAAAATACCCATAGGACCTGCACGATTCGGACCAAATCGGTCTTGCATCCAACCGGCCACCTTGCGCTCGCCATAAGTGCTGTACAATGCTATAATCATAGTAATTGCAAATATTACTACTACCAACACTATTTTAAATATAATTAGGGCTATATCCATTTTTAAATTTTTTTCCTTTCATTGTCCCGGTTGCTGAGCGGCGGTTGCTGAGCGAAGTCGGAGCAAGGGCTTAATATATCAGTTATCTTTTTGCCATCTTCACGTTTCAAGAAATCTGGAATCTCTGGAATCACAGCACTTACATAATGATTTTGAGAAATTACCGATTGCCTATGAACTTTCGACGGTCCATCGATTTTCCAGTCCGATGTTTTCTTCTTTTCGAAACGACATTCGTTGCAAATAAAATCTGCCACCTCGCCCCATTCATCTTTGCGCCCTGTAACTCTCAATACTTCATCGCCCTGATACCAAAGTGTTACCTTTCCTGAGCATTTGGGGCAATCGCGGTGTGCTTCAAATGGTTTGGTAAACCATACACGGCTTTTGAATCGAAATGTTTTGTCGGTCAAAGCCCCAACTGGACAAACATCGATTACATTTCCTGAAAACTCATTGTCTATTATCTTTGACACGTATGTACTTATCTCTGCATGGTCGCCACGATACAACACCCCATGTACCCGTTCGGGAGTAAGTTGCTCGGCTACTTTTACACATCTATAACACAGAATACATCTGTTCATGTGCAGCTGTATATATGGACCAAGGTCTTCTCTTTCAAAAGTGCGTCTTTCAAACTCGTAGCGAGTGTTCTCGGTACCATGCTCGAACGACAAATCTTGCAAATGACATTCGCCTGCCTGATCGCACACAGGGCAATCGAGAGGGTGATTGGTCAGAAGAAACTCTACAATGGCTTTGCGAGCTTCAAGCACCTCGGGCGAAGTGTTGTTGGCAACAACCATGCCGTCTTGCACGGGAGTGCTGCACGATGCTACAAGCTTTGGCATAGGGCGTGGGTCATTAGCCGAACCTTGTGTAACTTTTACAAGACACACCCTGCATTTGCCTCCTGAGCCTGGCAACTTGCTATAATAGCACATAGCGGGCGGTACATTCTTGCCTATCTTACGAGCAGCATTCAGAATGGTTGTCCCGGGTTCTACATCTACCTCTATTCCGTCTATTGTTACTTTCATTTTATGTTGTTTTCCGTGAACCGTGTGCCGTTTTCAGTGCATTACTTCGGTAACTCTTCACGATTATATTGTTGTAAGTAAATGACAAACATGATTTTTATCCTTTACCTTTTCAGGATTCAAAATATGAAACTCAAATTCGTGCCTGAAATGTCTTATGGCGCTTGCCACAGGCCAAGCTGCTGCATCGCCCAGAGGACAAATGGTATTGCCTTCTATTCGTTTCGAAATATTTGTCAATAGGTCAATGTCGCTAAGTTTTCCTTCGCCATTTACGAGTCGGTGAAGCAATTTTTCCATCCAACTAGTTCCTTCGCGGCAAGGACTACATTGTCCGCACGACTCATGTCTATAAAACCTAGTAAAATTAAGAGTATTACGAACTATACATTGATCTTCGTCAAATACTATAAACCCTCCAGAACCCAACATTGTTCCAGATTCTAATCCCCCTTCGGAAAGCGATTCGTACGACATAAGGCGAGGCTCGCCCTTTGCAGACTTTAGAAATAATTCTCCAGGTAAAATTGGAACCGAAGAGCCTCCGGGAATAACAGCCTTTAGTTTCTTGCCATTGGCTATTCCGCCACAATATTCTTCTGAAAACAAGAACTCTTCAACGGGCAATCCCAACTCTATTTCGTATACACCGGGCTTTTTAATATTTCCACATGCTGAAATAAGCTTAGTGCCGGTACTTTTGCCTACTCCAATTTTGGAGTATTCGCTTCCGCCATTATTGATAATCCAACAAACAGTTGCTAATGTCTCAACGTTGTTTACAACTGTTGGCATATCGTACAAGCCTTTTACAGCTGGGAAAGGGGGTTTCATGCGTGGATTGCCACGTTTTCCTTCCAACGACTCGATAAGTGCAGTTTCTTCGCCACAAATATAAGCTCCACCGCCCGAATGTACATATATGTCTAATGAATATCCAGTGTTCAATATGTTTTCACCTAAAAAACCATTGGCTTTTGCTTCTGCAATGGCTTTTTCTAGAATACCTATAATCCATTTATATTCGCCCCTGATGTATATGTACGATGTGCGGCAACCAAGAGCATAACTAGCCACTATCATGCCTTCGATAAGCAAATGGGGCAAGTATTCCATTAGGTATCGATCCTTAAACGTGCCCGGTTCGCTTTCGTCGGCATTACAAACAAGGTAATGAGGCCGACCTGGTGTTTTGTCGATAAAACTCCATTTCATACCTGCCGGAAAACCAGCACCTCCACGACCTCTAAGTCCCGAGAGTTTTACTTCGTCGGTAACCTGATCGGGCGTGAGTGTTTTAAGGGCTTTTTCTACAGAGTTATAACCACTATGTTTGCGGTAGACCTCAAATGTGTTGATGCCCGGCACGTTGATATGTTCTAAAAGTATTTTTCTTGCCATGTTATTTCTTTCTCAAATCTTCTAACAGTGCATCTATTTTTTCTTCGTTCAAAAATTCATGATAGTTATTGCCAATCTGAATAACGGGTCCATAGCCACATGCACCAAGGCATTCAACGGTTTTTATAGTAAAAAGCCCATCGGAAGTTGTTTCTCCTTCTTTAATGTTGAGCTTACGTTCCAAATGTTCAATAAGTCTTTCAGCTCCTACCAAGCAGCAAGGTCCTGTACGACAAACTTCCAATACATATTTGCCCACAGGTTTGAGATTGAACTGCGAGTAAAAAGAAGCTACTTCATAAACCTCAATAGGCGTGATTTTTAAAAGCTCAGCTACAAAATCCATTACAGGTGTATCGAGCCATCCGTCGTTTTCTTCCTGCAAAACATGCAATACGGGGATCAATGCCGACTTCTGCTTCCCCTCGGGGTAGTGGCTAATGAGTTCCTGTACTCGTGCTTTTGCTATATCGCTGTATTTTACCATAATTTAAATCGTGCTTCGTTATTCGTGGACCGTGGACTGTAGTCCGTAGTCCGTGGACTGTGTTTAGTGACTCTTAAAAAACATTCAATAACTATTTCTTTTTCACATTTTTACACTTGTCATTTTCACATTTATTTACGCATCCAGCTCTCCTGCAATTACATTTAAACTACTCATGCTTACAATAATATCTGAAAGCATTTGTCCTTTAATCATATCGTCGGCAAAAGCCTGATAATAAATAAAACAAGGACGACGAAAGTGCAGCCTGTATGGTGAGCGTGTTCCATCGCTAACCAAATAAAAGCCCAACTCTCCATTGGCGCCTTCAACCGCATGATAAATTTCACCTTTTGGAACAGGCACTTCGCCCATTACAATCTTGAAATGCCAGATGAGCGCTTCCATTTTGGTGTATACATCGTGCTTTTGAGGCAAATAATATTCGGGTACATCGGCATAATGCTTGCCCGATGGCATTTTGGCTAATGCCTGTTGAATAATCTTAAGGCTTTCCCATATTTCGGTGTTTCGTACACAATAGCGGTCGTATGTATCGCCTTGTGTGCCAATAGGAACTGTAAAATCAAAATCGTTGTATGAACAATAGGGATTCGAAATCCGCACATCGTAATCGACCCCGGTAGCACGAAGATTAGGACCTGTAAATCCATAGTTCATCGCTTTTTCGGCAGTAATTGCACCTACATTGATTGTCCGATCCATAAATATACGGTTACGCGACACCAATGCCTCAAATTCCTTCATTACTGTGGGGAAAGTCTTGATAAAATGGTCGAGTTTTTGGTAAAAAGATGGGCTAAAATCGCGTTCGAAACCTCCGATTCGTCCCATATTGGTTGTGAGGCGCGATCCGCAAACCTCTTCGAACATTTCATAGATTTTTTCACGTTCCTGAAATACATAAGTGAACCCTGTTAAAGCGCCTGTATCGACCGCCAACACCGAGTTGCAAACCAAATGATCGGCTATACGTGCAAGCTCCATCACAATAACACGCATATAATCAACTTTTTTGGGCACCTCAATTCCAAAGAGTTTTTCGGCAGTCAACAGCCATCCGGTATTGTTGATTGGGGCTGAGCAATAGTTGAGACGGTCGGTAAGTGGAGTAATCTGGTAGTATGCACGATGTTCGGCTATTTTCTCAAACGCACGGTGTATATAGCCAATAGTAGACTCGCCACTTACACAAATTTCTCCATCCATTTTCAGTACATTCTGAAACACGCCATGTGTCGCAGGATGCGTTGGTCCTAGATTTAATGTATTATATTCTTTTGTCTCTATTTCCATTTTTTTTAAATCGTTGTTCGTGCTTCGTTGCTCGTGCTTCGATTTCCGGCTTTCATTTTCAAATTAGTCATTTGCATATTAACGACCAAAGTACTTATCCTCCTTGTCTATTCGTGAAGCATCTTCGAGCGGATATTGTTTCATCATGGGGTGATAGGTCATATCGTCCATGTTGAGTATGCGCTTGAGATTGGGATGCCCCTCAAATTGTATTCCATAAAAATCGAATGTCTCGCGTTCCATCCAGTTCGCCGATTTGAAAATCGATGTCAATGAAGGAACTGTCGGATTTGACGACTGTATGAAAACTCTAATTCGCAGCCTTACATTATTGGTAAAGCTATGAAGATGATATATAACTCCCAGATCACTGCTTTGTTCGGGATAGTGCACACCACACAAATCTGTTAAAAACTGAAATTGAAGGTCGTCGTTATTGTAAAGATATTGAATGAGCTCAATAAGTTTATCTTTCTTAATATCCAAACTTAGCATTCCGAACGGCTCGTCGATGCCAAGCAATGAATCGCCTAGCAATGAAGGTAAAGTTTCTTTCAAATATGTATTATCTAAAGCCATAAATGTTTATTCAATTCCGTAAAATGCCAACAAACTTTTATATTCAGGCGAACTGCGTCGACGCAACGATTCGTTTTGACACAGTTCCTGAACTTTCATTACTCCTTCGAGTATTTGTTCTGGTCTAGGCGGGCAACCCGGCACATAAACATCGACCGGAACTACCTGGTCAATACCCTGCAAAACGCTATATGTATCGAAAATGCCTCCACTCGAAGCACATGCTCCAACAGCCATTACCCAACGGGGCTCTGCCATTTGAGTATAAACCTGACGAACAATTGGAGCCATTTTTTTGGAGATCGTGCCCATGACCATAAGCATATCGGCCTGTCGGGGCGAAAAACTCATGCGTTCGCTGCCAAATCGACCCAAATCGTAGTTCGATGCCATAGTAGCCATAAACTCAATACCACAACATGAAGTTGCAAAAGGTAATGGCCAAAGCGAATATGAACGAGCTAAGCCAACAGCCTGATCCAATTTAGTGGCAAAAAAACCTTGTCCTTCAATTCCTTCAGGTGGCGGAACTATATTTATTTTTCGAGTCATTTTTTTAAAGACAAAAGATTTAAGACAATGAACAAATTATAATTAATTGGTCATTTGTCATTAGTAATTAGTCATTATTTATTGGTCATTAAATTTCAAAGCCCCCTTCTTTAGTACATAATAAAATCCCAACAAAAGTGGTATAATAAAAATGATCATTTTAAAAAAACCAGAACTGCCAAGATCTCTAAAATTTACAGCCCATGGATAAAAGAAAATTACTTCGACATCGAACAAAACAAATAAAATTGCAGTAAGAAAATACCTGACAGAAATTGGAAATCGGGCATTTCCTTGCTGTTCAATACCGCATTCGAAATTTTCGAGCTTTCTATTTGCTTTGCGCCTTGGACCCAAAAAGGGACTTATAAATATTACAAGCGCTACAAAGGAAAAAATAAAAATAATCTGAAAAATTATTCCTGCATATTGATTTAGAAATCCTAGATGTTCTGTCATTTATTCAATGTCAATTAGTTCTGTTATTGAAATAACGATGAATACTTACTAAACAAAGTTGACGAAAAAGAGTTGAAATAACAAGTGTTTTTTCTCAAATTCTGCATTATTATTTAATTTGACGAATCAACAAACCTGGGTATAGCTTACTACTGCCGCCTTTAAACAATGTGCGATCGATTGAAGTGTCAGCATTTGCAACAACTCCAGCCATATATCGGTTGTCCCATATTTGAGCGCCGTCCACTTTGATAGTACCTAAACGCACATACTTTGTCTTGCCTGTTTTTTCGTCAATTTGTTGTTCGAGAACTTCAAATTTGTCGCCTTTTTCAAGACTCTCTTTCAGACCAATTTTTGCAGTGATAGGCTCTGTTGTAAACAAAGGTGTTTTGGTTTTGAAAACATCATATTTTTTCTGCAACTTGGCAATAACTGCATCTATTGCATTAACAGTTGCAATGCGCACCAGGTCTTCTTCTGTTTTTTTTGTAAAAATAGTCGATTGTACATCGGCCCATGCTTTCTCTGTTCCAACAGGGATAAGTCTAAAAAGATTAGTTGTATCGAATGCTTCCTTTTTCTTTGGGTCTATACTTTTGTCGTCCATCCAATATGATTGGTAAAAAACAGCTGCAACCGAATCGTTCCATTCGAGTTTGTAGAGGTACGATGTTGTTTGAACAACATAGCCTTTGGCAGCTACCGATAGCCCAGTCGATACAATATCGGCAACATCGGTCGAAACACCTCCCAGTTGTGCAGCAACCGACAATAATCCCTTTGAAGCTTCTGCAACTTCTTTTTTGTCAACATACTTAAAACGTGTAACCACTACAAATGTATTTCCAATTAGTTCTTCACCGGCATCGGCAAGCATCGAAAGGCCACGGGTTGTTTTCTTTGCAACATTGGCACTCATTTCGGTAGCATCCCACATGCCTCGATCGCCAATGAGACTCATGTCAAATGCGCCGTTTTCTTTGCGGTTGAACCATTTAGCAACCATGCCTGATGCAATACGGTTAGTTTTCAAAAACTTCTCAATCTTAACAGGAATTTCTTTCGTATTTGTTGTATCTACCATTCCACCGGTGCCGGCATCCAGCAGTTCTTTGCCCCAGCTTTTTATTTCATTATCATCTTTTGATATACGCTCTTCGGGAGTCAAAACAACATCGGTTAATTTAAATGTTCTAATAGGCAAGTTGTGATCGTTGTATTTGTCGGGAACTGGCGATGCCAAGAAAGATCGCTTAATAGTATCGGCTTTTACAAGCCCTGCATCGTCTATCATGATGGTATAGATAGAGCTGCGGCGATATTTAATACTCATTTTGTCTGCTTGAGCCATTAAAACTGACGAACAAAAAAACAAAACAATTGCAAGTAACGATTTTGACAATTTCATAAAATTTGATTTTATAGGTTAAAGTTCAAATATAGTGAAAATTTGTTTTGCTAAACATAATTTGCATTTCAAATCAGAAATTGTATTTTTGATTTATCGATAACATCTTACACCCATTATTTTGAAAAATTTTTTAAAAACCATTTTAGGTCCAAATACTTTCGTTCTTGCGCTTATTCTTATAGCGGCAGGCCTTCCGCTTTCTCCATTTTTGATAAGTGCTGGCATTGTGATTCTTGTGCTTAACTGGCTTGCAGAGGGCAATTTCAAATACAAGAGTAACGAATTGTTCCAAAACAAAGCTCTCTGGGCATTTTGCGCTATTTATATTATTCATTTAGTCTGGTTATTCATTACTTCCGACTTTCAATACGGTCTCAAGGATATTAAAATCAAACTCCCTTTACTGCTCATTCCATTGGTCGTAGCAACTTCTGAGTTTCCTAGTGCTAAAAGTATTCGTTGGATTTTTGGGGTATTTATTGCATCTACTATTATTTCAACTATAATTATTACACTTATCGTTTTTGGGTTTATCGACTTCAACTATACCGATATTCGCCATGCGTCAATCTTTATCTCGCACATTAGGCTTTCGCTTTATATCGCACTTATTGTCATTGCATTGCTTTATGCAATCTGCGAAAATATTGTTACTTTTAAAGCAACTTCCATTGCTATTATTATTTGGCTTATTTCTTTTTTAGTTCTTCTTCAGGCAATGACCGGGATTGTAGTATTGTTAATTACTTCTACACTTCTGTTTTTTATCTTTTATTATAAAAAATCGACATTTGCCATCAGACTATTAGCAATATGTGTCTTTGTTTTGCTATTTGTAAGTTGTGCTATATATATAAGGTGTGTTTATCAAAATTTTATCAATTTCGACACTCGCGATACTCAAAATTTGGCAACTAAAACCATTAATGGAAACCCTTATATCCACAATTCCGACGATCCAAATTTCGAAAACGGACATTGGACGGGTTATTTCTATTGCGCTAAAGAATTAGAAAATGAGTGGGTGCGCCGAAGCAATTTTCCAATAGATAGTCTCGATCGCAAATCACAGCCTATAAGGTATACTTTAATGAAATATATGACCTCGCTAGACTTGAAAAAAGATTCTGTTGGCATTTGGGCGTTAAGCGATATGGACATTCGAAGCATAGAAGATGGAACGACCAATTTTATTGCGAACAAAAAATTTTCGCTTTACTCAAGAATTTATATCATTATTGAAGAATTCTATTGGTACAACAAAGGGCGTTTACCTGTTGGTAATTCTGTTACTCAACGTTTTCTTTTTGGAAGTATTGCGCTGGAAATTATTAAAAAGAATCCCCTTTTGGGTGTTGGTACTGGCGATGTTAGTAAATCTTATGCGGAAGTTTATAAAATTAAATACCCAACAATTCCCGAAAAATTCAGACTTAGAGCGCACAATCAGTTTTTAACATTTGCCATAGCATTTGGCATTCCTGCAATGCTTATTATTATTGTTTTTTTTCTATTTCCTGTATTTTCTCGTAAAAAAGATTTTTTACAGTATAGTATTTTGATTATTATGATGTTGTCGTTTGTCAACGAAGATACACTTGAAACACAGAGCGGGGCAACGTTTTTTGCGCTCTTTTATGCATTATTCGTGTTTGCCAAATCAAAATCGACATGAACTCCTGATAAATTTATTATTTCATAAAATTCTTTTCTACATATTCGTCGAACGTTTTCTTGTATTGGTCTCCAATAGGGATAAAAACTTTTTCGTCAAAAATGATGCGATTGCGTTCTATGGTTGTAATACGATCGAGATTAACAATGTATGATCTGTGAACTCTCATGAAATTTGAACCTGGCAAGTTTTCTTCCATACTTTTCATGCTCATAAGAGTCATTACAGGCTTTTCGTTCAATATGTGTATTCGTACATACTCACGCATGCCTTCTATGTATTTGATATCGTTAAGTTTAATGCGCACAATTTTATATTCGGTTTTGAAAAAAAGACTTTGGTCATTATGCTCAAGTTTCGAAGGCAATTGAGCAATTAAATCGAAATGTTTTTTGGCTTTATTGGCAGATTTGAGAAACATCTCGTAAGAAATTGGTTTTAGCAAATAGTCTAAAGCATCGACTCTAAAGCCCTCAATAGCATGCTCTTGGTATGCGGTTGTGAATATCACCTCTGGCCTAACCTCGAGCGATTTTACAAAATCAACACCATTCAGATCGGGCATATTAATGTCGAGAAACATGAGATCTACATCTTTCTCAGACAATATCGAAAGAGCATCTAAAGCACTATTGCACTCAGCTACACTCTCGAGAAATGGTGTTTTCTTTATATAATCGCTTATTTGCGTTAATGCCAATGGCTCGTCGTCTATAGCTATGCATTTTATTGTCATATAGGCAATGTTAGTTTAACACTAAATTCTTTAACAGTTTCAACAATTTCGAGCGAGTATTTATTACCATATATAAGATCGAGTCGCTTTCGTGTGTTTTGTAAACCTATACCCGAACCATTATCTTTTATTTTGTTTTGGACGTGCCTGCTATTGAAAATTAAAAAAACTAAATTGTTTTCTTCTCTACTTAAAAAAATATTGATAAATGAAGTCTCTTTGTTGCTTATACCGTGTTTGTATGCATTTTCGATAAACGACACAAACAGCAATGGAGGTACTTTGAAATCGCCGATCGAATTGTCGACTTCAAATGTAATATCTACATCTTTACTAAGTCTAAGCTTCATAAGATCGATATAACTATTGATAAATTCGATTTCTTTGCTGAGCATTGTAAATTGACCTTCCGAATCGTAGAGCAAATAACGCATCAACATCGAAAGTCGAATAATCGAATCCTTTGCATACACTGTGTTTTGATCGATCAAAGCATGAATATTGTTTAACGTATTCATAAAAAAATGAGGACTGATTTGGTATCGCAAAAAAGCAAGTTTCGATTCAATATTTTCTTTTTCAAAATCTTTGCGTTTTTGATCATCGGCCATCCACTTGCCGGTAAGTTTCAGCGCAGTATTGAAACCTACTACAAGCAACGAAATTACAAAATTATTGAGCAAGATCAACTCTTTCGATTTATGAAAGGGAATCATCTTGGGGTGCGGTATTTTTACATTTCTTATGTTGTGCGATTCAGAAAAAGCTCGCTCTATAAATAACTTGAGATTGTGGTCGATAAAAACAACAACTACGACAACAGCAAGGGTTAAAAGAAAATATAAGCGTGTTTTTTCTTTAAAAAAAACCTTTGGGACAAGTATGTAATTATTGATAAGAAAAATTACAAAAAAAGGTAGTATTCTAATAAAAGTCCGATAGAAATATTTGTTAAAGTTAAAATCTTGCTGAGTTACAAGTATTGGGGAAAAAAGCAAAACACTCCAAAGTATTGTGTAAATCGATATTTCTGTCCATTCCCAACGTTTGGTGCTTTGCATAATCTGTGTTTCAATTTTTGTCAAAGTTAACACCCAACAAAAAACCCCACAAGTATAATCAACAAGCAGGGCGTTTTTATCAATATAAAGTATATTTCAAAAAGTCAAAAGTAATTCAAAAAAATAATTTGATTAGTCCATAACCTTTCACATCTAATTATTTAGATGTGAAAAAACAAATCCGATTATTTAAGAATAAAAGTATTAAGAATTTGCCTTTTGTTCTACCTTGACATTTTTGCTATATGCAGGACATACATGGCTGCTTTTGCACGATGCAAACAAAAAAGAAATTAATAATACACCTACAACAAACTTCACAATTTTTTTCATGACCAATATTTTAATATCTGAATTCTATTGTAAAAATAAATAAAAATAATTTAATAACAACAAAGTTTAATATTATTTTTTTGTTACCAAACATGAGCAATAACAGTATAAAATACAAAAATATTCTTTAAAAAACAAGTATCTGAATTATTATTTAACAATCAGTTTTAAAATAGAATGTTACAAAAAGGACGAATAAATTAACTTTGCGCTTCGAAATTTAAAAATATGATATCAGTAAATCAGGTAAGTCTCAATTTTGGGGCTTTTGAGTTATTTAAAGACATAACTTTTATGATCAATGCTCGCGATCGCATAGGTTTAGTTGGGCGCAACGGAGCAGGTAAGTCTACTTTATTGAAAATGATAGCCGGGCTTCAGAAATACGATACCGGTGTTATTGCTTCGAACGATGGCATTACAATTGGTTATTTGCCTCAACAAATGATTTTCTCTGAAAAACGCACAGTTTTTGAAGAGTCGAAACTAGCATTTTCCGAATCGATCAATCTACAAACCGAAATCGACTATTTAAATAAGCAATTAGAAACTCGCCAAGATCACAATAGCAAGGAGTATCTCGATCTAATCCATCGCATGTCTGATGCAACGGAGCGTTACCAATTGCTGGGCGGCAGCTCTATTGAAGCCGATATTGAGAAAACTCTTCTCGGACTCGGCTTCTCGGCATCCGATTTTACAAGGCCTACAACAGAGTTCTCGGGCGGATGGCGCATGCGAATTGAACTTGCAAAAATACTTCTTCGTAAACCCGATCTATTTCTGCTCGACGAGCCAACCAATCACTTGGACATTGAATCGATTCAATGGCTCGAAAACTACCTAGCCAACTATCCGGGGGCTGTGGTGCTTATATCGCACGACAGGGCATTTCTCGACAACGTTACCAATCGCACCATAGAACTCTCGCTCGGGCGCACAACCGACTATAAAGTTTCGTACACTAAGTATATGGAACTTCGCACCGAACGACGGGTACAGCAAATGGCTGCTTATCGCAACCAACAGAAAATGATGGAGGATACACAAGACTTTATCGATCGGTTTAGATCTAAGGCTACAAAGGCTGTTCAGGTGCAATCGCGCATTAAGCAGCTTGCTCGTATCGATGTTATTGAGATTGACCCCGAAGACACCTCGTCGATCAATATACGCTTTCCATCGCCCATAAAATCGGGAAAATTGGTAGTCGAAATAAAAGGTTTGGGAAAATGCTATGGCCCAAAAGCCATTATTGAGAATATCGATCTTGTTGTCGAAAGCGGGCAACGAATTGCATTTGTTGGTAAAAACGGCGAAGGAAAGTCTACGCTTTCAAAAATAATTGTTGGAGACCTCGATCATACTGGGCATCTGAAAATTGGGCACAATGTTAAAGTCGGTTATTTTGCTCAAAACCAAGACGAGCTTATGGACGAAAATCAAACCGTGTTTGATACCATCGATAAAGTTGCTGTTGGCGACATACGCACCAAAATACGCGACATTTTGGGAGCATTTTTGTTTGGAGGCGAAGATGTCGATAAAAAAGTGAAAGTTCTTTCGGGGGGCGAGCGCTCTCGTCTGGCTATTGCAAAGCTCATGCTGGAGCCATACAATCTTTTGGTTCTCGATGAGCCTACCAACCACCTCGATATGCGCTCGAAAGACGTGCTTAAACAAGCACTTTTGAAGTATGAAGGAACTCTTATAATGGTGTCGCACGACCGAGACTTTCTCGATGGACTGGTCGACAGGGTATATGAGTTTACCAATATGCGCATTAAAGAACACCTTGGCGGTATTTACGATTTTATGAAAACCAAAAAAATCGATTCATTCAAAGAAATTGAACGCAAAACCGACCCTCAGCCCCAAGTCCAAACTAAGACACAACAAACTAAAGAAAACGACAAAAAAACAATAATTGAAGTTAAAAAACAAACTCCTTCGAAAGTAAACTATACCGATCGTAAAGAACAAGAAAAACTTGTTCGAAAAGCAGCCAACAAGGTAAAAGAATCGGAACAAAAGATTGAAAATCTTGAAAAAAGCATCAAAGAAACAGACGACATAATTGCAAATCCCGAACTATTCGCAAAAATTGAAGATACTGTTCTCTTTTTCAAAAAATATGAAGACCAAAAACGCCAACTCGATATTGAAATGGCATATTGGGAACAATATCAAATGGAACTTGAAGAATTGAAGAACTAAAGAACTAAAGAAAAAGCTTGTAAATAATATGCGAATAAAAAATATGCAACAAATTCTTGTAATTTATTTTTAAAAATAATATATTTGTTATGAAACAGTAAATAAGTTTTTTGCAGTTTTAGTTATTATTTTTCGATCAAGAAAAGTCTTTACCATTTCCTGCCTAATACCATTTCCTGTAAAAATTAAAAACTCATTTTAATCATTATTTGAATTTATGAACATTTTCGTAGCAAATTTGAATTTTAAAATTCAGAACGATTACTTAAAAGAAATCTTTGAAGAGTATGGCAAAGTCGATGTGGCCAAAATAATTATGGATCGAACTACAGGCAAATCTAAAGGTTATGGTTTTGTAGAAATGCAAAACGAAACGGAGGCACTTACAGCCATTAAAGAACTCAATGGAGCCGAAGTTGAAGGTAAAGTTGTAGTTGTAAAAGCAGCCAACGACCGCGAAAAAACCGGTGGCAACCAAGGTGACAATCGACGCGAAAACCAACGTTTTACTCCTCGAAGACCAAATTTTAGAGCACAGAATTAAGAATAAATTGATTGATTTTTACACTTAAACATCAAAAACCCTTCTATCGATGAAGGGTTTTTTTTTATGTCATTTTGTCTTTTTTTTAATCTGTTTTATATTGTTGATATTCTTTTGATTAGCATTATTTGTGCTGCAAATCAAATTTGGCAAAGTATTTGTAAAGCTGCAATTGAAAAATTTGAAACAATATGTTACGGAAAGATAAAGCAAAGAAAAAGATGAGCGAAGAACAAATAAACCCAACTGACAATATTGCTGATGCCAGTCAAAAAGCTGAAGAGACAACTGAAAATTCGGCAGATAACAAAGAAACTTCTACAGGGGAAGAAAATCCAGATAATATTCAACCCGAAAACCAGTCGAACGATGAATTATTGTCACTTCAAAAACAAGTCGACGAAAACAAAGACAAATACCTGCGTTTGTCGGCCGAGTTTGACAACTACCGCAAACGTACTCTGAAAGAGAAGATGGATCTTACCAAAACAGCTGGTGAAGACATATTGAAAGGTTTACTACCTGTAATGGACGATTTTGAAAGAGGTTTAAAACACATTGACGAAGCTAGCGATGTAGATGCTCTGAAAGCAGGTATTTCGCTCATTTATAATAAATTCAAAGACTATCTTTCTCAAAAAGGTATTAAAGAAATTGAAGCATCAAATGCTGTATTTGATACCGATTTGCACGAGGCAATTACCAAAATTCCAGTACCAGATATGTCGGGCAAAGTTGTGGATGTAGTAGAAAAAGGATATTTTCTTCACGATAAAATAATTAGATATGCCAAAGTAGTGGTAGGAGAATAAAACTAAAAAAATGACAAAACGAGATTTTTACGAAATATTAGGTGTATCGAAGGGAGCATCGAAAGACGAGCTGAAAAAAGCGTATCGCCAATTGGCTATGAAATTTCACCCCGACCGCAATCCGGGCGACAAAACGGCCGAAGATAAGTTTAAAGAAGCAGCCGAAGCATACGAGGTGCTTAGCGACGACGAAAAACGAGCCCGCTACGACCGATTTGGACATGCTGGCATGGGCAACCAAGGTGGTGGCGGATTTAGCGGCGGTGGCATGACCATGGACGACATATTCTCCCATTTTGGCGATATATTTGGCGATGCTTTCGGTGGTGGCGGCGGATTTAGCGGATTTGGAGGCGGACGAGGAGGTCAACGTGTCAATAAAGGCTCGAACCTTAGAGTAAAAGTTAAACTTACACTCGAAGAAATTGCAAAAGGTACCGAAAAGAAACTTAAAGTAGAAAAATACACTTCATGCGATTCGTGTCATGGGTCGGGTGCCGCAAGTGGATCGTCGCACTCTACATGCTCTGTGTGCAGAGGAAGCGGCATGGTTACGCGCGTGCAACGTACCATTCTTGGACAAATGCAAACATCGGCACCATGCGAACATTGTGGGGGCGAAGGAAAAATTATTACTCAAAAATGCACCAAATGTTATGGCGAAGGAATCGTAAAAGGTTCTGATGTGATTACCATAAATGTGCCAGCCGGTGTTGGCGAAGGCATGCAAATGAACATGCAAGGCAAAGGAAATGCAGCCCGACGTGGTGGTGTAAACGGCGATTTGCTCGTGGTATTTGCCGAAGAACCACACCCAGAACTCAAACGCGAAGGAAACGAACTGTTTTACAACTTGTTTGTAAGTATTCCCGATGCTGTTTTGGGTGCAAATGTAGAAGTGCCAACCATCGATGGCAAAGTGAAGATTAAAATTGAACCCGGTACACAGCCCGGAAAAATATTGCGACTTAAGGGCAAAGGACTGCCCGAAGTGAATAGTTATGGCGTAGGCGATATGTTGGTTTTTGTCAATGTGTGGATTCCTCAAACTTTGACTAAAGACGAAAAGAAAATAGTAGAGAAATTTGCCGAATCGCCCAATTTTACACCAAACCCAAATAAAGAGGACAAGTCGTTTTTCGAACGTATGAGAAATTTCTTCGAGTAAGCCTTCGACCCTTCGACTCCGCTCAGGGACCGAAGACAGTCCACGGTCCACGAAGTATGACGCACTAATTTAGAAAATAAAGCACATGTCAATTATTCAGGCTACAAACATCGACAAAACCTATGGTTTGCATAAAGCCTTAGACAATGTTAGTATTGAAATTCCAGAATCCTCTATTTACGGGCTTCTTGGGCCCAATGGTGCAGGGAAAACCACTTTCATCCGCATAATAAACCAAATAATAGCTCCCGACAAAGGCGAAGTGCTTTTTATGGGTCGTAAATTGAATCCCAACGACATTGCCCACATTGGTTATTTGCCCGAAGAACGAGGTTTGTATAAAAAAATGAAAGTGGGCGAACATGCTATTTATCTTGCCCGACTCAAAGGTCTCGATCAAAGCCAAGCTATTAAACAAATTAGATATTGGTTCGCTAAGTTTGAAATGCAGAAATGGTGGGACAAAAAGGTAGAAGAGCTTTCGAAAGGCATGCAACAGAAACTGCAATTTGTTTGCACAGTATTGCACGAGCCCCAATTACTCATTTTCGACGAACCCTTTAGTGGCTTTGATCCCATAAACGCTCAATTACTCAAAGACGAAATACTAGAACTCAAACAAAAAGGGGCTACTATAGTTTTTTCGACTCACAATATGGCTACCGTCGAAGATTTGTGCGACTATATAAGCCTTATCGACAAGTCGAAGGTGGTGCTCAATGGTTCGGTTGCAAATATAAAGCAAAGTTTCAAAAATGGATTGTTCGAAATCGGATTCTCGGGCAATCCGAGCGACTTTGAAACGTCGATACACAAAAGCTTTGAAATTATTGAAATAAAAAAAGAACACGACAATTATATCGCTTCTGTTCGGTCAAACAAAATGACCGGCAACAATGAATTGCTCAAATCGCTATTCGACAAAATACATGTTACTTCGTATCGCGAAATACTGCCTAGCATGAACGAAATATTTATTAAAGCAGTTAATAACAAGAATTAATCATCCAATGTTGTTTTGTTTAAAAGTATACAAAAACCCTAACCCCTTAAGAAGGGGCAATAACAGTTCGGTACGCAAGTTTCCCCACTTTTTAAATGAGGGGCAGGGGTGGTTTAAAATGCTAAACTTAACGATATTGACTAATAAACTTTTGGCATGTTAAAAATTCAATTTAAAAAGATTTCTATCATTATCGAAAGAGAATTTTCGACCCGTGTGCGTAAAAAATCATTTATTGTAATGAGTCTATTGGGTCCGCTGTTGTTTGCTTCTATATTTATACTGCCAACGTGGTTTGCCAAAATGGAAGACACATCGGTCAAAAATATTGTAGTTGTTGATAGTTCGCATTTATTTGTTGGTAAAATACCCGACACCGAAACCATGAAATTTCATTGGGTTTTTGACCAAAATATAGAAGATGTAAAAAAAAACTTTAAAAAAGATGGCTATTGGGGCGCACTTTATGTTTCTCACATAATCACATACACCCCCAATGCTGTTGAGCTTTACACATATTCGCAACCAGGTTTAGGTGTTAGGCTTCATATACAACAAGCCATAGAGAAAGAATGTGAACGCCAAAAAATATTAGCCAACAACATTGTCGATTTCGACCGCATATTGCAATCGGTCAAAACCAATATCGAAATACGCACATTTCAACTCGAGGACAATGGGATGCAGAAAGAGGGAAACTCCGAACTAGCTACAGCCGTAGGATATATAAGCGGTTTTTTGATCTATATGTTTATTTTTATGTTTGGAGCCCAAGTGATGCGCGGAGTGTTAGAAGAAAAGTCGAGCCGCATTATAGAAGTTATGGTATCGTCGGTAAAACCCATTGAGCTTATGGCAGGGAAAATTGTAGGTATTGCACTAGTAGGGCTCACACAATTTGCAATATGGGCAGTGTTAACACTTGGAATCGTTGCCGTTGCTCAGAAATCGCTGTTTCCCGACCTTTCAAAAACACAGACCGAGAAAGCCATTTCGCAAGATATTATGAATGGCGGCACATTTAAAGAACTTAAGGCCGACGAACAGACCCAGGAAATGCTCGACAACAAGAAAACGAGCGAATTGCATAATGTTTTTGGATCGTTTAAATACATCAATTTTGGAGTGATAATAGCCTCATTTATATTTTTCTTTATTTGCGGATACTTGCTCTATGGCAGTTTATTTGCAGCTATAGGAGCCATTTCGGAAGCCGAAACCGATACCCAGCAGTTTATGCTGCCTGTAACCATTCCGCTGGTGTTGGCAATATTTGTATTGATCAACACCATACAGAATCCCGAAAGCTCCTTGTCTTTCTGGTTTTCGATGATCCCCCTTACATCGCCCATAGTTATGATGGCACGCATACCCTTTGGCGTGCCTTGGGAGCAAGTGCTACTGTCGTCGGTCATACTTATAGCCACAATAGTAGGTTTTATGGCAATAGCTGCCAAAATATACCGCACCGGCATATTGATGTATGGCAAAAAGGTTACTTACGGCGAAATATGGAAATGGCTTAGGTATAAAAACTAAAGAGGGGGTCTCCGAGTTTGGCGAAATAATAAACACAGAGACACGAAGACACGGAGTTTTGCTATTTGAAAAAAAATATCTATATTTATGTGAATCAGTGTTCAAACAATTTTTTCTATAAGTTTTTAAACGCTAAGGCTCCAAGTTGCAAAGTATCTAGAAACAGTTGCAATTACTTTTTTTAAAGTTCATCTTTATCAATACCAGCCTGTTTTAAAATAGCATATAAAGTGCCTTTGGCAAGGTCTTTGTTGTGCATTGGTACAACAGTAATTTTGCCGCTTTCGGGATGTACAAAATAATGATGGCTTCCGTGAATTCGCTTCAATATAAATCCCCTGCGCTCAAGTATCTTGATAAGTTCTTTTGGAGTTAGCGAAGGAATGTTGCTCATGATTTAGGAAGCTAAAGTTAGAGAATATTCAAGTGAACGACTGTCGTCGGGTATATCTTCTCCCTGTTCTTTTAAAACTTTCAAATAACCTTCAATGGCTTCTTTTGCCATATCGATAGCATGGTTCACATTGTCGCCATAAGTTATACAACCTGGTAGAGCCGGAACAACTACAGTATAACCACCTTCTGGTTCTTGTGTCAATATAATACGATAAGTATGCATAAAAATTTGTTTATAGGGTAAATGATTGCTCTTAATATGTAAAAGGGCAACAAATATTGTTGCTACTTTTACAAGCATGCCCGAAAAATATAATTGTAAAGATAATTCACAATTATATTTTTAACAATACAAATTTTAAAGACCTCCTTCACAATGCTTTTTTAGCTATGCGGGAAGAGTTATGAGAACCTGAGTTATTCATCAATGTTTTATTCCTTTGCGCCTTCGCGTCTTTGCGTTCAAAAACTCCTAATGCATCTTAGCTCTTTTGTATTAATTTATAAAAAATTTATAAATTTTTAACAATCGTTTTAGAAATAATTTTTATTTTCGTAGCGAACTTTTCAATCTTTAAATTGAACAAGTAAGGATGCATTTAAAGCCAATGCAGCCATTATCAGACCTATGAAAGCAAAAACAACTATACAACTAAGCCACAATCAAACTTCAAAGATTCATTCTTGGTTTTTTGCAAACCGCAAACATTCAGTTAGCCATAATTATTGTATTAACATAAGCAGTAACACTACAGCATGCCATCTTTTGCATGCGGAGATAGGCAGTAATACTACAAAAGCCCTTCGCAACAAAACAATGGTATCTCGTACTATTACGAAACCCCACCGCAATACAAAAATCGTATCTCGGAGTATTACCGCCCTCCTCCGCAAAACAATAATAGCTTTCGGTAGTTCTACGAGCCTCCTCCGCAATATAACTACGGTCTGTCGTAGCCTTGCAACGGCAAATAATACATTCGCAATTATATAACCCAACATAATAATCTTTAGAAACAATGAAAACAAGCAAAATCAACCTTTCGCATCTTCACAACGAAGAACACCTACAGTTTGCCACCGAGTTTGCCGACCTTGTAAAGCAGTTTGGCGCCGCAGCACTTAATATTGAGCAAGTATTTGGCGCCTTCGTTGCCTGTGTAGAACAAGAGCAACAAGCCCTTCAGGTAATACTCAAGAGTGCCACCAGCCAGCAACTGGCCGATGCCGACAACCAGCGCGACCAGATATTCCGCGGACTGAGCGATGCCCTCAAATCGGCTCTCAACCATTTCGACCCAGCCAAGCACGCTGCCGCTGTTCACTTGAAAATAGCTTTTGACCAGTATGGCAACATTGCCCGCAAACCCTACGACCAGGAAACAGCCGCCATCAACAAACTGGTGCAGGAGGCCCAAACGACCTACGCCAACGATATCAATCTACTCGGTTTGTCCGATTGGATAGCCGAGCTTGCCAATCGCAACCAAGCATTCGACACACTGATGAAAAGTCGCTATACCGAAGATGCCAACAAAACCGAGCTACGCATGCAGCACGTGCGCACCGACGCCGATGCCTCCTTCCGTGCCATAGCCGACCGCCTCGATGCACTTATGCTCATCAATGGCACCGAAGCCCACGAGCCATTTGTACGCGAGCTCAACAGCCGCATAGAAAAATACAACAACACCCTCGCCCAACGCAAAGGCCGATTCTCAGCAGCCAAGCAAACAGCCGAGAATGGAACAGTCGGTACGGCGAAAGTTTGAGGGAGAGAAGAAACAGAGGCCAGAGGCCTTTAATGATACGGCGTAGTGGGACGATATGCCGAACGGGGGTTTTTCTTAATGAGTGAGATTTGTTCTTTTACAGCTTTAAAGAAACGAACACCTAAGCCGGTTTGTTTTTCGTTATACCAATCAATATTTTGTTGGAGATCGTTGTAGACTTCGGCCGCATATATCAATTTAAAATTCACACTACAACCGTATTTTGCGTTCTATATCTTCCCAAGTCATAGTGCATTCAGGATGTTCATCCATACGTTTTAACCGTTGCCTTACAATTTGTTTATATTCTTCAGGAACCTCAATATCGGTGATACTCTTTTCTGTCCAAATCACTTCACCTAGTTGCTGTTTTTCTTTAGGCGATAATTGTTTTACGATACCAATTACCTGTTTAAAACTGAGCGGTACATTTAACTGGATATATTGTGCATTCATGTTTTTTAATTTTGGACATTAGCAAAATTAAATCATTAAAAGTACGATTTAACATATTCAATCATAGAAATACAAAAAGCAGACATTCGATGGAAAACAATATCATAGCAAAAGCTAATGAAAATACAAAATCGAAGTGCAGTTGAAGATTTTAAAAACTAATAATTATTATTAATATTGCAAAAAAATGATATGCAAAACGCTAATAACGTAAATTATAACTGGCAAAATAAACTATCGCTTTTTCTTGAGAAATCATGGATTAAAAACACAATAATAACTCTTATAATTTTCAATGCCATAACCCTTGGTTTGGAAACCAATCCATTTGTTATGAGTAGTTGTGGAGAACTATTGCGAATTTTGGATATAAGCATCCTTACTGTATTTGTTATTGAAATAATATTAAGAATAATTGCTTTAGGTACTAAATTTTTTAAAGATCCATGGTGCATTTTTGATTTTATAGTAATATTTATATCTCTACTGCCAAATAGTGGTTCATTTTCTGTATTACGATCACTTAGAGTTTTGCGCGTACTTAGAATTTTCACGCTTATTCCATCTATGAAAAGAGTTATTGGAGCATTGTTATCTGCTGTTCCCGGTCTTTTGTCTATTGGAATAGTACTACTTATAATTTATTATGTATTTGCAGTTATTGCAACAAAATTATTTGGACCAGCATATCCCGAATGGTTCGGGGATATTGGCAATTCATTTTACACATTGTTTCAAGTTATGACTCTCGAAAGTTGGTCAATGGGCATTTCGAGACCTGTAATGACTACCTTTCCATATGCTTGGATGTTTTTTGTGCCTTTTGTTTTAATTGCCACATTCACTATGCTCAACTTATTTATTGCAGTAATTGTTAATGCTATGCAGAGTTATTCAGACGATGAAAACAATAGAAAAAAATTAGGTATTGAGTCTGAAAACACAAGCATTGATCGTGAAAAAGATTTGAGTTCTGAAATTAGAATGATTAGAAATGAAATAATTGAACTCAAACAAATTATCTCGAAATCTATTAATAAAGACCCTGATCGGTAGAATTTAATTGAAGCACAGTTGGGTGGTTTAGCGAAAAATTTGAGTTTATTGCAATGCCCTAAAGAATATGTTCAGATGGATACACCAAATTCCATTGTTTGCGAATGGTGTCCATTATTCGAACTACATCGAGACTTAGTTGGTGTGTAATAATACTATTTTCGGTGGTTTTATTTTTCAAATCGGCTATTACCTGTCCAATTTCGTAATGATATCCAGTTCCTTTTCTTTTAAACGAATATTTTTTCTTTTTCCCCGAATGAGTTCTGAGTACAAAATAGTCGGGCTGATAAAAAAGAGGGATCTCAATATATCCCTCTGTACCATAAATAGTAGCGTGTTGTTTTGCTTGTGTTTTAAGCGAACTGGTCAGAACAGCCAGTTGACCTTCTGAATATTTGAGTATTATAGCATTTTGTTCGTCGACACCTGTTTTGCCAAAGTATGCTTCTCCGGCTATGCTTTTGGGATATTGGTTCATTATTAATTGTGAAAGATAAATGCAATAAATACCCAAATCGAGCAAAGCGCCACCCGCCAATTCGCGGTTAAACCAACGCTCATTGTCTGTGGTTTGAGACAAAAAACAAAACTGAATATCTATTAAACGAACTTTTCCAATTTTACCGTCTTTGATTAATTCTAACATCTTTTGAGTGGCTGGGAAAAAAGCTGTCCACATGGCTTCCATAAGGAATAAATTTTTTTCCTTAGCCAAATTGTTCATTTCTTTAACCTCGTACTCGTTTAAGCCCATTGATTTTTCGCAAAGTACATGTTTCCTGTTAATTAACGAAGCCAAAACATCTCTTTTATGTAAATTGTGGGGAGTAGCAACGTAAACAATATCTAGCTCTTTGCAAGCTGCAAATTCTTCTAGAGAAGTAAAAACATTTTTAATTTTATATTCTTTGGCAAATTTCTCGCCTTTTTCGAGCGATCGAGAAAGGACAGCGGTAATCTCTCCTTCTTTCTTGAATAATTTGAGCGTATCTGCCATTTTGTGAGCAATATTGCCGGTTCCGGTAATACCCCAACGTATATTTGCTTTCATTGACATTACTTGTAAAATTTTGCTTGTAAACTTAATGGATTTAGTTTTTTATTCAATGTGATTTTTAATAAATTATTATTCTTTAACTTTATTATTTTTGTCAATCCAAGAAAAATCCATTAGGTTTGCACTTCAAATTTAAAAAATTGACTAAAATGAAGTTATTATATTCAGTTTTAATGCTCTGCGTGTTTGCCGCAGGTTCGATATTTGCAAAGCCGAAAGAAAAAAATACTGAAGTAATGACCGCTTTAGATTCACTTTCGTATTCAATGGGAGTACTTATAGGGCAAAGCATTAAAGGAGCCGGCGTTTCAGAAATTAATGCCAAAGAATTTTCGAAAGCGATGCTCGATGTTTTAAAAGGTAATACTCCGCTTATTTCGCTCGAAAATGCCAATAAATTTGTTGAGCAATTTTTGCAAAAAGCTGCAATGGCAAAGAAGTTAGAGGGTGCAAAAAAAGGAAAAGACTTTTTGGAAGAAAATAAAAAGAAACCAGGAGTAGTTGTACTTCCTAGCGGTTTGCAATATAAAATATTAAAAGACACCGTAGGAGAAAAACCAAGCGAAAAAGACAAAGTTACTGTTCATTATCATGGAACATTGATTGATGGCACTGTATTTGACAGTTCGGTTCAAAGAGGTGAGCCAATTCAATTTCCTGTAAATGGCGTAATAAAAGGTTGGGTTGAGGCACTTCAATTAATGTCGCCCGGCTCGAAATGGATTTTATATATTCCTTCGGAACTTGGTTATGGCGAACAAGACATGCAATCGATTCCGGCAAATAGTGTGCTTATTTTTGAAGTTGAGCTACTTTCTCTCGAAAAATCTATTAATCAGTAATTAATTAATATAAATAAAAATGAAAATACAAAAGTTTATTTTTGCTGCGCTTGCAATCGGTGTAGCATTCTCGTCGTGCAAGACAAGCGGTAGCAAATCTCTTAAAACAGAAATAGATACTGTTAGTTATTATTTAGGAATAGCTATTGGCAAACAAATGCAGCCATCGGGTATTAGCGGAGTCAACTATGAACTTTTTGCTAAAGGTTTTGAAGAAGCCATTACTCAAAATAAAGACCTAAAACTTACCGACGAACAAGTAGGTATGTACCTTCAAACTTATTTTCAAGATCTTCAAATGAAAGAGTCTGAAAAAAATGCAGAAGAAGGCAAAAAATATATGGAAGAAAACAAAAAGAAGCCGGGAGTTCAAACAACTCCAAGTGGTTTGCAGTACGAAGTAATTAAACAAGGAACCGGAGCAAAACCAGTTGCCGAAAGTGAAGTTACTGTTCATTACACAGGAACAACAATCGATGGTAATATTTTCGATAGCTCTATCGAAAGAGGTCAGCCAGCAACTTTTAAGCTTAACGAGGTTATTCCCGGATGGACAGAAGGAATTCAGTTGATGTCGGTTGGTTCTAAATTTAAGCTGTACATTCCATCGGAATTGGCTTATGGTGCTAATCCTCAAAGTCCTAAAATTAAACCCAATTCAGTTTTGATTTTTGATGTTGAATTACTTGAAGTAAAATAATTATTTTTATATTTTTCAAAAAATCCCCTTTAAATGAGGGGATTTTTTGTTTATATAGTTCTTTAAAAAGATTTTAATTTTTTTAATTTTTGTTTTTTAAATTTGCCGCCTGAAAAAAAACTAAAAATAATATGATGGACACAAATTTTATATCGATTGAAAAGTATATTGAAAATATACTGATGAATTGGGGGGTACATACTCAAATAGCATATTTGCTTAATATTGTAATTTTGCTTGGTATTATAGTTTTATTGGCAGTTATTGCCAATTTTATTGTAAAGAAAATAATTGTTAAAATCATTAAACAATGGGTCGATAAGAGCGAAAACGATTGGGACGATATAATATATGAAAAAGGAGTGTTCAATAAGCTATCGCATCTCGCTCCGGCATTGGTTATTATGTATCTGTCGCCATTGGTTTTGCACGAATATGAAAGTTGGATAAAAGCTATTGAGAAAGCCTGTAGTATCTATATGATTATATCTATTCAAATGGTGTTAATCGCCTTTATTAATGCTTTGCACGAGATATTTCACAAATTGCCAATTTCTAAAGGACGTTCGATAAAAGGCTATGTGCAAGTAGTAAAAATATTGGTGTATTTCATTTTCGCAATGCTTATTGTCTCGGCTCTTTTCAATACCAACCTTTCAAGTTTGTTTGCCGGATTGGGTGCCATGACTGCGGTTCTTTTATTTGTTTTCAAAGATGCAATTTTGGGACTTATTGCCGGTATACAAATTTCGGCAAACGATATTCTGAAAATTGGAGATTACATCGAGATGCCCTCCAAAGGTGCCGATGGCGTTGTTATCGACATTTCTTTAAACACAGTTAAAGTTTTGAATAGCAATAAAACCATAACTCCTATACCTACCTATTCGTTTGTAAACGAATCGTTTCAGAACTGGCGTGGGCTTGAGCTTACAGATGGACGAAGAATAAAAAGGACTATAAATATCGATATTCGTAGTATATGTTTTTGTCCCCAACCCATTATAGAAAAATGGTCAAAGCATTCATTAACTGAAACCTCGATAAACGAGCAAACAGACATTTCGACACTAACCAATATGCAACTTTTTAGAGTATATGCCGAAGCTTACCTTAAAAACCACAATGGAATACTGAAAAAAGAGGGCTATACTTTTTTAGTGCGTGAATTGCAGCCCGATGCCAATGGTTTGCCAATCGAAATATTTGTATATACAGTTGAAAAGGTTTTGGCAAGTCACGAGAAAATTCAAGCAGAGGTATTTGACCACCTATTTGCTGTTATTCCAGAGTTTGGATTGCGTATATTCCAGAACTATACTAATGATCAGTATGGTTGGAATAAATAAGTTCTAAATAATTTGCATATTTAAAAATAAAAAAATATATTTGTTGTCTCATTGAATAAACTATGACTCATTGCACCATGCATATTTCAATTACAAGGTGGCTTTCTGCAACAAAGAAGACAAGCAGAGAGGCAAAGGGAATTGTATGCAGGTTGCTCATTATAAAGCAAATTTAAACAGCATTTGAATATTTAATATTCTCCCGAAGCCTCTCAGATACCCTGAGGGGCTTTTTTATTTTCACTTTTCTCAAACAATTAATTCATAGAGCCATGAACAATCAACAAATCAAAACCAACATTCTTATTCCCGGAGCTATTGCTTTGGGAGGGGTCGTTTTGTTTTCGTCCAAATCGGTATTTGCCAAAATGGCTTATGCTTACAAAGCCGATCCACTTACAGTACTGTACTTTCGTATGTTATTTGCATTGCCCCTGGCTTTAATTATCGGTTATTACTTCGAAAAACGCAGAGAATGGCAGGGAATCAATACAAGGGATGTTGTTCTAACTGCATTGATTAGTGTTTTGGGATATTATGTGTCGGCATTGTTCAATTTCTTTGGTCTTTTGTATGTCGAAGCAAGTATTGAACGGCTTATTTTATTTCTTTATCCAACAATGGTTATTGTGCTTTCGGCTGTATTTGCCAACAAGAAAATATCTTTTTACCAGGTATTGGCTATTAGCGTGTCGTATGCAGGTTTGTTTATTGCATTTGCCGACAAGTTGATGATCGACAATAGTACCAAGTTTTGGTATGGTGCATTTCTAATACTAATGAGTTCTTTTACGTATGCTATATTTCTTACAATAGCCGATGGGCTTATTAGTCGTATGGGATCTGTGCGTTTTACAACCATAGCAATAGTATCGATGAGTGTATGTATTATTTTACATGTGATTATAGTAGGAAAAGCTCAGGTAAGTGGTTTTGATCAACACGTGTATTGGTATTGTCTAATAATGGGTGTTTTTTCGACTGTTATACCTGTGTATATGTTCAATGCAGCCATCGAAAAATTGGGTTCTTCAAATATTGCAATTGTGAGTTGCTTAGGACCTATCTGTACACTTGCTTTCTCGGCTGCTTTGCTGAGCGAAAGTGTAAGTGTATATCAGTTAATAGGCACTGTAGTGGTTATCGGTGGAATTCTAATTATTTATTTAAAAAAGAGAAATCATGCAAATACTTGAAATAAAAGTCGATCCTGATGAATGGTGGGCTGTTTTCAAAAAGATTTTTTGGTCTGAAGAATTGTGCCATAATGATACTAACGAAGGTACAGACAAGGAAACAGACATCGGATAGTATAAATACCATCTGACAAATAGTATATATACTTCAAAGATCTCGTATTTTCACTTAGTTGAACAATTTTGATGTGAAGTATTTTTGTAATGTAGAAACAAAATACAAGAATAATGAAAACAAAATGCATAACCGGAATTGATGAAGTGATCATGCAGGGTATGTTTTTTTGCCCTTATGGTAAAGATTCTAGAAATTGTTTCTTTGGTTGGTTACACAAAAAAACTAGTAGCGAAAAGGTTGCTTGGTTCAAAAGCCTTTCGGTGCGCGATAAGCAAGATTTAATGTATTGCCATATGAAATGCCCATCGAAGGTAAGTGTCAATTATCAGAAAGTAAAGTACTTTCAGAACAATTAATAATAGTTAAAACAAAAAAGGAAGCTCGATACAAAAGTTTTAGAGCTACTTTTTTCAAACGATATTTTTTTAAATTTTCTCATAGGTTAGTTAGGTTTTATAGGTTAGTTAGTAATTTGAATTAAGCCCCGAGACATCGGGGCTTAATTCGTTTATACAGGATAATGCCAATATTGCAGCATTCGAAAATAGTATTTCTACTATGTTTTTGTAGTAAAATCCGAAACCAAAAACTTTTTTTTGCCACTAACTTCGATTTTGAAATCTCATACCCTAATAGTTTTTTTACATAGTGTTTTGTGTTGTTGTTCAGTTGAATGCATTTGGGTTTGTAGCTGTATGGAAGTGGGGCGTAAATAATATGAAAATGTTGACAGGGGAGGAAATAGATAGCGATAGAGGCTTGAATATTATGTTGGTCGACAGTAAGCCATATTTCAGGAAAGGAATGCGAGATATGCTTTTGAGTGAGTTTGAAAACAGAATAAACGAAATTTCTGAAGCTTCCAATGGGAAAGAATTTCTTGAAAAAATAAAAGAGTTTCCAGCCAATATCGTATTTATGGAAACCGAGCAATCGGAAATAAATGGTGTAGATGCTACCTCAACAGCCTCAAAGCTTTTTCCCGATTTAAAAATATTTGCTCTGTCGGCATACGACGATAGTCAATATGTTACAGAAATACTCAACGCAGGTGCTTATGGTTTTTTGTCGAAAAATGAAAATGTTTTAGAACGAATCAGGAGCATAATCAATTCTTTTGAAATAGGATACAGTTCTGAAAGCGCAAAAAATCCCGAAGCAATTTTAAACGGTCTGATGTTTGAATGCCCAATGAGAGTTGAAACCAACAATTGCCCGATATTGAAGATACGACAAAAACAAGTTATTGAGCGTTTCAATCATTTGCGAATGCTTAGTTCTATAGAAAAAACAAGCCTATACAACTTACATAAGGCTTGTTTGACCAATCGCGAAAGAAACAAAATATATCAATAGA
This sequence comes from Bacteroides fragilis, assembly GCA_945889005.1. Taxonomy (GTDB): domain Bacteria; phylum Bacteroidota; class Bacteroidia; order Bacteroidales; family DTGW01; genus CAMDBI01. Next base: position 63,457 of record CAMDBI010000018.1, read on the forward strand.
ATCGAAATATTAAAATTCGAGAAAGAAGTCGTTTCCTTTGTCGTCGCAAATGATGAATGCAGGGAAATTTTCGATTGTAATTTTTCGAATAGCCTCCATTCCTAAATCTTCGAAATCGACCAATTCGACCGATTTAATGTTTTCTTTTGCCAAAATAGCCGCTGGCCCACCAATAGAACCGAGGTAAAAACCACCATGCTTTTTGCAGGCCTCGCGCACTTGAGCCGAGCGGTTTCCTTTGGCAACCATCACCATCGATCCGCCATGTTGCATAAACAGGTCGACATACGAGTCCATACGTCCGGCTGTTGTAGGTCCAAAGCTTCCAGATGCCATTCCTTTTGGAGTCTTGGCTGGTCCGGCGTAGTATATTGGGTAACGTTTAAAATATTCGGGCATTGTCTTGCCTTCGTCGAGCATTTGTTTGATTCGAGCATGAGCTATGTCGCGCGCTACAATAAGTGTACCCTTTAGATTGAGACGTGTTTTGACCGGATGATGCGAAAGTATTTTAAGAACATCTTCCATAGGCTGGTCGAGATCAATTTCGACAGGTGCTTTCATTTCGGGACTCTTTGCAGGAAGGAAGCGAGCCGGATTACGTTCCATTTCTTCAATAAAAAGGCCATCTTCGGTAATCTTTGCTTTGATGTTGCGGTCGGCGCTACAGCTAACACCTATGCCTATTGGACACGATGCGGCATGACGAGCCATGCGTATAACCCGTATGTCGTGGGTGAAATATTTACCTCCAAATTGTGCACCCATGCCCAGTTCTTCGCACATGGTTTGGATTTTTTGTTCCCACTCGAGATCGCGAAAAGCATGACCAGCTTCGCTACCCTGAGTTGGTAAGTGATCGAGGTAATGAGCCGATGCAAGTTTCACTGTTTTGAGATTGGCTTCGGCCGATGTGCCGCCAATTACAACAGCTAAGTGATAGGGAGGACAAGCAGCGGTTCCCAAATCTTTGATTTTTTCTTTGAAAAATTTTGTGAGCGAATCTTCGTTCAGGATGGCAGGTGTTTGCTGATACAAATATGTTTTGTTGCCCGAACCGCCTCCTTTTGTTACAAAAAGAAATTCGTAAGAGCTGCCTTTTTCGGAATAAATGTCGATTTGAGCAGGAAGGTTGGTTCCCGAGTTTTTTTCTTCAAACATTTTGAAGGGTACAATTTGCGAATAGCGCAGGTTACGATCGCGGTATGTGTTAAAGACCCCGCGCGACAAGTATTCGGCATCGTCGGCTCCAGTCCAAACCTGTTCGCCTTTTTTGGCAACAATGGTGGCTGTGCCGGTATCCTGGCAAGTAGGGAGTTCGCCCTCGGCCGATATTACTTGGTTTTTGATCATTGTATGAGCTACAAAGCGATCGTTGCTGCTTGCTTGAGGGTCGTCGAGTACTTTAACAAGCTTTTCCATGTGTGAGCTTCGCAAATAGAATGATACGTCGGCAATGGCTTCCTGAGCCAAAAGTTCTAAACCTTTGGGGTCGACTTTCAAGATTTTTTTGCCTTCAAATTCGGTTACAGATATAAAATCTTTGGTAAGCAATCGGTATCGAGTTGCATCTTTATCGATAGGGTATGTTTTTTTATAATTAAAATCGGCCATGATATTGTGTATTATTGACTTAGTAATATTTAATGTTATGCAAATTTGAAAACCCGAAATTAGTAAAAAAATGACGTAAGGGTCTTTGACTAATTGAAAAAAAATAAGAAAATTTTTATTATTGTTGAATTTATTTTTTTGTATATATTTGCACACTCTAAATATAAGGGGGATTAGCTCAGTTGGCTAGAGCGTTTGCATGGCATGCAAAAGGTCATCGGTTCGATTCCGATATTCTCCACCAATGTTTGTAAGGCTTTCAGGTTTTTTCTGGAGGCTTTTTTTATGCCCTTGCAAACAATTTGCAAACAAGGGTTTATTATAGCTTCTATTCTTTTTTTTAACGTTCGAAAAACAATTCATTTTGATAGTTAACTATTCAATTATTGGCTAAAATCAATAAATGTTTCGTTGTTTTTTTGGGCTTTGTCAACTGGACTGTCGATTCCTATAATATGAAATGATAATGCATAATAACGTTGGTCGCCTTTCTCTAACTGATATAATTCATCTTTGGTGTAAATTCCTTTAATATCGGTTTTATTTATTAAATCCCGTCCATTAACTTCATACGTGCCGTCTTCATTCTCAAAAGCCCAAATTGCATAACGTTGTATTTTCTCAGGTTTTATACCAGCTCTAATTTGTTCTATTTTCTGTTTACGGTTCATCTTAAAAATAATTTACAAGTAACTCTAAAGCTTTTTTATGTTCGTTCGGAAAGTCGGGGTGGTTCAAATGCAAACCATCAACTAAATGAAATGTCCTTTCATTTGGTTTGCGATAAATACCATCGTTAACAACTTGCTCGGTTGTTGTTCCTGTTGCTGTATCTAAAGTAAGTAGAATATAACCTTCATTTTCTTTTAAATGTGCTTTATTGCCTGTCAATTCTCGAATAGCATTTATTTTTTCGGCTCTTTTATTCATTTTTCAATCGTTTTATAATTTCGTCTAAATCATAATCTGTTAGCTTTTCCAGTTCGTTCAATGGCTTTGGCAATACATGGCTAAGCATACGGTCGATAAATATTAACTTCTTATCGGGTGCTAATTGGTCGAATTCTGATTGTAGCTTCGATATATTCGCCTCAACGAATGATTGAACCATGCTTCTAATTTCTTCGCTTGTTTTGTTTTTACTGCCTTTTGGTCGCCCTTCGGGGTTGTTGGTTCGATTTTTTGGTAATCCCATTTTTGTATTTTTTTGTTGTTTACTAAACTGTTACAACGATATAAATTTAATTTCTTCTATAAATATTAATCCCTTTTCGGTTGTTTGGAATAGGTGCAAATCAAAATATATTTTGCATCTACTTTCAACTGCAAATTTGTGTAAGTAGCTTATTTCGTCCCATGTATCGACAATTTCAATACCTGTATTTTTGCATTGATATAACATATCTGTTATTTGCTCTAATTTTAGAGTAATTCCCTCGAGTTCGGGGCTTGTCGCCTTTAGTATTTTAATTTTCATTTTGATAGATTTACAATTTTAAAAGTTGGATTAATGCCAACTTCTTTTTTAAATACTGCTTGTATTATTTCTAAAGCCTGTCTTTCCTTGTTTTGGGGTACAATAACTGAATCATGTATCGTTAACGGTATAATGTTACTTTCGACCAGTTGCTTTGCGATTTTGTCAATAAATAGACTGCTTTCAAATTGTTGTAAGTAAATAGCTAATTTGGCATTGTCTTTTTCCTTTAGGGCTTCGATAATGTTATGAATTGTCGGGAATACACTTGAAAATATTTGTTTCTCTTTTTCAAACGGTATGTAGTATCTATTTTTGTCGAATACCTTATTTTTTGAGAATAGGACTTCAAACATGATATTTTTTATCTTATCCCTGGTTAATTGTTCGGAGTGTTTTTTTACAAATTCATCATACAAAATACCATCTTTCGTCCACTTTTTGAACTGTGATAAATCCGTAAATATTGAATTATGGTCGTTTTTACGGATTAATAACAAGGTCTTAAAACATTGAATACCAAAATAATTAACAAGCTCTAATATGTCATTATGTAAACATAAGGGAAGGTACTTATTGTTTAATATTCCTGTGATTGTGGTTTGTTTGAAGTCTAATTTCTTTAATGTGAAATGAGTTAAAATTTTGCCCATTTTTTCAAATAGAATACTTAATAAAAACGGCTGCGAGTTACTTAAGTCAATACTAACATAGTCGCCAATTATAAATCGTCTTAAATCAGATTTTAGATTGGTCAAATTAGTATCCAATCTGTTATTAGTATCGTTCCGTTTGTAGTATCTGAATCGACTATCTGAAAATTGATAAGCCATTAATGAGTAAATCGCTTTGTTGTGGTCGTTTGGTAGCTCTTTTACCCATTCTAAAGCACTATCTAAGTCGAATTGAATATTCATAAACTCTTTTCGCATCTCATTGAGATATGGCTCTAATTTGCTATAATTAGACTTTTCTTTGTTGATAGAGTAAATCAGATTTTTAAACAGTTCTGTATCGGGCTGCAATTCGTAGTAATTACAATCAAATTTGAATTGTGGGTTTATACGATAGTGGAATGATTTTTCGCCTTTCTTATAAACTTTATCACATTCTATTAATCCGTAATTTTGTAATAATTTTACATATCTATCTATATTACAATTGAATAAACATTTTAGTTTTTTCTTGTTTATAGGTACGAATTGTATTTCGTTGGTTTCTCTAAACCTTTTGTCTTTTGCTGGTATTGTAAGCAAGTGGTGAATGATATAAATATAATTTTCCTTGTTGGTTTTTATATTCTCATTGACCACTTGCAGCATCGACTTTGGAATGAATAATTTTATAGGTTTATGTACCTTCATTATTCCCATAGTTTAAGTTGATTGTCTTTTGGGAATAGTTCTGGGTTTGTAGTTAGGTATTGCACATTGTCGCAACCTGACTGTTGACATTTGGCTTTTCGAACAACTGCTATTTTATTACTTTTGAATAACTTTTCGCAATATCTACAAATATTTTGCAATGGAATTCCTGTATCGGTTTCAGCCATGTATCGAGTTGCTGTATAATCTCTAAAATAGCTCTCAATTTTTTTAAATTGACTTTGAAAATATGTATCTTTGTTGCTGTTGATATTTGTTACTGTTTTCATGTTATAATGTTTTTAGAAGTCCAGTTCCCGCTGGGCTTTGTTTTTTGTACCAATCGAATAATTGTTGAAAATCTTTAATAATGAGATATTGCGCCCCTGCTTTGGTGACTGTGGTTTCAAAGTCTTTTTGCGCTTCGCTTTGAAAATCTTTTCCGAACTTTATTTCTATAAATACAGCCCTGCCATTAATGACAGCGTGAATGTCCGAACTACCTTTAGTAGTTCCGTTTTTCGTCCATATTAACGTTCCAATTTGTCGGCTTCGTCCAATGCAATCAGTTACAACTTTGCAATTATTGCGGATTGTTCCAGTGGTGTTAATACGTTCGGCATGGTGTCCGTTTAATCTAAGCCAATCAATGCAGCATTTAGTTAGCTTATTTGCGCTGTTGTCGCTGTATTTTCGGGTGTTTACAAAGTGAGAATGTGGCAAAGATGGGAATTTACTTTTCGCCTCCGATATTGCCATGTTTTCGAGTGCTGTTATTGCTTCGCTTTTTCTCATGGTTAAAAGCTTTTTTTGTTTGCAACAACTGCCAAATGTTTTGTAGCATCAACTTTAAAATTAACCTTGTTTACTGCCTTTTCATTGATAAATAACTGCAATTGTTGACGACTAAACAACAATCGTTTTCCGATTCTTCGACAAGGTATTTCGTTTGTGGCTGTTTTCTGATAGAACGTTGAGGACGAAAGCGGGTAGCCGTTGGCTGTTAAAAATTGTAGTGCTTGGTCTTTGGTAAGTGCATCGTTAATCTCGGGTGCAATCACTTTGTTTTGTTCGGAATATAATCGAACACATTCGACTGCAAAAGCTTGTAAATCGGTTTTCTGAACTAATAAAATATTTTCCATTTGTATTTTTTAAAATTGTTATCAGATTTTTGTGCTAAATCTTTTTAACAAAAATACAAATGAAAAAATATGCAACTATATGAAAATCAATGTTTAATGCGACTTTGTTTGTCGGTTTTTGTCGGAAAGAATTTTAATAATTTTATAAAACTCATTATTTACAAGGCTTTCAATATGTCGGAAAATTCTTTACATAATTGCTCAAAGTCGGGTGTTCGGCTACCTTTGCCGTCAAATTTATCGTGAAATTTCTTACCGTCTTTATGGAAAAAGCAATCGTTAAATTGTTTCATTGAAAAATCAATACAGCCTTTAAATTTGATTGCCAGTACTTTGTCGGAAACCCATTTAATTTTATCAGTATCGTTTAATATTCGTTTATAGTTTAAAACCTGAACAAATATTTTATAATCGGTTTCGATATGTTTATTAATTAGTTTATCATAAATTGGTATGTATTTATCATTATTGTCGATAATATCAATACAACTATTAGAGACCTCGTTTTTTGTTTCTGATTGATTGTCTTCTATTAAAAAACTCTTAAAAGTTTCAAGTCTTTCTAACTGAACAAGCAACTCACTTAAATTTATTAATATTTCAATAGGTTTATTTATATCAATAAACTTATGATATTCTTCAAAATCAAATTCCCAATAGTCGTTTTCTTTATACTCGCAAATAGTAAACTCAATATCATTCAACAACTCATTTTCACGTTCAATAATATACGGCAAATTGTCTTCATTTAGTTTTTGAATGTCGGGATACAATTTATTAATTTCATATTCTAAATTTTCGTTTGTTGGGTCGTCTTTATGCAATTCAATAGCTGAAATAAATGGAGTGAACGTTTCTATACTTTCAATAAATACTTCGCAAAATCTAATTAACCAAAATTCAAATCTTTGATTGTATTCAATATAATCTCTACTTTCAGGTTTGCAGCTCAATAAATACGAATAGCTTAATTCTTCATATCCCAACTTTTGTATTTCGTTTTTTATAATCTCAATTTGCTTGTTTGTAACTTGCTGCTTTTCATTTTCATTACTGCATAAAATATAAAGCAACCTATCTTTGTCGGGATTGATTGAATATGTTTTATACTCAAAGTATTCAGAAATAAAAGCTTTGACAAAACCGCTTTCTATGATTTCAATTGTATTCATTTTTAAATTCAGTTTTTAAGCTTTTGCATTTGTTAAAAATTCAGAATTCTTTTTTCGAACATCTTTTCCAAATGAAGCTAAATAATTTTCGGTTGTTTTAAGGTCACTATGTCCTAAACTTTCACTAATAAACTCAACACCAACACCACTTCGTTTTAATACGGTGGCGAAGCTGTGACGTGCTGTATAAGTGCTTATTTTGTCAATCCCTACTCTTTTACCAATTGCCTTTAAATTGTCGTTCATTAGCTTAATAAGGCTCTTTGTAGTGGTTTTTTCTTCTATTGGTGTATTGGTATTATTAAAAAATGGGAATATAAAGTTTTGGGGGCTTCTATCGGTATTACCCCACTTGTTGATAATAGTTTCCATTTGTGGCAATAATGGAGCTTTAATTTCGGTTTTCTTTTTGCTCTTACTCTTTGTTTTAGCTCTGAAATAAAATATTTCACCGTCTATTATGTTTGAATATTTTAACCTCAACAAGTCGTTTATATTAATGCCATAACATAAGTAACTAAAATAGAATAAATCCCGACTTCTTTTTTCATAATCACTAACAACTGGAGCGTTCATAAGCTTGTTTATTTCGTCTAAATCTAAAGCCAATTTGCGCCCTTCGCCTTCAGGTCGTTCATATTTGCCCTTTCCAAACGGATACTGATTTTTAGTAATAATACCCAAAGTAATAGCATCGTTCAAAACGGCTTGTAAACCTCGCATAAACATTGAAATACTTGTATATTTTTTACCGCAATCCAATAACCATTCTTCGTATTGTTCCAAAAAATCGGGTGTAATACTTTTTATATTTAGAGTATTGATAGAGTATTCGGGGCTTATTTCATTGCGTTTTTTCTTTCGATTAAGAATATTGTCGTTATTGATAAATTTTAACAAGCTTTTTGAAGAATAGTAATACCATTCGGCTGTTCCAATTTTGCCGTTTTCCTTTAGTTTATTTATTTTATTGTTGAATAGCTCGAAAATGTCGCTTGTATTCCCTTTTCCTAAACGATTATTGAGATTTTCAAAACTAAATTTATTGTCATCAACTAACTCAATAACATTCTCAACGATTGAATTGAATCCGTTTTCAATTAACCTTCTTGTAGTTATTAACGTTTTGTCTTTTGTTTTAGGTAATCGTTGCCATTCATCTAATGACATATCAAAACCAGCTTTATAGTAGCAAAGTTTTCTTTGAAAAATTAATCTGTACTTAATCGGGTAACAATCTCGTTCTTTTTGCAAACGAGTGTCTAAAATCGTAGCAATTGTTATTCCTTTAATTGTAGTAAAATAAAGGCTTTCGACTTCTTTATGCTTCTTTTTCATTTGCAAACAATTTGCAAACAAAGGTAATAAATAAATGAAATAATATGAAAATAAATGATAATATAAAATTGAGTATAATTACTATTTATCAATTATTTAAGTATTAATAAAAGCTAAATGAAAACATCAAAAAAGGCTTATATTTTGCATGGCATGCAAAAGGTCATCGGTTCGATTCCGATATTCTCCACCAATGTTTGTAAGGCTTTCAGGATTTTATCGGAAGCCTTTTTTAGTTTTACTTGCAAATATTTTTGCGCATTCTCTTCAAACACAATTAGATTTTCAATTTTAAATTACATAAAAAATAACGATTTTTACGTAATTTTATATTTTACGAGTTTGTTTTCTAATCAAACATTCGATGAATCTGAAGGTTGACAAATATATGATTGATGGTTGCATGCGTTGTAAGTATGGAGGTACTCCGCAATGTAAGGTCAATAATTGGCGAGAAGAATTGGAGTTTCTGAGACAGATCGTTTTGGAAACAGGCTTGACAGAAGAAATTAAATGGGGCGTTCCTGTTTATACTAATAATGGCAAGAACATAGTTTTGATCAGTACACAGAAAGGATCGGCCAACATAGCTTTTTTCAAAGGTGTTCTTTTGACAGATACACACAACATTCTTCAACAACAAGCAAACATACAATCGGCAAGGATTGTGAAATTTACAAAGGTCGATGAAATTGAGAAATTAAAAGATATATTGAATCAATACATCATAGAAGCAATTGCAATCGAAGAATCTGGAATTAAGGTAGAAACTATTAAAAACCCAGAGCCTATTCCAAGTGAATTGCAGCAAGCTTTTGAGGAAGACTTGGTTTTTCAAAAGGCATTTTACTCATTAACTCCTGGACGACAAAGGGGCTACATTATTCATTTTTCGCAACCCAAACAATCGCATACAAGAATAGGACGAATTGAGAAGTGCAAGGATATGATATTTAATGGAATTGGGCTAAATGACAAGTATAGCAGATAGGTTCAGAATCTATTTAGTTCATAAGCAATTGATGTAAAATTGTGATTTGATTTATTGAATTTTGCCTTTGAGAAAATGTATATTTGTAAAAAAAAACAAATGGGACTTGTGAGGGCAAAAATTCAATTGAGAAATCCAAGACGTTCAGAACTTGAGCCTCTTGAAGTAGTCTCGCTTGTCGATACCGATGCATTGCATTTGTGTATTCCAGAACATATCATGTTACAACTCGATTTGCACGTAATCGATAAAAAAGAAGTGACGATTGCAGATGGTAGCAAAAAACTGGTTTCTTATGTTGGTCCTATTGAAATTAAATTTAAGAATAGAACGGGTTTTGTTGGAGCATTGGTTTTAGGCAACGAAGTTCTTTTAGGAGCTATACCCATGGAAGATATGGACTTGGTTGTGATTCCATCGCGATTGAGTATTGATGTTAACCCCGAGAGTCCAAATATTGGAGTTTCGGTTGTATATTAATTCTTGATTTCTTTAAAGTTTATTTGCGACGCTTGCGTTTTAAAATAATGCCGGGTAAGCACTTTTTTCAATTCTCTTACAATGATTTGATGCGAAATAAGTTCAGTTTCGTTGAGGTGGGGGAGATCAATATTGGTTTTTTCTAGTTCTCGTTTCGAAATGTCGATTTGGTAAAGCACCGACATGAGCTTTTGACTATTGCTATACATGAGCGAGTCGACCTGATTGACCAATTGTTCGAGCAACTCGGTGTATGCTCCAGAAATATTGCCCGAGAACGTAATTGTAACCCCAAACATTGCAAAATCTTTCATTATTTGTTCGGCTGTTTCGCGCACAATGGTTTCTTTGTCGAAAAACGACGAAATGTTTGTGTTGGTAATTTCGGGCAGTGCCATTGTGTGAGACTTTTTGTTTTGTAAATGTAGAGAATTTATTACAAATTGCTAATGACAATAGAAGATTGGAAATAATCATTAATTTTGGCTTTCTTTTTCTTTAAAATTTCAATGACCGATCTCCGAATATTATATAGTCAACAAGCTGCATTTAATGCACTGCAAAATCTTCTTAAAGGAGATAATGCATTTGTTCATCTGCCGGGTATTACAGGCTCTTCGTTGTCGGTGTTGCTTGCCAATATTCAAAATGAGAATTCGAAAATCCATATTATTGTTTGCGACGACAAAGAAAGTGCATCGTATTTGGCAAATGATCTGCTAAATCTTTTGCCCGAAGATGTTTTGTATTTTTTTCCTTCGTCGTACAAGCGCCCAGGGCATGCAGATCTTATCGACGAGTCGGGAATGATTCAACGTACTGAGTTGCTCAATGCCATGGTTTCGATACCCGAAAGAAAGGGGTGTTTAATAATAACATACTCCGATGCCCTTGCCGAAAAAGTAACTTCGCGTGGCAAACTTTCGAAAAACACATTGAACTTGAGTGTTGGAGAAAAAATATCGATCGATTTTCTGAAAGATGCACTTTACGAATACCAATTTCAGCGAGTCGACTTTGTTTATGGTCCCGGGCAATATTCGGTACGCGGAAGTATCGTCGATGTGTTTTCGTATGCCGATGTGCATCCTTATCGCATCGATTTTTTTGGCGACGAGGTCGATAGCATTCGGAAATTCGATATAGAAAACCAGCTCTCGCTTTCGAAAATTGAACATGTGGTAATTGTACCCGATATGCAAAAGGTTGGCTCCAAGGAATCGTCTATTTCATTGCTAGAGTTTTTGCCCGATCGAAAAATATTGTGGTTTATGCAAGCCGAGCAGACCTGCAGCCGAATGCAGGCATTGGTCGATAGTCCGTGGCATCATACCGACGATAGTTATGAAGATGAAGTGTGTTTGGCGCCCGAATTGCTTACTTCGGCCGAGTTTGTTGCCCAAATCAGAAATACGAGTGTGGTTGAGCTGAAAGGGCCGTATTTATTTACAAAGGCAGAGAAGGTGCATTTCAATACCGCTCCACAACCTTCGTTCAATAAGAATTTTGAGCTTTTGGCACAAAATATCCACCAGCGACAGGAAGATGGCTTTGAAGTTTGCATCCTGAGCGAAAACTCGGGGCAGTTCGATAGGTTAAAGAGTATTTTCGAAAGCATAGATAAAGAAGTGCATTTTACGCCACTTTCTTTTACTCTGCACGAGGGCTTTGTCGACAATGACCTGAAAATTTGTCTGTACACCGATCATCAGATTTTTGAGCGTTTTCACAAATATAAAATACAGCAAAAGTTTACACGTGCCGAAGCGCTTACCTTGAGTGAGCTCACCGATCTGCACCCTGGAGATTATGTGGTGCATATCGATCATGGAATTGGAAAGTTTGGCGGAATCGAGAAAGTAGAAACCAATGGCAAGTGGCAGGAGGTAATAAAACTCGTTTACCAGGACAACGATGTGCTGTACATTAGTATTCACTCTATACACCGCATATCGAAGTACAAAAGCAAGGAAGGAAGCGAGCCTAAAATATATAAGCTTGGTAGTGGCGCTTGGCAGAAGCTAAAAGCAACTACCAAGAGCAAAGTAAAGGATATAGCCAAGGATCTGATAAAGCTATATGCCAAACGCAAGGAATCAAAGGGGTTTCAGTTTTCGGCCGATACGTATATGCAACAGGAGTTGGAAGCATCGTTTATATATGAAGACACTCCCGATCAGGAAAAGGCTACAAGAGCTGTAAAAAAAGCCATGGAGGTCGAAATGCCTATGGATATGCTTGTATGTGGCGATGTGGGCTTTGGTAAAACAGAAGTAGCTATACGTGCTGCATTTAAGGCAGTTGCTGATAGCAAACAGGTGGCTGTTCTTGTTCCTACTACTATATTGGCTTTGCAACATTTCAAAACATTTAGCGAACGTCTCAAGGGCTTGCCGTGCAATGTCGATTATATCAACCGTTTCAAATCGGCAAAAGAGCAAAAAGAAACATTGAAAAACCTTGCCGAGGGTAGGGTAGATATACTAATTGGTACACATCGCTTGGTTTCGGCCGATGTGAAGTTTAAAGACTTGGGTTTGCTTATTGTTGACGAAGAGCAGAAGTTTGGTGTTGCTGTAAAAGAGAAGCTTAAAAATCTAAAAGCCAATGTCGATACATTGACTTTGACCGCTACACCAATCCCCCGTACTTTGCAGTTTTCGTTGATGGGCGCTCGCGATTTGGCCATCATTAGCACACCGCCGCCCAATCGACATCCCATTGTTACCGAAATGCATACTTTCAACGAAGACATTATTCGTGAGGCTATCAATTACGAGATTTCGAGGGGAGGACAGGTGTTTTTTATCAATAACCGTATTCAAAATATTTTTGAGCTCGAAAGGGCAATAAAGAATATAGTTCCCAGTGTTAGAACCGTTGTGGCTCACGGGCAGCTCGAAGGCGATCAACTTGAGAAGATTATACTGGGCTTCATAGCTGGCGATTTCGATGTGCTTATTGCTACATCTATCATAGAATCGGGGCTCGACATACCCAATGCCAATACCATATTTATAAACGATGCGCATCACTTTGGTTTGAGCGATATGCACCAATTGCGAGGACGAGTAGGTCGTTCTAACCGCAAGGCATTTTGCTATCTGTTGGTTCCGCCCATCAATACGCTTACACAGGAAGCCCGCCGTAGGCTCAAAGCTTTAGAAGACTTTTCGGAATTGGGTAGTGGGTTCAGTATAGCCATGCAAGATCTCGATATTAGAGGGGCAGGCAATCTTTTAGGAGCTGAACAAAGCGGTTTTATTGCCGAAATAGGTTTTGAGACCTATCAACGCATATTGAACGAAGCTATTTTGGAATTGAAAGAAACAGAGTTCAAAGAGCTATTTACCGACGAGCCGGCAGTTGATGGGCCAATTAAAAATGTAGTTGAAGATCAACGTTATGTAACCGACTGCCAGATCGATACCGATATGGAAATTATGATTCCCGAGTTTTATGTCGAGAATATTAGCGAGCGTATAAAACTTTATCGCGAACTGGACAATGCGCAGGACGAGGAAAGTCTTCGCGAATTTGAACATCGGCTTTCTGATCGATTTGGCGAATTACCTACTCCTGTTTTGGAAATGCTTAACGTGGTGCGACTTCGCCAGCTTGCTATGCGTATAGGTATTGAACGTATTTTGCTCAAAAACAGTGCTATGGTTGTGTATTTTGTTTCTAATCCACAGTCGCCTTATTATCAATCGCATGTGTTTTTGAAACTCATTCAATTTGTGCAAAAACAACCCCGAGTATTTCAACTCAAAGAAAACAAAGATAAATTTAGTATGAGCACAGCCAATGTAACCAAGGTTGGAAGGGCTATTGAATTGTTGGGGCAAATTACCCAATCGTCTCAGTGAAATTAACTTTAGTTTAATAATAGGATTGTTTTTGTTGCGTATCTTTGCAAAGCAAACAATAGTGATAGTGGAGCTTATAAAAAAGAAAATTAAGGCCTTACGAGAAAGTTTTGTTCATTACATTAAACAAGGAGTTACTCCCAATAAGCTATCGCTCACCATTGTTTTAGGTGTTTCGTTAAGTGTAATTCCCGTTTTAGGAATTAATACCGTGCTTTGTTTTGTTTTAGCCCTAGTGTTTAGACTCAATATTGTTATAATTCAAGCAATCAACTATATACTTTTTCCTTTGCAGATTTTTCTCATTTTACCGTTTATTAAATTGGGGCAGAATTTATATGGTTTCTTCGATGGAGTTTCGGCACCACAAATGTTCAATGCCATTAAAGATGGAAAATTTAAAGATTCTTTTCAATATATTGTTGAAGTTCATGCCGTAGCACTTGTTGGCTGGCTTTCATTTGTACTTCCTGTTTCGCTTATAACGTATTATTTTTTGGTCAAATATTTTAAAAAGAAGGAGCAGCTTAGGAAGTATAGCAATATAGAGGCTTGTAGAACTATCTCGATAGTTTGAAAAATCAATTAAAAAACTTTTTTTGCAAGACAAAATCGATTATAATCTGCAGTTTTTAGAGTTGCATAATTATATAATCTTTTTACTTTTGTAACCTAACATAAAAGAAATTGTAATGAGCAAATTGGTAATAAACAGTTATGAAGATTTTGAAAAGCATTTAGGTAAAGAGTTGGGTATATCAGATTACCTTACGATTACGCAAGAAATGATCAATAAATTTGCCGATGCTACGCTCGATTACCAATGGATACATACCGATCCGGCTCGTGCAGCTATCGAAAGTCCTTTCAAATCAACAATTTCGCACGGTTATTTGAATCTTTCGGTATTACCATATTTATGGGATCAGATTATTGAAGTGAACAACATAAAAATGTTGGTCAATTACGGAATCGAGAAATTGCGATTTAACCAACCGGTATTGGTTAACGATAAGGTGCGTTTAAAAGCGACTTTGCTCAATTTAACCAATTTGCGGGGTATATGCAAAGCAGAACTTCAAGCCAATCTCGAAATTATGGGACAAAAGAAAACAGCTTTCGATGGTGTAATTGTTTTCTTGTATCATTTTAAATAAGCTTCTTTAATCTTCTAGCAAAGCAACGATACGTGCCGGGGCGCTATCGGCTTTGATCTTCAGGGGTAATGCTATGATTTCGAAGTGCTTGTCGGTGGGTAACAAATGCAGGTTCGTGAGATTTTCGGCAATCAACACTCCATTGGATAATAAGTATTTGTGTGTTTCGTATGGCTTCGTGTCGGGCGAAAGCGAGTCTATGCCTATTAGTTTAATATTTAAGATTTTTAGTTGTTTTGCAATAGAAATATCTAAAAGAGGATAGTCTTTTGGGTATTTGTCACTGCCAAAATGCTTGCCAAATCCGGTGTAGAATAACACTATAGAGCAGCCAACTGCTTTTTTTTTCAATAAATCGACATTGTTGAATGTTGTATAGTTTCTAATATCGATTACACAAGCTTTTCCAAAGAAGCTCTCGAGAGGCTCGTTGTCGATAAAACGACTATTGTCTGTCATGTGCCAAGCCCCATCGATGTGAGTGCCTGTGTGCATACCGCAAGTGAGTTGGTGGTCGGTGTATTGATCTTTATTTATATGATGCGTTTGAACAAGGCTTGGAGGCCTATCGCCCGGATAAACCTGCATGTTGTTTTCGATGCTGTGCGTGAGGTCGATCAGTTTCATACCCAAAATTAACAATCTATTTAATAAATCTGTCAAAACAAGCCAATCTATTTTATTCTTTTCTATTTTTGTGTAAAAGCAAAGTCGATGAAATCTGGAAGGATAAAAGAAACTAAGAAAATGTCGCCCGAAAACGCCATCCTTCTGGCTTTTGCACAACCAATTGTTGAAAAAGCCCAATTGCTGTCTGCAATTGACGATTATATTGAAAAATGCGACCAGGATTTATTGCTCAAGCTGGCGAAATTGCATAAACTCAATAGTATAATTTACGAATCGATAAGGAATCATGCATTAGAGTCGTACTTTTCAGAGAAATTTGTACAGTCGTTAGGCGAGTTGTATAAATCGGTTTTTTTTAAAAATATAAAGCTTTTCGAAGTATTTAAGAAAGTAGTTGATACCCTGCAAAAGGAATCGATCGAATGCATGGCATTGAAAGGCATTGCCCTTGCAAGCGATATTTATCCAAACCCCTGTTTACGACCCATGATCGATATCGATATTCTCATTAGGGAATACCAACACCCAAGAGCCCTGCAAATATTGCAGTGTATTGGACGGGTCTCGCAATACGAAAACAAGACAGGTCTTAGCGATTACGCGAAAGATAAAAGTATTGTCATTTCGGGTGTTTCGGTCGAGGTGCATAAGATGTTTACTGCTGAATATCAGCATGTTTTCTTTCCTTCCGAAATTCTTTGGCAAAATAGCCATATTGTCGAACGAAACGCTTCTAAATATAGCGTTCTCAATCACGAAGCCAATATCAATGCCCTGGCAACGCATCTTTTTGTCCATGCCGAGGCCGAAAGCCCGAAATTTATATGGTTTCTAGATATTGCCTTGTATATAAACAAGTATCGGCAACAGATCGACAACGATTATTTGTGGGAACTTTCGCGAACAATGGGTTCTACACAGGCTTTGATATACTCGTTCTTATTCGTCGAGAAATATTTGAATGTTCATATAGAATGGCCCGAAAATATTGATAAAACAACTAATCTATCTCTCGAAAAGGTTTTCTTCGATACATTTCCCGAAACCACAATAAAGACAAAAGCCTACTATACCGACAAGGTAAAAATGATACCCGGAATGGGCAACCGGTTGAAGTATGTTGTGAGTAGGTTTTTCCCCTCTGTTGGGTATATGAAAATTAAATATCGAAAGAAAACAAAATTAGGCGCCGTGTTGTATTATCCTGTTTTTTTGAAAGATGCGGTGGCTGTGCTGTTTAAGAGTATGAGGAAGTGATGGGTTGAAACACAGAGACACTGAGTGTTTAAATAAATGCCTTCTAAGCGTATGCTTTTTTTTGGGATTCTTGTTTTTTGCCTAATTCAAGTAGGAATTCTGGTGCAAAATCAGCTTCATTATCCCACGTAATTGTGTTTAGTCTTATCTTGAATGATTTAAAGTAAACCATATCTCTTAGAGGTGCAAAAATTTTACGTGAGTCTGAGAAAATAGCATCTTCAAGATCTGTTATGACAGATTCTCCATTATTAAAAGTTAGAAATACCTTGTATCCAACTATATATTCTGCATTTTTAACATTCAGTATCATAGCTATTACTCTAATGGTTGTATTTTGTTAAAATCTCCCGTTGTTCTAATTAATTCCCAATCTTGCAATAAATCCTCTTTGTGAAGTTCATACCATTCCATAACCATACCTAATGCCCTTTTTGGAAATTTACCTTCAATTATTCCTGTTTTAATCTCAATTATTATCTCATAGTCTGGATATTTCGGTGATGTTGACCCCTCTTTCGGAGATACTGACCCCCTGAAAATGTTGTTTTGTTAAAGAACGATTAGTTTGGCAATATTATCTTTTTTTTCTTAAACTCTCACCTTTTAATTCAATGCGATAGGAAGAATGCACAAG
>CAMDBI010000019.1 GCA_945889005.1 Bacteroides fragilis
AATCTGTCGCAAGACAAATTGATGATGATAGCTGATTGTACATTTATCGACCGAGCCGAAAATCTTATAATAACCGGAGCTACCGGTTGTGGCAAAAGCTATCTTGCGTGTGCTATTGGGCGTCAAGCCTGCACAATGGGTTATCGAACACTCTATTTGGGCATTACCCGATTTCTCGAAAAAATATCAACCGCAAAAATCGATGGCACGTATATCAAACTGCTCAACCAGATAGAAAAAACACATCTCATTATTATTGACGACTTTGGACTACATCCACTAGATGATGTAACTCGCTTAGCCTTACTTCAAATACTTGAAGATCGATATGGAAAAAAATCTGTTATAATTGCATCGCAATTACCCGTTGCCAAATGGCATGAGTATATCGGAGAAAAAACAATTGCAGATGCAATAATGGACAGAATGGCAGTTAATGCACATCGATTTGATTTAAAAGGAGACTCTCTTAGAAAGAGAAAATAAGTATATTTACAACCACAAATCAATACCTTTTGAGTTGTACACTTTGCTCCGAAATGAGTTGTACACTTTGACCGAAATAATCAGCTTAAGGAGTCAAATTCGTTTGCAGAGAAGATATATACTTCAAAAGATGAGATAGTTGAACCAGCTGCTTGCTCAGAATATAGTGCTGAATTACAGTTGGAAATTTTGCAATTAAATATTGATCAAATTGTGGAACCAGTTTTAGATATTGGGTGTGGAAAACAAGGCAATTTAGTAATGTTTTTACGACAAAAGGGTATTGATGCTTTCGGATTTGACAGGTTTGCAGACAAACACTCTGTTCTGATTAATTCGGATTGGTTCGAGTATAAATTTGAAAATGAGAAATGGGGAACCATAATTAGCAATCTCGGCTTTTCAAATCATTTTCATCATCATCATTTTCGAAACGATGGAAATTTTATTGATTATGCAAAGAAATATATGGAGATTATAAGTTCGTTGAAAATTGGTGGAAGTTTTCATTATGCACCAGATTTACCATTTATTGAAAATTATTTGGATACAGATAAATACCAATTAATAAAGCACAAAATTGGTAAATATGAATTTCAATCAACCCGGATTCATCGAACAAAATAATGAACTATGTCCAATTTTGGATATACTTCACTAAGACCAAAAATTCAGCAATATAAATGCTGTAATTGCTTAAAATATTTTAATTTTGATATTTCTAAAACTTTTGGATGTTTACTTTAATTTCGGATTTGGTGATGTAAATAACCCTTGGCATTCACAGCCTTTGGTTATCCCTTTAAAAAATACCGGCAATGTCTTGTCGGGTATATTTTTATGTAAATTTTTTATTTATCATTATATACTTCTTTTCAGCTTATAATGCTGACAACAAGTATTTTAAAATTAAACATCATGAGTAACGAAAATTCATCTATACACGAATTCGATTTTAATCTAATCTGCGAATATTTTTCATTATTAGAACGGCAGGGACCAGGAAGTCCTGAAGTTACAATAAAGGCACTTAGCTTTATCGATGGTTTAAGCAAGCAGTCAAACATTGCCGATATTGGTTGTGGTTCGGGCGGTCAAACAATGGTACTTGCACAGCATACCCCGGGGCAAATTACAGGTATCGATTTGTTTCCGGCGTTTATCGACTTGTTCAATGCCAATGCTTCCAAACATCAACTTCACGAAAGGGTAAAAGGCATTGTCGGTTCGATGGACAACCTGCCCTTTGGCAACGAAGAACTCGACCTTATATGGTCCGAAGGAGCCATTTACAACATTGGATATCAATGCGGGTTAAAAGAATGGCACAAGTTTCTGAAAAAAGGTGGATACATTGCCGTTTCAGAAGCATCGTGGTTTACTGACCAACGACCCGAAGAGATTGATACTTTTTGGCGTACAGCTTATCCCGAAATAGATACCATCCCCAATAAAGTAGCACAAATGCAACAAGCAGGATATATACCTGTTGCAAGCTTCATTTTGCCAGATAATTGCTGGACCGAACAATTCTATGCACCTCAGAAAGAGGCTCAGGAAATTTTTCTAAATAAATATCCAGGGAATAAAACTGTTGCGGAACTTATTGCAAACGAAAGGCACGAAGCTCAGTTGTATGCTAAGTATAAGGAATTTTATGGTTACGTGTTTTATATAGGTAAAAAGATATAAAATTGATGATTAATAAGTAAGGATTGTTCCTGTCGAAAAGGGACAATCCTTCTTTTTATCTTTTCAAATTGGGCTCATTGATTAAGTAAATGCGTAGCTACCTTCACATTGAGCTTAATATGGTGTAATCGGTTCAATATATTACACAGTTATCTCAACCAAAATACCATCGGGGTCTACGACCACACTTTCGAAATAGCCATCGCCGGTAATCCTTGGTGCACTTGCAATTTGATAACCGTCAAATTCGAGAACAGCTGTAATCTTTTGAACCTTCTCGCGACTCCCAACCGATATTGCTACATGAGCCAATCCAAGAAATTCATTAGGTTTTTGTAAAATAATTCCGGTTTTTTGCATTAATTCTAATTGACAACCAGAAAAATCAAACCTGATAAAATACGATTGAAATCCAGTAAATGAATTTACATATTTTTTACCTGCAGTTCCTCCGAAGTAATAACAATAAAAATCACGGGAACGCTCCAAATCACTTACAAACATTGCCACATGGGCAACTTTATTAGTTCGCAAAATATTTTTCATCTTCTTAAATATGCACATCCTAAAATTGTTACAAATAAAAACGTTCCTACAGCTGTAAACAAAGGTGATACTCCTTCTTCTTCCGAAATAAAAAATATAAGAACCGATAAAAGAATCGAAAATACTAAGAGTACTACCGTATAAAAAATTGCTTTTAAAAGATGTTTCACTTTTTCGTTGCTTATATGAGAAATTAACAAAATCATATTGTTTTTAAATACAAAAGAATAAATTTCATGTTTATCTTAAAAAAAATAGAAATTGAAATCGGCTTTTAATATGATGAATAGTTAAAAACCATTAATGAGTAGAGACTTCTCCAACTTAAGAAATATCAAATCAAAAAACACTCTGGTTTAAAATCTACTTTTGACAACTATATAAGTACTTTATATTTATATCAGAACTTATAATATTTTAAGTATTCTGTATTTTTATAAATCAAAATAGTATTTTATTTTGAATAGATAGTATTGGTATTAAAGCTTTTCATATTTAATATAATTTTAATTTTTGTCTTTTTGTTTTAAGACTCAGCAATGGCTTCCATTGATAATATTCTATATTTAAAGCCTTAAAACTGTCATTCAGCAAGTAAAATTATTTTTGAGTATATGTGTAACTTATTTTTGAATTATTAAAAATAAATACCATGAAAAAAATAAGTTTATTAATAATTGTATTTACAACTATTATGTTGTCATCTTCTTTATTTGCGCAGAAAGTAACACAGGCAATAAGAGGCAATTTGTACGACCAGGAAAGTCAAGCTCCAATTGAGGGAGCTTATATCGTAGTTCAAAACGGTAAACCATTAGGAGGTTCCTTATCCGAACAAG
The DNA here is from genome assembly GCA_945889005.1 of Bacteroides fragilis. Lineage (GTDB taxonomy): Bacteria > Bacteroidota > Bacteroidia > Bacteroidales > DTGW01 > CAMDBI01. The sequence goes on from CAMDBI010000019.1 coordinate 3,564, forward strand.
ACGGAAGCTATAAAATCACTGATATTCCTTTAGGTCGATATAGTGTTTATGTCACATTAGTAGGATATGAGCCGGTAACAATACCCGAAGTGCTTGTAACATCGGGGAAAGAGGTGGTGCTTGATATACCCATGAAACAATCCGTAATAGAAATGAATGAAGTTGTAGTGAAATCATTTTCACGCAAAGACCGTTCTATCAACTCAATGGCAAGTGTAAGTGCCAAAACGTTTACTGTAGAAGAAACTCGCCGCTATGCTGGAGGTATCGATGACCCAGCTCGTTTGGTATCGGCATTTGCAGGAGTAACTGTTGGTAGTGTTTCTAATAATGCCATTATCATACGGGGCAACTCACCTAAGGGTGTTGGTTGGCGTTTAGAAGGTGTCGATATTCCAAACCCGAACCACTTTGCGGGTGGAAATGTTGCCGGAGGGGGTGCTGTTACTGTGTTCAGCAGCCAAATGCTCGACAATTCTGACTTTTATACGGGTGCTTTTCCTTCTGAATACGGCAATGCAATGGCGGGAGTCTTTGACATGAGACTACGCAATGGAAACAACGAAAAGTTTGAGCATACTTTCCAAATAGGTACTATGGGTATTGACTTTGCTTCTGAAGGCCCTATAGGTAAGCCAGGTGGTGCTTCCTATTTGTTCAACTACCGATACTCAACATTAGGTCTATTGACAAAATCAAAAATTATTGAAACTGCCGAAGAGATTGCTTATCAGGATTTATCGTTCAAAATAAATATGCCAACTCAAAATGCCGGTACATTCTCGCTATGGGCTATTGGAGCTTACGACGAAGATGCGAAACCCGAAGATAAAGACTCGGCAGAATGGGAATTTGAACAGAACCGTCAAAATACCAAATGGATACAAGGAATGGCTGCAACCGGGCTTTCTCACAAAATAAGCCTTAACAAAAACTTTTATTTAAAATCGACACTTTCAGCAAGCGGAATTTCAGCCAATTTTAATATTGACAGGCTCGATGATGAATTAACTCTTCAAAGATTTATTGATATAAAAGATAATTCTTCAAAAACTTCTTTAAGTTCAACATTAAACGGCAAATTATCGCCAAAATGGGCAATTCGTTCAGGAATTATAATAAACCAGCTCAACTATAATTTAGAAATGCATAGTGAAATAGATGAAGTACCGGGAACCTATCAACTTTTATCAGATGAGAAAGACAATAGTGGCTATTACCAATACTTTATTGCAAGTAAATACGATATAACTCCTTATTTTTCAGTCAATGCAGGGCTGCACAGCTTGTACTTTGACCTTACCGACAAATATTCAATTGAACCTCGTTTAGGAATTCGCTTAGCAGCAGCAGAAAACCACGAGTTTAGCTTGGGTTATGGCAAGCACAGCCAATTGGAAGAATTGCGAATATATACTTTGAAACAAGAATTGAATGGCTCTATCATTCAGCCTAATAAAGACTTAGATTTTGGCAAGGCACATCACTTTGTGTTTTCTTATGATTGGCGACTCAATTCAAATATGCGATTAAAGATTGAACCATACTTCCAATATTTGTACAATATGCCTGGGGTAAAAGACAGCTCCTACTCTATGATTAACTTCAGTCAGGATTTTGGATTTCACTATGCTTTAGAAAATAATTCATTAGGTAAAAACTATGGATTAGACATAACATTGGAACGTTTTCTGAAAAACAACTTCTACTATTTGATAACAGCCTCCGTTTTTGATTCAAAATTCCAGGGTGATGATAAAAAATGGCACGACACACGCTTCAACAAACGCTATTCAATCAATTTTCTTGCAGGTAAAGAGTTTTATACACAAAAGGATAATATCTTGGGTTTTAACCTACGAGCTAATTTTCTCGGAGGCGAACGTCACGATGGAGTCAATGAAACAGCTTCCATTCAGGCTCAACGCGTAATAACCGATTTCACTAAGGTATATACTGAACGATATCCCGATAATTTTTTCCTCGACTTATCTATAACTTACCGCATCAATAAAGCCAAACGTTCAAGTACAATTGCATTTCAGGTAAAAAATGTTTTAAACAAACCATCTGTATTCGGGAAAAAATACAATTACATGAAAGATATTGTAGAAAACGAAGAACTGCAAATAATGGTGCCTGTATTGAGTTATAAAGTTGATTTTTAGCTACATTAATAACCTTCTAAATCAAAAAATATGAAACTCACAGATAACATACATTTATTAAGAATCGACTTTGAAATTGCAATAAGTCCCGACAAAAAATTACCACGATTTGTAAATGTAATTTTAATCATTGGTGAAAAAATAACGCTTATTGATACTGGTGTTAAAGGTAGCGAACAGTTAATATTCGATTACATTAAAAGTATCAACAGAAATCCTGCAGAGATTGAAACCATCATTTTGTCGCACTCGCACCCCGACCATATCGGAAGTGCTGCAAAGATTAAGGAAATAACAGGCTGCAAAGTGATTGCGCATGTTTTTGAGTCAGCTTGGATTGAGAATATTGATATCCAATTCAAAAAAAGACCCGTTCCGGGATTTTACAATCTTGTTGACCAATCTGTTGTAATTGATAAACTAATATTTTACAATCAAGATTTAACGATTGATAAAAATATTCATGTTAATATCATTCATGCTCCTGGTCATTCGAAAGGGTCTATCAATTTATTGTTTGTGGAGGATAAATTGTTTTTTACCGCCGATTCAATTCCTCTCAAAAACGACATTCCAAATTACGACAATTTCCCCGATTTAATGTGGACTTTGAATTCAATTAAATATCAAAACGATTATAATGTTATGCTTTCGTCGTGGACACCTCCTATTTCAGAAAAAACTGAAATTGAACGTCTGATTCATGAAGGAGAAGAATACATGAAAATGCTTAATCATGTGGTACAATTATGCTACAAAGACAAGGAAGAGATTCCTCTCAGCTTCTGCAAATCGGCTCTCAACCAATTAGGACTTCCACCCTTTCTGGCAGTTCCTGTGGTTGATAATGCATTTAGAAGTCATTTAATCGAAAATAATTATTAAAATGGAAAAGACTAAAGAATTAACTGCATCGGTAAAACTTGTCAATGACCGTTTGCATTTTGAAGGTACAGTCGAAGGAAATCAGACAATATCAATCGATTATATACCACCACTAGGCGACAATTTAGGTTATACTTCACTCGAACTTTTACTTTTAAGTTTCTCATCGTGTTTGGGAAGTGCAGTTTTAACATTCCTTAGAAAAATGCAAAAGTCAATAACATACTTTGAAATATCTGCTAAAGGAATTAGAAATGAAGAACATCCAACAGGATTTAAAAGTATTTTGGTCGATATTCAAATTCATTCGTCCGATGTAAATGAAGCAGATTTGGACAAAGTAATAGGTTTGGCTGATGACAAGTATTGTCCGGTTTGGGCAATGCTGAAAGGAAATGTTGTAATAGAAATCGCTTACACTATTTACAAATAATCATACCTTTATAAAAAAAACTATAAAATGGAAATCTCAAAAACAAGTACAGCATTTGAAATTCAAGGCTATAAAATAGTTAAGAATTTGGGAGTAGTAAAAGGAATTATTGTTCGTTCTCGTTCAATTTTTGGCAGTATTGGTGCAGCTTTTCAAACGCTTAGAGGAGGAAATATTACACTTATGTCCGAATTATGTGAACGAACTCGTGAAGATGCATTCAATCTAATGATTGAACATGCTCAAAATCTAAAGGCAAATGCTGTAGTCGGAGTTCGATATGAATCGACCGAAATTATGCAAGGTGTAACCGAAGTTCTATGCTATGGAACGGCTGTTTTTGTTGAAGAAAACAATTAAAACATAAGCTTCTTTAATTGATTCAGGTTATTAATTCGATTATTGAAAAATTAAATGATGTTTTAAAATGGAAACCAAATCACAAAATATCATCATTCAAAATGCCCATACCAACAATCTGAAAAACATTTCGTTGGAAATACCCAAGCACAAAGTAATTGCATTTACAGGTGTTTCGGGCTCGGGTAAATCATCGTTGCTTTTCGATACTATTTATACAGAGGCACAACGACAGCTTATCGAAACATTTTCAACCTTTGCACGAAAGCGTCTTCCCAAACTATCGCGTCCCGATGTAGACGATATATTAAACCTTTCTACTTCAATGGTGATTGACCAAAAGAAAATGGGCAAAATCGAGAGGGAACTATTTGCCACGATACACCATACTGATCTTTACACCAACTACATTGACCTTCACTTCCTCCATTTGCTGAAAGTCGATTCCACAATCTATCTACTTCTTCCTGATTGTCACATAAAACAAAGAGCGAAATTGCTTCATTGAATTTAAATTGAGGACCTCCGTTCAATGCCATAAAGTATACGCCATCTAATTCAAATTCTAGTATAGATGGTTTAAAATTCGATTTTTTCTGGAAAATTTTCGATTTAGCGTCAATAATCTTAAAACCCTCTGCCATATTACCGAGCGATTCGCTCGAACCTAGGAACAAATATCCGAACAAAGGATAAACGAACTTGTGAATAATTTCATTCCCACATTCGTCATTTCCACATTATTCTTCCCCTTCGTCAAAATTATTTAAAATCATTTCAAATAACGAAAACTTTTTTAAATCTGAAGCGTATTATATGGCATGTTATTTGATATTTTGTTCATTGTCTGATATGAATCATGAAAAAATATGTAATTTTGCAGTTTGTTTGTTGTATTGTAACTTATCCAATTTTTAAACTTTGGATAAGTTTTGAAATGCCGACAATACAACAAACAAAGCAATTGTTTTGAAAATTAAGGCAAGATGCCTTGAATGATACTACGTAGCGAGACGCTACACCGAACAAAGGAAAAGAAATAAGATGAAAAAATTATATCTTGAACAAGCAAAACTAAATTATTGGCATAAACCTGATTATACCTTGATAAAATTTAAATCAACATTACAAAATGGATCTGGTGTTGAAGGAGATTTATATGAAGAAGGTTTTCCATTAGATTTTGGGTCATAGTTTAAAAAAATACATTAAAAACAGGACGTTTATATTATTTAATAATATTTTTCAAAATAAAACATAGATAAAAATAAGATAAATGATTCATTTGCAATATTTTTATTAATATATTAGACATTATTAAAGTATTGTTCATATATTTATTTTTAATTTGTATAAATTTGTATAAATTTTTTTACGAATTTATGCAAATTTAAATGAGAAAATTATTTGAAAAATACAAATTAAAAAAGATAATTTTATTACTTATAGGTTTGTTAATATTTACAAACAATTATCTATATTGTGTAAATTATTTATGGTCAAATAGAATTTATTCTACAGGTTCTGATATAACAAATTTCTCTTTACATAGAACAATAATTGATAAAGATGATAACATTTATGCTTGTGGAATTTTTCAAGGTTCAATATCAATAGATGGAGTTAATTATAAAACAACTACTGGATCAACTGGTGTTGATGTTTTTGTTGTTAAATTAGACAAGAATGGTCAGTTTATTTGGTTAAAAACATTTGGATCAAGTACTGGTACTGAAACGGCTTCTGGTATGACTATTTCATCTGATGGTAAATGTCTGTATATATCACTTTTATATAATGTTGCAATTACAAACTTGTCTGGTTTTCCTGCTGGATTATCTGCAGGAACTGGAATTGATGTAGCTTTATTAAAAATTAATACATCAACAGGGGATGTTTATAACGCTTTTAAGGTAATATCTGGCATAGGTAACCAATTTGTTACAGATTTCAAATATGATAACAATAAATTTATTTTATCAGGATATTATAATAATCAATTAACTTTTAATACTTCTTCTTCAACTTTTTCTACAGGTGCTACTAGTCCAACAACATATTCAGCAATGTATGTTGCTATATTAGATACAAATGGTGTTTGGGAAAATTCAAAATCATATTATGCAAGTTCTGCAACTTCAAATCAAGTTAGGGGTATTGATGTTTCGTCTTCAAATATATTTATCTCTGGGACTTATAAAGGTTCTTTAACTTTAGGTTCTTTAACTCCTACATTATCAAATAGTAATTCTTTTAACGCATCATTTTTATTGTGTTTAGATAAAAACCTTAATGAACAATGGTATAGGAAATCATCTGGTAGTACATTTGGTGATGAGATAATGTATTCAGTAGGAAGTGATTATGCTACAAACAATGTAATAATTGGAGGTTTTTTTTCTAGTGATACATTAAAAATTCAAACTGATGCAAACAATATTAAAAAAATAGTAAATGTAAATAAGAGTACTCGAGATTTGTTTTTTGCAAAATATTCCGAATTAGGAACTATGTCATGGTCTTATAATACAGGAAGTAACTATAATGATTATATGTTGCGTGGTTCTTATAAAGACAATACATTTATTTCTTGCGGTACATTTAATAAAAATATAGTTATTAATGAGGATACCTTAACTTCAAAAAAATGGTCTGATAATTCAAAATATTCTTCAGATGTTTTTGGTTTAGTAATTCAATCAAACCAAAACCTAGTCTATTTTTTCAATTTAGGAGGAGACTCTTTAGATAATGGTTATTCTGCCACAATTGACAATAAAGGTAAGTATATATTTTCTGGTTTATATACTAATTCTTACGGGGGTAAACCAATTGTAATAGGATCTAATTCATTTCCTGTATCTACACCAGGTTATATAGATTTGATAATTACAAAAGTTGACAACAAATCCATAAAAAGCACAAAATCTCATCCAAAATGTCCCGGAGCTTATAATGGTTCGCTATCGATTCAGAAAGAAGGTACTGCAAATATAGTAAGTTACAAGGTTACCAAAACCGATACCATACCCAATAAAGTATGGAATTTTTCGCAGGATAGTACTTTAAACAACTTGGGTGCAGGTATCTATAAAATTAGAATAACAGACGATGTAAGTGAGTATACCGAAAAAATTGATACCCTTACCGATCAACCCGCTCTGTCATTAACTTACGCTACTCCTACAGCACCTACTTGCCTTGCTGCTAGCGATGGTGCCATTGCATATACCAGCCATACCCCTTCCGATAGGGCTATAGCCAGTTACGAATGGTCAACCAGCAATGGCTCGGGTATTGTGCCGGGTGTTCAAAGCCAAATTGCATTGGCTGCTGGTATCTATAGCCTCACGGCTACCGATGTCAATGGTTGTTCGGCTTCGTTGAGCAATTTGGTGGTGCCTGCCGGAGCGTCTATAGTTATTAACAAAGATGCTTCGACCAACGAAACCGATTTAGGTACCAACGATGGAACTTTAGATGTGTCCGTTACTGGCATAGCAGCTCCAACTTATACTTGGACTAAAGCTGCCGATGGCTCGGCAGTTGTTGGAACAACTAATTTAACCGGCTTGTCTAGTGGACAGTACAACCTTTCGGTATCGAAAAGTGCTTGTAGCAAAGATACTTCGTTTACCGTGAATAACAGCAATACCACAGTGCTTGTTGTCAGCGAAAAGCATTATAAAATAAGCTGTATCGACGGTGCCGACGGTGCAATTAAAGTTAAACCAAGCGGAGCCGGAGGCTCTTATACTTATAGTTGGACAAAAGATGGCAACCCAATTGCTTCTACAAGCGATTCGATTGGCAATTTGTCTGTTGGTACTTATGTATGTACAGTAAATGGTTCAGCCTCTATCAGAGTTGTTTTGAGCAACCCCGCAGATATAGTTTTAACACCCCAAACATCAAACTCTACTTGTTTCGATTCCGACAATGGTTCGGCTGCGGTGAGCATAGCCAATGCCACAGCCCCATATACTTATAACTGGAGCAATGGCAGTACTACGCCTGTAATTTCGTCGCTCGCGCCAGGTAGCTACAATGTTACTGTGACCGATGCCAAGGGATGTACAAAACCATATACCGGTATAAGCATTACCGAGCCACCTCAAATTACGGCTACAGTTACTCCAACACCTATTACTTGCAATGGCATGAAAAACGGAATGGTCGAAGTAACCGGTGTTACAAACAACCAGGGAGCGTTTACCTATAGCTGGAACAGCGGACAAACAACTGCCAAAATACAATATCTGCCAAAAGGCGATTATACCGTAACTATAACCGATTCGAAGGGTTGTAACACTCAGTATACACGTACTGTTGTTGAGCCAGCCAAGTCGATTAGTATTTCGAGTACCGATCCCGACAATAAAATATGTACTGGAGAATCGGTAACCCTTACCGCCTCGGGAACCAACAATTTTTATTGGAATACCGGCGAAACTTCCACAGACAAAACAACTGGTACCGCCGGTATTTATACCGTAACCGGAACCGATGCCAATGGATGTGTGAGCTCCGAAACCGATACCGTTGTTGTAAACAGTTTGCCAATTGTTACGGCTTCTATTGCCGAAATATCGGGTTCGACAGCCAACGATGGAAATATGTGTGTTGGCGACAGCTTAATATTATCAGGAGTTGGTGCATCAACTTATACCTGGGATCATGGTGTAACTAATGGTGTCAAATTCAAATCAAATACTACACAAACTTATATTGTAACAGGTACCGATGCCAATGGTTGCCAAAATACAGCCAGCAAACTGGTAACGGTATATACCCTGCCAACACTAGGAATAGGTATTTCTGAATCGTCGGTTACACCCGACGATGGTACTGTATGTAAAGGCAGTTCGGTAACATTAACAGGAAGTGGTGCATCTATTTATAGTTGGTCGGGAGGTATTGGCAATGGAGTTTCATTTGCACCTATAGCTACAAGTACATATACCCTTACCGCAACCGATGGCAATGGTTGTATCAATACCAAAGACCAGCCAATTACCGTCAATGCATTGCCAACAATAAACATTGTTAGCAGCGATGCCGATAAAAAAATATGCGCCAATCAATCAGTAACACTTACTGCTTCTGGAGCGAACACTTATTCGTGGAACAGTGGCGAAACCAATGCTGAAATTACTAAAAATACTACAGCTCGTTATATTGTAACAGGTACCGACGCCAATGGATGTGTTGGGACTGCCAACGATAGCATTACCGTAAACCCGTTGCCAATTGTTGTAATTAGTACAAACGATGCCGATAATGCCATATGTTTGGGACAATCGGTAACTCTTACTGCATCGGGAGCTTCAACATTTGCTTGGATCAGTGGCGAAACAGAAGCTTTGATCAGTAAAAATGCTTCGGGAACTTATACTGTAACTGGTACCGATGTTAATGGTTGTCAGAATACAGCCAGTAAAATAATTACATTGCTTTATTCCGATGTAATTTCTTCTGCAGAAGTCATAAATTCTAATTGTAATGGCAAGTCGGCAGGTTCGATAAATATTACAACATCGGGAGGTACAGCTCCATACAGATACGAATGGAGCGATGGTTTGGTTTCTGAAGACAGAACCTCATTACAAGCCGGTCAATACGAGCTTTCGGTATTCGATGTCAATAATTGTAAGTATACAGATACTTTTAAAATAACAGAACCTGCTGCTATTGTAATTGATGAAGATCAAGCACAACACCAGAATATAACTTGTTACAACAACACCGATGGACGTTTTGCTTTAAAAGTTGTTGGAGGTTCGGGCAAATATAAGTTTACACTCGATAGTGCCAAAACCTGGGGGTCAGATTCGATATATAGCATGCTCAAAGACGGATACTATAAACCTTGGGTAAGCGATTTTAATAATCAAAATTGTGTTGTTAAATACTCGGGTTATATTTCAATAACTGCGCCTGAACCACTAACAGTTCAAGTTGCCGACAAGCAAAATGCCTTGTGTTTTGGAGTGGCAAATGCTTATATTAAACTTAAGGCCCAAGGAGGTAATGGTATTTACCAGTATTCGATAAACAATGGAACTAGTTTTCAGTCGGCATCTTCATTCTTCAATTTGTCGAAAGGTACGTTAAGTATTTTGGCAAAAGATTTGAATAATTGTATGTCTGAATCAATTGCCGATTCGATTACAGAACCTAGTAAACTAGTCAAAACCTTGGTATCGGCAACTAACCCGACAAAGAAATTGGTTAGCGACGGAGCCATAAGTGTTAAAGCTGAAGGAGGAACACCTCCTTATACTTACGTACTCAATTCGGTAGCTACAAATTCGACAGGTCAATTTGTAATGTTGGGTGCCGGAATTCAAAAAATTACGCTTTTAGATGCCAATCAATGCCAGGATACAATATCAAAATTATTGCAAGAACCGATAGATACCCTTACTCTAATTGCAAATGCAGAACGTATTGTAACTCGTTTGTATCCAAACCCAAGCGAAGGAAAGTTTTATGTCGATTTGTCAATTCCTCAAAAGCAAAATATTAGTATTGAGATATTTAATATTTTAGGGAAAAAAGAATTCTCATTAGAACTGAATCAAATGCAATCGATAGAGAAATACTTAATCGATCTAAGAGGAAAGCCAACAGGTGTCTATATTTTGAAGGTAAATGGTATGGTTTATAAAAAACGATTAGTTATACAATAAGTAGCGCTTGAATACTCAGATTCAAATTCGGGAAGCTAATTTAAGTCAAATCCGCATAATAAAGGATATTGCTTATAGAACCTGGCCTGATACGTTTAAGGCGATTCTTACACTAGAACAAATATCATATATGCTCGATCGGATGTATAGTGCCGAAAGTTTGTCGAAGCAAATATGCGAAAATGGGCATAAATTTATCTTGGCAGTTTTAGACAACACGTATTTGGGATACGCATCTTATGAAATTTCGAACAAACCGCAATCAACTAAACTTCATAAAATTTATGTACTACCCGAAAGTCAGGGTTTGAAGCTAGGCAAACGATTGCTTAGCTTTGTTGAACAAAGAGCTTCTGAGGCAGGTAATTTATATTTAAGTCTGAATGTAAACCGCGACAATAAAGCAATTGGTTTTTACCAAAAAAAAGGTTTCGAAATAGTAGGCCAAGAAGATATTGACATTGGGAATGGATATTACATGAACGATTATGTAATGAATAAGAACCTTATCTAATTTTGAATTTTTTAAAATATCAGATTTCTCATTTCGAACGAAGAGAGAAATCGCGGATCATTTTAAATATATATTAAAACATAGATTTAAAAAAACCTTAGCTATTTCGCTTTGCTAATAGTAAACGAAAATGTACTACCAACCCCAGGTAAACTCCTTACATTGATGGTTTGTTGGTGCGATTCGAGTATGTGTTTTACAATAGAAAGTCCCAGTCCCGAACCTCCAATGTTGCGCGAACGGCTTTTGTCGACTCGGTAGAATCGTTCGAACAAACGGGGAATATGATCGTTTTCAATTCCAATTCCGTTGTCGGATACTTCGACCAATATATTTTCGTCCATATCGTAAAAGCTTACTTTTGTACGACCGGCATCGGTACCATATTTTAGCGAATTTTCGATTAAATTGACCAGTACTTGTCTTATTTTTTCTTTATCGGCATTTACGTACAATGCTTTATCAAGCTCTAAAAGAGGATTCAAGACTAATTTAATATTTCTTTGATGGGCTTTGGTTTCCAAATGTTCGAAAACCTCCTTGGTAAGTCCAACAATATCGAATTTTGTAATATCAAGTTTCATTTCGCCCGATTCCAATTGGCTAATTATGCCCAAATCTTCGACAATGGCTATGAGCCTTTCGACATTTTTTTCGGTTTTTTGTAGGTAATTGATATTCACCTCTTTGTCGTCGATTGCACCATCGAGTAAGGTTAAAATATAGCCTTGAATATTGAATATTGGTGTTTTTAGTTCGTGCGAAATATTCCCAATAAATTCGCGGCGGTACGATTCTAATCGTTTGAGGTTGTCGATTTCTTCGCGTTTGTTTTTAACCCAAATTTCAACCTCTTTGTTGACCGACGACACTATATCGTTGCTCAAATGCACTTCAAAAGCTTTTTCGCCTTTTTGATAGCGAATGCTCGATATTGTCTTGTATATGAGTTTTATACGGTCATATATAAAACGATTGAGAATGATGTAAAAAGTTAAAAATGAAAAAATGAAAACTGCGATTATGGTAACTATTAATAATAGCCAATAAATAGTACCGTATATAATCAAGTTTATAGGAATGTATATTATCGTATATAATAAGCAAATAATAGAAATTGCTATTAAAATAAGGTAAATTGGGCTGTGCGTGCGTTTCTGAAACATTAGAATTCGTATTTATAGCCCACTCCTTTAATGGTTTTAATATTTTCGAGATTCAATTTTTCGCGCAATTTTCGAATGTGAACATCTATAGTTCGTTCGCCAACAATAACATCGCCGCTCCAGATACGCGAATAAATTTCGTCGCGGGTAAATACTTTGTTGGGTTTCGAGGTGAGTAACGAAAGCAATTCAAATTCTTTTTTAGGTAAAAATATTTCCTTTTCGTCGACCAAAATTCTGAATTTCTCGTTGTCGATAATTAAATTACCAATTGTAATCACTCCACTTGATTCGTTGTTGGAAATATGGCGTCGCATTAAGGCATTTACTTTGCTTACAAGCAAACGAGGTTTAATGGGTTTGGTAATATAGTCGTCGGCGCCGGCTTCGAAACCCGATATTTGAGAATAGTCTTCGTTTCGGGCAGTAAAAAAAGCAACTATGGTTTCTTTCAAAGCTGGAATTTTGCGTAGTTCACGACAGGTTTCCATGCCATCCATTTCGGGCATCATTACATCGAGAACAACCAAATGTGGCACTTCTTCTTTAGCAACCTTAAGTGCTTCGCGACCATTGTTACTTGTAAATACCTTGTAACCTTCTTTACGAAGATTGTAGCTTACAAATTCAAGTATATCGTCTTCGTCGTCGACTATCAATACTTTAAAAGCAAAGTTGCTCATAATTGTTTATATTATTTCAAATTTCGATATGGTAAAATAACAACTGTAATGTTAAATGTATATTAATTCTAAGTAAATTTATTAGGCTAAGTAGTTGAAAATATAATATTTTTTAAGGTTAATAATTTTTAATTAGAAACTTTAACTGCAATATTTAATGCCTTTACTTTACTTGAAATTTTGTCGAGAACCGATTTTTCAATTTTTTCGAGAGTCTCTGAAGGTGTATCGCGTGCAATGGTGTAAATCATAACCTGAATAGGTTTAATTTTTTCGATTATTGCTAACCATGCATCAATTTCAAGACTAGTTGTATTGTCGAAGTTTTTACCATTGACAGTTCCTTTGAGAAAAAGTGTTTGAATGCTTAAGTTTCTGAACCCCATTAAATTTTCGATTAGTTTATCGAAATCAAAAGTTGGTGGAGGTTGATTTATAATTCGAATGGTTTCTATTATACCTGAATCGAGTTTTAAAATATTCTGATCGACCTTGCTAAGAGCCAATTTTATAGCAGGTTTTTGTATAAGTGTTGCGTTCGATAGTACGGCTATCTTGACATTTGGAGCAATTTGATCGCGAATATTTATAACAGCATCGATTATCTCTGGAAAATCGGGATGCATAGTTGGTTCACCATTGCCTGCAAATGTTATCACATCTGGGAGATTATTATCTAACTTCATTTTGAGTAGCACTTCAGTTAAACGGCTAACAACTTCGTGCAATTTAGGTAATACTGTTTTGATATGAGCATTGGCACTATTCCAACCACACTCGCAGTAAACACAATCGAAATTACAATATTTTTTGTCGAGTGGCAATAAATTAACACCCAACGAAGTGCCCAATCGTCGACTTTTTATAGGCCCAAAAATGATATCGTTAAACAAAAAGGTTGACATAATAAAAATGTATTAGAAGATAAATTTACAATCTTAAAACAAATATTTGTTGTGAATTTGATGATTATTTAAAAGATTTGTATATTTAACAAAATAAATATTGCAAACTTGAAAAACGTAACAGCTCAATTAATGAAGAATGTTGTGGTTCCGATCGATTTCTCGGAAGATTCGCTCAAGGGTCTCGAATTAGCTTGTTTGTTGACAACGAGAGCAACATTAAATTTGCAAATGGTATATGTTTTGACCAAAAGTCGCGACAATGTACCCAGCGATGCCGAAGACGAATACCGCGAAGCAGAGAGAAAATTCAAAAAGATCCAAAAAGATTTTAAGCATTTGGTTCACAATAAGTCGAAGCTTGAATATATTATTAAAAAAGGAAAGATTTATCAAGAGGTTGTCGGACAGGCTCATGCCATAAACGATTGTATTATTGTTGCATCGACCCATGGCGCATCGGGGTTCGAAGAATTGTTTATTGGTAGCAATGCTTATAAAATTATAACATCGACCGTACGACCTGTACTTACCATAAGAAAAGGAAGTGCCCCAAAACACATTAAAAAAATAGTTGTTCCGGTCGATATTGTTAGTGAATCGCGTCAAACCGTTTCATTTGCATCATTTATTGCCGAATTGTTCGAAGCAGAAATTTATGTATTGTCGGTTTCGTCGTCAAAAAATAAAAAGCTCAGCGCTCGATTGGCTGCTTACAACGAACAAATATGCAATTTTTTAAAAAATAAGGATATTGCTTGTCATAGCGAAACTTTGGTTGGCGATAGTATTCCTGTTACTATTGTCGATTATTGCGACAAAATAGAGGCAGATTTGGTTGCAATTATCAACGAAAGCGATAGCAGTTTTTCGGAATTGGTATTGGGTAGCTATGCCCAACAAATGATAAGCCGTTCGTCGGTTCCGGTACTAACCATAAGAGCAAAATCGCATACAATAAAAGGTTCGTTTAGTACATTGGGTTAAAGATTGGTATTCGTGAAAGGTTTTTATTCCATTCGTTTCAATCATCTTATAGGTTTTTGTTTTTTAATACTTGCTGTTTATTTTATTTTTAAGAAATAAAAATTTCACATTTTTTTGTGTAATTTTATTCATATTAAAATTGAGGTATTATGAATAAAATATTGGTTCCTACAGACTTTTCGGAAATATCGCAAGAAACACTTCTATATGCTTTTCGTTTTGCAGAAAAGCATGAAAAGTCATTACATATAGTTCATGTATTAGAACTCTATCAATATGCAGCCGGAACAACCGAGTCAGATTTGCTTTCGTCGATTTTGCCTCCCGAGAACATTACAGAAATGGAAAAAAATGCGCTTGAAATTCTCAAAAAACAAATAAACACTGTAGTTTCGACCCATAATTTAAAAGTTCACCACGATTTTAAAGTATTGCCAGGGCATTTGGTCAACGACATTATTGCAGAATCGATTGCAGCCGACTGTGAACTTTTAATACTGCCTATAACAGAAAAAGGATCTCAGGTTACACGCTTTTCGCATAGGGCAGTAACATCTATCATAAACGACTCCATAGTGCCTGTATTGGCTGTTAAACACCCGAAATTTGAACCATTCAAATGCTTGGTGTATGCTACAGATTTTAAACGCACCGATATTTATGCTCTTAAGCATCTTAGCAAATTGTTTGAAAACTCCGACAATCAAATTATTGTAACACATATCAATACCAAAAAAGACGATTTTAAAACCGAATTGCTTTTCGAAGGTTTTAAAAACCGAGTTAATGCCGAAATTCCCGATAAGAATATAGTATTTGAATCGCTTTACGACAAAAGCATTATTAATGGCATTATATCGACAGTTTGCCAAAATAATGCCGATGGAGTTGTAATGCTCAAGGACAATGAAAGTATTTTCAGCTCATTGTTCGAAACCAGCAATACCGAAAAGTTGGTACACAGTATTGAAATTCCTATGATTATTTATCACAACCAACACCCTCAGGAAATATACAAATAACATGAACCTGATCAATTTTTTCAACGGAATTACTGTATTTGAATTAATATACATAATAACTGTTGCGTTTGCAATTATTTTAGTTGTTCAGCAAAAAGGCGATCCGTTAAAAACAATTTCCTGGATTTTAGTTATTATTCTAATTCCAATTGCAGGTATTGGTCTGTATTTCTTTTTTGGTCAAAATTATCGTCGTCAGAAAATATTTTCGCGAAAAGAAGTCAGCGATATAGAGCATTTGAGAGGCTTGAATACCTACATCTCTAAAAAACTACTGCGCAAATCGACTATAAAAAGTAAACAACGAATGATGACTTTGTTGGAAAACAACAGCAAGTCGTTACTGACACAAAACAACAATGTTGAAATTTATTTCAGTGGGAAAGAGGCTTTTGATCAAATATTGAGCGATTTTGAAAAAGCACGTCATCATATTCATGTTGAATACTACATTATTGAAGACGATAAAATTGGAAAAAGGGTGCAAGAAATGCTTATAAAAAAAGCATTGCAAGGAGTAATAGTTAGGGTAATATACGACGATGTAGGAAGTTGGAGTTTGCCTAAAAAATATACAAATTCTTTACATCACGCAGGAGTTGAAATACATCCTTTTTTACCTGTAAAATTTCCACTACTGACCAATAAAATAAACTATCGAAATCACAGGAAAATAATTGTAATAGACGGTACTATAGGCTATGTAGGAGGCATGAATATAGCAGATCGTTATCTGGAAGGCAATGCAGAAGTTGGTCAATGGCGCGATGCTCAACTGCGTATAGAAGGAGATTCGGCACATTCGCTTCAAGCCATATTTTTAACAGACTGGTATTTTGCAAGTAAAAAAATTATTAATAGTGAAATATATTTCCCGCCTCACAACATACACCAAGAGCATGTGATTCAAATAACCGCCAGTGGACCCGATAGCGATTGGGCTAGTATAATGCAATCGTATTTTGTGGCAATTACTACTGCCGAAAAGTATATTTATATAGCTTCGCCATATTTTATACCCAACGAAAGTATACTTACCGCACTCAAAACAGCAGCACTTAGTGGTGTTGAAGTTCGTATTATGTTACCATATAAATCCGATTCGCACATTGTGTTTAGAAGCACTTTGTCGTTTGTAAGCGAGTTGCTCGAAGCTGGCATTCATGTGCATTTTTATAACAATGGCTTTAATCATTCGAAATTGATTATAGTAGATGGGGTTATAGCATCGGTAGGTACTGCTAATATGGACATCAGGAGTTTCGATCAGAATTTTGAAGTAAACGCGCTCATATACGACGAAGAAATTACCAAAGTGCTTGAAGATAATTTCAAAGAAGACATGAAGAGTTCCGTTGAGTTTACCCTCAGCGAATGGGAAAACCGCCCATGGATTGATAACCAAAAAGAAATATTGGCTAGGTTGCTAAGTCCGTTGTTTTAAATAGGCTCAATCCAATCGCCATTAGATTTGATAAGAGCAATCAACTCATCTACAGCATTATTGGCATCAACACCACGTTTTATTACCTCTTTTCCTTTATAAAGAGTTATTTTACCGGGTCCGGCACCTACGTAGCCATAGTCGGCATCGGCCATTTCGCCAGGACCATTAACGATGCAGCCCATTATCCCTATTTTAAGATGTTTGAGGTGCATGGTTCGCTCTTTAATGCGGGCTGTTGTAGTTTGCAAATCGAACAATGTTCGACCACACGATGGACACGATATATATTCGGTTTTAGTACTGCGAATACGACTGGCCTGAAGTATGCCATACGAAGCAGATACTATATTTTGAGAAGTTACAGTGCCGGCATTGCGAATCCACAAGCCATCACCAAATCCATCGATAAATAAAGGTCCAATATCAGCAGCACTTTTTATTTGAAAAGTGGCAGGATCATCTTCGGTATAATTGCGGTTAATTACCACAGGAGTTGTTATGCCATTTTCTATAAATTTTAAAAATACAGATCGTTGCTCGGCAAAGCCATTGCTGTTGAAAGTTTCGAGTATCAAAACTACTTTAAAGCTCGTTTTCAATGCTTCTAAAAACAAAGGCTGAATTTCTTCGGCCGAAGCAATTACAAAGTTGAGAGTGTCGCTTTTTTCACCATAAAACAAATACTCAGCAACCGTATAAAGAGGATAAACATTGGCTTTTTCTTTGTTAAATTTGAACCAGTCCTTTAGATTTTGTATAAATTTTTTGTCCGAAAGAAGTTCGTCGAAGTAACCAAGTTCGCTAACAAAATAATATTCGGGTTCAATGGCATATTTGTTAAAATCTTTTTCGTCGTTAAAATCGGTAATTACAATAGGCAGATTTTTACCGCCAATATTTTTTACCGAATTTGATTCCCTTTTTTGATATTCAAATGGGTTTTTTAAATTGTTTCGAATGGGTTCAATAGGAGACGATTCTTTTCGAGAAGAAAAGTAATGTACAATTTCCTTAGCAACAGGTATTTCTAATTCTGGCTCTTCGGTAAGTGACACACGTACAGTGTCTCCAATACCATCGGCCAAAAGTGCGCCGATACCTGCTGATGATTTTATGCGACCATCTTCGCCATCGCCTGCTTCGGTAACACCCAAATGCAATGGGTAGTTCATGTTTTCCGATAGCATTTTTGCAGCTAAAATGCGGTACGCCTGCACCATAACCCTTGTATTGCTCGATTTTAGAGAAATTACCAATTGGTTAAACTGCTCAGCCTCGCAAATACGGATAAATTCCATAGCAGCTTCTGCCATTCCCTCTGGAGTATCGCCATAGCGGCTCATAGTACGGTCGCTTAGTGAGCCATGATTGACCCCAATGCGTATGGCAGTATTGTATTGTTTACAAATAGCGAGAAGTGGATTAATGCGATCGCTAATTCGTTCTATTTCAGCACTATATTGCTCATTGGTGTACTCAATTGTTTCAAACTTTTTGGTATCGATATAGTTGCCGGGGTTGATACGTACTTTTTCTACTATTTGAGCAGCAATTTCGGCTGCTTTGGGGTTGTAGTGAATATCGGCTATAAGCGGCACAAAATACCCTTGACGGTTTAAACTTGATTTAATATTTTCTAAATTTTCGGCTTCGCGAACACCCGGAGCTGTAATACGTACATAGTCGGCGCCGGCCTCAATACATCGAATAGTCTGCTCTACAGTAGCTCGGGTATCCATGGTGTTGGTGCTGGTCATGGTTTGAATACGAATGGGATTGTCGCCTCCCATGGGTACATGTCCAATATGAACTTCCCGCGTTTTGAATCGAGAAAATTCAGTAAGGCTATTGCAATAGGTGAACTGTGAGCCGAGAACCGTGGACCGTGAATCGTGAACTGCACTTTCAATTTCTGGTTTTCGAATTTCATTTGTCATTTTCTCATTCGACATTTGCACATTATTTTGTTAATTTCCAATCGAATCCGTCTTTCTTATCTTTAATTTCGATGCCAATTTTTAGAAGTTCGTTTCGAATATTGTCCGATGTTGAATAGTCCTTATTTGCTTTAGCTTGAACTCTCATTTGTTGTATCATTCCAACAAGTCCATCAATTACTTCGTTGTTTGTTGATGAAACAGATTCAAGTTTAAGACCAAGTATGTCAATAACAAATGTGTCGAAGATTTGTTTGAGTATGGTTAAATCGGTAGCATTTATAGCGTTTTTGCCATCGCTAATAGAATTAATAATACGAGCTCCTTCAAACAGATGAGAAATAAGAATTGGACTGTTGAGGTCGTCGTTCATGGCATCGGTACAATTTTGCTGAAGTTGAGCAATATCTACTGTCGACTTGCTTGATGCACTAAGCATATTTAATGTTTTGTAAGCATCCATGAGACGTTGCAGACCTTTTTCGGTTGCTTGAAGCGCTTCGTTCGAAAAGTCGAGTGTACTTCTATAGTGAGCTTGTAAAATGAAGAACCTAATGGTCATCGGAGAATAAGCTTGTTGCAATAGTTTATGCTTACCTTCGAAGAATTCTTCGAGGTTTATGAAATTTCCCAAGGATTTTCCCATCTTTTGTCCATTGATGGTAATCATGTTGTTGTGAATCCAAAAACGAACAGCATCAAAACCTTGCGAAGCAACCGACTGGGCTATTTCACATTCGTGATGTGGAAAAAGCAAATCCATACCTCCGCCATGAATATCGAACACTTCTCCCAAATATTTTTTGCCCATAGCCGAACATTCAAGGTGCCAACCCGGAAATCCATCGCTCCAAGGCGAAGGCCAACGCATTATGTGCTCGTCTCCTGCTTTTTTCCATAATGCAAAGTCTAAACTGCTTCGTTTTTCAGATTGTCCGTCGAGTTCGCGCGTGTTTGCTTGTAAATCTTCAATTACACGACCCGAAAGTTTGCCATAATTGTTCAATTTGTTATAATTTTCGACATCGAAATAGATTGAACCATTGCTTTCGTATGCAAAACCATTTTTCAGAATAGTTTCGACCATAGCAATTTGTTCGATAATATGACCCGAAGCTAATGGTTCAATACTGGGAGAAAGCACATTGAGTCGTTGCATATCGGCCCGGTATCGATTGGTGTAGAACTGAACCACTTCCATAGGTTCAATTTGTTCGAGGCGGGCTTTTTTGCCAATTTTATCTTCGCCGCTATCGGCATCGTTTTCGAGGTGACCAACATCGGTTATATTACGTACATATCGAACTTTATAACCCAGATGTTTCAACCAACGAAAAAGTAAGTCGAAAGTAATTGCAGGACGCGCATGACCCAAATGAGCATTGCCATATACCGTTGGACCACAAACATACATGCCTACATGAGGGCTGTTGAGCGGTTCAAACAATTCTTTCTTACGGGTAAGTGTATTGTATAGGGTCAAAGAATGCTGCATATTGACATATTTTTTTAAAACCCAAAAATAAGGAATTTTAATGAACATGAATATTTTTTGTAACTTGCATCACTTAAAATATGACTATGACAAGTCCCGACGAACGTATCGTAAAATTTATTAAGAAACACCATGTATTAACATTGGCTACATCGCAAGGTGTGCAATCGTGGTGTTGCAATTGTTTCTATGCAATAGATAGTTCTAAAATGGAGTTGTATTTTCTATCGGACGAAAGTACTCGCCATGGATCGGAAATGTTGAAAAACGAAATGGTTTCGGGTTCCATAGTTCTGGAATCGAAAATTGTAGGAACGCTGCAAGGCATACAGTTTATGGGAACTGCTTATTTACCGTCGGGCGATGCACTTCATTCGGCTAAAAATTCCTATCTAAAGCGTTTCCCGTATGCAATAGCCTCAAATAGCCCAGTATGGACTGTAAAAATCGATTTCATAAAATTTACAGATAATACGTTGGGTTTCGGGAAAAAACTCTTGTGGGAACGAGAAATGAATTACTAATTACTAATGACATATGACTAATTCAAAAAAATCAATAATATTAGTTACAGGTGGAACGGGTTTAGTGGGTTCGCATTTACTATATGAGCTCACAAGTAAGGGCTTATTTGTAAGGGCTTTGTGCCGAAAAACAAGTAATATTGAACAAGTTAGAAAAGTATTTTCATTCTATACCCAAAAGGTAGAGGAGTTTTTTTCGCATATTGAATGGTTCGAAGGAGATATACTTGATATAGTTTCGTTGAACGAGGCTATGCAAGATATTGAATATGTATATCATGTAGCAGCTTTTGTGTCGTTCAATCCAAGAGAAAAAAAGAATATTCTTTACAATAATATTAAAGGAACAGAAAATGTTGTAAATGCGTGCTTGGAAAATAATATTAAAAAACTTTGTCATGTAAGTTCAATTGCCTCATTGGGCAAAACCGACGATGGATCGATGGTCTCAGAAGAAAATTATTGGGTGCCTACAAAATTACATTCAACGTATTCGCAGAGCAAATATTATAGCGAGAACGAAGTATGGAGAGGCATAGCCGAAGGTTTGAATGCTGTAATAGTAAATCCATCTGTAATATTAGGCCCCGGCGATTGGAACCGCAGTAGTGGAGCTCTGTTTTCGACCATTAAAAAAGGATTGTCATTTTACACATCTGGTGCAACTGGCTATGTCGACGTAGTGGATGTTGTTCGAATTATGTTACAACTCATGAACAGCAATATATCGGGCGAAAGGTTTATATTAAATGGCGATAATTGCAGTTTTAAAGATATATTTTATAAAATTGCTTTGTCGGTCAAAGCTACACCTCCCAAAAGAGAGGCTCCCCGCTGGTTGGCCGAAATGGGTTGGCGTGTTGTGCTTGCCAATTATTATTTGACCGGAAAAACGCCTTCTATTACACGCGAAACGGTACAATCGGGGTATGGAAAGACAAGCTACTCGAGCGAAAAGATAAAAAAAGCATTGGGCGTTACATTCAATCCAATAGATGAGACTATTGCTCGTGTGGGTCGTATCTACTCCTTAGAATAAGCAATTGCCTTAATATAAATGCTTGGAAGTTCGCCATAGTCGCGCGACAAGTGTTTCTCGATTATCAATATAGCTGTTGCATTCATTCGAAGAGCCTTGCGCTTAACAACAATTAGCCCGCTTTTCTCGATAATGCTGTTGGTTACATTGAATTTTCTGCCAACATATTCACCAACAACAGTTCCCAATTCCTTCATTCCGGCAACCTGATCGGCCTCATAAAAAACTTCAACCTTATCGTAATCCTTTTCTGCTTCCTTTATCACCCAATCTTTAGGCTTCTGTTCTATTTTTTGGGAAATAGTTTCTACTTTACCATCTTTATAACGAATTTCCTTAATATTGGCTGTATTGAGTTTCGATACTTCTTTATTCAAGGGATAATAAAACGATACTTCAAATACTGTTTTTTCGACAATGATAACATTAAAAACTTCTCCGGTTGTTTTTATTATTTGGTCAAATTCAGCAATTTGTGGTTCTGTTGTAAGAGGTTTAACTACTGAATCATTTTTTTGAACAATAGTTTTCGTAGTAGTATCGGCTACAATTTTAAAAGTATCGGGTTCAATATTCGTGCTATCAAACTTAATGTCAATTATATTGACTTTAGTTGTGTCGATGGCATTATTCGCTGTATCGACAGTTACGTTTTGTGCAAAAATTATTAAACCATTAAATAGTGCAACAATTAGTGGTAAAAATCTTTTTTTCATTTCTGTCTACATTTTAATTACGCGTTAATACAAATTTAAGAACAATAAATTTTTATTGAGCATTTTTTATTAGATTAGCATAAATTTTTTTATTTAAAAAATGATAATTTTACATATTAAACTATAAATCTAAATTTAACAAAATGGAACAAGGAAACATGCCAAAATCTAAGAGTAAAGTTAGTATATTACTCTTTGTAATTATTGTATTTATGTCGGCAGCATTGGTGTATATGCTCATGGAGTATAATAAAATGAAAACCGACAATGAAGTAGTACAAGAAGCACTCGAAGAACAGAAGAACTCTCTTACCAACGAGTTACAAGATTTAATGGGCGAATATGAAGACCTTAAGACCGATAACGACAGTATGAATATTCGTATTGAGGGTCAGCAGAAAAAAATTAAGCAATTGTTGTCGGCTCAGAGATCAAATATGGAAACAATCAAGTTGTATAAGAAAGAGTTGAATACATTGCGCGAAGTGATGAAGAGCTATATTGTACAGATCGATTCGCTGAACCAGCGCAATCAAATGTTAATAACCGAAAATACTGAAGTTAAAGGTAAACTCGATGAGGCACGTAAAAATAACGAAAGCCTTGAAAGCGAAAAACAAGAGTTAAACTCTAAGGTTCAAATGGCAGCTGTAATGGTAGCAAAAGGCATTGCAGGTTCTGGTTTGACAAAACGCGATAAACTTACCGATAAAGCCGCTTCGACAGCTAAAGTTAAAGTTTGTTTTACCATTAGAGAGAATCCTTTACTTAAATCGGGCGAAAAAACAGTTTATTTGCGTATTAGCCGCCCCGACAATTTAGTATTAGCCAATTCGAACGACGATTTGTTTGATTATGAAGGATCACAACTTGCATTTTCGGCAAAAAGAAATGTTGATTACGACAACAAAGACCTAGATGTATGTATTTATTTCGAAAATGCCGGCAAATTAATACCTGGAATTTATACGCTCGATATATTCTGCGAAGGCAAAATGATTGGTTCATCTACAATGACTTTGAAAAAAGGATTGTTTGAATAATAAAAAATCTTTAGGGAGTCTCTAAAAACTCGATTTTTTGAGGCGGACGAATTTTTTAAACCCGGAGTTTACTACTGTAAATGTGTTACACTGAGCGAAAACCGAAGTGAGGAGTTTAAAAATGATGTCCAACAAAGAACCCCCGAAGGGCTCAGCGTAACTAAAAAACAGTTTTTAGAGATGACCTTTACTTAAATGTTATAAAACGAACACAGAGTCACAAAAACTTTGAAATAAGTTTATTTATTACTATTACTCTCTGACTTTGTGTCTCTGTGTTTAGAATTATAAACTTTTAAGACAATCATTAGCCTCATAAATATTGATGAATAAATCTGAACTTATATCTTCGATTCGTTTTTTCTGTTCTTCAAATGCAAGTGAAGAACTAGCCAAAAAATATAACTACTATTTTAAAGAAAAGCAAGATTTCTATGGACTGTCGTCGCCAACGATGACAGCTTTTACAAAAACTTTTCACAAAAAACATATTCTTTCATTGCCAACTTTACTTGAGGCTGCTCCCGAATTGCTAACCAGCAATAAGTATGAAGAAACAAGCCTTTTAATTCTTATATTAAAAGGACTTGCCAAACAGTATACCCCCGATTTATTGACAGAACTAGATCAATGGTATAAAATTGGTATTCGTAATTGGGCACATGCCGATGCTATGGCAATGTTTATACTACACGAATTTCATGCCCGAAAAATAATAGACTTTACAAGTCTTGAAACTTGGTTAAGTTCACCTTTTTCTTTTCAAAGGCGTTCGGTTCCTGTATCAATGGTTAAATGGGGGAAAAAGCAAAAAAACATCTCTGAATTATTAGATTTTAACGAACCTTTAATGTCTGATAATGTTCGAGAAGTCCATCAGGGAATTGGTTGGTTCCTTCGCGATTGTTGGAAAGTTCAACCCCAAGTAACCGAAGATTTTTTACTTAAATACAAAGACTCTTCTGCAAGACTTATTTTTCAATATGCTTGCGAAAAAATGACTGCTGAAAATAAAGAAAAATTTAAACGACACAAAAACTAAGAAGCAACAAATTTAACTGCTTTGCTCTCAATCATATCTTGAAGTTCTTCTAAAAGAGCTTGTTCTTGAGAGTCAATTTGACCATCCTCGGTTGCCATGTGAATAATGTTATCGTACTCGTCGCGGGTAATTTTATGGTCTTCAATTGCTTTTTCAATTAATTTACGAAGACGGTCTGCACTGCTACTTAATGCCATATTTTTGAGTTTTTAATTAAATACTAAATTAAGAATTTCTAAAGAATTATATGCTATTTAAACAGAAATAAAACTATTCGGTTCGAGGTTTTAACTATTTTTGACAAAAATGATTTAATACAAAATGAAGATGAAGCATTTGAAAAATAATCCTATGTACATGTACCTTTTGGTATTGGTTATTTGTGCTAGTGCAGGTTTACAAGGATGGATGGCGCTTTTTACTAACTATGCCAAAGAGGTTGTCGGGGTTGATGGTTTCGAGATTGGTTTGTCGCAATCGGTGCGCGAAATACCAGGTTTTCTCACTTTTTTGGTAATTTATATTTTACTTATTTTTCGTGAACATCGCTTGTCGGCATGGTCTGTTGTTCTTATGGGCATTGGAGTTGCCATGACCGGATTTTTTACCAGCCTGGGCGGACTATTATTTACCACTTTTATCATGTCGGTTGGATTTCATTATTTCGAAACAACCAATAAATCGCTTACTGTTCAATATTTCAACACTCAAGAAGCACCGGTAGTATTTGCTCGATTGCGTGGATATGGCGCTTTGGCTAATATCATTATTGGAATAACTATATGGGGTTTGTCGTTTGTTTTACCTTATAAAATCAATTTTTTGTTGTTGGGTGTATTTATTTCGTTAGTTGGTGTTTATATGCTTTTTGTAAACCCTCTGAAACAAATAGTTCCGCACCAAAGTAAAAAACTGGTGTTGAAGAAAAAATATTGGTTGTATTATGTTCTGAACTTTCTGAGTGGTGCTCGTCGACAGATATTTGTTGTATTTGCTATTTTTTTGCTTGTCGAACGATACCATTTGGCAGTTACTACAGTAGCTGGAATTTTTGTATTGAACTATGCACTCACTTATTTGCTCAATCCTTATATTTCAAAAGCAATTAACAAATATGGCGAGAGGGTTGTGCTTTCGCTCGAAAGTGCCAGTTTATTTGTTCTTTTCTTTGGTTATGCTTTTATCGACAATGTATGGATCGTAGTAGGTCTGTATGTGTTAGATAGTATTTTCTTCAATTTCGCTATTGGTTTAAATACTTACCTTCAAAAGACTGCCGAACCTCAGGACTTGGGGTCGTCGACAGCTGTGGGGTTTACTATTAATCATATATCGGCAGTGGTTATTCCTCTTTTTGGAGGAGCCATGTGGATGATCGATTGGCGATTACCTTTCTTTATTGGTGCCGGTTTTACCTTATTATCGTTGTATTTTACTCAGAAAATTAGGACTTCGTATCATTAATTATTAGAAAATAACTATTTTAAATTTTTTATCAAACCCTTTTCGATAAGATCGTTTATAAACTCTTCGCTATCGGTTTGGCATTGTTCGAAACTAACATCAAACTCTTCGGTAAGTTTATTTATTAGGTTTTCGAGGGTCGTGGCTTCGGCAAGCAACTCCCATATACGGCTGCCAATTGGGTTGAGACCATAGTATTCGCCTCGTTCGAGGTTCATCATTACTACCTCATTGTCGAGTAGGTTAAATGTAAGTTCGTTGTTTCTTTGTAAAATAGTATGCAAATTCATAACAATACAATATTATAAAAATTCATTTACTTTTTTTTGAAATATTTCGACCGAAAATGTATTTAAAGGCCTGTTAACCAAAAATATTTCTGCGTTTTTTGCAATAATTGTCAATTTATCAAAAATCAAAGCTTGATTGTTGATCCCTCTTGTAAAATACGATCGATATATAATATCGTTGAGAAATTTTATTTTTTCGAAGCCTTTTATGGCATTAATCTCTATGTGGTCTATCGAAGCCTTTTTTATTATAATAATTTTGGAGAGGTCTGCTTTTTTTTCACAAAACAATGAACTTATTTCCCATGCTTTTTTTTCGCATTTAGAGGCAATTTCGGACATATCTTGTTTGACTAGGTCTAATTGTTCGGCACTGTCGCTCCAAAGCTTTAAAAAGGGCATAGATGGCAAAATAAATGTTTTTTGGCCTTTTTCATTTAATGTGAGTGCAATATCGTCGGCTAGCAAGTTAAAACCTTTTTTGACATATGAAGCAGCAAGTGTCGATTTTCCGGAACCCGAATCGCCCGCAAATAAAACAGCATTCTGATTCACAATAACGGCACTGGCGTGTAATGGAATTTCGCCTTTGAGATGAATAAGTGCCGAAAAAACCGGACCAATAAGAAATTGCGTAAATTCAAGCTTGTCGATTTCTCCGTGAATTGAATATTTGATAAAATGATCTGATACCATGAAACGAGCTCGATCGCGATATCGAATTAGAATTTCTTTGCCTGTCGACTCAAAAAATGTTGATTTATAAACAGGATTCTCTATATGATCGGGAACATCTGCTTCTTTAATAAATACTTTTGCTTTCTGAGTAGTAATTGGAACATGAAACAATGTTAAATCTGTTGCTACATCAAATCCATATATTTTATAAACAGGCATTTACAGATCTTTAATATTTTTAAGGTGTTCGTACCATTTGACCTCAAAGCCTTCCGAAGGCGATGGCGCCGGAGAATTAATCAATTTGCCATCGCGACCAATAAAATAGTAGGTTGGATAGGCTCTTATATCGTATTTTTTAACAATTTCGGGTTGTTGGATGCTCGAAAGAAACAAAAAATTATACTTCGACTTTGTAATAAAATTTTTGATATCCAAAATTTCGTCGCCTACAAAAATTGTAACAACATTCAGCTTTTCTTTGTGTGTATTGGCAACAGCCTGTAGCGCATCAAATTCTTTTAGACACGAGTAGCTGTTGCACGAGCAAAAACATAAATACAGATACTTGCCCTTGAAATCGTGTAATGAATATTTTTTCCCATTTATATCTGTTAGTTCAAATGCGGGAGGCTCAAATCCTGCAATAAGTTTGGTTACTTTTTCGCGTATTTCAAGTCCAATCGATTTATACTTGGCCGATAGGCTTGTAACAATAAGTGTATCGAGAATTACAAGCATAGCAGCCCTTGAATAGTTGGCTTTATAAAATTCGTCGTGCAAATTTTTGAGTATTACAAGCTCTTTTAAGCTGTCATTGTATAAAATACTATCGGTATTCAAAATTGTTTTTAGAGCATGTAAGCTTTTTTGTTTATTAATTATATCGGCTAGGGCTTTGCCTTTTGGGTCAAGCGAAAAATAAAAAAAGTACTTGTCAAAAACCTGATTAAATAATTCGGCATAGCCGGGGTTGTCGATCAAAACAGGTTTATTGTAAAAAAATTCCTTCCATACAGCTTTCGATTTTTGTTGATAAGCCAAATGTCGTAACAATCCGTTTTTATAATCTTTATAAGTATTGAAAAAAGCATTGTTGTTGCCGATATATGGCTTGTTGAGCGATGCCAAAGTCGTATCGATCATATTACGAGAAGTTCGCGAATAAATATTTTGAGCAAAACGGTTGAAATATGGAACCCAGGCATCGTCGAACGATCGGATCGAAAAATTGAGATCGGTATCGTTCATGTTGTAAAAAACAAGGTGGACCGGTGCATACTCAAAAAAAGGATTTTGACGGTCTGCATCGCTTAGGATGGTTTTGGGTGGAAGAATTAAATTGTAAATATGCAAAGGTTCGGCATATAAAAAATATTTGTAAATGCCTTGGTAACAATATATATAAGTAGTTTGCGAAAGTTCAATCGAAAGCGTAAACTGACCTGCAGAGTCAGCTATGGTTTTGGCTATCAACACATCGCTTTTTACAATAGGATCAGATGTTTTGTAAAAGGCTATTTCGGTATTTGCATAGTTTCGGTCGCTACCCGAAAGTGTAATTGTTGTTGAAAATGCCTCTATACTTATATTTAAAAGTAAAACTGAAACGAATATTAACTTTTTATAAAACATATCGAAAAGAATATGTGCTAAAATACGTATTTTTTTAGAAATACAACATTCGGTCATAATGGCGTGGGAATATTAGCATTTCGGTCAAAATGTCATCGTCATTTTGTATATCTATGACAATAAGTCTGTTGAAATATGAAAATATATAATGGCACAAATGTTGAAATATTGCTTATAGAAATAAAAATAATTTTAAACTAAAAATTAATAGGAGGAACATGCCATGTTAGCAAGAGTTTCAAATTTCAGAGCAATGCCAAATTTAATAGACGAATTTTTTGGCAACGATTGGTTAACTACTTACCATCCAAACAAGTGGTACAATGCTACAAGCCCGGCTGTCAATGTAGTTGAAGCAAAAGAAAGTTTTCGTATCGAAGTAGCTGCACCTGGTTTAAACAAGGACGATTTTAAAATTAGTGTCGACAACGATGTGCTCACTATTTCTTCGCAAAAAGAAGAAAACAATGAGGAAAATGAAGAAAAGTATACCCGCAAGGAGTTTAAATATGCTTCGTTTAGTCGTTCGTTTACACTAAGCGATACAATTGATGCCGAAAAGATTTCTGCTTCTTACAAGGATGGAGTATTATTTGTAACAGTTCCCAAAAAGGAATTGAAAGTTATACCTGTTCGCGAAATAGCTATAGCATAAGTTTCAGGTTGAGTTAGTTTGGAAATGCTCGGGGCAGATGCTTCGAGCATTTTTATTCTTAACTTATGATAATTTATGCAATTGCATGTTTTAAAAAATGCTAATTTGCACATTTTAAGTCTGATTACTTTTTAGAGAAAAATGGCGAATAAAACAATTATAAAAACAGCATCATCAGTATTTGAAACTTTGCAAGTGCTTTACCCGCAATCGCCTCGCACACGTATCAAGAAGCTTTTGCAACATGGTCAGGTCGTATGTAATGGCAAAGTTGTTACACTACATTCATTCAAGCTGGTTCCGGGCGATACTTTAGAAATAAAAACAAATACTGTTTCACAAAAGAAAGAGGTAATACCTTTCCCGGTTTTATACAACGACGAGCATGTAATTGTAATCGACAAACCAGCCGGAATTGCTAGTTCAGATACCGACATTGAGCCCAATGTGTATTCAATTTTGTCGAATTATATAAAGAAACAAAGTAATGGTAGTAAAAAAGCATTTTTAGTACACCGTATCGATCGCGATGTGTCTGGGGTACTGTTATTTGCCAAGTCTAATGAAGTTAAAGATATGCTCCAGGCTCAATGGGACAAATCTACCAAGTTATATCAGGCATTGGTCGAGGGGCGACCTAACAAATCTGAAGGAAGTATTAAAAGTTGGTTGGTTGAAGATAAAAATTATGTGGTGCACTCGAGCCAAATAAAATCTGAAAAAGCGAAATATTCTATAACACATTATAGAACCATAGAGCAATTCGACAAGCATACACTCCTTGAAATTGATCTTGAAACAGGTCGCAAAAATCAAATACGCGTTCACATGGCAGATTTAGCTTGTTCTATTGTTGGCGATATAAAATATGGTGCTGCAAAGGGCTTTGGCAATCGGGTAAGATTACATGCGGTAAGTATTAAGTTTCCACATCCTATTACAAAAGAAATAATTACTATTTGTTCACCATTGCCCAAGGGCTTTTTAGTAATTTAACACAATATCGCTTAATGGCGCAAACTATTAACATAGAACATAGCCCTGAGTTAATAATATAAAGCCTTCAGCCTTAAAAAACGACATTGGTTTGGTTAGTTAAATTTGTCAATTATTTATAGTATTCCAGAAAAATATGTTTACTTTTAATATATTTTTTTTTGAAAAGGGATAGATTTATTATCATTATTGTCCGGTAAAACAAATAGATTTCTTGCTGCGCTCGAAATGAATGTTATTTCGGTCGAATTGAAAAATCTCAATTCAAAAAGATTTACTGGACATCAATAAATTATTATGTATATAAAAGTTTTATGGAAGCTAAAAAAGACCTCACATTATCAAATTTTGAAGCCGACCTAAAATTTAGTGACCTGTTTGACCTCAACGAAATACAGCATTTACAAGATATGTTTTCCGATGCCAATGGTGTAGCGTCTATCATTACCTTACCCGACGGCACGCCTATTACTAAGCCCAGTAATTTTACCCGCTTATGTGGAAATTTAATTCGTAATACCGATAAGGGCAGAAGCAATTGTAGTAAATCAGATGCTTATTTAGGTCGTTACAATGCTTCGGAACCTAATATACATCCATGTTTAAGTTGTGGTTTATGGGATTCGGGAGCATGTATTACTGTAGCGGGTAAACATATAGCCAACTGGCTTATTGGGCAGGTTCGAAACAATGAGCTTGACGAGGGTCGAATAATTGCTTATGCCAACGAATTGCAGCTCGAAAAGCAAGAATTTATTAAAGCATATCATGAAGTACCTATAATGTCGACTGAGCAGTTCAGAAAGATCTCTACCATGCTTTTTGCATTTGCAAAAGAATTGTCGGAAAAAGCATATCATATATTACTTCTTAAAAATGAAATTGAAGAACGCAAACATGCTGAAGAAGCACTACAAAAAACCAATCAAGTAATAATATCGGCCATTTCAGCTCATAAACTTAATGAGCAAAAGCTTGTTAATTCTCAAAATCTTTTGAAAGAGAAAAACGATGAATACCAAACTCTCAATGAAGAATATCTAACTCTAAACGAAGATCTTCTCGAAAGTAATAAAAAACTCCATTTTACGATTAAAGAGCTAGAAATTGCAAGAGATAATGTTTTAAAAAGCGAACAATCGTTTAAACAAATTATTGATTTAGCTCCCGATGCTTATTTTCATGGAAATGCCAATGGTACTTATATTGCTGTCAATCAAAAAGCAATGGATCTTACTGGTTATAACCGAGAGGAACTAAAAAACATGAAATTTAACGATCTTTTTTT
Source organism: Bacteroides fragilis (assembly GCA_945889005.1). Lineage (GTDB taxonomy): Bacteria > Bacteroidota > Bacteroidia > Bacteroidales > DTGW01 > CAMDBI01. The sequence goes on from CAMDBI010000019.1 coordinate 35,628, forward strand.
ACCTTCCGTATTAAATACTAAGCCTTTGCGCTACGATTTGCTCGAAAAAGGTGAAATAATTACTATGGAACGAGAAATAATTACTAAGAGTGGCAAAACCATTATTGTTGAAATGAACTCGCGAAAAATGCCCGATGGTACCTATCAATCGGCTTTTCGAGATATAAGTGACCGCAAACAGGCTCAGGAAACACTTAGAATTAGCGAAGAAAGATTTCGTAAAGCTTTTTATATTAATCCCGATGCCATTAATATAAACCGATTGGAAGATGGAATGTATATTTCTATTAATAGGGGGTTTTCCCAAACAATGGGTTTCTCAGAATCCGATGCAATTGGAAAAACATCGTTAGAACTCAATATATGGGTCGATTACAACGACCGAAAAAATCTTATTGAAGGATTAAAAAAAGATGGTTTTGTCGAAAATCTCGAAGCAAAATTTCGATCAAAAAATGGAAAAATTATTGACGGACTTATGTCTGCTTCAATTATTGAACTTGAAGGTATACCGCACATAATAAGCATTACCCGCGATATTACCGAACGAAAATTGGCAGAACAAGAGTTGCTCAATGCCAAGGAAAAAGCCGAAGAAAGCGATCGACTCAAGACTGCTTTTTTGCAAAACATGAGTCACGAAATTCGTACCCCGATGAATGCAATTATGGGGTTTTCTCAACTATTGGAAAGCAATTTCGACAATAAACCTAAAATCGAAACTTTTTCGAAAATTATTAATCAACGATGCAACGATTTGCTCGATATTATAAATGATATTCTTGATATTGCCAAAATTGAATCGGGTCAATTGACCGTTAATGAAGAAGAATGTAATTTAATCGAACTGTTCTCTGAATTAACAGATTTTTTTAGAGAGCATCAAAAACGAATGGGAAAACAACATATTAAGTTTTCGTTGGAAGCCAATTGTGGTTCGCCCGATACAAAAATTATTATCGATAAGGTTAAGCTTAAGCAAATTTTTATCAATCTCATTGGCAATTCATTTAAGTTTACCCAACAAGGTTGTATCGAAAGTGGTTGCAAAATTGACGATAGCGGTATGCTGTTGTTCTATGTTTCCGATACAGGTATTGGTATTGCCGCAGACAAATACAAAGCTATTTTTGAGCGCTTTACTCAATTGGAGCATGAAATTGGCGGAACAGGTTTAGGACTTCCAATTGTAAATGGTTTGGTAGAGCTCATGGGTGGAAGTATTTGGGTTGAATCGGAACTTGGTAAAGGTACTAGCTTCTTTTTTAGTCTCCCTTATATTGTTTATAACAAACCAGATAATCCAAAAAATATTGAAAATATTAATTCCGCTTTTACTTTTCCTGAAAAAACAATTTTACTGGTCGAAGACGATATTTATAACGCAGAATATATAAAAGAGCTACTTTCAAACTCAAAAATAAATATTATCCATTCAAATACAGGATCAAATGCTGTTCAAATAGTTAAAGAAAAAGAAATTGATTTAGTCCTTATGGATATACGCTTGCCCGATATGCAAGGGTACGATGTTTGTCGATTAATAAAAGAAATAAAACCAACTCTTCCTATAATTGCACAAACAGCCTATGCAGCCTTAGACGATAAGCTTAAGGCAATTTCTTCGGGTTGTATCGATTATGTTAGCAAACCCATTAAAAAGGAGCACTTGTTGTTACTCATCAAAAAATGCTTGTCGGGAGAGCTTGCTTAATGTGCAAAAAAATTAAAACACGTTTGCAATCCTTATAACATCGGCAAAAACACCAGCAGCAGTTACTTCGGCACCGGCACCATAACCTTTTATAACCATTGGAAGTTCTTTGTAACGTTCGGTTGTAAGTATAATAATATTGTTACTTCCTTCGAGTTGGTATGCAGGATGTTCGCGGTCGAGCTCCATAAGTTGAACCGATGCAATGCTGTTTTCGAACTTTGCAACAAATCTCCATCGTTTACCTAGTTTCTCTAGTTCTTGGCGTCGAGTTTCAAATTCTGTATCGTGGCGTTCTACTTTGCCCCAAAAATCGTCGACTGAACCTTCGAAGCAATCGGGAGGCAAAAAGGTATTAACCTGTATATCGTCCATTTCGAGTTGGTAACCCGATTCGCGTGCAAGTATCAATATTTTACGAACAACATCTTTCCCACTTAAGTCGATACGAGGATCGGGTTCGCTATAACCTTTTTCTTTTGCCATGCGTATGGTTTTGCTCAAAGGAACATCGGCCGATATAACATTGAAAATGAAATTAAGCGTTCCAGAAAGCACTGCTTCGATCTTTACAACTTTGTCGCCACTCATTACAAGATCGTTGAGCGTATTTATTACAGGAAGTCCTGCTCCTACATTGGTTTCGTAAAGAAACTTAACGCCTCTGGCACGAGCAGTGTCTTTTAGCAAGGTATAATGCTTGTATTCCGACGAACAGGCTATTTTGTTGGGTGTAACCACCGATACATAGTTGTTGAGCAATTCGAAGTAATTCGAAGCAGGAGCAGGATGCGCAGTGCAATCGACAAATACAGAATTGGGAAGATTTAATTCTTTAATACGTGCTACAAATGCCGATAAATCGATATTTTCGCCTTCATTATTTACTACATTGGTCCAATCGTCGAGAAGAATTCCTTCGGTTCTGAACAACATTTTATCGACATTGGCAATTCCCATTACATTTACTTTTAGTTGTCGGGTATGCAAAAGAATTTTTTGTTGTTGAGCAATTTGATTGAGAAATGCACCACCAACAACACCAGTACCTACCAAAAATACATTGAGTTCCTTATAGCCACTAAGGAAAAAGCCTTCGTGCAAAGCATTAAGTGCTTTCTTGAGACTGTCCTTTTTAATGGCAATCGATATATTCAATTCTGAAGAGCCTTGTGCTGTAGCTATAACATTTACCCCATTGTGGTAAAGCGATTTAAAAAGAGTTGCCGAAATACCCGGAAGGTTCTTCATACTTTCGCCTACAATGGCTACTATCGAAAGATCGGTTTGTAATTGAATGAGCAACTCCTTGCTTATATTTATTTCCGAATTAAATTCTTCTTCAATGGCTTTTAGGGCTTTTGCACTATCGTCGGGCTTTATAGCAAAAGTAATAGTATATTCCGACGAAGCTTGAGTTATAAGGATTACATTAACATTGGCACCTGCAAGAGAGCCAAAAAGTCGTTTAGAAGTTCCGGGAACACCCACCATACCTGTGCCTTGAATGGTTATAAGGTTAATGTCCGAAATAGACGAAATCCCTTTAATAAGACCATCAACTTTAGGCTGTTTGCATATATGCGTTCCTTTCGAATCTAGGTTAAATGAATTGCGAATAAAAATTGGAATATTTTTTCTATATGCTTTGTGAATAGTTGGAGAAGATATAATTTTTGCACCAAAGTGCGACAACTCTATAGCTTCTGAATAGGTCATTTGTTCAATGGTGTGAGCTTTTTCGACCATTTTGGGGTCGGCCGACATAAAACCATCAACATCGACCCAAATCTCAATCGATTCGGCATCTAGTGCCGAAGCAACTATTGCCGAGGTATAATCGGAACCTCCACGACCAATTGTTGTAGTATCGCCATTGTCGTTACTTGCAATAAAACCGGGTAAAACAAAATACTTAGATTTTTTATTACCTATTTTTTCAATTATAAGTTTTTGAGTTAGTTCAAAATTAACTTGAGCATTACCAAAATCAGAATTTGTCTTTATTATCTCGCGACTATCTATATAAATTGAGTCCTTTAGTACTTTCGAAACAATATACGACGAAATACGTTCTCCAAAGCTCAAAATATAATCTAAAGTTTTTGTGGTAAGATCATTTATAAGGTAAACGCCTTTAAGAACTTCGCTCAATTCTGTTAAAAGTTTATTGACCTGAAGTTTTATTTCATCGAGCTTTGTTGATTCAAAAAGAGCGGTCAACACCGAAGTATGGCGAACAGCTAGTTCAGACAATTCTGTTAAATATGCTTCGTTGTGCGATGCTGCCATCTTACTCAATCGTATAAGCTTGTCGGTAATGTCGTTCATTGCCGAAACTACAATTACACACGATTCGTCTTGTTTTTCGACCAATCCCTTCAAAATAGTAATCTGCTGAGCTGAACCAACCGACGATCCTCCAAATTTTAATACTTTCATTTTAAATTAGATAAAAGAATAAAGATAAAAGACTTAAAGAAATTTAACTATTTAAACATGAATTTTGTTTCACTGCCTCAAATTAAAAATTTCAATTTTTACAAAAATAAAATTATTTAAGCATTTGCTATTGTTTTCTTTTTTTATTAATGATTGTTTAAACTAAAAAAAATTATTGAAAAGATTATTTTTTTTAGTAATTTAGATAAACAGTATGAGCAGAATAAAAGATACCATATTATATGTCGACGATGAAGTACTCAACCTACAGTTATTTACTGAGTATTTCAACGACGATTTTCATATTATTACTTGCGAAAGCCCTCTAGAATGCGATCAATATCTTAAAAGTGAAAATATTAAGGTAATTATTTCCGATCAAAGTATGCCTGAAGAGAGTGGCTTAGACTTTATTCAACGCATCAATGTAGTTTACCCCGATATAATAAAAATATTATTTACAGCATATTCAGATCATGAACTAGCTATCGAAGCCATTAATAGGGTTGGAATTTATCGCTATCTGCTAAAGCCATGGAATTTCAATGAAATGAAAAATTCCATAGAAAGTGCCATTAGAGAATACGACCTAAAACTCGAAAACAAAAGGTTGCTTAATGAATTAAAAACTAAGAATAATGAATTAATAGATGCTTTTGATAAACTGAAGGAAAGTGAAAAAATGTTTTACGACATATTTTCTCATAGTAACGATGGTATTTACTTGATTAATTTTAAAAAAGAGTTGTTGGATGCAAATAAAGCCTTTTATTCTATTCTGAACATTTCAATCAATCAAACACCCGAAGCAACCGATGAATTACTAAAAAAATATTACCCTGAGCTTATCGAAAAACCATTTACCCTGGTTTTTGAAAATAATTCAAGTTTGATTGAAATTGAAATAAATACCGAAAAAGAAGAAAAGAAATACCTTGAAATTAGTAGCAATCCCCTTACAATACTAGGCAATAAAGTAATAATGACAACACTACGTGATATTACCGACCGTCGTATGTTCGAAAAAAAAATTTTAGATGCCATTATTCAAACCCAAGAAGAGATACAAGGAAAGTATGCACGTGAGCTTCACGATGGGCTTGGGCCCATTTTGTCAACCCTAAAAATGCATATTGAATGGATTGCCGATCCAAACAACACCATTAACAAAGATAAAATTATTAGTCACTCGATAAGTGCTATAAACGATGCCATACGCAATGTGCGAGAAATTGCAAACAACCTCAGTCCGCATATTTTACAACGTTTTGGTCTTGTAAATGCCGTACTTACCTACATCGAACGAATAAAAGAAGCTTCAGGTATCGATTTTGTTGTATCTTCAAACATTAAGGAAAAAATTCCCGAGAATATGGAGATCATTCTATACCGTGTGGTCCTTGAATGTATCAATAATGCTATGAAACATTCAAAAGCAAAAAAAGTTATAATAAAATTCAATAAACAGAAAAATAATTTGTATATTGGTTACTCCGATAATGGGGTCGGTTTCGATATAGCCACAATGCAATCAGAAGGCAGAGGAATGGGGATTTTCAACATACAAAACAGGATCAAAAATATTGGCGGCGAATTTCGAATTATTTCAAATCCCGACATTGGGACAGATATTGGTATTCACATTGATGTAAAATAAAATGGAAAAGAAAATTAAGATCTTTATAGTTGACGACCACGATATGTTTCGCGATGGCGTTAAGCTATTATTATCTAGCGGACTTACGGCAGAAGTAATAGCAGAAGCTATTAATGGTAAAGATTTTCTTTCCAAAATTGATGCAAATATGCCCGATGTAGTACTTATGGACATAGCCATGCCAATAATGGACGGAGTTGAGACAACCAAAAAGGTAAAAGAAAAATATCCCGATCTCAAGATCCTTGCTCTTACTATGTTTGGCGACGAAAAATATTATTATTCGATGATACAGGCCGGAGTAAAAGGTTTTATTCTCAAATCGGCCGGTATAAGTGAACTTATCAAGGCAATTGGAGAGGTGCACCAGGGAGGTGCATATTTCTCGAGTGAGCTGTTAGTAAAATTGGTCGATAGTATTACAAAGCAAAAAGATGAAGTATTGTCTGAAAACGATAGTATTTCGAAACGTGAAATTGAAGTCTTAAAACTGATTACAGCCGGACAAACTAATGAAGAAATTGCTGAAAATCTTCATATAAGCCTTACTACTGTTCGGACTCACCGAGCCAACCTGCTTAGTAAAACAGGTTGCAACAACACTGCAAGCCTTGTTATGTATGCTATAAAGAAAAAATTGGTAGAGGTCGATTAATGTAATATCTTATAAACCAATTCTTTCATCAATTCCCCATCGGAAGCCGAACTATTGCCTACACCTTTCGATTTGAGATCGTATTCCCTAAGGCATGAAATAATATATGCTAATTTGTTGGGAGGATAATTTTTTGCAGCATCGATATATTCCTGAGCAAAAAATGGATTGACTCCCAAACCGGAAGCAACGCCCGAACGAGATTTGTCAGGCAGGTAATGAAACATCATGAGTTTTGAGAAATAGCCAAATAATGTTGTTACAGTAACAATTAATGGGCTCGATTTGGGATTTTTGTCGAAATAATCTACAATGCGGTAAACCTGCAAAATTTGCTTTTTCCCAAGAGCTTTGGTGAGTTCAAAATTGTTGAATTCCTTACTTATGCCTATGTTTTTCTCAATTAGTTGAGAAGTTATTTTTTTTGATCCACTGGGAATAACTAACATAAGCTTTTCGAGCTCGTTCACAATTTTGCTTAAATCGACTCCCAAAAACTCGGTGAGCAACGACGATGCGTTTGGTTCAATTTCAAAACCTTTCTTTTTCAGATAATTGGTAATCCAATCGGGTACCTGATTGTCGTATAGCCGAGGCGACTCAAAAACCAATGCTTTTCCCTTAGTATTTAACGCTTTGTATAATTTTTTGCGTTTGTCGGGACTGCCATATTTGTAGTTAATAACTAAAATAGTCGATTTAAGAGGATTTTCAATATACAATGCAAGCTCGTCAATGTTCTTGAGATTTTGAGCCTCTTTAACTATAATAACCTGGTGATTTGCCATCATTGGGTAACGTCGGGCTGCATTGATAATGCTTACTGCGTCCGAATCTTTGCCATACATAACCAATTGGTTAAATGTTTTCTCGCTTTCGGTCAGTACATTATGAGCAATAATATCCGATATTTGATCGATATAGTAAGACTCTTCGCCCATTAAAAAGTAAATAGGGTGGTATATTTTATTTTTGAGGTCCGAAATAATTTCTTCAAATTTCATTGTTGTACTTTTGTTTTTCAAAGGTAAATTTTTCTATCGTAAAAATACATTTTCTATTATGCTCTCTGGTTCGAAATATATTTTTAAGTTTAAAGTATCGGAAGGTAAAAAATATATTTTCGATGAGTTTCGAAAAAAATATGTTGTTTTAACACCCGAAGAATGGGTTCGACAAAATATGCTTAAAGTATTGGTTTGTGAGTTAAATTACCCGGCATCGTTAATTGCAGTAGAATACGCTTTTGTAAAAAACAATGTAAAACACAGAAGCGATGCATTGGTTTTTGATAAAACCGGGAAACCATGGATGTTGCTCGAGTTCAAAGCTTCTGATATTGGTCTTACGCAAATTGTTCTCGATCAGGCATCGGTTTATCTAAAACATGCTGAAACTCCTTATTTGGTTTTGTCTAACGGGATAGAAACAATGTGTTATAAAGTAAGTCCCGATGGTATTATATTTCAAAATGAACTTCCGAAATATGGAACTTTATAGATATTTATTTATGGTTTGAATAATGATTTCTTGTTCTATGGGTTTTTCGAGATAGTCGGTAAAGCCCATCGATAAGGCTTTCATTTTATCTTCGTTAAGAGCAAAAGCTGTTTGAGCAATTATAGGAATATTTTTGTTGTTAGACCTAATTTCTTTCATAGCACCATATCCATCGACTAAAGGCATACGAATATCGAGAAGAACTAATTTTATGTTTGGATTTTGATTATATCTTTCTATTGCTTCTTTGCCATTAACGGCCAATATGAGTTTTACTCCGGTATCGGATAAAACTTCTTCTATAAATTCGAGATTCAATTCTTCATCGTCGGCTACTAAAAAAGTATAATTACTCCAATCAATTGGTGTTATTACATCATTTTGTTCTTTATTTTTATTATCCCCTACTATCATCGTATCGTCTATTTCACAATTATTTTCAGAGTATTTTCTAACACAAAATATACCTCTTGAAATTTCTCCGCTAATATAAGCATTTTGCAACATGAGGAAAAGTATTGGTGATATATTTTTTACTTCTAACAATAATTGGAACGAAACTTGTAAGAAAAAGTTACAAATGTTAGATGTTAATTATTTGTAGAAAATAATCGTCGAGCCACTTGTTTCCCCTACGAGTCCAAGCTTTTTTTGTGCCAACTATTTCGAAACCGCACGATTGAAACAATTTTAAACTGGAAGAATTTTCAACATCAATATTGCAATAGAGTTGTTTAAGTCCTAAAATAGTAAAAGAATAATTAATAACAAGTTTAAGAGCTAAAGTTGCATAACCTTTATTTCGGTCAGAAATATTTGCAATTAGAATACCAACTCCGGCTCTGTTGTTAAATTGATCGTACTCGAACAAATCTATTGTGCCAATAGTACGGTTTTCGGTTTTATGATCGATCATTAATCGGAGTTGCTGTGCCTCAAAAAGATCGAGGTGAGCTGTTTGGATGTATTTTTCTAATATATGTTTTGAAAATGGCGTAATGGTCGCACTTTTATCCCAAAGAGAAGTATCGTTTTCCCAAATATAAAGAAGGTCGAGATCAGATGGTTCTGGAGCTCGAAGTTTTAGTTGGTCATCTTCGAGAATATTCATTTGTTTATTAATGGATTATAATTTTGAATACTTGATGTTTCTCGAATAAATGCATCTGTAAATCCTTGCGCTTGTATTTCGTTCAATAATTTTTTGGCTTCGCTAAAAAAATCGAATTCGCTAATGGTACATCTGCTAAAGCCATCTTCTCCTCGCGAAACTCTAATCATCTCACGTTTGGGTAATTTTTTAAAGTCGATATCCCTTAAATTGGCTGTTACTTGAATTGTATATCGTTTGATGTTGAGTTTATCTAATGCTTTTGAAATTTGAGAATTTGCCATTTGCTTATTGTTGGGCTCAATACTTGAGTCTGACAGAACTTCTGTAATATAAATATCTTCTCCTTCAACAATATATGGGACTATTATTGGACGTTCGTTGCTTACTACTCCATTGTTAAGAATTACCAACGAAAAAACTCCTTCTTTGGTCAGAGGCATTACAAATTTACCTTCGTTGTTGAGTGTAACATTAATTGTATCCTGAGTTATTTTATCTATTACAAAAGCCTGAATTTGATTGTTTAAAATGTTAAGTGAGTCGGCTCTTTCAATAGAAATATTTAGGTTTGAAATTTTTTGTATTGTTAAATCGTTTGATGTATTCATTATTGCGTCGTTTTCAGCAAAGTAAAACATCGTTTCACGCGATAGAGGAGTATAAAACATATCATCGTCTTCGGTGTTGATAGGGTATTTAACATTTTCGGGTTTAGACCAGTTAAAGGTGTCTATTTTTGATGTATAAAAAATATCGTAGTTTCCTTTAGAACCATGCCCTTGAGAAGAAAAAAACAAGGTCCTTCCTTTATTCAGCATACTTGGAGCATCGTCGTTTAATTTGGTATTGATAGTGCTTCCAAGGTTTATAGGTTCGCTCCATTTGTTATTTTCTAACAACTCAGAGTAGTATATATCCATTCCTCCATAACCTCCAGGCCTATTGCTTGCAAAATATAATGTTTTGCCATCGGGGGTTTCCGAAGCATGCGATTCCCAATACGATGTACTTATCTCATTCACTTTTTTGGCTGTTTCCCATTCAATGCCATTGTAATTGCTACAATATACTTCGCTTTCGAAATTGTCGTAACTGGTTAAATAAAGTCTTTTACCATCGTTACTTAACGAAGAGCAAAATAAATTTCCTCTGCGACTCAGTTCTTGAGTTATTTCTTTGGGTTGACTCCAAATACTATTGGTTTTTTGTACAAAAGAAATTGAAGTGCTCGTGCCATTGTTGAGCATATATATAAATGTATTGCCATCGCCAGATATAATCAGGTTACTTTCAGAGTTAATGTTTTGTAAATCGATGCCGTATTGTTTTTTGTTGGTACTTATTGTATCGAAAACATTATTTCTTGCTAGTGCTTTGTTTTGCATACTACCAATAATCCAACGAGCCTTTTCATTAATATTTGTCGTGATTGTTGTGTCGATTACTGTTAGATTGCCAATTAATGCTCGTTTCAAATAAAATGAAGCTTTATTAGTCTGATTGGGAATATTGAGACAACAAATTCCTGCCAAATAATTAAGGTTTTTGTTTAAACTATCTTTTTCAAGTAGTTTTTCATATAATGGCAAAGCAAGTTGGTAGTTGTAATATAAAACATGAATTTCAGCCTCAAGAAATACTTTTCGTGAATTGAAATTATCCTGAGCAATAAGATTTAATAGAAAATATAAAAAAATAAATGAAAATGTGTACTTCATTTTATTTTGATAATAAGAATTATCAATAAAATGTATGATAAAATATTATTATCCAACATGCAATACTGTTTTTAAATAGTAATAATTATAGATATAAAAGCGTCTCTAAAAACTCGATTTTTTGAGGCGGACAAATTTTTAAACCCGGAGTTTACTTCTGTAAATGCGTTACACTGAGCGAAAGCCGAAGTGAGGAGTTTAAAAATGAAGTCCAACAAAAAACCCCGAAGGGCTCTGCGTAGTTAAAAAGCAGTTTTTAGAGATACCCACAATATTAATTGTTTATTAAATATTATTAAAACTAAAATTTAATTCGAAATTGCACTTACTTTACTAATGTAGAATCGCTTAAAAAGGTTTTGTTTTCAACCAAGTAAATATCTTTAGATCCATAACCAGTTGTTTTTGTTAAAGATGTAATTCCAATAGTGCCATTTTTAATAAGATATAGGTTTAAATCGTCGGAAGTAGTATTTATAGGGAAACCCATGTTTATTGGAGATTCCCAATTGTTAGGGTCTAATTTACGAGAGTAGAAAAAATCGTATCCACCCATATTTAAATGTCCTTCTGAGCAAAAAAACAATATTTCTCCATTTTCAGATATGCTTGGCATATTCTCATTAAATGGAGTATTGATTTTTTTGCCAAGATTTATTGCCTCACCCCAGTCTCCATCACTACCTTTTACAGATTTATATAAATCTAAACCTCCTTCACCTCCTTTGCGATTGCTGCTAAAGTAAAGTGTTTGACCATCTGCACTAATACTAACGTGTGTTTCGTTTTTAGTTGTATTTATTTTTTTATTAAGTGCAACCATATTTGACCATCGATTTCCTAGCCAGTTACTAACATAAATATCTGATTGATTTCGACTTTTTCTTACAATATACAATTGTTGCCCATCGAACGAAATACAAGAAGGTTCTGCATCGCCATCTGATCCTAATTGAGGGCTAATATTTTCGGGCTCTCCCCACTTTTCGTTAATTTTACGCGACATATAAATTGCATTGTAAAATTTTAATGAATTCATGAAAATTATTAAATTTTCATCGTTTGAAATTACAGGCTTGTAATTTGCAGAAGAATTATTGATTGATGAGTCTAGCAGTGTGTATTTTACATCAATTGGTTTGTCGCGAATTACTTTTGCTCTTTCACAGGCTTTAATTTCTTGTTCAATTAAGTTTAAATTTCGGTTTTTTTGAACAAAAGGAATTTTTATATACTTATTGTACATAAGTAAGGCTTCATCTAATTGGTTGTTATATCTATAAGCGCTTCCTAAAAAAAATATTGCTTCTAATGGGGCTTTAGTTTCATTGATATCGTCGGTAGCATTCTGACTTACTTTTTTTGAAGCTCTCACTAAATGTGGTATGGCTAAATATTCTTTTTCAGGTATATTTAAATAACATATTCCAGTAAAAAATTCAATACTAGCATTGTTGGGTCTAAGTTCGCCAAGTTTAAGAAAATTATATAGCGCTTCTTCCCAGTCTTCAATTCCGTAAAAGTAAAAAGCATTAATAAAATATTCGTCTTTAAGTTTATCGTCTTTTGGAGCTGCTCCAACAAATAACATTGAAATTAACAAGAACAGAAGAAAATATTTAATACTTTTCATTTTGAGGTGATTAGGATTTATTTATATTTATTTTTTGAGCATCAGTGTAAATGATTTTTGTTTATATAAAATTCGTAAAAATTTTTATAAATATAAATAAAAAAAACAAGTCGATAAAATTTTTTTTATTTAATCATTTGAAATCCACAATAAGGTACAAGAACTTCTGGAACAACAATACCATTATCGGTTTGGTAGTTTTCGAGTATTGCTGCCAGTATTCTTGGCAAAGCTAATGCACTACCATTGAGCGTATGTGCCAATCGAGGTTTTTTATCGATTGTGTCTTTGAAGCGTAGCTTTAATCTGTTTGCTTGGAACGATTCGAAATTAGAAACCGAGCTAACCTCAAGCCATTTTTTTTGGGCTGCCGAAAATACTTCGAAATCGTATGTAAGAGCCGAAGTAAAGCTCATATCGCCGCCGCATAAGCGAAGTATACGGTAAGGTAAGCCCAATTTATTGACAAGCATTTCGACGTGTGCCACCATTTCGTCGAGTGTTTCGTACGATTTGTCGGGGTGTTGAATTTGTACAATTTCAACTTTGTCGAACTGGTGAAGGCGGTTGAGTCCGCGTACATCTTTGCCATACGAACCTGCTTCGCGTCGGAAGCAAGGTGTATAAGCAGTGCATTTTATTGGAAACTGCGATGCATCGACTATTACATCGCGAAAAATATTGGTAACTGGTACTTCGGCTGTAGGAACAAGATAAAAATTATCTAATGTAGCATGATACATTTGTCCTTCTTTATCTGGCAATTGACCGGTTCCGAAACCCGAATCTTCGTTGACCATGAGTGGCGGCATAAATTCGGTATACCCAGCTTTGTGTGCTTCGTCTAAAAAGAAGTTGATAAGTGCACGTTGAATTTTCGACCCTTTTCCTTTGTATACGGGAAAACCGGCACCTGTAAGCTTTACTCCAAGTTCAAAGTCGATAATGTCGTATTTCTTGGCTAAGTCCCAGTGGGGAACAGCATTGGCCGATAGGTTTGGAATTACTCCTCCCGATTTCACTTCGATATTCTCTTCAGGTGTTTTCCCTTTTGGAACCAAGGTACTTGGGAGGTTGGGCAATTGAATGAGTATTGTATTTAATTCTTTCTCAGCAATAGCAAGCTGTTCGCTATGTTGTTGAATTTCATCTTTCAATACTACGGTACGTTGTTTTGCTTGATCCGCTTCGTCTTTCTTACCTTCTTTCATCAAAATGCCGATTGATTTCGAAATGTTGTTCATCTCGGCCAATAAAGCATCGTTTTTTTGTTGAATCTGACGGCGTTGGTTGTCAAGCTCTATTATGCTATCGACTAATTCGGGTTGTTTAAAATTCTTTATCGCGAGGCGTTCCAAAACAAATTCGCGGTTTTCTCTTAAAACATTGAGCGTTAACATAACTATGACTAATTACAAATGACTAATAACGGAAAACAAAAAAACTCCTGTAACTATTACATGTTTGGTGCAACAATTACAAGAGTTATACTTTTTCTACAAATCTGTAATTACACTGCAGCTACTTCGGCAGGTAAAACAGAAACGTACGATTTGTTATCTCTGGTTTTCTTGAAAGAAACTTTGCCATTGGCAAGTGCAAATAAAGTATGGTCGCGACCAATGCCAACGTTTTCGCCAGGATTGTGTACAGTACCTCTTTGACGCACAATGATATTGCCTGCTTTAGCAACTTCACCACCAAACAATTTTACTCCAAGTCGTTTACTTTCTGAGTCGCGTCCGTTCTTCGAACTACCGGCTCCTTTTTTATGTGCCATGGTATTTTAAATTGATTATTGTCTATTTATTATTACTTATTAAACGATTTATTCGGCTACTGCAGTTTCGTCTGCTGCTTTTTTCGATGGTTTTTTTGCTTTTGCTTTAGACGCTGAAGCTCCACCAGTGCCAATTTCTTCAATCAAAATCTGAGTAAATTGCTGGCGGTGACCATTTAATTTTTGATAACCTTTTCTGCGGTTTTTCTTGAAAACAAGAACTTTGTCGCCTTTTACATGAGCTATAATTTTTGCGGTAATTTTTGCTCCATCCACTACCGGAGTTCCTACACTAACATCGCCTTCGTTTTCGATGAGAAGGACTTTGTCGAACTCGACTACGGCGCCTTCCTGGCCTTCAAGCCTATGAACATATAGTTTTCGACCTGCTTCGGCTTTAAACTGCTGTCCGGCTATATCAACAATTGCGTACATATTTAAAATAATTAAATGTAAACTATAAAATTTTGGGACTGCAAATTTAGAAAACTTATTTTAATTATCAACATTTTTTTAATAATAGTAAAATTGATTTATTGTTATGTGAAAAATAAACTTTCGGTTTTAAAATCAGCTGCCGATAAAGACATGCAAGATTTGGCTACTGCCATTGCCGGTAACGACAATTTGGTTATACAGGCTACAAAACTCAGAAATTTGGGAATTAAGGCGAAAAAAAATTTCCAAAAAATCTGATTAGTAATTCGGAGTTAACGATTTTCGATTCGAACCAATAATGGGAGTCTCTAAAAACTCGATTTTTTGAGGCGGACAAATTTTTAAACCCGGAGTTTACTACTGTAAATGCGAAAGCCGAAGTGAGGAGTTTAAAAATGAAGTCCAACAAAGAACCCCGAAGGGCTCAGCATAGCTAAAAAGCAGTTTTTAGAGATGTCCTAATAACAATGTTTAATAAATTCAATACTTTTGTGCAAAAATGAAAAATATGCAGTTCGATTTTAAAAATATTGATAAAATAAATGCCATTGTATTTGATTTGGGAGGTGTAATTGCCAATATCGATTATTATTTGACCGTCGAAGCATTTAAAAAATTGGGGGTTACTGATTTCGACAAGCAATATGGTCAATTTGCTCAGTCCGATGTTTTCGATAAAATGGAAAAAGGCTTGATATCTCCCTCGGAGTTTCGCAATACCGTGAGAACTCTAACCGGAGTCGATATGGACGATGCAACATTCGACAAGGCATGGTTTGCGATGCTTCTCGATACACCAAAGGAACGTGTCGATCTTATTGCAAAACTAAAGAAAAAGTTTAAAGTTTATTTATTGAGCAATACTAACGAAATACATATAGAACTTTATAAAAAGAAAGTTTGTGCCGAAACATCGATCGACGATTTCGATAAACTATTTGATGTGGCATATTACTCGCATACAACACACATGAAGAAACCTGACAATGAAATATTTTTGAAGGTGCTAAATGACAATAATCTCAAAGCAGATGAAACTTTATTTATCGACGATACTTACCTCAATACCGTGGCAGCTTCTAAGTTGGGTATTCAAGTTTATCTTTTGAACGATGGAAAAACGATAGTCGATTTATTTCGAAATATATGAAAATTTTGAAAAATCGCCGTTCGATTCGCTACCAGTCCATATACCTGTAAAGCCTCTGTTTATTTTATTGAGTTGATTTACTACAAGACAAGGTTCGGCAGAGTTGTTGACAAACACCTTTACTACCTTGGTTTTTACCTCTATTCGTACATGAACCCAATCGTTGGTTATTGGAGCCGGATTAATGGCATTTTCGTATATTCCGGGCGATTTTGAACGAAGAACTTTCGTTGAGTTTTGCGGCATTGAAATGTAACTTACTGCTTGTTTGTGCAAGATTGTATCGTCGGTATTAAAATTGTTGGGATTGAAATAAATAGCATCGTATGTAGAATCGTTTACGCCATGAAACATAACACCTGCTGCTGTTCTTTCGTAAGAATCTTTAACTCGTAAATCGAATTCGATAGATCCTTCCGAAAAATTTACATATTTCAGAATTACCAATCCATTACCAATGCCTTCGCTCACATGAAGATAATCGCGTTTTTCTTCGTTCATCAAAGTAACTTCCCGATTTATGACTTTGTATTCTCCTTTTTTTAGATCGATCGTAGATTTTACTTGTGCGTAAAAATTAAACGAAAAAAAACATAAAATTGGAATTGCAAGTTTGTTATATAAATTCATATACAATGTTTAAAAAGTGAGAACGGTGGCTAACTTACCTTGCAACCACACCAAAAACTTCTTTAATATATTTCGTAATTTCTGAATTGTGTTTTTTAGTCAGGAATGTTTCCATTTCGCCTTCTTTTGCTGACTTGTCGGTACGTTGTCGTTTAAGATTTGGGTCAGCACCACGAGCGAGCAATATTTTAATTACTTCGAGCGAAGTAGCTTCAAAGAGCGGACTTGTAATGCTTGTATTAGACTCATTAGAATAAGTTTGATTAATATCTGCTCCAAAATTAATTAATCGCACCACTTGCTCGGGATGTCCACATTTAACATTGGCCATAAGCATTGAGTTCAAATAATCGGTCGTAACGTCCTCAATTATTTGAGTAGTTGGTTGAAGCTTCGAAAGCACCTCTGGTTTTTCAGGAAATTTATTCAAGCCAAGTTTTAATTCTTTAAGTTTATAAAGTTTACCAATACCATTTGTAAGAGAAGTAAGTTCGTTACAAGAAATGTCGAGAATCTCAATTTTACTTAGTGATCCAATCTCGCTAGGTAATTCAATAATTTTGTTGTTAGCCAAATGCAATTCGCGTAAAAGAGTAAGTGTATGTAATGTAGGCGGAACTTTTTTAATAAGATTCGAGTCTAAATATATAGCTTCGAGATGGCGCAAACGACACAAAACATTTGGAAAATCGGGAATACGATTGTACGATATTTGAATTGATTTAAGTTCCTTAAGTTGTGCAATACCCCAAGGTAGCTCACTAAGTTCATTACCACTTAAGTTGAGCGATTTAAGATTGGGCATACAATCTATTTCAGTCGGTAGACTTTTTATGCCCCTGAAACTTAAGTCAAATGTCTCTAAAAATTCTAAATCGTAAAACCTTTCGGGCAATAATGCTTTGTAAGATTTAGCCCAATTATAAAACTTTTTTAGTCTTAATCGTTTTGGATGAAAGAAAAACATAGCCTATCATACTTAATTATGATAGTAAATTTAATAAAATATTTAAGAAAAAAAAGAAAAATCCCAAAAAGAAAATTACGTAAAAATTATTTAAGACAATTCAATAATAAATTTTTCAAACAATTATATATTGAAAAGGTAACTTTACTAATGATTCAAATATTCGACCTTGATCGATCATAGGATCGTCGGAGCGATGAACTTGCCAGTTTACTTCAACTTCAAAGCCATTTCTTTTAATTTTTTCGGCTATAATCATTACAGTCATTAGCGATCGGTTGGTGTCGCTGTTCATATAATCGAGAAATATATTTATGACCGTTTTTTGCTTTGGGGTAAGCGAATAAAGATAAAAAAATTTCAATAAGGGTTCGTATTGTAATTCAATATTATGCGATATGGATCGACCAATAATATTAAGTTCTCCGTTGCGAAAACTAATATTTGGCGTAGTTTTTCCTGCTTCTATTTGCATTTCCAAATCCATTGTTTCAAATGTTTCTATTGTTTGAAGCATATCTTAAATTTTAAAGCAAAGTTGTATAAAAAAACGAAAATTCGCCATTTATTCAAAGTGATTTAAATTCCCTAAAACTAATGATATACATTAAAAATGTAAAAATTCCAATTTCGGTTAGTTTAGCTTTTTTTACTCCCCCTACCCTTCCTTTACTTCGACTATGCTCAGTTACCGAAAAGAAAACGGCCGCACAGCATTGTTATTGCCCCCGATTGTTGAGCAAATTCGATACATAGGGGTTGAAGTGCTAGTTTTTTCTAACTAAACGACATTGTAAATATTCTCCAAATATACGAATGATTGGTAGAAAAGAACGATCAGAAATTAATTTTGAATTTTAAAAAGGAAATATAAATATTTTGCCGACTGATTTGGGGCAATGATAGAGAAAACCATTGAAATATAAGAGAAAGAGAACAATTGTCGGAAATTGAGTAGTCGATATTGGGCCCAACATAAGTTCCGTTGATTCCGGGCATATACATTATCGAAAAAGAGGTGTTGATAAGTGGGGAGATCGAATGGCTAATTTGAGCAAAACAATTGTATTTGACAAAGCTTAGATCTTTTACATTGAGAGGAGCCGATAGGTATTGCGCAAAACTGCCCGAGTTGAGGTTTTCGTAGCTTTTGTAGAGGAATTCGGCTTGAAAAAATATACCATTTTGAAAAGTGTAATCGGCTCCAAGGTCTATCATGAATAGGTTTCGGGGCAAATTATTTAATGCATTGTATGAAATTGTTCTGAAATAGCTTATTTCGCCTCTAAATGCTATGTAGTTAATAGCACCCGACCAGCCCAAGCCTGTTACAAAATCTTTGCTATCCAAAATACCTCCTAATGCTTGTATGTCGTAGCCGCGAGTGTTAAACCTATAATATAATGCGGCTGTTATCTTGTTGTCTTTGTCAATTTTTATAGCTGCTTCGGTTACCGATGTTTCGGTATTGAAATACTGAAGTCGCATAGCATCGCTTCCTGGCCGTTCGGTATAATCGAAATCGAAAAATGAATAGGCATTAAATATATCGTTGGGGTTCCATACGAATGTTTGTCCCCAGTTGATACGCTGGCGACCAAGTGTAGTTCGTAGTTTTCCTTGTTCGCCCACTAAGTATGCCCTGTCTATTGAAGAATTGAACACAACGCCTGTACGGTCTATAATATTAAACGACAAATCGACAAAGCCGTTGTCGTTACTGTAATTGGAGCGAGATATTACGTTACGAACATTGTCGCCAATCATAAAACGATTGCGAAGTTCTATGACTCCAGTAAAGTTTTTGTTTGGAGTATATTGAAAATTTAAACGATTGTGGATCAGGTTGTCCCATTGACTTTCGTTTGCAATGTATTGCATCGAGGGCATTTCGGAAATATAGCCGTTTAATTGAAATCGGCTGCTGTCCTGTGCCAATGTTTTTAACGATGACAATACAGAAAGAAGAAGAAAAAGTTGAAAATATTTCATTTTTTTACTTTTCAATATTAAACGATATTCCACCACTTAACATCAGCAATTCCTAATACAATTTGGTAAGCATTAACTTTAACTTTAAATATAGCACAATCTGCAGATTGAAGAAAGTCATTTTGTTCAGGATGTCTTATTAAATGAGCATTTATTAAGTATGCATTCTCAGCAGAAATAACTTCATTAGCTTTTCCAAAAGCTGCTAAAATAGTTGTCTGATGTTGAGTTGTGTTTTTGTTATCTCTAAATTCAAAAAGGTTTTTATTAAGGGCATCTCTAATACAACAAATAACATGATGACCTCTTTCAATTAGAACAGGTAATAAAAGTTTGGCAATATATCTGGTAAGTAAAATATTCATTCCATAAATTTACCAAATCTTTCTTCAAGTGCAATCATTCAATAATTAAATATTTGTTTAGGTTGTTTTTTGATATTAAAGGGCATCTCTAAAAGTAATTGAAAAAACATCGATGTACTTTTATAAAAGATTTAAAAAATAAAAAGTTTGAAATAGTTTTATCTCATCAAAAACTTCATAGCCATATAGCTACGTAGCAAAATAATGGCATCGATATGTTGAATTTTTCCCCCTTTATTGGCTTTTTCGATTTTCTCAAACACCTGTGGTTTAATCCATTGCGGATAATTCTTTAATACTGTTACTATTTCCAAAAGTTGATCGCCCGAAAGTCTCGATACTAAATCTGCCGCTTGTAAACCTCTTCGTTTATTGAAAATAACTTCATGAGGCATCAAATCGGCAAAACATTTCTTAATAAAAATTCGGTCTGATTTGTGTTTTTCATAAAACGATGTGGGGATGCTCACCATAAACTTAAGCATACGAATATCATTGGTGGGGTCGCGGTACTCAAGACCTGCCATGGCTGCCTTTTCGTAAGGTAGACAAAGAAATTTGTCGGAACCGGGACGAATAATGCTGTATTGTATGCGGTGAAGCTCATCGGCAACTCCTTTGCTAAAAGCTTTATTGGAAAGATCTAATTGTAAAAGTCCCAATTTCTCAATCATGGTCAATGGTACATCAGATTGGCAAATCAATCGTTCGCCTTGCGAAAGTGGTTTGAACAAACGTCGGTATACTTTATTGGGAGTTAGTTTTATCGATCGTCGAAATATATTAAATAAAAAACTTTGTTGCTTTTTTGTTGGTTTTTCGAATTGTCCGGGCAATGGCCACGACACAGTAGCATTGCCGTGCTGACCATTGAGCATGGTGCTAATACCCATTTGACGTGCATGCTCGTCTATATCGTATATCCAAAACTGGTTACCTGCCGCATGCAGAGGCTCGTCGTGTGTGGCAAGGGCACGTTCAACAGCATCGAGCGGAGTAATATGAGCTGTTTGGCAAAATAGGGTATCAATATTGCCATTAAAATTGGCAGTTTGCTTTGCAAAATGGGTTTCGTCGCCAAATCGACGATGGTTGTCAAATGCTTCTTGTTTATGTAAGGGTATATGCGTAAATGTTTGTAATTTATCGCCTTTCTCTTTGAGCATATTGGCAGCCAGTACACATACCGAACCCGAATCGAGTCCACCACTCAGTTTTGCTCCTACCTTTCCATAGCTGCGAAGGCGACAACGAACGGCTTCTATATAAATCTCCATAAACCTGTCGAAATATTCCTGATCTTTATCTAACAGAAGTTCAGGCGTATGTTCGAGGTAAAAATAGCGGTGTTTGTGCACAAAATTTTGCCCCAATTCAATCCAGTGCGAAGGGGCTAGCCTAAAAATATCTTTGCGGGCTGTTCGCTGCCCTTCGGGAGGCCACGAACTCATAATGAGTGCCACGTATTGCTCGTCGATTGTTTTAGGTATTTCGTCCAATGCCAAAAGTCCCTTTACACAACTCGAGAAAACAAAAATATCTCGATCGAAATAGTAATATAGCCCTGTAATACCATGATGGTCGCGAACCAAAAACAGCTCTTTTTCGGCTTTGTTCCACACTACAAAACTCCAATCGCCAATAAGGTGGTCGACACATGCTTTGCCATATTGTTGGTAGGCTGCAAATGCAAGGTCAGAGTCGGTTAATAGTGAGCCCTGGACCGTGAACCGTGGATCGTGAACCGTGGATCGTGGACTGTGGGCCGTGGACTGTGGGCCGTGGACTGTGGGCCGTAGACATTGAACCGTAGACTGTAAGCCGTGAATCGTAAGCCTCTGAATTCTGAATTTTTTCTATTAGTTCGTCGCGGTTGTCGATGCGTCCGGCAAAGAAGAAAATGATGTTGCCACTTTGGTCAATTAGTGGAAAGCGTTCGTGAACCGATTCGGGGGTGTTGTAACACTGCAAAAGTCCAAAACCAGCTGCGCCTTCATGCCATGTATATTGACCATGCGGCCCCCAATATGCCATAGGCGATCGCATAGTTTCGAGTTTGGCAGGGTCGAGTGGCTTACCCGATATATTGATATAACCGTAAATTGCAGACAAATGAGTAAAAAATTTGTAAAGGTAATAGTTCAATAAAATTTTGGCTAAAGCCTATTCTAATGAGCATTTCATTGCCGTCGGTTTATACTTCGACTATGCTCAGTAACCAAAACGACGGCAATGAAATGCTTCACGATTCACGATTCACGATTCACTGCCCACGGTTCACGATTCACGGTCCACGGTCCACGGTCCACGGTCCACGGTTCACGGTTCACGGTCCACGGTTCACGGTCCACGGTCCACGGTCCACGAATTACTGTCCACGATTCTACACAGCCCCAGTCATTGCAAAGAGTGGTTGGAATTCAAAGCTTTTGTACTGTGGTCGATAGCGCTCGGTGTTGTAATTTTTGGTAATGTCGACAAATTTCTTTTCGGTCGAAATAATGTCGATGGGAGCATTGTCGTAACATCCATTTTTGAGTATGACCAATCGACCATGTATACCCTTAATTATAAGATCAAGCGCCATATTGCCAAAAGCCATAGGTACAATACTATCAATGGCATCGGGATCGCCTCCACGAACCATGTATCCGAGCTTTTGGCTAATTATGTTTATGGTTTTACCGTCGTTGTAATGTGCCGACAAATTTTTTATCTTATTGGCAACTATTTCGCCCATACCTTGACGACCAGGCAACTCGATATTTTCGTCTAGCTCTTCGGTAGTATGTGGTATAAAATTGCTCATCCCTTCCATTATAGCACCTTCAGAAACAAGCAAGATCGAATATTTGCTTGGATTGTTATTTCGATCTTCGACCATTATTTCAGACAACTTCTCGATATTGAACTTATGTTCTGGTATTACGCAACGGTTTGCAGCACCGGCCAGAGTAGGAAGCATGGCTGTGAAACCACTATAACGACCAAAAACCTCTACAATCAATATTCGTTCGTGCGAACCAGCCGATATTCGCAGATTATTGATCATTCCTATGGTACGTGTTATACAGGTACTAAATCCGATGCAATAGTCGGTTCCGGGTACATCGTTTTCCATAGTTTTGGGTATGGCAATCACCTTCACACCTTCCTTGTGCATTCGCACAGCATAACTCAAGGTATCGTCGCCACCGATAGGAATCAGAAAATCGACCCCAAGATAATCGAGGTTTTTGATAACCTCAACGGTAAGATCGTTTATTTTTTTGCTGTATTTATGTTTCAGGTGACTGGGAACCATATCGACAGGCACATGACTGGGACGAGTACGTGAAGTATGCAAAAATGTACCTCCAGTTCGTCCTGCTTTTTTAACAATTTCGGAAGTCAGTACCATATAGTTGTCACTATTGTCATAAGTTTTGTCGCGAACCATCTCCATAATACCGGTCCAACCGCGACGTAAACCAATAACCTGAAAGCCTTCCTGAAGTGCACGAAGTGTAATAGCACGTATTGCAGGGTTTAAACCGGGCACATCGCCACCTCCGGTAAGTATTGCAATGGTTCCTTTTTTTATTTGTATATTCGCCATAATATTATCTGTTTTCTGTTTTCTATTTAAAAATATATTTTCAAAAGTAATGGAATTGATGTTTTTATTTTACTTTAGAACATAATTTTTGTAGCAATGAATCTAAGAGAATTACTTTCGTCGCATCCATCGAGGTTTACTATCGATATAGCTGTTGATAGTATTATAAAAGAACCAGCATTATCTCACGAACTAATCGATTTATTGCTTCATGCTCCCGATCGAATTCCAAACATGGCAGCATGGGCACTCACTGTTTGTAACGAACAGAATTCTAAGCTTGTAGTTCCATATATTCCGCAATTAATTGAAAACTTGCCGCGATTTAATCACTCTGGTATTGTTCGTATGGTTCTTCGAACATTACTTATGAGCGAAATTCCCGAAAGTGAATCGGGCAAACTTTTTGATTTTTGTTTAAAATGTATCGATCAAAAAATGCCAATTGCTGTTATTGCAAATGCTATGGATATTTTGTTTAAAATTGCCGAAAAAGAACCCGATCTGAAAAATGAACTAAGGTTTATATTTGAAGAACAACTACTGAGCGAAGAAAAAGGTATTAAATCGAAAGCAAATAATATATTGAAAAAATTATGAACGTACTAATAGTATTAAATGGAAAAATTCCTGTTACGTTATATGGTGGAACCGAAAGAATAGCTTGGTATTTAGGCAAAGAATTGGCTAAAATGGGTCATCAAATAACTTTTTTAGTTAAAAAAGGGTCGACTTGCAACTTTGCCAAAGTACTTTTTATAGATCAAAATAAAGATATTGAAGATCAGATACCAAATGATGTTGATATTGTACATTTTAATATTACCCCAACACGAATCGAAAAAATAAAAAAACCATTTGTTGTTACCATACATGGAAAAACCAACAATCCTAATGCATATTTTGACAAAAACACCATTTTTGTATCAAAAAGTCAAGCAGCACATTTTGGTTCACAATCGTATGTTTATAATGGCTTAGATTGGGACGATTATAAAAAACCCAATTTTTCGAAAAAAAACTATTTTCATTTCTTAGGTAAAGCACAATGGAAATTAAAAAATTTAAAAGGCGCCATAGAAGTAATCGAAAAAACAAAGAATGAAAGATTAAAAGTTTTAGGAGGATATCGAATCGGATTTAAAATGGGTTTTAGATTTACCTGGAATACCCGAGTATCATTTAAAGGTTATGTAGGAGGAAACAAAAAGTGCGATTTACTTAATGCATCAAAGGGACTTATTTTCCCGGTATTGTGGTACGAACCTTTTGGCTTAGCCATAACAGAAAGTCTTTATTATGGATGCCCCGTATTTGGAACAACACATGGGTCGCTCAAAGAATTAATAAAACCAGATGTAGGATTTCTTTCTAATAGTGCATCAGAACTAGCCAATGCGATTGAAAACCAAAATTTTTCATATAAAACATGCCACGAATATGCATTAGAAGAATTTAATTCTCGAAAAATGGCAGAGTTGTATTATGCAAAATACCTTCAGGTACTCAATAATGTTCCATTACATTCCGAAAATCCAAAACTTAGTCATATTCAACCAAAAAGATTTTTGGAGTGGTTAGATTAAAATAGTAATTATGAAATGTTAATTTTATATTAAGTTTTTATTACTTTAATATAAAAAAAATAATGTATGCTTTTGATAATATGAATGTTAAAAAATACCACTATTCAAACAGTAAAAATGCGCTTTTA
The DNA here is from genome assembly GCA_945889005.1 of Bacteroides fragilis. Lineage (GTDB taxonomy): Bacteria > Bacteroidota > Bacteroidia > Bacteroidales > DTGW01 > CAMDBI01. The sequence goes on from CAMDBI010000019.1 coordinate 60,695, forward strand.
TAATGCTTAATTAACATTTATATTCGCCAAAAATTAAAAAAAAATGGAAACATCTCTCTGGATCTTGCTAATAATTTCTTTAGTAGCCGCATGTGCATTTGAATTTATTAATGGCTTTCACGATACTGCAAATGCTGTAGCAACCGTTATTTATACAAAAGCTATGAAACCAATGGTAGCTGTTGTTTGGTCGGGCATTTTCAATTTTTTAGGTGTTTTCTTGGGAGGTATTGCAGTAGCTATGGGCATTATTAATCTTTTGCCTATGGAAGCACTTACCGATCAAAATGTATATCATTCCATTGCTTTAATTTTATCGCTAATCGTAACTGCTATAATTTGGAACCTTGGTACATGGTATATTGGTCTTCCCTGCTCTAGTTCACACACTTTACTAGGTTCTATTTTCGGGGTAGGTATTGCCTATATGCTTCTGCCCGATGTTGGCAATGTTGATCTCAACTGGGGAAAGATAAAAGATGCCGGATTGTCGTTACTCATATCGCCTTTAATTGGTTTTGGACTTACAATGGGAGTAATGTATTTGCTCAAAAAAGTTACAAAGAAAAATAAAGTTCTTTTTGAACACAATCCCGACCGAAAAACTCCTCCAAAAGGGGTACGTGCTCTGCTAATTTTGACTTGTACCAGTGTTAGTTTCACACATGGATCAAACGATGGACAAAAAGGTGTTGGTTTAATTCTGATTATTCTTTTGGCTTTTATGCCTGCAAAGTTTGCTATTGACCAAAACAAATCGGCCGATCAATTGAGGAATCAGGTGGTTAGCGTCGAACAAAAAATATTGTCTATCGACACTGCATTACTTACATCTGAATATAAAGAAAAATATACTTTAATTCTCAACAAAACAAACGATGTTAAAAATACACTTCAAGGTGTTGAAACTATTAATTCGATTGAAGGGAAAAAAAGTATGAATTTAAGAAGCGATATTACAATTATTGCCAAAGAATCGAATAATTTTTTAAGTGCAAAAAATATTAATAATCAATTAATACTTCAAAACGAAGCATCTGGCAATTTGAAAAAAGATATTTCACATCTTAAATCGTACTATGAATATGCACCTTGGTGGGTTTTGCTTATGGTTTCGTTGTCGCTAGGCTTTGGTACCATGATCGGTTGGAAACGAATAGTAGTTACGGTTGGAGAAAAAATTGGCAAAACACATTTAACGTATGCTCAAGGAGCCAGTGCCGAACTTGTGGCCGCATCTACTATTGCTCTTTCGACCGGAATGGGCTTGCCTGTTAGTACAACTCACGTACTTTCATCGGGTATTGCTGGAAGTATGGTTTCGAGCAATGGTATTAAAAATCTACGAATGAAAACGGTTAAAAATATTTTAATCGCTTGGTTAATTACGCTTCCTGTTACATTTATTATTTCGGGAGCTTTGTTCTTACTCTTTCGCTGGTTGATTGGATAAAAAACGTGAACCGTGAACCGTGAACCGTGAACGGTGAACGGATTACGATTCACGGTCAACGGTCCACTAATTACGGTCCACGGTTCACGATTCACAGTTCACGATACACGATACACGGTTCACGGTTCACGATTTATTTAAGGTATTTATTCAATATTGCATACAACTCGTTAGAGTTTATGGGTTTCGAAATATAAGCATTGCTACCTACCGACAGGCATTTTTCGCGCTCGTCCGACATGGCAAAAGCTGTTTGTGCAATAATGGGCAATTGAGGTTTAATTTTTTTGATTTGTATAGTTGCTTCAAAACCATCCATTTCGGGCATTTTGCAATCCATAAGCACAAGCGAAATATCCTTATTGATTCGTACTGCATCAACGGCATCTTTTCCTGTTCTAACCCAAAGTAGCTTTACGCCCGACTTTTTAAACAATTCTTTGAAAAACAGAAAATTGGTATCCTCATCTTCTGCAATAAGAATGGTTTTTCCGGCTAACTCGACCACTTCATCGACAATATTTTCGAGTTTTTTGTCAGTCTCCTTCAATTCTATACGATTGTATGGAATGGTAAAAAAGAAAGTACTTCCTTTTTCAATTTCAGATTCGACCCACATAGCGCCTCCCAATAATTTTGTAAGGTTATTGGAAATAGCCAAACCCAAACCGGTACCTTTATGATTATAAGTTCCCGATTCTAATACCTGTCCAAAACGTTCGAATATTATTTCTTGCTTTTCTTTAGGAATACCAATGCCGGTATCTTTAACAAAAAATTTCAACATACTGCTCTGATTGTCTAATATATATCCAAATTCGATAAAGCCGTCAAATGTAAATTTAAAAGCGTTTCCAATTAAATTTGAAATAATTTGGCGTAAACGAAAAGGGTCTGTTTGTATGATTGAATTTTTTTCGTCTAATCCTAATGATAAACGTAACTCAAAAGTATGTTTACCTTCTTTTTCTTGAATTGCATTAAATGAACTACAAATTTCGTTCAAAATTGCATTGATGTTACACTCAACCAAACGTACTTTTATTTGTCCGGCTTCTATTTTAGAAATATCGATAATGTCGTCGATCAAATTAAGAAGTGAATTGCCACAAGTGGTGATATGTTCCAAAAATTCTTCGCGCTCAGACTCAGTCAATTCCGAATTTTTCAAGAGATTTGAAAAACCGATAATACCATTCATCGGCGTACGTATTTCGTGGCTCATATTTGCCAAAAAAGCTGTTTTTAGACGATCAGATTCCTCGGCCTTTTCCTTAGCTTCTTTCAATCGGCGTTCTGAAATCATTTTTTCGGTAATATCCATCGATATTCCAACCAATCCCGATATATGACCTTCAAAATCACGAATTGGTATTTTTGTTGTCGAAAACCAACGAACTGTTCCATCGGCTTTAATATAACTTTCAACTTTTTCAATTTGAGGCATTCCCGACCTAATCACTCGAACATCGTCCTCATACGATAAATGCGCTTCAAGTGTATTTGATATATCTACGTCGGTCTTGCCATAAACTTGATCGGGACTTGTAAGTCGTAGTAAATTGGCCTGAACTTTATTTATTTTTGTAAACCTACAATTGTGATCCTTCAAATATATTGAATAGGGTATAAAGTCCATAATAACCTGCAAATGCTCGCGTTCTTCGGCAAGTATTTGCATTATTTTCTTTCGGTTGGTAATATCGTGCGAAATACCAACTATTCCAATAATTTCGCCTTTGGCATTTCTTATAGGACTTTTAGTAGATAAATACCATGCTTCGCTTGCTCCTTTAGTACTAACTCTTTCCTCTTTATTAATTATGGGAATACCTGTCTTTATAATATTTTGTTCGTCGTTAAACTTTACTAATGCTTGTTCGTAATCGCAATAATCGAAATCGGTATTTCCAATAATATCATCAGGATCTTTTAAATTAACTTCTATCGACTTTGCTTTATTTACTCTTATAAAACGACTATGTATATCTTTAAAGTAAATAAAATCAGGAATATTGTCCATTAATGACTTCAAAAGATCTTTCTCTTTTCTTAACTGATTAATGGTTTGAATATTGTCTGTTATGTTTTGCTCTATTCCAGAAATTCCAATTATTTGTTTTTGAAAACTAAAAATTGGTGTTAGGCTAATATTGTACCAATCTTTATAACGTTTTACCTGAATGGTATGTGAACTTAATGTACTTAAAACGATATTTTCTTCCTCTTTGTTTTTATTTGCATGAATAATGTCGAATATTTCAAAATCGGTTTTATTGACTACATCGTTATATTCTAGCGAATATAAATTTAAAAAATGCGAATTGATATGTAAATACTTTCCCTCTATATCTTTTAACCACGATACAAATGGCAAAGAATCAATAATCGAATTCCTTTGTGCAATAAGAACTTCTTTACTAATATGATCAACTCCTTCGATTGTAGACGTTTTTTTAAGTTGGTTAATTATTGATGTTAAAGATAATAAAAACTCAAATACTTTTTTCCAATTCTTTATACATCAATGCAGCAGCACCTAACACGGCAGCATTTGTACCATTTAATTCTGAAAAAAGTATTTTTACTTTTCCTTTATATATTTCGAGCAAATTGTCCTCAAAATATTTGCGTGTTGGGTTTAATATTAAATCGCCGGCATTGGTAAGCCCTCCAAACAAAAATATGGCTTCAGGACTGGTATGTGTAACCGCATCTGACAATTTGCGACCCAAGTGTTTAGCTGTATATTCAAATGCCGCTATGGCTATTTTGTCGCCTTCGAGGGCTGCCTTTGTAATCATTTCGGCTGTGAGGTCGTTGAAACTTATTGAACGCAATAAACTATCGTTTAATTGATCGGCCAACAATTTATAAACTGTACGTTTAATACCAGTTGCCGAAGCGTATGTTTCCAGACAACCCTGGCGACCACATCCACATTGGCGACCATTGTAACGAACTATCGAATGACCAATTTCTCCGGCATTGCCATCGTGACCGTAAACCAACTCTCCATTGCTCACAATTCCACTTCCCAGACCTGTTCCCAGGGTTATAATAATAAAATCTTTCATTCCCTTGGCTCCTCCAAATACCATCTCGCCTATAGCAGCTGCGTTGGCATCGTTGGTCAATATCATAGGAATATTTATGTGCTTCTGAAAAATTTCGACTATCGGTACTATTCCTTTCCACTTAAGGTTTGGCGCATATTCTATAGTGCCTTTGTAATAATTGCCGTTAGGTGCGCCAATCCCTACGCCTCGTAGTTTTAAATCGGAATGTTGATTCAACTCACTTTTTAATGTTTCCGAAAGATTTTTTATAAAATCTTCTATACCGTCGTAACTTCTTGTACTTATTGAACTTTCGTAAAGGGTTTTTCCAAATCGATCGATTAAACCTATTTTGGTGTTGGTTCCTCCAATGTCAATACCAGCAACTACTTCTACCATCACGACAATTTATTTGATCGTTAAATAAACTTATTAAGATTCTTGCAAATATAATCTCTCAATTCATATTTTAAACATTTATCTAACTAAAACTTTTAACTTGCTTTTATTTGAAAGTTTTTTTTGATCATAATCAAAGCTTGTTATTAGATTTAATCCAGGTGTTTTTCCTTTTTCTATGCTACCAAACTTATTTTCGTACTTCAACGCTTTTGCACCATTGATACAAGCCATTTCGAGCAATATTTCAAAAGCTATGTCTGGAAAACTCTTGCTCAGTGTTTGCATTTCTGACAATATCGACAATTGTTGGTTCGAAGCATAACTGTCGGTTCCGAGGGCTATATTTAAACCACTTTCGATTAACAAAGGAACATTGGGCAATTGTTGCTCTATCAGTAGATTGGAATTGGGACATAGCACAAAATGTATATTATTGCTTGTTTCCAATAAAAAATGTATATCTTCTTTCGTAGTAAAAATATTATGAATAAGTAACTTATGATTCGAAACTGGGAAAAAACCAGCTGTACTTCGAATCGACGATTGTTTTGTGTGCGGATATACGCTCAAATCGACTCCCCACGACAAAAACATATCGTACAATGCTCCACTTTTATGGTAAAATGAATTCTCGGATGTTGTTTCCTGATTATGAACCGAATACAACTGCGAAGAATCGTTAAATGTTTTCAAAATGGCATCGTACAATTGTGGGGGAACAGAATACGGAGCATGAGGCACTATAGACGATGACAATGACAAATTTTTCAGCAATGACAGCAAATGCTGGGCTTCGTTCATAATATCGTATATCGACTTTTGACCCATGGTAAATACTTCGAGAAAAGTATAATAGTCGATCGTGCTATCTGCTTTTATTTTGAACGATACTGCACTATTAGAAATATCGCCAACAGCTACTATTCCATTGTCGCGCATTTCGCAATCGGCTTCGGCTATGGCTTCTAACTGCATTGCTTCGGGTTGATCGCGAAGGCTTACTATATTTTTGATAAAATGCGGTAAACCTCTCGTGCTTACCATTTCTAAATGCTTAAAATAACTAAGCTCCAAATGGCAATGAGCATTAACGAAACCAGGAACAATAATTCCATTGTAATGCTCCAAATTTGCGACTTCTTGAATGCTCCCTTGGGTATCTATTAAATCTAGTATTTCGCCCTTGTTTCCGACTATTACAATGCCATTTTTAAGGGGCTTCGACGATACAGGATAAATATAATCGGCAGTAATTTTTCGCACTATCTTAAATTCAATGTGTCTTTTTTTATTTCTTCTTCAATATTGCCTTCCATTACGCTCAAACGAGCAATTATGCGATCGTACATTTCCTCAATTTTTTTGGGATTGGCAGCGTAAGCTTTTAAGGTCGAATCTAAATCGGCCTTTTTGTATCCATGCTTTGCCAAAACCGAATCGGTCATATTAAACGACATATAATTGGGATATTGAACACGAAATGCCTCGGTGTGACGTATTTCGCGTGCCAAATGTATTTCGAGCAATATAGTTTCGAGTTGCACCTCGGGTATTATGGCTAATTTTTTGTCGATACGGTACAGATCGTCGTAAATACACGAAACTTGAATGAGTATAAAAAAAAATAAAAGGTGTTTCATTAAAAATTATTTGAGCTTATCGAATTTGTAACCTAAAAATAATTCAAATGTACCATAATTGTAATTTCTAATAGACGAATAGGTCCAGTCGTAAGAAATACCCAAATAGTATTTCTTTTTGTACAAATAACCGCCCAAAAGCCCTATAGCATCGCCAGTACGAAACGACAGTCCGGCCCACATAGTATTTTTGTAAATTGCTTTTGCATTAATATCGACCTGTGGTATAGCAGGGTACACAAATTTAACCATCAAACTGGGCTCTGTGTACCATTTGCGATTGATAAAAAACTTATAAGCTCCAAACAAATATATATGGCTGCGCAAACGGCTAAATGCGGTTTTGCCATTGTACATGGTAAATTTATTGTTGAAAAGCTTATCGGCCGAAATACCTACCGAATAACCCGTTGTCCACAAGTAAAAACCAATCATAGCATCGGGCAAAAATTTTACTTCCGATGCTCCTAGTAGGTACTCGTCGTCGGACGAAAAACCTGTAACTTTATTCTGATCGTTTTCCTGAAGAAGTGCGGCTCCATCTAATTTGTACTGAATAATGCCTGCAGTAATACCGCCCGAAATATGTACTTCTTCGCTCAGGTTCAAATTATAAGCATACGATCCATTAATCGAATTCATGCTCGTAGGTCCTACTTCGTCGATCAAAAAACTTCCGCCTACGCCCATATTCTTGTGCTTTTTGTTTAAGGGCCCAAACATACTCGCCGAAGCCGTGAAAGGTGCATCGGTAAAACCAATCCACTGCAAACGGTTTACCATACGCAATTGGTAGTAATCGACCGTTCCGGCAATAGCTGGGTTCAACACATAAGGATTGAACAAATATTGTGTGTAATGTGGCGACTGCTGAGCCGAAACCCCAATCGCTATTATTGACATTATTATAATAAGTATCTTTTTCATTTTCAATTTTTTACTTTATATTAAAATTGTCAATTGTCAATTGTCAATTGTCAATTATCAATTATCTCACAATCGTAACCGTTCCGGTAAATGGTCCTATTTTATTACCCTTTGTTCCATTTACAATTATAACATAGTAATATGTTCCAATTGGCAAATTACGCCCGTTGTTATAGTAAGTACCATCCCACTCATTGCCTTTATAATCTTCTTCAGAAAATACCTTTTCGCCCCAACGATTGAAAATTTGAACCTGAACATCGTAAAAATCTGCCGATTCTATTAGCCATTTTTCATTTTTACCATCGCCATTAGGTGTAAAGGCTTTGATTGGAATTACTGGGTTAGCCAATTTTATTAATATTGAATCGCTTACCGTACACTCTTCTTTTGTTGTACCAGTGATTTTAAATAATGTAGGTCTTGAAATAATAACACTTGGTTCAAGTATCATTTTATCACTATCAATAATATCTCCACTATTTGTCCAAGAATATTTTTCAAAACCTAATCCTCCGGCATTAACTTCAATTTTATGAACAATACCTGCTGCTGAAACTGTATCAGTATATTTATTTTTTACTATAGTTAAAGAAGGTACAGGAAAGAATTCGATCAACACGGTATCGAAATCGACACAATAACTTCCATAAGTAGCAATTAATTCAAATTGTGTTGGAGTTTTGATACGAGTAATGGGGTTCAGCGTATCGCGTCGATTGAGCGAATCGCTTAAATCCCATTTGTAAGTAACTCCTGAAGTTAAATCGGCCCCGTTTGATGTTGCTTTGGCATTAAATTGATACTGCTTGCCCGAACAAATATTAATAGTATCCTTGGCATCGGCTTTAATTTGGAAATCTTCAAGTTGTTTGATATATACAGGTGCTTGACGAGATTCACATCCTAATCCATCGCTAAATATAAATGAGTACGATCCCGGACCAAAATCGGTAGTATTACGTATCGAATCTATAATACCCAACGATATAGCACCTGTTGGCGACATTCTCGAATCGGGATTGGTAAAGATTGAATCGGTAATTAAATAATATTTTATAGAATCGACAGGGACACCATTGTGAAACTTAACACTCAAAGCTCCTGTATTGGAACAAGTTGCATGTGTAATATTTGAGATAGTTACATTGAGCTTGATACTATCCAATACAGTAAAAATTGTGCTTGCATAACATCCGGTTGTATCCAACACGGTTACCTTTCTATTTCCGGCTCTGAGTTTCGTATATACCGGGTAAATACCAGATGCTACAACAGACGAATCGTTTTCCCATTTAATAATGCTCGATGCAGAAGTCGATTTCTTGTAAAATAAACGAGCTGCTCCATCGTTAGGCGCTCCGTTACAGTATGCTTTCTTAAATACGTTTACTGAATCGATCATTACGGTATCTTTCGAACCCAACGACAATGTAGTGTCTATTATACATTTGCTGGTATCGCTTACAATAATTCTATATTGTCCGGCAACCAAATTTCGCAAGGTATCGCTTACAATAGAGTCGGCACTACCAACATTGAGCTTATATACAAATGGTGCAGCTGTTCCACTAGCTTTAAGTACAATTTGACCATCGCGGGTATTGAAATTACACTTGGTATCGGTCAATTCGCGGTTGATGAACAAGCTGTCTACCGAGGCAACATTGTAGGTTGTATCGAACTTACAAATTCGCTTACTGATCGACAAGGTATGAGCCGAGCCATATTTTACATTCTTTTTGTAAATATAACGTGCTGAACTTAATAAACTATCTATTTGACGAATGGTATCGCTTGTTTCTCCGTCCCAATTGAAATAATATGGTGGCCTACCATCCAAAATTCTTGCTTGAACCAAAGCTGTTGAATCTTTGGAGTTACAGAGGGCTTTACCAAAATTAAAGGTTAAAAATAGAGTATCTTTTGCTGATACATACTGACTTACTTCGTGGAAACAACCATTAACGGTATCGGTCAATCGTAGATTATAGCTTCCTAAATCGAGGTTTGAATAAACTTGGCTTACGCTATCGGCCATAAGAGTATCGGTAATATTATAAATATAAGGCACAGCAGTGAGGGCATTGTTCCAACTCAAATACCTGTCGTATGGCTTACGATTGAAAGAGGCTGAAATCTTGCCATCTTTGATGCGTCCATAGCACGAAACTTCATTGTACGAAAGCACATCAGTCGGAAAACTAATGTTGGTACTATCGTTCGATGTTAGATTTATAGTAGTATCGAATTCGCAACCTACATCGTTTCTAACATTCAATTCATAGCTTCCGCCTTCTATACTGCTTAGCGTATTATTGTCGGAACCAATGGTATTGCCATTGAGCGACCAATTGTAGAAAAATGGTTCATCGGTACCGGTCATGGTTACAGCCAGCGAACCATTGGCAGTGTTGTGCAAACAGGTTGGCTGAGTAGCACTATACGAAACTAGTTTAATAGTACTGTTCGACTCAATATTGAACGTAGTATCGAGCTTACAATTGTTGGCAGTAGTAACTACCAAGCGGTTGCTACCATAAGGCAAGTATTTGGCTACAGAGCCTAATTGATTAACTGTATCGCTTATCACGTTTGCGTTGTTGTGCCAGTTGTAAACAATTGGCAAACCAGCTTGTGTAATATCAATAGTAGCCTTACCCAAATCGAGTGCACTATTACACTTTGCTTTATCAATTGCAAATTGGTATTTTAAGGTGTCTTGTGGGATGATTTGAATTGAGTCGATGATTTCGCACTCAATATCTGTACTTACTCGATCGGTAATTACTGTATATGTAAAGGTTCCATTAACTAAATTAACTATCGAATCTTTAGTAACGCCATTACTCCAACTTACAGAATAAGGGAAATTTGATGGATTATATGGTTTAATCTTTGCTTTTCCAGTAGCTGAACCTAAACAAGCAGGATTAACAGAATCTTTACTTACATTAAATATAAGGTTTGAAACATTACTTTTAAGAGCAGGAGCTTTACAGCCATTATTGTCGGTAACAGTTAATCGATATACTCCATTACTTACATTTACTATATCCTTGGTTGATGCATAATTGCTATAATTGGTTCCCGAAATCTGTTTTTCCCACTTATAATTAAATGGTTCCTGACCATTATTAACTGTAGTAACAATCGAACCTTTTGGGTTTGTTACAGGGTTTTGGCTACAGTTGTTATAGGTATGTATCGAAACTTTCATAGAGTCTATAGGCTGAGTAACTAAAATTGTATCGATAAATTTACGACCATCGGTATCGGTAGCACCCAAAATATAATTTCCGGCTGGTAAACCATCTAATACGGTAGAAGTACCAGAATCGAATACTTGTAAATCTAAAATTCCATCTGAATAATCTATGTCTATCAAAAAATTAAGAGGAGCCAAGCCATTTATATTGGTCAATTTAATTATTCCTTGCTTATCGGTTTCTATTGCTTCAAAACATTTTAAATTAGTTACTTGCACATCGACCAACAAAATGGTATCAAATTTAATCTCGGCAATACTAGTATCTTCGCAACCAGTAAAATCCTTAACAACAATATTTTTAACACCGGGGTTAAGATCCAAAATTAGATTGTCGTTGCCAAACGATAAGCCACCATTGGCAGAATACCTGTATGGCAAAGTACCTCCAGAATGAAATATTTCTACAGAACCACGAGCAGTACCAAGTACATCGGTAACTTTAATCGAATCAATACTAAGTGGCATTGGCTCAATAATTTCTACAGATTCTGCATAAGAACTATCTCTACTGTCCATTACCAAAATCGGGTATGTTCCTGCCGATAAGCCAGTATAATTTTTGGTAGTAACCATATCGGGTATTATATTTCCATTGAAGAAAATTCTAAATGGAGCAACCCCATTGGTAACCTCTACCGTAATTTCACCATCGACAAGCCCATTACAGCTTATATTCTTTACAGTAATATCGGCAAATAATTCTAATAAATCTGTAATTTTAATTATAGTATCGAGTTGGCAGTTTTTAGAGTCTTTTATTATTACATTTTTAATACCTGCACTCAAACCACTAAATATCGGGTTTACAAAAAAGTCAGTACCATTGTTGATTGAATAAGTATAACCGCCATTTCCTCCCGATGCATTAAACGTAATTTGACCACTCGATGTACCATCGTCGTGAACTACTATGGGGTTGGCTGCAATTGGAGATGGTTCACTTACCGTAATATTGCTTACAAGCGAGCTATCTCTTACATCGGTAATTCGTATCTTGTAAGTTCCCGCTGTTAATGAAGAAAAAACATTGTCGGTCGAGTTCAATACATCATTAATATAATATTGATAACCACCGCCTCCACTGGTTACATTAGCAGTTATTGTACCATTGTTACCTCCTGTACAACTAACAGGAGTGGTTGTATATGTTGCTAAAAGTTCGGCATTATTAGCAATTTCTACAACTTCAGATACAACGCAAGAATTTGCATCCTTTACAGCTACAGTATACAAGCCTACGGCAAGATTGTAGAAATCCGAAACTGGACCAAATACACCACCGTTGAAAGAAAAGCTCAAATTATTTGCTCCAGCTTTTCCTGGTTCTGTAAATAAATTTATCGTTCCATTTGCTGAGCCATCATCGTCAGTTTTTAAATAAGACAGCTTAAGTTCCTTTGCTGGTTCAATTGTAAATGGACCTGAAACTTGTTTTCCATTACTTGCAGTTACTTTATAATTATAATCAGCTGGCGAAAGATTGGTAAAGGTATGACTTAATGCGCCTTTTGTAATATTTGTCCATAAAATTTGATTTTTGGTCTTTTTATACTCATATTTAAATGGGCCTATACCATTTTTTACTTCCAACGTTAAAGTTCCTGTGTTTTGGTCGGTATAACAAAGAGGATTTGACCAGTCGTAAGTAACCACCAATTCAGAAGGGTCTACTATTTTAATTAATCCAGAAGTTGAGCATCCGCTATCGTCGCTAACCGATACATTATAATCGCCCAAATCGAGGTTAGTAAATATACTGTCGCCAGTTTGGCTACTTCCTGGAGGTGTAATTGTATAAATATACGAATCCCAATTTTCTGTACCTCCCTTTGGAGTAATGGTAATACTTCCTTTATTAGACACATCGACATAAGGTGTAGTTGTATAATCGAGTTCTAAAAATGTTGGCTGGGAAATTGTAATGTTTCTTACAATACTGTCATTTTTATTATTTGCATATACTTTTATATTATAACTTCCAGCTGTTAATCCACTAAAAATACTATCATCTTGCGTATTTAATCCATTGTCTAACGAATACTCAAACGGTTCAATACCTCCCGTTGGAGTAATTACTATTTGTCCATTGGCATCGCCAAAACATCCTGTAACATCGGTTTTGTCAATACTTACCGACAAGGTACTGGCATTGGCAACTGTCGCCGAGTCGAGTATTTCGCAACTGTTATCATCTTTTACTTTAATATAATATTGAGCAGCAGTTAAGCCTGTAAAATTACCCGTAGTATTGGTGTTTGGACCATAGTTGTCGATGGTATAAGTCAATACACCTGTACCACCAGAACCAACTAATGTAATTTTACCATCGTTGCCTGCAAAAGTTTCGTTATTTGTAGTTTTTGAAATTGTAATAGCAACTGGACCTCCTACTATTATATTGTTGTTGGTAGTATTACAAGCACTATTGCTTGCAGTAATACTATATGTACCCTTACCAACACTGTTAAATGTATTTGTTCCCTGACTAATACCAGGTGTCATAGTGTATAAAGTAGGCGTTCCGCTTGTTACATTTACAACAATCTTTCCATTATTATTATCGGCACATACGGCAACATCGGTAACTGAGGTGGTAAATGTTATGGCTGGCGAAACAGTAACATCAACTTCGTCGGCCATGGTTACCGAACAGTTGCTATTGCTGGCTTCTACATAATACGTTTCATTGGCAGTTGGGCTTACCGTAAAGGTCAAAGTTAATCCATTACCTAGTTTCGAAGCTCCCTCGTTGCCATTGTCGCTCTGGCGTTTGAGTTGGTAAGTAACACTAGATTCAGATGCACCGAGAGTTATATTGGTGCTGTTTCCACTACAAATGGTAACATCGGAACTCAGGGTTTTTGGGCTTGGTAGGGCGTTGACGGTAACAGAAACGCTAGCTGTGTTGCTACACTTACTGTCGGTCGCTGTAAGTATATAATTGCCCACATTTAATGCTGTTGCATTGAGAATGCTTGGGTTTTGGGTGTTATTGGCACTATAAGAGTTTGGACCAGTCCAATCGTATGTTATAGCTCCATTGCCAGTAGCAGTTCCACTCAAATTAATGTTTTGAGCAGCACATACAGGACTATTTGACGATGCACTAACCGTTGGCAGCGCATTTATTGTAGCCAAAGCAGGTACTCTTGCTGCCGACAAGCAGCCATTGTTGTTGGCTTCTGCATAATAAGATGTTGTTGAAGAAATAGGAGGAGTTGAAACTGGAGAACCTGTTCCAATAAAGCTTCCGCCAGTAGCAGCTGTATACCAATTGATAATAGCACCACCCGAAGCCACCGCACTCAACGATACAGATCCTGTACCGCAATTTTCACCTGGTGTAGTTGAAGTTATGCTTGGTTGAGAGTAAATATTAAGTGTTGCTGCATCACTGTTTATATCGGTTCCGCAATCGCTATGAACCACACAACGGTAATTATACCCATTCATAGAAGCCAAAGGTGCATTGCTGATAATAAGTGTCGAAGTATTTACTCCACTATGATTTGCATTGTTAGCCAAATCGACAAATGTATTTCCTCCTACTGTAGTTGAACGTTGCCATTTGTAAGTAAGATTGGTTCCAGCACCGATTACTGTAAATGAAGTATCGCCCATGTCACAAATACCTGCATTCTGAGGATGTGAAGTAATAGAAGTAGAACTAACTACGCTCAATGTAGAAATATTGCTTTCGATTGGTCCGCAGCTATTATCTGCAATCACCTTATATTGGTAATTGTTCATTGCCAAAGTAGCACCTGTTATTGCAAGGGTATTGGTAGTTCCATTGCTGTAAACTCCTCCAGTAGCATTAGCCCAAGAAGTACCGCCATTGGTCGAAACTTGCCATTGTTGTGAAGTAGCACCAGTAATGGTCGATGGTATGGTGGTATTAAAAGCACTACATGCCGAAGAAGGAGCAAGAGCAGATATAATGGGTAGGGCACTCATGGTAATTACTATTTCATTACTTGGTTTTGTACCACAATCACCACTTGTAACCTCACGTTTGTAGCGTATATTTTGTGTTACAGCAGGTGCAGTGTAGTTTACATTGGTATTTGTTCCGCTTGCATTTTGCCAAGTAGCTCCCGCATCGGTCGATTGTTGCCAATTGTAAGAGTAAGAAAGAATACCTCCAGTTGCAGCCGGAGCTGTAAATGTACTAGGAAGGGCATTTTGACAAACACTTTGAGGTGTAGTACCAATTGTTCCGGCCGAAATATCGCTATATACAGTAATGGCAACTGTGTCACTATTGGTACAACCATCTGTATTTTCTGTAGTTAAAATATAATTGCCTGATTGTGCTGGCAAAGCATTTATAATGCTTGGGTTCTGAGCTAGTACAGTAGCACCGCTTGGATAAGTCCAAGTATATTTGCTTAACAAATTTGGACTTGCTAATAAATTTATAGTTCCATTATAGCAAACAGTTGCATCGGTTGCAGAAGCGACAGCAGCTGGAACTGATAAAATTGTACCTATTACAGGAGTTCGAAAAGCTGAAGGACAACCATTAATAAATGCTTCGGCATAATAGGTACCAGCTGTAGATGTAATATAAGAGTTTTCTGTAGACAATGGACTTGCTCCTCCAGTGGCAGTGCTCCACCATCGAACCATACCAATAGAAGGAGTAGCAATTAATGTAAGATTTCCAGAACCGCAGTTTGAATCGCCATTTGAAGATGTAATAGTTGGGAATGTAATAACTGTGTAAGACTTAGAATCAGATACATTACCACCGCAACCACCAGTTACGGTATATATGATATTACATGTACCGACGCTCACGGCTGTTACTAATCCTGTAGTGGCATTTACTGTGGCTACTGCTGGGTTGCTGCTTGTCCAACCGCCGGTGCCTCCACCCAATACGGTGCCAGCTACTGTATAGGTTGTGGTACTTCCTATACATTGTGGGGTGGTTCCTGCTGTTACGGTTCCTGAAACTGCATTGGCAGTTACTGTATAAGATTTTAAATCGGATACATTACCACCGCAACCACCTGTTACGGTATATATGATATTACATGTACCTGCGCTTACAGCTGTTACTAATCCTGTAGTGGCGTTTACTGTGGCTACTGCTGGGTTGCTACTTGTCCAACCACCTGTGCCTCCACTTAATACAGTACCAGCTACTGTATAGGTTGTGGTACTTCCTATACATTGTGGTGTGGTACCTGCTGTTACGGTTCCTGAAACTGCATTGGCAGTTACTGTATAAGATTTTGAATCGGATTTATTACCACCGCAACCACCTGTTACGGTATAAATAATATTACATGTACCGACGCTTAATGCTGTTACTAATCCTGTAGTGGCATTTACTGTGGCTACTGCTGGGTTGCTGCTTGTCCAACCGCCGGTGCCTCCACCCAATACGGTGCCAGCTACTGTATAGGTTGTGGTACTTCCTATACATTGTGGTGTGGTTCCTGCTGTTACGGTTCCTGAAACTGCATTGGCAGTTACTGTATAAGATTTTGAATCGGATACATTACCACCGCAACCACCTGTTACGGTATATATGATATTACATGTACCGACGCTTACTGCTGTTACTAATCCTGTAGTGGCGTTTACTGTGGCTACTGCTGGGTTGCTGCTTGTCCAACCACCTGTGCCTCCACTTAATACGGTACCAGCAACTGTATAGGTTGTGGTACTTCCTATACATTGTGGTGTGGTTCCTGCTGTTACGGTTCCTGAAACTGCATTGGCAGTTACTGTATAAGATTTTGAATCGGATTTATTACCTCCGCAACCACCTGTTACGGTATATATGATATTACATGTTCCGGCGCTTACGGCCGTTACTACTCCTGTTAATGCATTTACTGTCGCTATAGCGGGGTTGCTACTGGTCCAGCCTCCTGATCCTCCGCCCAATACTGTACCAGCTACTGTATAGGTTGTGGTATTTCCGATACATTGTGGTGTGGTTCCTGCTGTCACTGTGCCTGCTACTGCATTGGCAGTTACTGTATAAGATTTTAAATCGGATACATTGCCGCCACAACCGCCTGTTACGGTATATATGATATTACATGTTCCAGCGTTTACGGCGGTTACTACTCCTGTTAATGCATTTACTGTCGCTATAGCAGGGTTGCTACTTGTCCAACCACCTGTGCCTCCGCTTAATACGGTACCAGCCACTGTATAGGTTGTGGTACTTCCGATACATTGTGGTGTGGTTCCTGCTGTTACGGTTCCTGAAACTGCATTGGCAGTTACTGTATAAGATTTTGAATCGGATTTATTACCTCCGCAACCACC
>CAMDBI010000020.1 GCA_945889005.1 Bacteroides fragilis
CCTGTCGGGCTAGTGCCATGTCAAGCTTCAACTTTTAGAACAAACTGTGCCGGTAATTATAATTCGGCCAATAGAAAAGTGTAGAAATTATCCTGAAATGAAAAACAAAAAAACAACAGTATTTCATAAAGGCGCAACATCTAAGATCACCGTCTATCGATGATTTGTATCATCGAAAAATTGTAAACCCTCTGTTTGTAATTGCGCAACATTAGAGGGAGTTTTTTAAACTAAATCTAACTTTCAAACAATTCAATTATGAAAACAAGTTTATCAGAAAAACAGAGAGCATTCCTCAAATTACTATTAAACACATTATTTATACTAATGGTTGGTTTAATTAGTTTGAATGCACAAAGTGTTTCAAATGAAAATTTTGGAAAAATTGTAACATACCCTGTTCCGGAATGCTACTCATCAGGCACCGGTTATACCATGACTATTAATGGTATAAATGTACCTTTAGTAAAACACGAATACAAGCCTTATGGCACTGCAGTTTTTAATTTGCTTTTCAGCAGTTTTTACTTTGATGGTATTGCAGTAATTGAAATAAAAAAAACATCAGGCACTATTGATAAATATGACATTAGCCCGAAAAAATTCAACATTACTCCTGTAGAAACGAGCAATTCAATAAAATTTGCAATTGACCAGCCCAAACATTTGTACTTAAATATAAATGGTACTGAAATTTTAATTTTTGCAGAAAGCATTCTAACAAACCAGCCGCCAAGCTCGGGTACAGGTATTTTCAATATAACCAATTCTAAGTATGGTGCCAGCCCAAGCAATAGCAGCACTAACAACCAAAGAGCTAAAATTCAAAAAGCTATTGATGAAGCCTCAACTTATGGCAAGAGCAACAATACCCGTGGAACAGTATATGTACCCGCTGGCGTGTATTATACCACAGATTTGTTGTTAAAAGACAATGTAAACCTTTACCTTGAAGGTGGTTCTGTGTTGCGCGGAACCGGAAGATCAAGCGATTATGGGTCGGATACTGAAAGAAAAACGGTTTTGTTGTTAGCAGGTACATCGAGCGACCGTGTTGAAAACGTTAGAATTTATGGACCCGGTTTTATCGACGCAAACGGAATAACAACTGCACAACCGGCCAAAACATCTGATTTGACTGACAGAATAGAAAACTGCACCGGACGTAAAATGCGATGCATCGATGCCGAATATATCCGCAATATTAAAGTCGAAGATGTTATTGCATTGGAAGGCACCTCATGGCAGGTAAGTTTTCACGAAGGAAACAACCTATCTGTTGAAAGGGTAAAAGTTGTAGGCCACCGCTTTATGAAGCACAACGATGGTATTGATGTGAGTGCATGTCAGGATGTAGTTATCCGTAATTGTTTTTCAATTGGTGTTGATGACAACTTCTGTATCAAAGACGATGCGTTTCAGCCTTCAATAAACATCTTGATCGAAAATGTTGTTGGATATTCATACTCACGCACCTTTAAAATCGGTATGCAGGCATATAATGCAGTGCGCAATTGCACTATCCGCAACGTAGATGTGATTCGTTCGCGTAATGCCTGCCACCTTCAGCAAATCAGGGGCAAAAATGCAATTTGGGAAGGCATCTTGATTGAAAATTTTGCCATTGACTATAACCTCCAGTATGCTGAGTCTGGCGAAACTATGCCCCCAGCACCGTTTCGTATCCAGCTGGATATGCCCGGCGGAAAAGCAAGGAATATTACCGTTAAAAATTTCACATACCATGGCGACAACTGGGCTCAGGACGAGTGGGACAGCGACCTTGACAACATTGGTAGCAATACCTCGATAAGCAACATTTTGTTTGTTAATTTTAAATTAGGCAACAGCGATTATGCTGATAATGAAATTGAAGCCAATATGGATATTAATCAGGCTACAATTGTTGACTTTATTAGAGACCCTAACAATGAGGCGCCTATATATAAAAACGTACCAATTCCCGATATCCAAAACAAAACTCCGACAGCAAGGATCACTTATACTGCCAATAATTTGGCAGTAAGTTTTGATGGTTCTACAAGTTATGATACTGATGGCACTATAGTTTCTTATGTATGGAACTTTGGTGATGGAACCGTCGGAAGCGGCCAAAAAACAAGCCATACGTATGCTGCAGCAGGCACCTATAACGCCTCCCTTACAGTTACCGACAACAAAAATGCAAGCAATAAAAATACAACTGCTGTAACCGTGTCGTCAGACAATGTTGAGGTTAAAAGTCTCGACATAGAGGCTGAAAAAGCATCGAGTCAAAGTAAGTTTAGCCCGTTTGTTGTTGTTAATGACCCTTCTGCTTCCGGTGGACAATATATTGTTAATACAATTAGCACTTCTACTATAGATGAAAATAATGGTGGTTTAGCCAACTATTTTTTTATACTAAGTGGAACAGCAACAATCACCTTCAGTGTAAATGCTAATTTCCCAGGGGGAAGCGACGACTCGTTCTTTTACAGAATAGACAATGGTCCATGGCAGGTACAAAACGGCCCCACTACTGATGGCTGGCAAACGATTCCAATCACCAATTTTACAGACCTTTCACCTGCAAACACTCATACCCTTACAATTCTACGTCGGGAAGATGGTGCGAAAATAGATAAAATCACTTTAAGCACTACATCTAATGTAACCATATCTGAACCAAGTGATATTGTGAATGTAACTAGCATCAATTTACCTACAACTACATTAGCTTTAGAAGCTGGCAAAACCAGTCAGTTAACAGCAAAGGTATCACCTACCAATGCCACAGACAAAACAGTAACTTGGTCATCAAACAATAGCGCAGTTGCAACAGTTGATGCCAACGGATTAGTGACTGCAATAAGTGTTGGTTCGGCTACTATCACAGTTAAAACAAATGATGGCGGATTTATAGCTACTTGTACAGTAACAGTTTCCAAAATTGATAACAATTTATATGAAGCCGAACTTGCCACCTATACAAATGGTATTGTGAAAGCAGGTGGTACCGGTCAGTATGTTGACATTGAAACGGGCGGCAAAATAAGCTGGAACATAAATTCTACAAGCAATACCACATCAAATCTAACATTTAGTATAGCATCGCCTTCGGACAACAGAAGCATGGGCGTATATGTAAATAATGTTAAAAAAGGTGTAATTTCTACATCACTATCAGCATTTTCCAATAAAACTGTTATTACAAACCTTAATGCTGGTAACAATGTAATTGAATTAAGAGATTCTGAAGGAACGCGTGAGTTAGATGTTGATTATGTAAGTGTTGAAAATATAACAACTACAAAGCTTACCCTATCGTACAACAATGTAGCCACCAGTGGTTGGGCAAATCCGGAATATACGTTAGATGGAGATGTTTTAACACCTGCTACAAAATCGGGTAGTACTGCTGCATATATTGAATACAATTTAGGTGGCACATACATGCTTACATCGGCTCGAATCAATGAAGATAATGCCGGAAACTGGCAATTGGATTCATGGAAATTGCAGTATTACAATGGATCAACCTGGGTCGATGCATTTGCTTATACCAATTCAACAACTGCCGGATGGAACGAGGTTGCCATAAATGGTGTAGAAACCGATAAAATAAGGGTATATTTCCAGGAAGACAGCTATATAGAAGTATTTGAAGTGGAAGTTTATGGCTACACGTTTTCAAACAAATCAGGAAGAGAACAGAACACTTTACCTAGCAACAACACCACTGAAATAGATGTTAAAACATACCCAAATCCTTTTATAACTAACCTGTATGTTGATATAAATATTCCTGAGCAGTCTGTATTGACTGTTTCCATAATGGATGTATCCGGAAAACAGGTGAAATTTATTTACATGGAAAACATGCCCGAGGGAACACGAACAGAAGAAATCAATTTAACCGAACTTCAAAAAGGGATTTACTTTGCCAAATTTATTATTTCATCAAATAACAATGTAACAACAAAAACAATTCAAATTATTAAATAGAGTTTTAGTAAATAATTCTTGTAACCGTTCTTATGTGGGAGACATTTATTTTGTGTCTCCCACTTGTTTTAGAGTTTAATTTTCGAAAATAACACGATATTAACGGATATAATCAAATCGTTTCAATTCACAAATTGATATAAAGTAATTAACTTAAAACAATAAAATGAGAATATTACAGATAAAAAACAGGATTAAAGGAACAGTATATTTTATAGTGCTTCATGCTTTTTTTTTAGTGAATTTAACATCACAAACTATTACAATAAAACCAACGGAAGACTCTTACACAAGAGGAGGGGAATATAAAAACACAAATTATGGCAATGAAACGGAATTAATTGTAAAAAAATCATCAAACGAATCATTTGCCCGTAAATCATTTGTAAAATATGACTTATCAACCATCAATCTGCAAAATGCCGATTCTATAGTTTTGCAGTTTTATGTTACTGATATAACGGGCAACATGAGCATAGCGTTGTATGAATGCTCCGATAACTGGCAGGAATCTAACCTTACATGGTCAACAAATCCATTGCCAGGTAAAGAAATTTACATACGCAATCTGGATGCATCACTTATTGGCACGCATTTAACTTTTGATGTAACATCTTATATTTTTAGCCGGGCACTTTCCAATGGAATAGTATCATTTATGCTGACCGATCCGGCATTTAATGTTCAGCAGTTAATGCTTAACAGTTCCGAAGCCATACAAAACACACCCGGATTAGTCATTGATACTTCAGGGGCATCGGCTCCTATAGCCGCTTCAGCATTAAAGGGCGAACCGCTTGATACCGGAAGTATTACATTAACCTGGACTGACAATTCTCACAACGAATTGTATTTTTTAATAGAACGAAAAACAACCGAAAGCGATTATGACAGCATAATGGCAATAAATTTTGATGAAACGGAATATACCGATAAAGGACTTATAAGCGGAATAGAATATACTTACCGGATTAAAGCGGTTGGAACAATTCCAACGGATGTATATTCTGAAATAACCACAGTTAAAACTAAAAAAGTGCCAACCGGGTCTCCGGCTATACCTACAAATCTTGTTGCCAAATCAGCTGGAATAAATTTTGTAAACCTTTCGTGGATCGACAATTCTGATGACGAAGAATATTTTATATTGGAACGCCAAACTAACAATGAATACGTAGTTGTTGATACAGTTGAAGCAAATACCACATGTTATTCCGATATTGGTGTTTTTCCATTAACCACCTATACCTACCGGATTTTTGCTTCCAATATTTATTTTGTATCAGGGCCATCCAACGAATTGACCGTATCTACAGACTCAACCGGAAAAACCTATTACATAGACCAAATAAATGGTAACGATAGTTTTAGCGGATTATCTACCGACAGCGCCTGGAAGTCGATTGAAAGAGCAAATGAACAGGTTTTTTCAGCCGGGGATTCTGTTTTGCTGGCACGTGGATCTGTATGGACAGGAATGCTAAGCCCTAAAGGATCGGGACTTATTGGATTTCCAATTTATTTAGGTACCTATGGTGAAGGAAATCGTCCTTTAATTCATGCCGAAGGTTTAAACCAGGCCGGACTATTACTGCACAATATTGAATTTTGGGAAGTAAATGGGCTGGAGATTACGAATACAAATGGAACAGATACTGATCAGGGTGCTTTATTTGGTATATATGTGTTGGCAGATGAAGGTGAGGGTATTTATGACCATGTTTACATTAACGATTGTTATGTAAGAGAAATAAATGGTCATGTAGAAGGTAAAGAAAGGGGGGGCATTCATGTGCACATCAAAAACCTTAACAAATCTATTTTTAACGATTTACGAATTACAAACAACAAGCTGAAAAGAATAGGTGGTGTTGGAATAGGGAACACTTCATCATGTGGAAGTATTGAATTCAAGACAGATAGTGTGGTTTTGCATAATTTATGGACCAATGTGTATGTTGCCTTCAACCACCTCGACCATACCGGACGTAACAGCATAATTGCAAGGGTTAGCAAAGATGCTGTTTATGAATACAATATAATGGCATATAGCAGTAGGCACAGCACCGGACATAGCATCTTCTGTTTTAATACTTCGGGCATAAAAATACAATATAACGAAGCGTATGGAAATACTGGCGAAGGTGGTATGGACCGCGGAGGTTTTGATGCCGATTATAATTGTGTAAATACGTTTATTCAATACAATTACAGCCACGACAACCTTTGGTTTTGCGGTATTATGAAAAAGGTTAACCGGAATGTTGTAATACGTTACAATATTAGTCAAAACGACCACGAGGGAATATATTTTTATGGATTCGACAATGAATCGAAACTTGAAAACATACACATATACAACAATACACATTATGTATCTGCCGGTCATAATGTTCAGGTGTTTCCGGAAAACCGGCATCCAAGAAATACTATTTTCGAAAACAACATTTTTTATTTTGAAAAGGCCGGCAGTTGGGGGCCATACCCACAAGGAGAAAATGTGGTTTTTAACAGAAATCTATACTACAATATTAAGCCTCATCCGGGCGATACAAATGCCATAATCGGTAATCCCGGATTTATTGACCCCGGAAGTGCCGGCAATGGAATCGAAACGGTTATGGGTTATAAAATTAACGCTTCTTCGCCAGCAATAGATAATGGTAATGTTATTGGCAACAATGGAGGAATTGATTTTTGGGGAGATACCCTTTACAGGCGAAAACCTGATATTGGTGCGCACGAATTTTTTGAAATTCCCAATACAACATCATCAACAGGAGTTTTTGAACATAAGACACAAACAGATATGCACGATTTGTGTATTATTCCAAACCCTATGGTTGATAATGTTACTATTTCATTTAAATTGGAAAAAGAAAAACAGATTTTGATTGAAATATTTAATATTCAAGGCAGTAAAATAAAAACCTTATTTAATAGCAATCTAAAGGCCGGTAATCAATACATTCATTGGAATGGTAAATGTGATATCGGGCACTCCCTGCCAAATGGCTTGTATATATGCAATTTGCGGCTCTTTGGTGAAGTTGGATCAGATGTTTTAACGCGTTCAATCATAATTAACAGGTAATGGTATACTACATCTGGAACAATCAGTGCAAAAAAGGCAGTTAATACTTGTAATTATTACAAATAGAAAGACTCTAACTTATTTACAACAATACTCCGTTATAATGTTTTGGTCTAATGAAGCCGCTTTATAAAAATCTGCAATAATTTGGTTCTGATAATAATTAATATTTCCTTCCTGTTA
Source organism: Bacteroides fragilis (assembly GCA_945889005.1). Taxonomy (GTDB): domain Bacteria; phylum Bacteroidota; class Bacteroidia; order Bacteroidales; family DTGW01; genus CAMDBI01. Next base: position 7,265 of record CAMDBI010000020.1, read on the forward strand.
AATCTGGATTAAATAGCTTTTCATTTCATATTATAATCATAGGTTGGCAATGTGTAGTTTTAAGCCCTGTTTGCACTCATGTAACATTATGTTATATAAATACAAATTATGTAACATTAGTAAGCCCATATTGTAATAAAAGTACAAATCAGCACAAATATTTAATACTACCTTTCAACAATATTCTTTTATAAGGATATAAAACTAAACAACTAATTATCATTTAAATTCATTAATTATGAAAAGAAAAACTCAGCAAAATCCGATTTTGCAATCAATTCGCTTTTTTAGCGTATTGCTATCTTTTTTCCTTCTTGTAGGCTTAGGAAATGTTGTAAATGCACAAGTTACAGCAATTACTAAAAGCACTACTGATGTATTTAGTACCCAAATAACTTCGGTTACTGTGGGTGGTGTAAATGTCGATTGTGTAAAGGATGCCGATTGTAAATTACAATTTGCACACTTTATGTACAATTCTTCTACCAGAGTTGTTGTAAAAGCAGCAGCCACTATTACTTCGCACAGTATCCACCCTGTAGGTCGTGGCATTCAGGGCACAGTATCGGGCAATACATTAACCTTTGACATTGCACCGGTTGCCAACAAAGCTACTTACCTGCTAGTTAAAATTAATGGTTACGATCCATTGGTAATTTTAGGTGACAAACCTGAAACCAATGTACCTATTCCTAACGGCAGCAGTATTGTTGATATTACAAAACCTCCATATAGTGCGGCCAACGATTACAGTCTAAATGTAACAAGTAAAATTCAAAAAGCCATTGATGATATGAGTAGTCGTTCAGGTGGCGGTACGGTATGTTTCCCTAAAGGTACATACAAGATATTCGAAGAATTGGAAATGAAATCGAATGTTGCCATTTATCTGGCTCCTGGTGCCCATATCGAATCGGACCCAACCAAGACCTACACATCTGGCAATTTTACTTACCCATTAATATGGTTGCGCGGACAGAAAAACGTGAAATTTTATGGTCGTGGTACTTTAAATGCAAAAGGTATGAAGATCATGGATCCCAAATCGGACTCCGAAAGACGTGGTGTTATTAAAGGCTCGGAAAATTATGCTACACAATCATCAAATGTTGTTATTGATGGTATTGTGCTAAGAGATGGCACAACCTGGACCTGCGATATTAAATATGCCGACGGAGTAAATATTTCTAATGTTAAAGTATTAAACCACTGGGATCAAAACTATATATTAAAAATTCAAAACGATGGTATAAACCTGTGTTCATCAAAAAATGGTAACGTATGGAATAACTTGGTAATAACAGGTGACGATGCATTTTGCGTAAAAGCCCAGGACGAAGTAGACGGAGGCACAAGAAAGTGTTATAATATCCGTAACCACGATAATGTAATATTTAACATGGGTGCTGCTAATAAAATTGGTATGAATGCCAAAGCCGAAATTTACGATGTAACATTTGACAATAATGAAGTTATTGCCTGTCGCCGTGGTGTTGTTGTTGAATCAAAAATAAGCGGAAATTCTGACGCTAATTACCATCCATTACACGACATTACCTTTTCAAATATCCTGATTGAAAATTATCAGGGATATGCAGGCTTTACACAACGTATTTTCGAGTTTTGGGCTTCCAGATCTGCTATTAGAAACATTACAGTAACTAATGTTGAGTCACTAAAAGTACCTATAAGTGGTGGCGATGCCTATTGCGATGGTTCAAACAAAATTGATCGACTTACATTTAATTGTTTAAAAATTGCCGGAAAAGAAATTACTCAAAGTAATTATGCAGCTAATGGTCTTGATTTTACTCCGTGCGTGAGTAATGTTACTTTTAATACCGGCTGCATACCTGTTCCTATTCCGGTTACCAGTGTCAATGTTTCTCCAAGTTCCTTAACCTTAAAAGTAGGCCAAACCAGTCAATTAACAGCAACTGTTTTACCTACTAATGCTACAAATAAAACAGTAACCTGGACATCGAGCAATACTACTGTAGCAACAGTTAATGCCAGCGGATTAGTAACTGCAATAAAAGCAGGTTCGGCTACTATCACAGTTAAAACAAATGATGGCGGATTTACAGCTACTTGTGCGGTTACAGTTACTGACGACATTCCTGTTACCGGTGTCGGTGTTTCTCCAAGTTCTTTATCCTTAAGCAAAGGTGCAACGGGTCAATTAACAGCAAATGTTTTACCTGTCAATGCTACAAATAAAACAGTAACCTGGAAATCGAGCAATACCACTGTAGCAACAGTTAATACCAGCGGATTAGTGACTGCAATAAAAGCAGGTTCGGCTACTATCACAGTTACAACAAATGATGGCGGATTTACAGCTACTTGTGCGGTTACAGTTACTGACGACATTATTTCTGTTACCGGTGTCGGTGTTTCTCCAAGTTCTTTATCCTTAAGCAAAGATTCAACGGGTCAATTAACAGCAAATGTTTTACCTGCCAATGCTACAAATAAAACAGTAACCTGGAAATCGAGCAATACCACCGTAGCAACAGTTAATACCAGCGGATTAGTGACTGCAATAAATGCTGGTTCGGCTACTATCACAGTTACAACAAATGATGGCGGATTTACAGATACTTGTGCGGTTACAGTTACTTCAGATCCAATCTCAATACTCGATATCGAAGCTGAAAAAGCATCGAGTCAAAGTAAGTTTAGCCCGTTTGTTGTTGTTAATGACCCTTCCGCTTCCGGTGGACAATATATTGTTAATACAATAAGCACTACTACTATAGATGAAAATAATGGTGGTTTAGCCAACTATTTTTTCATACTAAGTGGAACAGCAACAATCACCTTCAGTGTTAATGCTAATTTCCCAGGGGGAAGCGACGACTCGTTCTTTTACAGAATAGACAATGGTCCATGGCAAGTCCAAAACGGACCCACTACTGCTGGTTGGCAAACGATTGCAATCACCAGTTTTACAGACCTTTCACCTGCAAACACTCATACACTTACCATTCTACGTCGGGAAGATGGTGCGAAAATAGATAAAATCACTTTAAGTAATACATCTAATGTAACCATATCTGAACCAAGTGATATTGTGAATGTAACTAGCATCAATTTACCTACAACTACATTAGCTTTAGAAGCTGGCAAAACCAGTCAGTTAACAGCAAATGTATTACCTACCAATGCCACAGACAAAACAGTAACCTGGTTAACAAATAATAGCGATGTGGCAACAGTTGATGCCAACGGATTAGTAACTGCAATAAGTGTTGGTTCGGCTACTATCACAGTTAAAACAAATGATGGCGAATTTATAGATATTTGTACAGTAACAGTTTCCAAAATTGATGACAATTTATATGAAGCCGAACTTGCAGCCTTTACAAATAGTAGTGTGAAAGCAGGTGGTACCGGTCAGTATGTTGACATTGAAGCGGGCGGTAAAATTACCTGGAACATTAATTCTACAAGCAATACCACATCAAAACTAACATTTAGCATTTCATCGCTTTCGGACAACAGAAGCATGGGCGTATATGTAAATAATGTTAAAAAAGGTGTAATTTCTACATCACTATCAGCATTTTCCAATAAAACTGTTATTGCAAACCTTAATGCTGGGAGCAATGTAATTGAATTAAGAGATTCTGAAGGAACGCGTGAGTTAGATGTTGATTATGTAAGTGTTGAAAATATAACAACTACAAAACTTACACTATCGTACAACAATGTAGCCACTAGTGGTTGGGCAAATCCGGAATATTCGGTAGATGGAGATGATTTAACACCTGCTACAAAATCGGGTAGTACTGCTGCATATATTGAATACAATTTAGGTGGCACATACATGCTTACATCGGCTCGTATCAATGAAGATAATGTAGGAAACTGGCAATTGGATTCATGGAAATTGCAGTATTACAATGGCTCGACCTGGGTCGATGCATTTGCTTATACCAATTCAACAACTGCCGGATGGAACGAGGTTGCCATAAATGGTGTAGAAACCGATAAAATAAGGGTATATTTAAAGGAAGACAGCTATATAGAAGTATTTGAAGTGGAAGTTTATGGCGCAGTTGTAACTTCAAAATCAGCAATGATTGAAACTAAACAACAAAATATTTCGGTTGGCAGTTCAACAAATGTTTATCCTAATCCAATTAAAGATGAGCTAAATGTAGTATGCAATGGCAATGAAAATATCATTTCAGTTGCCTTATTCGATGTAACTGGCAAAAAACTGAATGTCAGCACTAAGAATAGCATTAATGTACAAATGAATACTCTAAATACTTCTGGCATAAGCAGGGGCACATACTTTTTGCAAGTAGTAACCCAATGTGAAGGAACAGAAAAATCTCAGGTATTTAAAGTAATCAAGTAATAAAATTTTGAAATAGAAACTGTGTAAAAAAGTCAGCTACTGAGACTGTTTGAGCGAAAAGTGACAATTCACTAATTTACAGCGATAGATTATAAACTATCGTTCATAATACAAATTCAGCTCAGCTTCTCAACCTTTCTGACTATTTACACAGTTTCTTTTCAATTAACTACTAATTTTTTTTGAAAAGTATTGAACCAAACCAACTATTTATAAATGGTTTTTAAAATAATAATAAATTGGTTGTATAAAAATTTACAAGTTATGAAATGCAGAATGATTAAGTACTTTGTTGTGGCATTTATTTTTATTTCGATCTCTTGCAATTATGAGAAGAAAGTAAAAATAGCCTTTTTGTTGCCCCATATGAAAATTGAAAGGTACGTAAAAGAGAAGGAATTTTTCGGGAAACGCATTCAGGAACTTGGGGGAGAGTATTATTTTGCAAATGCAGAGTACGATCAGGGTCTACAATTGAAACAAGCAAAAGAGTTTATTGAAAATGGAGTTACGGTTATTGTTATTAGCCCTGTAAATTCGATGCTTGCAGGCGAAATTTTACGTTTAGGTCATAATAACAATGTTACTATAATATCATACGACAGAATGATACTAAATGCAGATGTTGACTATTGTATTACATTCAGGTATCAAAAGGTGGGCGAGGATATGGTTAAATACTGCACCCAAATAAAACCCCAAGGAAAATATGTAGTACTTGGTGGCGATAAGAGCGATTTTAACGCAATGCAAATAAACATAGGTCAGCAAAGAATATTAGAACCCTTAGTAAAAAATGGCTCTATTAAAATTTTGTATAACTCGTTTATTGAAGAATGGAATTCTGAAAATGCATACGATTCTATGGAAAGTATTCTTAGGCTGAGTAACGAACATCCTGAAGTTGTTATTTCTTCTGGCGAAAAGCTTACTGTTGGAGTTACAAAAGCACTAGGAGAGTATAATTTGTTGGGGAAAACCCTTGTAACCGGTATGGATCCCGATAAAGAATCGTGTAAACGGATGCAAACAGGGGCACAAACCATTTCTATTTTAAAACCTATAAAAAAACTAGCAGTAAGTGCTGCTGATTTTGCTTTTTCATGTGCCACTCAAAAGAATATGCCCGAAATTACAGAAACTCTTAATAATGGTAAGTTTGATATCCCTACAATTTTTCTTGACCCAATAATAACCGATAAGAACAATGTTAAATCTGCACTGATTAACGAGGGAATTTATTCCGAGGCGGACTTTACAAACTAATTTCATTAAATGCCAAAGTTGTTCGGCAAAACGTAAAAAGCAATTTATAAATTAAAATATAACAAATTTTATGAAAACACCTTCTTCAGAATGTTTGTATTGTCAGAATAATGAAAAACTACAACAATTAATGATTAAAATATGCGATTTAGAAGTGTCGCAACTCTTTTTATTCAAAGAGCAAACGCATCCGGGGCGTTGCAATGTAGTTTACAATAATCATTCTGTTGATTTTCATGAACTAAGCGACGAACAGCGAAATGCATTTATGCGTGATGTTGCAGTTGTGGGCAAAGCTATTCAGGATGCTTTTAACCCTGACAAAATTAACTATGGTGCTTATGCCGATACTATTTCTCATTTACATTTTCATGTGGTACCGAAATACAAAGATGGATACGGGTTTGGAGGTGTTTTTGAGATGAATCCACAAAAAGTAACCTTATCCGATGCTGAATACGAAGATATAATTAAAAAGATAAAAGATAAATTATAAAGAAAAATATTTAAAAGTGGAAAAACCATAGAATGAATATTATACAAAAATCCACTTTGACAATTCAGCTTAAGTATTGTTTCATTAATACCAATAATGATTCTCGATTGATTGGTTTACAAATATAATTTACACATCCCGCTTCAATTGATTTATTGTGATCGGCACTTGCAGCGTTTGCAGTTTGTGCAATAATTTTTATGTTTGGATTTATTTTCAAAATTAACTTTGCAGCCTCATATCCTGTAATATCGGGCAAGCAAATATCCATTAGTATAACATCTATTTTTTGCTGCTCAACTATTTTAATTGCCGACAATCCATTTGTAACAGTAATAATGTTATGTGCCACATTTTTAAGGATTTCTTTTAAATATTGAGCATTATAAAAATCGTCTTCAACAATAAGAATTGTATTATTTGAAGAATATTCTTGTATTGGCCCAATGGTTTGCAGATTATTTGATATTGTATCGACACTCAAATAGTTAATTGAAAAATAAAAGGTAGTACCCTTGTTACATTCCGAATCTAACCAAATGTTGCCACCCAAAAGCCTTACTAATTCTTTAACAATTGACAAACCCAAACCTGTACCCCCCAAATTTTGATTGGTTGGGTGTGCAATTTTACTAAACCGATCGAAAATATACTCGAATTTATCTGCAGGAATGCCAATACCTGTATCGCGAACCAGAAATAGAAGTTTTCCGTTTTCATATTTACATTCACATATAACCGACCCGTTTTCTGTAAATTTAATTGCATTACTAACAAGGTTAATTATTATTTGTTTTAATTTGAGTTTATCGGTTTGAGCAGTTAAAATTGAATCATTTGGCAAAATTTGAAACAACACATTGATATGCTGTTTATTAAGTCGCACTTTATATCCATCAAAAAACTGGTTCAATTCAATAAACAGTTCATTTATATTGCACGGTTCAATATTTAATGTGTTATGTACCGAATCAATAATAGAAATATCGAGTATATCGTTTATTATATCGAGCAAATCATTGGAACGCTTATCAATGATTTTTGAAAAATCTTCAAGTGTTTTCTTATTATCGAAATTTTCTGGCAATAAACTTGAAAAACCCACGATGGCATTCAAAGGCGTGCGTATCTCGTGACTAATATTCTGAATAAATGAAGTTTTTAAGTGGTCCGATTCTTCTGCCTTTTCTTTTGCCAGTTTTAATTCGTTTGTTCTCTCTTCGACAAGTTCTTCGAGGTTATTCCGATGTGTCTGAAGCTCGGTATTTTGCCTAACTATTAGATCGTTTTGCTTGGCATTTTCTTCGTTCTGAGCAGTAATCTCTTCATTTTGTGCCGAAATTTCCTGATAACTCTCTTCAAGAAGATTGGTTCGTTCTTTTACAAGTTTTTCAAGATCATTACGTTGCTTTGTTAGTATTTTTAAACGCACTTTATAAATTGCCCATACTAAACCCAAAATAAAAAGAAAGAGTGTTGCTTTAAAAAACCATGTTTTTATGAATGGGGGGTGAACAATAATGGTTAATTTTCGTGTTTCGTCAAGCCAATTTCCTTGAATATCTGACGATTGCACCATAAAAATATATTTTCCGCCTTCCAGTCCTGTGAATGTTGCTTTTCTATCATCGCCAGCTACTATCCAGTCTGAACTGAAATTTTCTAGTTTGTAGCGGTATTTAATTATGTTTTCCATTAGAATATTTGGAACTGCAAAACCAATTGAAAACATTTTGTTTTTTTCGTTAACATGAATGGTACTCACGGAATTAATATGTTTTAATATTCCATTCTCGAGTATAAGGGAGTCTTTGTTAAATATTTGAAATGAGGTAAACCTTATTTTTGGATTGTGCCAAATATCCTCAACACTGTCCGGATGAAAACGGTGGAATCCGCTATTTCCGCCAAAATATATGTACCCGTTTTGGTCGTACAAAGAAGATGTTATATTTGGAGCATTATTATACATTAAAGGCATTGGTTGCCAAAGCTCAATACTTTTTTGTATATGGTTTAATTTGCATATTCCGCCTAAAGTACTCAGCCAAATTCGGTTTTTATTATCAATTACAATGTCCTGAACAAAGTTAAATTTGTTTCCTGCATTCGAATAATATACAGTAATTTCGAAAGTTCTAATATTTAGCATATTAACTCCGTTTTCTGTTCCAATCCATAAATTACCATTCGAATCGGAAACCACAGATTTTAAACTGTTATTGCTTAATGCCGGTGTTGTTGAAGTATTAATAATTGCTAACGAATCTGTTTGTTTGAAATACATGTGTAAACCGGCATTTTTTGTAGCAAAACAAATAACCCCATTTACTTCTGTAATGTCATATACTTTGTAGTCGTTGAGTTTAAATAATTCTTTTTTGATTTCTGTTAATTCAAAAAAACTATCCGAAATTAAATCAAGCTTTTGTATGCCACTCTCCAGAAAGCTTATCCACAGCATACTATCGGCCGATCTGTGAAAAGCCCATGCTTTGTTAGATCCCGGACAATTAGAACAATTTGGTGTGTTTCTATAATTCTTTGCTTGTTGGGTTATGGTGTTATAAATGGTAAATCCCTCTTGAAAAGAAGAAATATACAAATTGTTAAAATTGTCTGCATAAACAGCAGAAATAAAATCGCCATTAATAGCATAGCTTTTTTGAGGATAATAAAACCTTTTTATTTCTTTTGTTTTAGAGTTAAAGGTATTTAGCCCGTTTCCCTGGGAAGCTAACCAAATTGTACCATCGGTTGTCGTAGCTATATCTGCCACGTTTATGTTTCTAATTCCGGATTTTCTGACTGAAGTTTCATAAAAATATTCCAGCCGGTTAATAGCCTTACTGTATATATCAATACCTGCATCAAAAGTACCTACAAATAGATTGCCTTCTTTATCGGTGTGCAGCTTATAAATTCCATCGCTAGACAGTGCGTTTTTATCGAACTGATTTGCTTTGAGGAAATGAATATTTCCGGTATTATCCATAATATTTACACCGCCATTGTTAGTAGCAATCCATAGTTGTTTATCATAAACAATTATATCGTGTACTGCATTGTATGCTATTTTCACTTTACTACTTGTAGAATAGTGGACAAACTCTTTATTTATGAGGCTGTATGACCATAATCCCTTTGTTTCGCTGCCAATCCACAATTTTTCTTCAGTTGATTGATAACCCAAGTGCTTTAAATCAAGAAAAAAATTTTCGGATGCTATGCTTTCTAATTCAGGAATGGGAATTCTTTCAATAGTTGCAGATTGCAGATTAAATTTATCGATGTAACATGAGGCCGTAGCCAGCCAAATACTACCTTTAGCATATATCAATGAACGAATACAATTACTGGATATAGTATTGGAGTCGTTTTCAGAATGAAAAAAATAATTAAAATCATTTGAATCGGGCAGATATTGTATAAAACCACTATTTTCGGTGGCAAAATACAATATATTATCTACTTCTAATATATCAAAAACAGTTGAAAAACTCAATTCGCTATTTTTGCAATCAGCGGATATATCTATTTTTTTAAATCCATCAATCTCGGGTATATAAACGCATACCCCGCCTCCGGATGTGCCAATCCATATTTGCCCCCTGCTGTCTTCAAATATTTTAAGTATTTGGTTTGAAGTAATAGAACTTGTTATATCGGGGTTGTGCAAGTATGTTTTTGTATTGTAGCCATTGTACACATTTATACCGGCATTGGTAGCTATCCATAACAATCCGTTAGAGTCGCGGTAAATATCAAAAATCCAATTGCTTGAAAGACCATCTTTTGTGCTAAGGTTAACAAAGTTGCAATTTGCAGCTTTTGCTTTGCAGGTAAATGCAATGAGTAGAATTGATGTTATAATTAATTTATACATTATGTTCAATAATTAAAATGTAAGAAATTACGAACAATATTATATTCTTCAAGCTTCAATAGGTATAAATTATTTTTTTGTAGCATTCATGTTTATGCTGCACAATTACAAATTTAAAGCAATAATCAGAAATCTGCAATTTGATCATTTTCAATATGTCTACCTATATTTCAAGAAGTTAATGCAACACACTCGAAAAAGATACCTATTGGTATTATAAATTTAAGTTTATCTTAGGACTTCTGGTAATATTTTGCTTGAAATTTTTTGAAATTAAAGTATAGTCTGAGCAAGCAATAATAAGAATTAAACTATCTCTGGTATCGATATAATTCGACGCATTATTTAATTAATTAATTACCGATCAATAGTAACACAACAGCAGTAAATAGTTTTTTCATTTGTTAAATTTTAAGTGTTTTAATATAAAAAAAATCGTGTATGATTTCCTTGTAGGCATCATACACGATTTCAGTAATGTTTAATACAATAATTTATAGTTTCAAATAGTTTTTGGCATTGTTATAACATATATCCTCAACCATTCCCCCAACCAAATTCATATCAGAAGGAATTAAACCTTTTTCCATTTCATTACCTAAAATGTTACACAAAATGCGCCTAAAATAATCGTGTCGTGGAAACGATAAAAAGCTTCTGGAATCGGTAAGCATACCAACGAATCGACTTAAAAGGCCTTGGGTTGATAATGCATTAAGCTGTCGTTCCATGCCATCTTTCTGATCTAGAAACCACCACCCCGATCCAAATTGTATTTTACCGGGAATACTACCATCCTGAAAATTACCAATCATTGTAGCCATCATTTCATTGTCTTTTGGATTGATATTGTATAAAATGGTTTTGGCAAGTTTATTTTCACTATCTAAACGATCTAAAAATTTTGACATATCCTGAGCCAGGTTAAAATCGCCTATTGAGTCGAAGCCTTTATCGGGTCCTAACTTTTTGAATAGCCTTGTGTTATTGTTTCTAATAGGACCAACATGAAACTGCTGAGTCCAACCCATTTTATGGTTCATTATTCCCAATTCGTATAGCATTGCCGACTTAAACATTTTTATTTCGGCCGGGAATAATTGAGAACCACCTCTTACCTTTTTAAAAATTGTGTCTGCTTCAAATTGAGTACAATCGGATGCATAAAACACATCTAGACCATGATCGGATAATTTGCAACCAACCGAAGCAAAGTGTTCCTGACGTTTTAGTAATGCTTCTATTAATGCTGTGAATGAAGTAATCTCGGTATTTGTTACCTCTTCGAGTTTTGCAATATACTGGTTGTAGGTTTCGGTATTTTCTACAGCCATTGCTTTATCGGGTCTCCAAGTTGGTAGTACTTTCACCTTGGAGCCCGATTTAACAATAACTTGATGATATTCAAGGGAGTCAATAGGATCGTCGGTTGTACAAACCAATTCAACATTCATCTTATTTAGTAAGCCTCTTACGCTATATTCATCAGTTTTTAGCATTTGGGAAGTTTCTTCATAAATGCTTTCAGCTGTTTTAGGGCCTAATAAAGTTGTGATTCCAAAATAACCCTTCAGCTCCATATGAGTCCAATGATATAGGGGGTTACGTAAAGTAAACGGAACCGTTTCTGACCACTTCTGAAACTTTTCCCAATCACTTGCATTGCCGGTGCAAAACTTTTCATCAACACCATTTGCACGCATTGCCCTCCATTTATAGTGATCGCCATATAGCCAAGGCTGTGTGATATTGTTGTATTTTATATTTTCGGCAATTTGTTGAGGATCCAGGTGACTATGATAATCGATAATTGGCATTTTGGCCGCATGATTATGATAGAGCTCTTGCGCCGACTTTGTTTCCAGAACAAAATTTTCGTGAATAAAAGATTCCATAGTACTATTTATTAATTAAGTTAAGGTTTTCATCAAGTGGTGTCATTTTAGGCATAATAATATGTAGCAACCCAAGAATTATTGGATACGATAAACCAGCAACCAAGAATGCCCAGAAAAACCCTATTTCTGAAGCATCGTCTAAAACTGATCCTAAAATAAAAGTGAATACAATACTTGCCATTGCACCTACCATACCACCGATACCAGTTACAGAGGCTACAGCTTTTTTAGGAAATACGTCAGATACAATTGTAAAAATATTTGCCATCCATGCCTGATGCCCTGCAGCACCCAATGCAATTAGGAATATCGCAACCCACTTATTATCAGTAAAAGCTACGCCACACACAGGAAGAATTATTAAAGCGCAAATTAGCAAAGTTATTTTTCGGGCTTTATTAATTGTCCAACCCATACGTAAAAATTTTCCAGACAACCAACCTCCAAAAACGCTTCCCAAATCGGCAATTAGGTATATAACAAGAAATGGCAATCCCATATCTTTTATATTAAGTCCAAATTTTTCTGACAAGAAAATGGCTCCCCAAAATAAATAAAACCACCAAACAGCATCAGTTACTTTCGCCAATGAAAATGCCCATGTTTGTTTTTTGGGAAATACCTTGCTCCATGAAATTTTTTCAGAACTCTCTACATCAGAGTCACTATCAATATATTCAAGTTCTTCTTTAGAAACTTTTGGGTGCTCTTCAGGTTTTTTATATGTACTTAACCATAAAAAAACCCAAATTGAACTAAGCGCTCCAGTAATTAAGAATGGGACTCTCCAATTCATTAAATCGCCGGATCCTCTTTCTCCTCCGGTCCAAAAAACAACCCAACCAATTACAAATGGAGCTGCAATTGCTCCAATACTTGTTGCCGCGTTAAAAATACCTGTAGCAAATGCCCTATCTTTTTTGGGAAACCATTCAGCTGTAGTTTTAATTGCAGCCGGAAAGTTACCAGCCTCACCAAAACCTAACCCGAATCGTGCTATTAAAAAACCAATAAAGCTATACCCTTTACCAATAGCTGCATGAAGCATTCCAAAAGTACTCCATAATCCGATAGCTAAAACATAGCCTTTTTTTGTACCAATTTTATCGATTATACCACCCATAGTCAGAAGCCCAATGGCATAAGCTATCTGAAAAGATATTAAGATATATGAATAGTCCATTTTTGTCCAACCAAACCATTCGATTAAATCTGGCGACAAAATTCCCATTAAGCTCCTGTCGAAATAGTTTATTGTTGTTGCCAACATTAAAAGTGCTAATATCCTATAACGATAATTTCCCTTTACTGATTTAATAGTGCTCATAATTTATAATTAAGTTCTAAATTTCCTATACATTATATGTTGATGATGCTGTATTTCCGCCCTGACCTGTCCAATTAGTATGAAAAAACTCTCCTCTTGGTTTATCAATTCGTTCGTAGGTATGAGCACCAAAATAATCTCTTTGTGCTTGAAGTAAGTTGGCCGGAAGGCGATCGTTTCTGTAACCATCGAAATAATTTAATGCCGAAGCAAAAGCTGGAACCGATATTCCGTTCGTCATTGCCGTTGTTACAACTTTACGCCACGATTTTTGAGCCTGCTCAACTTTTTGTTTGAAAAATGGATCCAAAAGTAGGTTCGAAATATCTACATTATTAATGAATGCATCTTTAATTTTTCCCAAAAAGGCAGATCTGATAATGCAACCACCACGCCACATAAGAGCTATACTTCCATAGTTTAAGTTCCATCCATATTCCTTGGCAGCCTCTCTCAATAACACAAAACCCTGTGCATATGAAATAATCTTAGAAGCGTACAATGCCTGACGAATATCTTCAATAAATTCTTCTTTATTTCCTTCGAAATTGATTTCGGGCCCTGAAATATTTTTAGCTGCTTCAACCCGTTCTTGTTTTTGAGACGAAAGGCACCTGGCAAAAACAGCTTCGCCGATTAATGTTAAAGGTACCCCGAGGTCAAGCGCTGTAACTCCTATCCATTTACCTGTGCCCTTCTGACCAGCAGTATCAAGGATTTTCTCGACCAAAGGTTCGTTATCTTCTTTATAAGCTAGTATTTCACCAGTAATTTTAATAAGGTAACTCTTTAATTCGCCATTGTCCCAATTCTTAAAAATTTCACTCATTTTATCACTGCTCAGGCCCAGCAGTTGTTTCATTATCTGGTACGATTCGCAAATCAATTGCATATCGCCGTACTCAATGCCATTGTGAACCATTTTTACAAAGTGGCCTGCGCCGTTTTCTCCTACCCAGTCGCAACAAACCTCTCCGTCTTCTGTTTTTGCTGCAATAGCTTGAAAAACCGGTTTCACTTCCGACCAGGCTTTTATTGATCCACCAGGCATAATTGAAGGGCCGTTCAATGCTCCTTCTTCACCACCTGACACTCCGGCACCAATAAAAAGCATCCCTTTTGATTCAACCAATTCTGTTCTACGCGATGAGTCTGGAAAGTATGTATTACCACCATCAATAATAATATCACCTTTATCAAGAAGAGGCAATAACTGATCAATTAACTGGTCAACAGGTTTACCTGCCTTGACCATCATCATTATTTTTCTTGGCCTTTCAAGGCTCATTACAAATTCCTTAAGATTTGAGGTGCCATAAAAATTTTTATTCTTGCCTCGGCCCAAAATAAATCTTTCTACAACCCCTTCTTCAACTCCAGGTACGTTTCGATTATATACAGACACCTTAAATCCCTTACTTTCAATATTTAGCGCAAGGTTTTCACCCATTACTGCCAAACCAATCATTCCAAAATCTGAATATTGTCTCATTTTATTAAAAAAAAATTTTCTTGCAAAAATATATCACGTATTTCACTTGCTTTCATTTGTATTAAACTTAAAAAATGTTATCTAGCTGTCATATTTTATTATTAAAGTAACATATGATATCCATTTAAAGAAATGTAAGATCGTGAAATTTGGTCCTTGAGTTTCTTTTTCAATATTTTAAACGAATTTATCTCTTGTGGCCCATAATCCGAGAGCCGGATTTGAGATATAATAAATTTCTTCGCCATTCGAAAGAATATTATAACCATCATTAAGATTTTCAATTGGGTATTTCTTCATCATATCATTGAGGCTAGCGTAATTAAAATTCACTGCCTCAATTTCCTCTTTAGAAATATTTCCCGGGCAATATGTAATACTAAATCTACCTTCAGAACTTCCATGAATTAAGTGAGCAGCAGCTCCCAAATTATCCCTTAAATCTTTGTTCTCATTTGTTGCTTTTAAGGTTGCCGGAGTGCCATTGTACCCATATTTTCTTATCAGCGAATCAATTGTTGAGTCTTCTCCAAATTCTTTCAAACCAGGAGCAAGTATTATTAGTTCAGCATTATCAGCAAGTGCCATACGTGTACGGTATATAGCTTTGTTTCCCAACCAAGTGCTTTTAAACTCTGAAGGATCCAGATAAACAACTGCCTTTTTAATTGGGCGGTCAAGCATGGTAAAATTTACCTTCAGCGACAAATCTGCAGCTTCGGTATATACATCCTCGCCACTACCAATATATAAACCACGGATAACCAGATTGCCCTCATTGTTCTTGCTCATAACGGTATGCATATAAACAATAGGGAGGTGATTAGTAAAATTGGCAGAAGCGTAATTTAATACGCTACGCACAGGATTATCTGCTCTTCCCATAACTTTTTCCATGCCATACGCAGCACCTATAAAATGGCTTTTGTTAATACCTTCAGAACCACCGGTACCAACAAACAAATTTTTATTGTAGTTTGCCATACCCATTACTTCATGAGGAACTACCTGTCCAACAGATAAGATTAAATCATGGCCTCCACTGGCGATTAATTTATTAAGTTGTGCGGGCCACGAATAATCAATAGTTCCTTTGGTAATTTCCTTAACCTTTTCACCCGGAATTTCACCAATAGTAATTACATCATTTCTCCAATCGTGAACTCTAAAAAGTTTTTGAGGAATTCCGGGAAACATAATTTCTAATTCCTCTGCATTCATAGGAGCATGAGTTCCAAGTGCAGGCAGAATATCGGAGACTGCATTTCCGTAATACTCATATATATAAGTAGTTATTTCGCCTGCACGAGAATGAAAGCGGGTAAAATCGGGAGGAACAATTAATACTTTATTGCGTGGGCCTATTTTGTCTAAAGATTCCCAAACATATCTTTTTAACTCCTCCGATTTTATTACAGTATCTTCGGATCCTTTCTTAAAATAATTCATCTTGGTTGTTTTTTTAAGTAACGGGCAGCACTTTATATATAATGCTGCCCGGCTTTTTTTCTAAAAGCAAAGTATCTAACTTTAGATTTTTAAAAACACTAATCTTTAATTCTTAGCGTTTTTAAAAATAATTATCTTTTTACGCGAGCATTACCTTCCCATATACTCCATACCATGTTCTCGTCAGCTGGTTGTGCATAATCGGTTAAGAAAGTTGTAGCCATAGCACCAGTTGCCCATCCAAATTGAATCCACTTTTCAGGCTCCCATTGCTTTAGAATTCCATATAACATACCGCCAACAAAGCCATCGCCACCGCCGATACGATCAAGTACATGTATATCGCGTGGTTTAACAACATGCCATGTGTCGTTGTTAAGCATAATAGCTCCCCACATATGGTGATTAGCGTTTATAACCTGACGCAATGTTGTAGTGAAAACAGATGCGTTAGGAAAAGAACTTTTCACTAAGCCCATCATTTCTTTAAAGTTTTCAATTTTGCTATCGATATCTTTACCTCCAGCTTCGGGGCCCTTAATGCCTAGACAAAGCTGAAAATCTTCTTCATTTCCGATTAAAATATCAGAAACTGAAGCTATTTCTGTAAAAATATCGCGTAGTTCTTTCTCACGGCCTTCCCAAAAAGTGGCACGGTAATTTAAGTCAAATGAGATAATCGTTCCGTGCTTTTTAGCAGCCCTGGCAATTTCTAGGCAAAACTTGCTTGATTGCTGCGAAAGTGCTCCAATTAGACCTGATAAATGCACAATTTGCACACCCTCTTCGCCAAAAATGCGTTCCAAATCAAAATCCTTAACATCCAGGATTCTGCCTACTTCACCAGCACGATCGTTATGTACACGTGGTCCGCGAGATCCATAACCACTGTCGGCAATATTAAACTGGTGCCTATAGCCCCATGGTCCTCCTTGTGCTACCTCAGGACCTTCGAAGTCCATGTGTCTGTATTTAAGGCTACTCTTTATAAACTGAGCAACCGGACTATCTTTAACAAAGGCAGTTAATACCTTTACCGGTAAGCCCAAGTACGATGAAACACTCGCAACATTTGTTTCAGCACTAGTTGCCTGTAATTTATACTCATCGCTACAATGTACTGGTTGTCCGTTTAAAGGAGTAAGTCTTACACCCATGCTTGTAGGTACAATAAGCGAATACTTGAATTTGTCTTTTAGTTTAAGGCTCATATTATTTACTTATATAAATTTATTATTTCACTTTTCTATACAATCTATTTAATCACTTAACATTCTGCTATTCTATAATATGCAATATTTTCGAAAAGCCTGTACTGTCTTTTTATTCAAAAAATTACACACCACCGAAAGCACTAAATCCACCATCTACGGGTATGCAAATGCCTGTTACAAATTTCGAAACATCAGATAACAAATACAACACTGTACCTTGTAGTTCGTCTACTTCTCCATAGCGTCCCATTGGGGTATTTGATATAATTTTTCCACCTCTTTCTGTAGGCGCACCTGTTTTTTCATCTACAAGTAAAAACCTGTTTTGATTAGTTAAGAAAAATCCGGGAGCAATTGCATTAACTCTCACTCCTACTTCGGCCAAGTGTACAGCTAACCACTCGGTAAAATTATTTACTGCAGCTTTAGCGGCTGAATAAGCCGGAATTTTAGTTAAAGGTTTAAAAGCATTCATTGATGAAATGTTCACAATAGCACCCTTTCTGTTCTTGAGCATGTCCAAAGAAAACACCATTGTAGGCAAAAGGGTTCCTTTAAAATTTAAATCGTAAACCCACTGAAAACCTTCCATTTGCAATCCGTAAAACGTTTTATCGAGTTTATCAATAACCGAATCGTTTAGCTTTTCAACCTGTGTAGTCGCTTTGGGCGAATTGCCACCAGCACCATTAATCAGAAGCGATATTTCGCCTAATTCGGCATTAATTCTAGCCTTCGCTTCTTCAAGCGATTCTTTATCTAGAACATTTGCTTTATACCCTCTGGTAATTGTACCTGTTTTTTTTTCTATAGATGCAGCAATTGAAGCCGCCATCTCCTCATTAATATCAAGAATGGCGGTTTTTATACCTACTGAAGCTAAACCTTCGGCCAATGCAGCCCCTATTACACCTGCTCCACCTGTAATAACACATACCTGATCTTTTAAATCGTCAAAACCTATTTTCATAATATTTCTATTAGTTATAATAATCAATATTTTCTTTTAACATTATTTCAATTACACTGCTATTGTATTTTTCTACCTTTTTTCCGGCTACTACGTGGTTAAACAAGCAATGAATACTTTTGTACCCTTGTTCTTCGGGCTTCTGATTAATCAGAAAATCTATGGTACCAATTTTAAGGTGTTCCACATTCTGTTCAATCATATCGTAACCCAATAAAAAGAGTTTAGTATTCAGCTTGCTATTTTTCAACCAATCTGCAAGCAAGTATATTCTAGAGTTGGGAACAAATATTCCAGAAATTCCGGCCTGTTCGGTAATTTCATTATTAAATTCCTTTTCGGGCTGTCCCTTTTCATTTATATCAATATTAATAGCCTCAATTTTATAATTACCGTTTTTTATATGCTGGAAATATTCAAGGAAACCAAGTTCCCTTTTGTACAATTGATTTGAAATAACTCCGCCATTAGTTAATTTCAAAATAAGTAGTTTAGAGTTGCTTGGAATCGAATGATGAAAAAGCCTTGCCGAAACTACTCCGCTTTGAAAGGCATTTTGGCCAAAATATGCTATATTTTCACTCCTATCCTGATCTATATCAATAAACACATAAGGAATCTTTTCTTTGTCGAGTTGTAACACGAATGTATATGCAGCTTCTTTAAATACGGGAGCAAGCACTATACCTGAAGGATTAGCGGTTAAAGCTTGCATACACACTTTATTAAATTCCTTTTCACTTGATATTTCAAATGTAATGAATTCGACTTTAATATTAAAATCTTTAAGTTCGGCCGCCCCTTTTTTTATACCCTCCATTGGTTTGTACCAATAAGGAGCATTTTCATGGGCTGTTGGAATAACTGCAATAAAGTTATATATTTTCTTCGATGCCAAAGATTTTGCCAATAAGTTTGGGGTGAAACCCATTTGATCGATAATAGCCATTACATTGCGGCGAGTCTCATCTTTTACCTCACCACGATTATTTATAATACGATCAACAGTACCCATCGATGTTTGGGCCATATCGGCTATGTTTTTTATTGTTACTTTGGTTTTGGTTTTTAGCATTATATTGCACCGTTTACGCACACGAAAAAAATTAAAAAAATATGGACTATTTTAAATTATATTGGTAATATTTTGCAATATATCCATATTATTTTGTTATTTTTAGATAGTTCAAACCAATCTAATAAAGCCCAAATTTACACTTCAAGAATGATTCTTAATGTAAACATTGTAACCTAATATTTGCAAATTTGTTCCATATTTTAAACTCATGTTCCAATTTGGAACATGAGTTTAAAATATAAGCTTTAAAATAAAGCTTATGATAGCACAATTTGATAATCTTTTATGCCAAATCATTTATAGGAATATACTCAAAAAAGATATTTTTATGGGCTTCTCTGACTGATATACACTCGTCTATTCTTTATATCTGACCACATGCTATTTAAATTGCAAGTATATTTTAGATTCATTAGACCACAAAGACTTTAATAGATTTTGGTTTATGCTACATAAATAAATATTTTATTAGTATTGCTAACAATCGTATTTTATTATATAATCCAAATTATAGCTTTATCAACTTTCCCTTTTGAATATTATTATCGGACTCAATAAAGTAAATATAAATACCACAATTCATCTCTACACCATTAATATTTCTCGCATCCCATTCAATAACTTCATCGGCACTATCAAAAATATTAAAAAACAAAAGATTTCCTTGTATTGAATAAACAGACAATCGAATTTTTGAAGTTAATCTATTATTAATAGCAAAAGTTACTTTCGATTTAAAAGGGTTTGGATAAATACTAAAATTTGAGACCGAGGTTGAACTTATATCACTTGTCATATTGGCAACCGTAATAGATATTTTTTTTTCAAAAAGAGTATCGGGATAATGATACGAAAAAACGTTAAAACTAATATTATATAAACCGGGTGTTAAAGCATTTGCCGGAACCTTGAAACTTATATCTATACCCTGCAATGGTTTAATAAGCATTTTTCTTAAAACCTTAAACTGAATATTACTTTTGGAAGAATCCCCTTCTAATGTATATGTAACAGTAATTGAATCGCAAAAATTAGATTTGTTTAAAATAGAATAAATTCTGTTTAATTGTTCGTCTTTATTAATAACAATATTTTCAGCACTATCATTAAATACGATATTTGAAGAATAGTCATTTGCTAAATAAGGCTTGTAATTAATAGCATACATTCCATCATTAATTCCTAAAAAAAGTGTATCGCCCAAAATTATTGGAGATGATTCACTTGCATTGTTTAAAAAAATTTGATTTATTATATTTCCATTTTTACAATTAATAAAATATAGTGCACCAATATTATCTCTAAAAGGGTCTGTACTATTTATTACCAAAATACTATCGTTAATAATTTCTGGCTTTACAAAAAATATTCCCTTCACTTTTGTACTCCAAATAACTGCTCCATCAGATACATTTAAGCAGTGAATTTTGTTTGAATTTAAGGTTGTTCCGATGATTATTTTATCATTATAAAAAACTGGTGTTGATGGCATATAAGTATTTTCATCTGTAAATGTCCATCTTGGAACTCCTGTTTTTATATCTAATGGACTAAACAGATTGTTGTATCCCCCAATATATATAGAACTATCCCTTATAATGACTTCCGAAACCAATGAGCCATCATATTTTGGAGAAGTTATTTTATGTATCCATTTTTCCGAAAAATCTAATAATGATATTGCATAAACATTCGACCCATAATCGCCAAAATATATAATATTATCAAGAATTGCTGGTTTAGTTCTTATGTTGTAATCACTTGCCTTTGCATAAGAAGCTTTTATTGTATATTGAAAAATCAATTTTCCAGTAGATATTTCAACACCGTTTAAATTCCCCCACTCGTCACCATAAAAAGCAGTTTTATTATATATTAAAGGAGACGAGTGGTGATAGTTTGTAGTTTGTCCAGGAGTAGGCGTTTTACTTGAAGCAACATAGCTCCAAAGTAACTCACCTGTAAGCGCATTAAGTCCATATAATTTATTGCCTGACTCAAAACAAACAATATCGTTATTTATTGCGGCAGTTGAGGTAATCATATAATCAGATTTAAAATGCCATATTTCACTACCTGTTTTAGCATTAATGGCATAAAAAGTATTATCCATACTGCCACAAAATATTACCGAGTCTTTTAGTATCGGAGCATTGCAGTAAGCTCCCGAACTAAACTTCCAATACGTAAAATCTTTTGGTATTTGACAAAAACTAAAAAAAATAAAAACAACCAATAGACTTAAAGTAAAAAATGATTTTAAAAAAGTATTTGTTCTCATAAAATAATTTTTAAATTAATAATGAGACAAAATTACGCCTATGAGATGGTCAATATGTTCCAAATCATGAAATGAAACTTATTTTCTTGCAAAAAATTGATTAGTTAATGACTTTTTTTGAATTCAAGTGGAGTACATCCTACTTTTTTTTTAAAGCTGTTATTGAATGTTGTTTTTGAATTAAATCCCGATTCAAATAAAATATAAAGCATGGTTCTGTCTTTATTTTCGGGATCCCTCAGCAATTGCATTGCATAAGTAACCCTATAATTATTAACAAATTCTGAAAAATTTTGAGATTTTTGTTTGTTTATAGCTTCAGAAATATATTTTTCTTGTGTATTTAAAACAACTGATAAGCTTTTTAAGCTTAGCTCGGGATTTAAGTACAATTTATTATGTTGCATCTGAACTTCAATTTGTTCAATTATCTTATCGTAAATTTTTATATTTAATGACGACTTCTTGTATTTTTCAATACTAATAATTTTATCGGTAATTGTTCTATTTATAATTGCAACATATAGCAAAATTGTAAAATATATCAAAAATGTGCTCATTCCAATTAGAAACCAATTTAATGATTTAAAAAAATGCAAGTTTCCAATTAGTACAATAAAACATGAGATTGCAAAACCCAAAACCGAAAATTTAACCCAAATACTTAAAGAATTTGTATTTGATAATGAATTTGTATTTTCTGTCGTTTTACAATAGCTGTAGAACTTGAGCATAATAGCTATGTTGTAAGAAATTATGAGAACATTAAAAAAAACATTCAGAAAACTATTTAAACCATAAAAAATCCACAAAAATTGTTTCTCATATAAATTTGACTGATTAACTAAAAGTATAAATACAATTAATGCAGGAATGAAGTGACAAATTGTTTTATATTTAAAATTGAATCTCGGTTCAAATAAAGCAGAAATGAAAAAGTAAAACAAAGCACCCCAAGAATAACAGATAGCTTGCCCCAATAAAAACAAAAAATGATTTGATGGTTTAAAGAAAAACGTTAAAATGCCAGCTATTTGTGAAATAAAATAAATAGCTAGATAAATATTTGATTTTGTATGCCTCCCAATATGTAGTAACAAAAGTGTGAACATAATTAGGACAAAAATCATTATAATTGTAATAATCGAATTTATGTCTAAACTCATATTGTTTTAGCCTGTTAATATGCAAAGATAAAGAATCGAAATACCAAATAAATCGTATTTCTAAAAAGATAAATTTAAGAAATATCATGCTTCATCAAAAGTCAATATTTTTGGTATAAAGCATATTGCACCCAACAAATAAATAAACATTACTATTGAGAATACCCCCCAAACAACTATAACCTAATTAAGGAAATTAATGTATTTCATCGTTTTAAGTACAAAATTAATTTGTAAACCAGTATAAATTTTATTGATGAAGGTTTCGAGATTAGGTTCTGCCTGTTGGATAACAGTTTTTTCAATAAAATTTAATGCTTTCAAATCACTTCCGGAATTGCCTCTATCAACCGCTTAGTATAATCGCTCTTTGGATGCCGATACAATTCTTCAGCACTTGCATGCTCTTCTATTTGTCCTTTATTCATTACATACACCCTGTCCGACATATATTTGACCACAGACAAATCGTGTGAAATAAACAAATAGGACAATCCACGTTGTTTCTTCAACCTGTTGAGCAAATTCAACACCTGAGCTTGCACCGATACATCGAGCGCCGCCACCGACTCGTCGCAAATAATAAGCTCAGGCTCCAACGCCAACGCACGTGCTATAACGACACGTTGGCGTTGGCCGCCCGACAATTGATGCGGGTAACGACTCAGATACTCGCCCGATAAACCAACCTGAAGCAACAATTCTTTTACTCTTAATTCAATTTCGGCTTTTTTTGAAGCCAGCTTATGAACAATAATAGGCTCGGCAAGAGTATCGTATATAGTTTTGTGGGGATTGATCGAAGAATATGGGTCTTGAAACACATATTGTATTTTTTTTCTCAATTCTTTAAGTGCCTGTCCCTGCAAACCACTTATATTCTTTCCTTTAATAAAAACACTTCCGTCGGTTTGATTAGTCAAGCGCATAATGGTGCGCCCAAGTGTAGTTTTTCCACAACCCGACTCGCCTACCAGACCCACCGTTTCGTTGCGAAAAACCTCAACCGAAACATTGTTTAAAGCCTTAAACGCCTTGTCTGACGACGAAAAACCTCTCCCATCGCGAAATTCGACCGACAGATTTTCGACTTTTAATATGGGATCATTTTTATCTAAATTTAATATTTCTTGATGCAGTTGAGGAATTTGAACACTCACAAAAGCCTCTTCTATTGTAGGCAATACATCAGGATTATGATCCATCTTAGGTTTGCATGCAATCAACAACTGAGTATATAGTTCTTTTGGATTACGAAGTATATCTGATGTTTTACCAGTTTCAACTACCCTACCCTGTCGCATTACAAGCACATTGTCGGCTATTTGATTGATAACACCCAAATCGTGCGAGATAAAGAGCATTCCCATTTTATACCTTTCTTGCAACGATTTTAATAGGCGAAGAATTTCTTTCTGAACAGTAACATCGAGTGCTGTTGTGGGCTCATCGGCTATTAAAAGCTTGGGTCTCGATGCTATAGCCATTGCAATCATTACACGTTGTCGCTGACCACCAGACATTTGATGAGGATATTTATTGAGTGCGTCTTTAGGATTGGGCAATAACACTTCGTTAAATAATTCTTCAGCATAACAAAGCGATTCAACTTTTGACAATCCTGAAAAACGTTTGATCACTTCGAGCAATTGACTACCGCATGTACGAACAGGATTGAGCGCCGTCATGGGTTCCTGAAAAATCATAGACACTTGTTTTCCTCTCAAAATGCGCTGTTCAGCTTCAGAAATATGATTTACAACAATAGTTTCGCCATTTGGAGAAAATATGACCTCCCCTTTACTCAATATCAATTCTTTTGGCAACAATCCCATAACAGAGAGACCGGTAAGGGTTTTGCCCGAGCCCGACTCGCCCACAATTCCTAAGGTGCTCGAATGTTCTAAACTAAAGCTTATATCTGAAACCAACTCTTTTTCTCGATTGGCAATGCAAAGATGTTGAACAGAAAGCAACATGGCTATTGCTTTTTGGCTATTACAACCCGGTTGCCAACAATGGTTTTGCTCCATTTGCTATTGATGTATCGTTGTGCAAATTTCAGATAGAGTCGTGTACGTATGCTGGCTTCTTTAGTATCGTTTTTATCTTTGTGCTCTCCCGAAAATTCGTAGCTGTTGGTAAGTGGGTGCTGCTGGTGAAACATGCAAAGCACTTCAATAACGGTTGCAATTACCGGATACATTTCCCCCCTATTGGTTACTGGATATTCATGATCAAATTCGTCGCCAACTACGCTAAAATTGAGTATCATTGCCAATGAATTTTCTTTTCGGGCAAATTGCACTTCGTACAACAAACATGATGTGGAATAAAATTTATATTCAAAACCAGTAGGAATGGCAGGAGGAATCACTTCATACGTTGGTGCAAAGGGCTTGTAATCGGCAATCAATATTTCAGTTTTTGAAGACATACACTATCCGAAAAGTAATTTTACCAACTGGTCAATTTTACTGATGCTTGCAATTTCAATGCCAAACTTAGCTTTATTTATCGATTTTTGGTTGTACTTCGATATAATTATTTGAGAAAAACCGAGCTTTTCAGCTTCTCCAATACGCTGTTCGATACGATTGACAGGACGTATCTCGCCCGAAAGCCCTACTTCTCCCGCTAAACAAATATTGTGATTAATAGCTATATCGACATTCGACGATAATATCGACGCAACTACCGAAAGGTCAATTGCTGGATCGTCGACCCTAATACCTCCGGCTATATTGAGAAACACATCTTTCATACCCAAACGAAAGCCTGCTCTTTTCTCCAATACAGCCAACAACATATTGAGTCTTCGGCTATCGAAGCCTGTTGCCGAACGCTGTGGGGTTCCATATACTGCTGTACTTACGAGAGACTGAGTTTCGATTAGAAAAGGTCTGATTCCATTGAGTGTTGCCGAAACCGATATACCACTCAGCTTATCTTCGTTCTGTGTAATGAGTATTTGAGAAGGATTACTCACTTCCATAAGCCCTTTACCGGTCATTTCGAAAATACCAATTTCGGAGGTCGAACCAAATCTATTTTTTATCGACCTAAGAATTCGATACATATAATGTTGATCGCCTTCGAACTGAAGCACAGCATCTACGATATGTTCCAGCACCTTTGGACCGGCAAGACTTCCGTCTTTTGTAATATGACCAATAATAATAAACGGCGTTTGGGTGCGTTTGGCATAACTCAACAATCGTTGTGTACATTCCCTGATTTGAGTTACAGAACCAGCCGACGACTCCACAGCTTCGGTATGCAGGGTTTGAATTGAGTCGATTACAACAAGCCCTGGCGAGCAATTGCCCGTATGCTCGAGTATACTCTCCAGATTCGTTTCGCAAAGGAAAAGGCAATTGTCATTTTCTACTCCAAGCCTTGTTGCCCTAAGCTTCACCTGCGACGCACTTTCTTCGCCCGACACATAAAGCACAGTAAGCTCTTTCAATTCCAATGCAACTTGCAGTGCAAGAGTCGACTTACCTATACCCGGCTCTCCTCCAATAAGAATAAGCGACCCGGGCACTATACCTCCTCCAAGTGTTCGGTTTAACTCATTGTTTCGGGTATCAATCCTTACTTCGGTAAAATTGACAATCTCTTTTAAGGTTACAGGCTTGTTGCCCAACGATAGCGACGACGACTTTTGTTTCAGATCGGTTTTAGATACTATTTCTTCCTGAAGCGTATTCCACTCGTTGCAATTGTTGCATCGACCAAGCCATTTGCCCGACTCGGCGCCACAATTCTGACAAACAAATATGGTTTTTGTTTTTGCCAATTTATTTCATTTTTTCAATCGTACTGGTTGTCGAAAAACCATCGACAAAAGGAATGGTAAGCACTTTACCGCCTCGGGCTGTAACAATGTCGTTACCAACAATTTCTTCGACTTTCCAATCGCCACCTTTGATCAATACATCGGGTTGAATTTGTTTAATAAGCTCATAAGGCGTATCTTGTTCGAAAATTACAACATAATCGACATACTTGAGCGAAGCCATAACTATTGCCCTTGATTGCTGGTCGTTGACAGGGCGTGTTGGGCCTTTGAGACGGCGTACCGAAGCATCGCTGTTTAAGCCTACAATCAACATATCGCCACAATCCGATGCTTGTGCCAAATATTCGACATGCCCCCGATGCACAATATCAAAACAACCATTGGTAAATACAATCTTTTTTTCTTTGTGTCTTGCAAATGCCAATACTCTCTGGAGCTGTGTCGTATCAAGTATTTTCGTTCCTAAAAATTCAATATGGTTCATTGCTGTTGTGTATTTTCTATGTTTTTATTTTTCTTTGAAGCAAAATACAAGTAAAAAAACGAGTAAGATCCGGCAACAATGCACAACAACGCTTGCGACTCGTGGGTAATAACGGCATACACAAGCCCCTCGTCCTCATACGATATTCCAAATAACATAAGAGCAGATGCTACTATTACATGAAACACCCCAAAACCGCCTTGTACAGGAGCCGACATACCCAAAGAACCTACAACCAGTATAAATAAACCATCGACCGGGCTTAAATGACTGGTAGCCGGCAACGAGAAAAACATAAGATAACCCATAAGGTAGTACATAAACCAAATAAGTAGGGTATATAAAATAAACTCTAGTTTCCTTTTCATCTTGAAAACGCTCAAAATACCTTCGAGAATGCCCTTTGCAAGCTTCCCAATTTTTTTAACTAACGTTATTTTTTTGAGGCGTTGTTTAAAAACAACAATGAGATACACTGTTAAAGCAATAAAAGCTGCAGCCAACAACCAAAAAATATACGAAATACCCGACAATATCTGAAACTTCAAAGCAATTGGCTGAACAACCCGGGCATTGATGAACGATCCAAAAAAATCGAATTTTATAATCAAAACTGCAAACAAACACAGAAACAACATTACCAGATCAATAATACGCTCTGTCATAACAGTTCCGACCAACTTGTCGACTGGAATATTTTTGGTTTTGCTCAGTGTACCACATCTAACAATTTCGCCTATTCGGGGAAAAGCAAAGTTTGCAAGGTAGCCAATGGCAACTGCATGATAGTTGCTCCAAGTATCGGACTTATAGCCCATAGGCTCCAACAGCAAGTTCCAACGATGTGCCCTCAGCAAAAATGCAACCCAACCAACTACCAATGTTATTGCTACCCATGTATAATTCGCACCTTTGATCGACTCCCAAAAGGTCGAAAAATTGATCCCCTTGAATGCAAAGTAAAGAAGTGCAATTCCAATAGAAAAGAAAACAATAAATTTCAATATATTAATGAATGTTTTTTTCATCCAAATTAAAATTTTATTTATAATTGTTCATTATTAAGCTCTTTACAACACATCATTTGCACATTTGTAAATTTGCAAATTAGGCATTTATTTAATTAATTTATTAGTTGCGGTATCGGGGAAAACGACATAAGGTTTAAAACTTTTTGCTTCTTCAAACTCCATTTGCGCATACGACATTATAATAACAATATCGCCAGCTACTACTTTACGAGCAGCCGGACCATTCAAGCAAATTTGACCCGAGCCTTTTTCGCCTTTTATTACATAAGTTTCTAAGCGCTCGCCATTGTTAATATTGACAACCTGCACTTTCTCGCCTTCAATAATATTGGCTGCATTCATTAAATTCTCGTCAATAGTGATACTCCCCACATAGTATAGGTTTGCCTCAGTAACTGTAACCTGATGAATCTTCGATTTTAAAACTTCTATCAACATTTTTTCTAAATATATTAAAAAAGTACATTATCTATCAATCTAACATTGCCAGCTTTAACAGCAATACAGCCAACAATGTTTATTGTTTGCTCCCAGTTATCGATACTTTTCAAATATGTATCGTCGACCATGTCGAAGTATTCGACATCAAGACAATCATTTTTATTAATTGTTTGTACAACCCACTCTTTAAGCTGTGATACAGGCAACAGACCTTTTTGGCTACACGCTTCGAAAAGTGTTCGCGATATTAGTACAGCGTTTTTCCTATGTTCAGGACTCAACAACATATTTCGCGAACTCATAGCCAAGCCATCGGGTTCGCGTACAATATTACACGGAACAATATTAATTGGCAACTTCAATTGCAACACCAATTGCTTAATAATAGCCAATTGTTGAAAATCTTTTTGTCCGAAATAAGCATTACTGGCAGGCACAATATCGAACAATTTGCTCACCACCTGCGCCACTCCATTAAAGTGACCTGGCCGATGCGCTCCTTCCATTACTTTGTCTAAATCGCCGAAATCGAAAACCCTATGATCCTCCTCGGGGTACATTTCATCGACTGTTGGGTAAAAAATAAGATCGACACCGGCATCGTCGAGCATTGCTCTATCGGCGTCAAAGGTCCGAGGATAATTCTTCAGATCGTTTTTATCGTTGAACTGTGTTGGATTTACAAATATACTAACTACCGTAAAGTCGTTTTCTTGTTTCGATCGCTCTACAAGCGATATGTGCCCCCTGTGCAAGGCTCCCATGGTTGGCACAAAACCCACAAGTTTCCCTTGTACTTTGCACGTTTCGACTATCGACCGACATTCCTTTTTACTTTCCGAGATCTTCATATATTCATCTAAAAAAAATACAAACCTATATGTTTTTTTTTAAACTTTTTCGATAAAGACAAAGAAACTGTCACAATAAATAGCAATACAAATTTTGAGTTAGATTTTTTTATCGAGACTATATTTTAGCGGCACGCCTAATCTTTCAAACAGCGCACCGAGTAGCCGGCAAGTTTTGGAGTTGCTGCTTTATAAATACTGCTATTGTCGTATCGGACATAAATGCCTCTGGCATTCGACGCATCGACCTGACTTTCAGTCCACATATACATTATATCGTTTATGTGTTGATACGCCCCTCCAGCGCCGACTCTCATGCCCCCAGGAAGTCCATAAAACTCGGCACTATTGGAGGCTCCGGTATTTGGAGTTTTCCACACCTCAGAAACTTCTTTCATTTTTCCCCCGGCTACAGCAGTACCGCCCAAATAAGCGATTAAAACATCAAAATCGGCTTCTGTAGGCACATGATAACCAACAGGACAAATTTTATTACTATTTACTACCGTGTAGTAATTGTACAACAAGCCGAACGTATCCTTTTTAGAATCAGTATTTAGATACACACAAAATGCACCATCGGTCTGATCGTCCCAACTACCAAACAAATCAACTCTTGGAATAGTAACTCCATTTGAATATTTGGTTGTTTTCATATTTTCTTTTAACCAAATCTGTGTACCAACAAGTACAGTATTATAAATGTTGCCATCAAAATCATTAACTATCAAGCCATTGGTAGCTTCAAGCTTTTCGATTCGTGCTAAAAGCGCATCGACATAAGCTTTTGTTGCAGCGTCGGCAGCCAAAACAGGAGCCGACAAATTAGTAATTTTCTGATTGCCTGCATCAATACCTTTAGTAGCATAAATTTTTGAATTAAAATTTATGGTATCTTCAAAAGTTTTTTTTGCCCCAATAACTTGAACCGAATTCAAAGTTACATCGTTTGTACTGTCTTTGTCGTACATAGACAAGTCTGGGTTTTGCGACAAACTTGTATACTTTCCATCAAAACCATAACTTAAAACAGAATCTTTAATACTAGGCACTCCAGTAAGTTCACTATAAATACCTGAAAACAAAACAGGTGCATTAGTCAGATCGTTGTAACTACCCGAATATGATATTTTTGCCAAAGAAAGTGAATCCGCTTTTTTATTTAGCTCCGAATTTATTTTATCTGAAGTCCAGGTCTTGTCGATCGATATTTCAGAATTATTAAATGCAATACCAGGATCGCCCTGATCGCCTTTGAGTCCAATATCACCTTTATCGCCTTTCAAGCCTTGTGGGCCTATGGCTCCGGTATCGCCCTTTTCTCCTTTATCGCCTTTCAAGCCTTGTGGACCAATATCTCCAATTTCACCCTTATCACCCTTATCACCTTTTATTCCTGGTAGACCCGCATCGCCCTGATCGCCTTTAGGCCCGGGAATACTGCTGCCCGAGGAGTGTGCATATAAAGCAAAAGGCACACTCAACAACTGACTAGTACCAGTTATTTGAAAATTACTTCCTCCTTGTAGATCTACTTCTGTTTTGATAAAATAACTCCCTTTACCCCAACTTATGGTATCGAATCCATTACCATTTCCAATCTCTATAGTAAACAGGCCATTTAAATTGGTTTTAGGATTAAACACTTCACTATATACAACCGACCCATTTGCACTTCCAGACAGAATAGATATTTGAGCACTTACTTCTTTATTCGTCACAAGATTATTAGAGGCATCACGAACAACTGCCTGATAACTCATCTTCTGTGGTGTTTGAGAGTTTGCTATTAAAGAAAAGAGCATAATTGCACTCAACACTAAACGACTCTTCAATGAAAAATGATTAATTTGTTTTTTGCAATAGTACATAAAGGACATATTCATTTTTTTTAAATTTATCAGTTAATAAGACTTACAACTCAATACACCGAAAAAATGCAATTATAATTTATTACTAATAACCGGCTAATATTAATATTTGATATGAGGCTCTTCGCTTCACTACGTTACGCTCAGAATGACAACGATTTAGTGCGTTAATGAGGGGGTAAGCGGCGGTTTCGCCGCTTACCCCCTCATTAACTGTTTCTAACTGTAAAGACTGTCATTCTGAGCGAAGTGAAGAATCTTAATCTTTTAACCGGACAGTAGTGATAATTTATTACATTTTCCATTGTTAGATTATACAAATATAATCTAATTACAATATAAAAAACACATACCATTAATTTTCACATCGTAAAACAAAAAAGAGCCAACAATTTATACAGTGAATTAACAAACAATATGTATGCGACTAATTTTCATGCAAATACAACTATGCATAATAAATATTTCATTATATTAAACCTTTTTATAACTTTACATTTTAAAAAAAACATATTTTATCAAACAAACACTTCTAAATCTATTGTAAATCAAACCAATAATTTATATTTATGAAAAAGATTCTCATATTATTATGCTTAGCATCTACCATGCTATACTCACAGGAAACTATGGTTCCAACATGGGTCAACAACAAAATATATATAGACCCCAACTTCTCCGGCACTGAAAAAGGAACGCAAAGCGAACCATACAAAAGTGTTTTCTCAACAGGCTTTTCATGGAATAAGAAAAACGCCTATTTATTCAAACGAGGAACAAGTCAAAAAATAAGTGAACAAATAAAATTTGCTCAAGATTCTATCGTTATTGGAGCTTATGGAACGGGCAGCCTCCCTTTTCTGGAATTCAATGTACTAAACACCTCGCTTGAAGTAAGTGGTACAGGTACTATTATTAACGACATTTCTGTAAGAGCAAAGATGGATTTAAAAGCACATGGAATCGGCTTATCTGGCGATTACGTGATAATAAATAATTGTAAAATCAGAGGTGGACACAAAGGCCTTATAGGCGGCAATAGCCTGCATCTGAAAATACAAAACTGCGATATTGGTGGCAATATATACGACGGTATTTATGTCGATGGTACCGATACTGTGACAATATACAATACATACGTACACGACCAGGTTTTGTTAGACGATTTGTCAAATCAAGGATCAATTGACAATATTCAGATTGAAAATGCCAAAATGGTATATATCGACAAGGTAAAATCGGATCACTCCAATTTCCCAGGCAAATATTGTTTAATCATCAATAAAAGCGACTCTGTTTCAATAAACAATAGTATATTTGTAGGACACGACGGCAATGGCGCTATTTATCCCGGCACTTCTTCTAAAGGTTGGAGTATTACAAACTGTTGGTTCGAAAAGGGTTATTACGGTATCCAGAACAACACCAAGCTTCGAATCTATGGCTGTGTATTCAGAGGGCAATTGGAAAATGCAATTTACGAGGGTGGCGACAAATGGATTTACAACTGCACATTTATAGACCAAAACAATGCCATTCGAAACTGGTCGGGCAAAGTAAAAGAAATGCAAAATTGTATTTTTTACAATTTCAACTCTACCATAGCCGGTTTGTCGGAAACAGTTACCAACAATTGTTTTTTCGATCCATCTGCAACCAAGTATACAAAAGGCACAAACTACATCACTTCCGATCCTCAATTTGCCGATTTTGCAAATCACAATTTCACTTTAAAAAGCTCATCGCCTTGTATCAACCAGGGAGTCGACAATCCGAAAATACTAAAGGACATACTTGGCAATACCCGACCTAATGGCACTAAACTCGATTATGGTGCTTATGAATATTCATCGGCATCTCTACCTTCAATATTCAAACTTGAATCTAATGTTACTGGATGCGAGGACGATACAGCAATAATCAACCTTAGCGGAAGTCAAACCGACGTTATTTACAAACTACGTCGCAACCATATCGATATTGATTCGATCTATGGCAACGGCAATGAGATTTCATTTGTTCCACAAAGCAGAAAGGGATATTATTCGGTTATAGCAATAAACAAAACCACCAACAACACAAATACGATGGATGGCATTTACGGGGTTATGACCAATCCATTGCCAAGCAAACAATTTCTGATTGGTGGCGGATATATCAGTTCAAAATATGGCGGCCCACAAATTAACTTGTACTCATCTGAACCCGGTATCAAATACCAATTGTACCTCAACAACGTGCTTTTTGGATCTCCAATATTTGGCGATGGCGACAGTATTAGTTTTGGCAAAACCAAATCTGTAGGATCATACACAATGGAAGCAACAAATCCAAGCACCAATTGCTCGATAAAAGCTCTTAATAATGTATTGGTAATGGACTACAATACCCGAACTGCAAGCGAGGTTTTCTTGCCATGTGGAGACAAAATACTTATAAATAACCAAGATATCAGAACTCCTGGGGTATATGTTGATACATTAATTTCTATAGCTGGCTTCGACAGTATTGTAACCAAAATCATTAAGATTCAACCAAGTATTACATTTCAAAATATTTCGATCAGTGCTAATGCATCCTATACTTCTCCAAAAGGACGTATTTACACAAAAACCGGCATATATTACGATACCATTCAAATCTTAAACAGTTGTGATTCTGTTATAATTACCAATCTTCTGGTCGGAAATGCAACCAATATCGATCAGAGTTCAAAAACTTCAACTTTGAAAATTAGCCCTAACCCTTCAAAAGGTCTTCTAAATATAAGCTCATCAGATACTGAAGCGATAGACCATATACATATCTACAATACATCGGGCATACTGGTGTATAAGAAAGTCCAAATAAAAAACAAGGCATTGTCTATTGATGTTGATATCCCCAATGGGCTTTACACGATTATTGCACTGACCACTCAAGGCAAAACCATCGTAGACAGATTGCTTATTATGAAATAAAACCAATAGCTACGACAATTTACAACTTCAAGTTTATAGAAAAAAAAACAGATTGTTCGAGAATATTTCGAAGTAGAGATTTGAAATTTATGCACAAAACATTCTCTAATCACTGCAAAAAAAGTAGGACAAAATTTTATTTTGTAAAAATTTGTAGTTTAAATGGGTTGGGCAATGCTACGGAACACACATATTGCCTTGTACAAGATGTTTTTACGTGCATAGTAACATAGCCTTGATCACTTAAAAATTGGATTTCGCATTCGTCATATTCCAGACGAGTTTCAATCTTCTTAAGCTGTTCTGTCAAGCCAGTTCCCTTGGCTTTCAGAACAGCTTCTTTTCTTGTCCAGCATTTCAAAAATGCAATATACTGTTGAGCTTCTGAGCAATTGTCAATATACCATTTTTCGGCATCAGAAAAATAATTTGGCACTATCTCCTGCCAATTCCTCACGGGTGAAGTAGATTCGACATCGACCCCAAGTTCAGAATCGTACGAGAAGGCCATAGCTACCCACTGGTTGCTATGACTAAGATTGAAAAACACATCGCCCGACTCGAGCATGGGCTTCCCATTATCACCTATTGCAATATTCACATTTTTGGCATCTTGCCCAATCTGTCGGCCTAGCTTTTCCCTCAACAACCCGTGAGCTATTATATATGTATTTCGGTCTCTATCAAACACGAAACGTTTGCATCGCTCAAGTTCAATCTCAGAAAGCATCTTTTTTAGTTCATCCAATTGCTCGAAATAATGAACTATATTGAAAACATTTAATATTACATGAGCGTTTTTATCTAACAACATTCTTCTAATTTATATCTACACACAACAATTCAAAGTAACAAACTGTTAGTTTTAATAAATGATAAATTTAACTATAAATATTTTACTATATTTAGCAACTAAATTTATCTTATAAAAAAAAATTGACATCAATGACACGACTTTTTCATCTATTGAGCTACAAAAAATCGTACCCCAAGATTGCAATACCCACTTTTCTGCTTTTGGTCTTATTGGCCAGTTGCGTAAAAGAAGATGAATTGACGGCCCAACCAAATATTTCAAGCGCGGTTGAAGCCGGACTCAAACCCCTTAACCTATGGGAGCCCGATTTAGCAGAAGATATTATTTATATCGACCCCCATTACACTTCAAGCCCTCAACAAGGAACCATCGAGAAACCTTACACCAATTTCAGACAAGTAAACTGGAAAAACAAACAAGTAATTGCCTTAAAAAGAGGCACACGCCTCAAAAGCGAACCAATAGTGATCACGGCCAACGACATTACATTGGCAAGCTATGGAACAGGAAGCAGACCGGTAGTAGTCATCAACAGTCAAAAAGCGCATGCCATATCGCTCAACTGGACTGGAAGCAGCAATGTTACAATTCGAGATATCGAAGTAATAGCCAACGATTGTGTAAGTGCCCTCATTGTCCGCGACAATAGTCAAAATGTTCAAATAATTAATTGCAAAATGAGTGGTTCTACTTGGGGAATTCGTGTTTTAAATCATATTCAACAAATTAGCATTGACAATACAGAAATATTCAATATTCTCGACGATGGTATATTTATCAAAAACACCAACCAGATAGAAATAAAAAACTGTTACATCCACCATGTAAACCAAAACTGGAGGCCACCATCGACCCCCGAAGAACAAGCCGGAGGCGATGGTATACAGCTCGAACTCTGCGACAACTGGCATGTACATCACAATGTGATAGACCGTTCGGACAATGGAAATAAATTTTGCTTTATTGCCAATAACGATAACCAAAAGAATGGAATACTGGAATACAATTTTCTGAAAGGACCCAATCAAAGTTTCGCAGTATACCTCGGAAGTGGCAGCAACCTCATTGTCAGATACAATCACATAGCAGCTCCTGCTTCGTCGCCAGTTTACTCACATAGCAAGGCTCTCAAGGTCTATTACAATATTTTCGACCAGGTTTCGGGGCCTCTGTTTGCCGACGATGCCGTAGTTTACAACAATTTGTTTTACCTAATGGGAACGCCTGCCATTCAAGGCAAAACAATCGTTGCAAAAAACAACATATTCGACCTTAATACTTCTAGAACAGACCGTTTTAAAGTTTCGCAAGAAATAATTGAAGAACAAAACTTAATAGTGAAAGGACTACCAACACCTGGCTCTGCCAATGGAAAACCCTTCTATGCAGATGAAGCAAAATCAAATTATCGAATCACAAAAGAATCTGCTTGTATTGACAAAGGAACGCCAGTAGGCATAAGTAAAGACATTGATGGAAACCCAGTGCCTACCGGAACATCACCAGATATTGGGCCCTACGAATATCAACCCTGATATTCAATTTATTTGGTTTAGTTATTTTCCAGATTTGTTTACCATGTTGCTTATATACGAAAAATTGCCATTTAATATTTCGTAAACCTTCGTGAAATACTTTTCCAAAATTATTGCAAGTCCTGTTATTGCAAAAAGACCAAGAACAGGATAATATGGCCTTATTGTCAACAATATTTCAGACGAAAACAATCTCAGGAGAATAAAATCAAAGAAATGAAATAACAAAAGATGGTACAAATAAATAAACAATGAATATTTTCTCCCCCAATTGCTAAACAATGTATTCCCAACATGTACACGAGTTAGATAAATAAAACCCGGCACCAACAACACGATTGTTCCAATTAATATTGAATGTTCATACCTTGAATAATTAAAAAGTTTTTCGAACATATAAACTTCAGCATACTGAAGTATAAAACCCACCATAATAAAAACAAGAAGTACATTCTTTGATAGTACTGGCTTGTCAATTAATGAAATCCTATATCCTATATAAATAAACGGTATCGATTGCAAAAAGCGAAAAAATTGATAATCGATATTTAGACCCAAAAACTGATCGTATGAATCACTAATGATAACGAAAAACAGTATCGATATAGAGATAATCCACATTAAACGATGAAGTCTCAGGTAAAATATATACCAAATAAAAACAAATCCAAAAATCATGGAGCCTAGAAACCATAAATGCCAGTATGCCCCTAACAATAATGCTCTTACATCGAGCTGCACCCAATGGAAAAAGAAATAGACAATACTTGAAATGAACAATACAGAGATAAGATTTACAATATTTTTCTCTATACATTTGAAATCGAAGATGTTATTACTTTCGATTTTGGACTTTAAAAAATAACCTGAACACATGAAGAAAAATGGAACAGCCCACCTGGCTCCCACGCGAATATTTTCTACAATTTCGCTACTTACATTGCCATAATAATTATGCAGACACAAAATAAAAAAAGCTGCAATGAATCTAAAAAGATCAATAGTCTGATTCCTGTTCATTTCAAA
The DNA here is from genome assembly GCA_945889005.1 of Bacteroides fragilis. Classification (GTDB taxonomy): domain Bacteria; phylum Bacteroidota; class Bacteroidia; order Bacteroidales; family DTGW01; genus CAMDBI01. Next base: position 44,981 of record CAMDBI010000020.1, read on the forward strand.
TTCTTAATTCCACTAAACACTCAACATTATTTGTTGATAAGCGATAAAAATACGAATATATATTTTTTACCATGTTAAAAACCAATTAAAATTTGCAGAAATCTGAGAACACAAGGCTTGTCAGTGAAAATAAATAGATCAAATTCTATTTCATTTCACTGATAACTCGATAGTTACAATAATGCTTTCAATTTTTGCAAGTAGACAACAAAAAATAAGGATTCCGAAAACCGACTTTCAAAAAAAATGTTTATTTTTAAACCGATTGTAGGCTTCATTTTAACCAATTAAGAACATGATGGCAATGTAAAAAGATAAAATCTCACGACTTGCCCTGTAGTATAGTTTCAAACAAAAAATAAACCATTAAAAACAAAAAAACACTATGAATCTTTTAAGTAACTTATGGAAGAAAAAACAGGCATTTTTATTAAATCCGCTGTTCCTGTCATTGATTGTATTTGGCATCCTATGTTTAATCTTTATTTTCGAAATGCTAAAAAGCAATTTCGCAATTTCGAGTGGGTATAGTTACGAAACAATAGCAATGTCAATAATTAAAGGACAAGGTTTTTCAAATCCATTTTCGCCTGCCGATACCGGACCAACTTCGTGGATGCCTCCTTTTATTGTTTGGATTTACACGCTTTCTTATGCCATTTTTGGGATTAATTTAAAATCATTTATATTTCTAAAAATTGTCGATTTTTTATTTATTAGCTCTGGCATCTATTTAGTATTAAGAACACTCAAAAATATTTTTTCGCCCAAAATATACTTAATATTTCTACCATTAGTTTTATTGTTTTTATATTATTACCGCGGAAATACCACAAGTGTTTTTGAAGATTTTGGCATATATACTTTAGCATTTGGAGTTTATATAAGCCTAGCTTACATTCTCACTCATTCCCAAAAAATACCATTGGTATATTATCTTCTTCTATTTGTAATTGGTTTGTCGTGCCCATCCTTATTTTTACCACTGTTACTATTGTTTATAGTCGCATTGTTTCACGAATTAAAAAACAAGTATCGCGAAAACAACAAGACCTTCAATTTCAACATATACCTAAAGTCATTTTATAAATATTTCTTTTTAGGTCTCCCGATATTGATAGCCACATTTGGTTGGGGCTACAGAAACTATGTGGTTTTCGATAAATTTATTATTTCAAAATCAAATATCTGGTTCGAATTTTATCAAGCCAATGCCGAAAGTTCCAATGGCTTGAGTTCGGCTGTAATAACTGCAAAAACTCATCCAAATGAAAATAAAGCTCTATGTGACACCATTATCAAATACGGAGGAGAACAACAGTGGCTCGATACTTATAATCAAAAAAGCAAGTTGTATCTCGAAAATGAATCTGACGACTATCTAATCAAAATAAAAAAGAGATTGTTTTTTTCTTTTGTATTTACTTATTATCCTTACGATAAGGTTAAATCCAAAGCAATTGCCGGATTAAGTAACAAAGAGAAAGAAATCCTGAACAAATATAATATTATAAGAAGCAATTACTGGCTTACCATTTTTTCAAAAAACGACGATACTAAAGTAATTTTGGACACATACCTCCCCGAAAAGTCTACATTATTAATGAAAGATTTGGAAGAATGCAGACAGGAATATCGTAGTCAAAACATGAAAAAATCATATCTTTTTAAAGGCTTTTTGATGTCTGGGATTCCATTTTTATCAGCATTATTGTTATTATTTTTGAGGGGACGCAACATCTATATACTGGTTTTAATCATCGGCTATTTTTCATACGAATTACCGTATGTATTAATTTCTACTTATTTCAGATATCAAGCGGTCAAATTTTTACTTGACTCTGTCATTATTTCGATTTTAATTTATTACATTTTTCAGTTTTTTCGAAAAAAAAATAGATATTTCAACCATAAACCCATTTTATAGAGTGTAATATAGCACATCTGAAAATCACAACAACCAGTATTTGAACTACATATTGTAAATTTGACTTAAAATGAACATCTCAAGTAAACTAAAACTAATAAATTTTGTTTATTTTTGAATAAAATACTTATAGACCAATGACTAGAAAAAACGCATTACAAACTTTACATATCACCTGTGCCATTGATGATTCATTTTGGTTTCCACTTTCAGTTGTGTTGGTTTCACTCTTTGAAACAAACAAACAAAATAAACTTCATATTCACCTTTTTAGTGCATCGTTAAGTTCAGAAAATGTTAACAAGTTTGAAAATCTATGCAAAAAACATGAACAAGACTTTAGTTTTTATCAGTTACAACTCAAAGACTTTGAAGGATTCCCGGTAACCAGCCGAATAAGCCTTGCTACTTATTACCGCATAATCATGCCTCAATACCTTAGTAAAGATATCGACAAGTATCTTTATATTGATGCCGACATTATCGTATTACGCGACTTATCGCCTATGTTCGACACAAACCTCGATGAATATGTAATTGGAGCCATTAATGATGCCACTGGAATAGACTGCAACATGCACTCCAAACATGAGATACCGGAAACACATCTGTATTTCAATGCCGGCATATTGCTTATCAACAGAAAAAAATGGATTGAAGAAAACGTTACAGAAAAAACGTTGAACTACATTAAAAGCAATCTTGAAAAATGCCAATTTCACGACCAAGATGCCCTCAATGCAACAATCTTCAATAGACGATTAAAGCTTCCGCCAATTTGGAACAACCAAATTGCATTGTATTTTCTGCCTAAACAAACCTTAAGCGAAATATATGGTCCAGATTACATAGAGGCTCTCAGAAAGCCTGCCATAGTACATTTCAACGGCATAGAAAAGCCATGGCACAGCGAGTCTGGCCACCCCTTTCGAAGTAAATTCGATAAATACGTGAAACTATCAGGATTTAAAAAACCCAATAACAAGACTGAACTTAAGAAATGGATTAAGAAAAATATCATATATAAACTTTTGGGCTGGGGAACTGTTAATGGGTATTACTACCAAAAAACCAAAAAAGTATATCAAGCTTGATGAAAACTGAAAAAGATAGAAAATTACGTATTGTATTTCTTACAAACCGTAACGCAAAAGACAAACGCGAATGGTCTGGCACACTGTATTACATGGCACAAGCTATGAGCAAATACGGTTGCGAGGTGAGTTATGTAGGTCCGTACCAACCCAAATTCGTACTTTTCTTTTTAAAAACAGTACGAAAACTAAGCGAAACCATACTCCACAAGAAATATAACATTGCGTATAGTATTGTACTTGCATATTTTCATAAATGGTTTTTCACTAAGAAAATTAGAGAAATAAACCCTGATGTAATTTTTGCTGGATCATCATCGTCGGAACTTAGTCTAATAAACCTAAAAATACCAAAAGTATTTTTGGCCGATGCCACCTTCGAATTGTTGATAAACAATTATCCCAACTTTACCAATCTCACCAAGTTGTCGCTAAAAGAAGGCGACTATATTGAACGAAAGGCATTGTACAATGCAGATGTATTGGTATTTTCGTCGCAATGGGCAATAGACTCTGCACGCGACTTTTACAAAATCCCAACTAAACGACTGCATTTAATATCTTATGGAGCCAACCTTGATCAAGAGCCCGAAAGAGCACAAGTGATTGGAAAAAAAATCGACAAGCAAATAAACCTTCTGTTCTTGGGAGTCGATTGGATTCGAAAAGGAGGCGCGGATGTTTACCGGGTTTTTAGCGAATTGCTTGCCAGAGGAATAAATGTACAACTTACTGTATGCGGTTGCCAACCACCAGTAGACGCTCACCCACAACTGATTGTACATAAGTTTTTAAACAAAAACAAAGCAGAGGATTTCCAGATATTATATAAAATTTTGCTCGAAACACATTTTCTTTATGTTCCCTCTCGATCGGATTGCACCCCAATTGTTTTCTGTGAAGCAAGTGCATACGCTATTCCTGTTCTAACTACCAATGTTGGTGGCATACCTTCTGTTGTTGTCGAAGGCATCAATGGTCATACATTTCCTCTTGACAAGCCAACAGGAGAAATAGCAGACCTTATTTGTAGTTATGTAGACAATCCTCATCGATACACATCGCTCTCGGAGAGTAGCCGAAATTTCTACGAATCAAACCTCAACTGGAATATATGGGGCGAAAAGATGAGTAAAATTTTCAGAAACCTTGTGAACAACTAAAAATTAATTCATTATAACACTCATAATCTATCATTTAACTTTTGCTGCATTTGCTTTTTATCATTTATAGATATCGTATCCAAAATCAATCCGATAGAAAATGTTAAAAAAGAAAGAAGCATCAATCCAGAAGCCAATATTGCCAAGGGTACCCGATATACATAATTATATTTAAAGTATTCAATAATTGCGGGCAAGCCAGATATAATTGACAACAAAAAGAATACAAGAGCAATAACCCCAAAAAACTGGAGAGGTTTGTAATGTCTGAATAGATTCAGAATGGTAAGAAGTACTTTTCGCCCATCTGACAGTGTATTGAGTTTCGAAAAACTTCCTTCGGGTCTATCTTTAAAATCTATCGGAACTTCGGCAATAGACAAATAGTTGTTCAGTGCAAAAATCGTCATCTCTGTTTCTATTTCAAAACCTTTGCACAAAACAGGGTAAGATTTCACAAAACGCTTAGAGAAAACACGATATCCACTCATGATATCGTTAAGTTCCGACTTAAAAATGAAATTTATCAATGATTTTACCAAATTGTTGCCAAATCCGTGAAAATTTCTTTTGTTTTCTTTTCTGTAAGTACCGTTGCTCAATCTGTCGCCCACAACCATATCGCAATTGCGTTCGAAAAAAATATTTAAAAGCTTTTTAACCTCATTGGCGGGGTAGGTATTATCACCATCTACCATTATATAGACGTCGGCATCTATCTGCCAAAACATAGATCTCACTACATTCGCTTTCCCTTGCTGAAATTCTTTCTTAACAATGGCACCGTTCTCAATAGCAATTTGATAGGTATCGTCAGTAGAATTGTTGTCATATACATATATCGAAGCTTCGGGGACTTGTTCACGAAAGTCCGAAATTACTTGTTTTATTGTTAAGGCTTCGTTATAACAAGGTACTAAAATGGCGATTTTCATGGTTTAGATTTATTTAAAAAGTTGAAATTTGATTCAAATTTACTATTAATATATTAAATATGCGAATTAAGGGTTAAAATTGCCGTTGACTTTAGTCAACGGACTTAAATGCAATAATATTAAGGCTTTAGCCGAAATGTTTTATATAAATTTTGGCTAAAGCCCAATATTAATCAACATTATATCCGTCCGCTAAAGCAGACGGCAATTGAAAAATCTCAACTCTTAATTCGCATTAAATATAAATAAATCTTCAAAAAACATATTTCAATGTCTAATTGTTATGATTGATGGACTAATGCCAAAGGCAAACATCGTTTCGAAAGTAATCGGCATTAATTGTACTTTTAAAAATTAATTCAATAATTTTATCCTGTTCAACAAAACGATATGTAATATTTTAAAAAACATAGTTTATGAAAAGTCTCGCAATAATCACATTCATACTCATTATAGGAATAGTTTCATTTCTTATTTTCAAATGGTACAGAGCCAACGAGATAATCTATAATTATAACCCAGCCAAACATAGATCTGAAAATTTTTCGAACACTCTACCGTATCGCTATTTTATTCCCGCTATTGAATCCAATAAAAAATACCCTTTAATGGTTTATTTACATTCAGCATCGGGGCGAGGAACCAATAATCGAAAACAATTAGAACAAGCGGCAATATTTTATAGCTCTATACCCTTTCAGAAACAATTGCCTATGTTTGTTTTAGCACCACAATGCCCTACCGGAACCCAATGGCTCAATACCAAGTTTCCAAACCTTCCGTATGTACTTTACAATCAGGATGCAATTCCGGAAAGCCCGATAATGAAACAAACAATGACACTCATAAAGGAATTTATAAAACAACACCCAATAGATACAAGTCGAATTTACATTTCGGGATTTAGCATGGGTTCTTCGGGTTCGTGGGATATCATCACCCGATACCCGGGCACTTTCGCGGCTGCAATACTTATTTCGGGCACAAAAGACACAAGCAAAACCTCACTAGCCAGCAATACTTCATTTTGGCTATTTCATGGGTCGAACGACAAGATTTGCTCCCCTATGACTACCCAATCGGCCGCTAAGGCTCTTATTGAAATAGGAGCTGATTGCAAAATTAATCTTTACGAAGCTGGCCACAATTGTGTAAAAGAAACACTACAAGAGCCAGAACTTATCAGCTGGCTTATGTCAAAAAGTTTAAAACATTAAAAAGTAGTGAAAAAACTTGAATATTAGCCTTTAACAGCTTCAACAAAAATCATAATTTTTTGAAAATAATTGTCGAAGTAATTGAGATTTCGCATTGGTGGAGCAAAGCTTTGCCCTGGGCACGATTGCATAACATTGTTAAAGCCTGTTTCGCCAAGTTTACGTTGATATTTTTCAAAATTCCACCAATTCCGGTGGCTTCTTCTATTCTTTAGGTGGTACTCAGGGTCACAAAGTGCCGTAATTTTATCCATTGCCTTATCAAATGGGTATTCTTTTAACAATTGTGCTAACTCCTCGTCCGATACAAATCTACTACCTTCTCTGGCATTATGTTTTGCTACACTACCAGCAAAGTGATCGATATACAATTGTGCAATGGAAGCATTAGCAAGGCTTACATGGTCTTTTCGAAAATAATAGAAATGATAATCGTTGTGAAGAAATGCTCGGTAGTATAAATCTGAGTTTGGCGAAATAAACCTTACAATACCCCCGGGTTTTAAAATTCGATATATTTCGCGAAAAAGATTTTCACATGCCTCATCTGTAATATGTTCGACTGTAAGTTTTGAGTAAACCAACTCGGCAGAATTACTCTCTATGGGTAATTTTTCGAGCCGGGCAGCGTCAAAAGCTATATCTTTAGAGGAATCGTAATTTCGGTCTTTTTTATTCCATGGTCTATTTACATCGGCTGTTGTCCAATATGGATGGTTAAATTTTCCACCGAACTCGAAATGCCCCCCTGCACATATATTATAAAACCTTCGATTTGCAATACTATCTTGCGGGTACAGTTCATTATATATTTCAAAATCATTTAAACCTTTCTTGAAATTTATCTCGATTCCTACTTTGTCCAAAAGCGTTTTAATCATTCTCATATCATCCTTGTATATTTATCCATAAATGTAATTATAGATTTAAAATTTTTCAAGATGTTTCTGATATTTTTCTATAATATATTGCATAGTATCGCTTTTACGAAGAATTGTTTCATGATTGCCTTCAACCTCAATCAATTCCTCGATATGATCGGCATACTTATCCCACCCCAAGTATTTCATGTCCGAAATATTCTCGCTGGCTTTAAAAACAAAAAGTTTGCCATTAAATTTTGAGTCTATTCGATACTTTAACGACAAGTTGGTATAAATATCGTACACATATTTGCGTCGAAAATCGACAGGCAACTTTTTGAATATCAAAAAGTATGCATCCCTAATCATTCTTATACTTTTATAATAGATTTTATAATAATATTTAAGAAAGAAATAAACAATTGTTTGAAAAACTCGAGGCATTTCAGAAGCGTTTTTCTTGGCATTTTTATTGTCGTAACTAACTCTGGCTTCGGCAGTACCACAATCCATTATAAAAAGCAATGGAACCTGTTGACCCATTTTCTGCAACTGAAGAGCCATTTCAAAAGCGAGAATTCCACCAAACGAAAAACCTGCTAAAATATATGGTCCATTGGGTCTGTATTGAATCAATTGCTGCAAGTAATGAGCTGCCATTTCTTTAGCTGTCCTGAAAGGAATTTTGCGCCCGTCGGCCGATAAGTGCAAATATCCTAAATACGGTCTTTTATTACCCAAAACTTTTGGCAAGTGGGTGTCTAAATCGTCGCCATGAACCATTACCAGGGGAATAGCTGCTCCCTCGGTTTGAAAGGGGGTAAAATTGAGAAGGTATGGTTTTTTCTGAAACGAAACCATGCGAATAGTATCATTAACTGTCTGATTAGCCTGAGAAGAATTTGTTTTCAAGCTATCTAAATAACCCGATATAGCCTCAATACTGGGATAATCATACACCAACTTGCGAAACTCGATTATTTGACCTGTTTTTTTCTCCAAAGCAGCCGCGTACCTTGCAAGAAACAACGAATCGAACCCAAGATCGATAAATTTTTTATCGTTGGCCAAATCTGAATCTCCATAGCCAGACATCTCACACAACAGATTCTTGACTATGTCTAAGCTCGATTGCGCAGCTATAGGCTTACTAGACGACTCGGTTATTTCGTTTACCTGCGTCGAAACCGGGGGAGTTGTTTTTCCGGACAGTTTAAAATCGACCCAATATCTTTTGTGATCAAAAGCATATAAAGGCAAATTGGCAATGTCGGGCATTTGATTGCCCGTGAAAGTTATAAAGTCGATATCTACACCTCGTATCCACAGTTCGCCCAAAGACTTTACAAAATGATCATGTTCTTTGGCAATATCGGCTTTGCCAAGCGAATGAACAATGCTACTTTTAACTTCTACTGAATTGTTTTGCAATACTAAACCCGAAAGATGGGTATTAGGGCCTGTTTCGAGAAATACCACATTCGAATTGGCTGCAATGGTTGAAATGCCTTCTTTGAAACGAACCATTTCCCTCAACTGACGAGCCCAATAACGAGGCGACATTGCATCTGCATCTGCTATCCAACTACCTGTAAGACATGAAATAAAAGGAATTTCGGGCTTATTCAATGAAAATTGCGCTACAAACTCTTCAAACGCTTGCAATATTGGATCAAATGCCTTGGAATGAAATGCATGTGAAGTTTGCAAGCGAATACAGCGGATTTTTCTAAGTTCAAAAATCTTTTTCACCTCTTCCTCGTTTTCGAGCGCTAGAGAAATTGTACACATCGACTGGGAGTTGTCGGCAGCAATTTCGAACAAATCGCTATTGATAGATTTCAGCTCATCGACACTTGTTGTAACAGCCATCATGCATCCGGCTGGCATAGTTTGCATTAGTTGACCACGTTTGACAACCACAGCCATTGCCGATTTCAGATCAAAAACACCCGAAAGACATGCAGCCGTATACTCTCCAATACTATGCCCGACAAGGTAATTGGGGCGCAAGCCATAATGAATATACAGCCTTGCCATACTATATTCGATCATAAATAAAGCCGGCTGAGTGTACTGTGTTTGTGATATTAGTTTTGCAGAATCTGAACCTTCGTCGGCAAATAGAATATTTCGAAAATCGTCGCCTGTAAGTTGCTCATAATGCTTGAAACACAATTCAATATTTTCTTTAAAAACGGGCTCGGCTTTCATTAGTGTTCGTCCCATATTTACAAACTGAGCCCCCTGCCCGGGAAACATAAAAGCCAATTCGCCCGGCAATGCATCATCGGTAGCAGTAACAAATGCATCTTTATTCAATTCCTCGCTATTGTTTGCAACTGCAAAAGAACGAAAAGGGAAATGATTGCGCCTGTGCAACAAGGTATATTCGGCACTTTCTAAGCTCGTTGCACTTTTGTTGAGATGGTTGACCAGGTTTGCATTCATACTCCGAAGCGAGTTGACAGATCGAGCCGAGAGTAGCAGGAGCTTTGGTCGCTGAAGTTCAATTTTTGTGGGCGAAGTTTGATAATCGGACACAACCAAATGAGCATTTGTCCCTCCCACTCCCAACGAGCTAATTCCCATTACAATAGATTCATTTTCTGCGAAATGAAGATTTTTATTGAGAACATAAAAAGGAGTATTGTCAAAATTGATTTTTGGATTGGGTTCTTTGTAATGCAGCGTAGCCGGAACAGTACGATGATAAGCAGAAAGAGCAAGCTTTATAAGTCCGGCAACACCTGCAGCCACATCGAGGTGACCAATATTGCTTTTGACAGAACCTAAAGCACAGAATTTTTTTTGGTTTGTAGTATCGCGAAAAGCCCTCGAAAGAGCCGTAACTTCTATTGGATCGCCCAGTGGGGTGGCAGTGCCATGTGCTTCAACGTATTTAATCTGGTCGGCACTAAGCCCCGAAAACTTTAAAGCCGAAGCAATTGCTTTGTACTGACCTTCGATACTGGGTGCAGTAAATCCAATTTTTTGATACCCATCGTTATTAACTGCCCAACCACGAATAATGCTATAAATACGATCGTTGTCGGCTATAGCGTCTTTCAATCGTTTGAGAATTACTGTTCCGACACCATTGCCAAAGATAGTCCCCTTGCTGTCCTTATCGAATGGTCGACAATGTCCGTCGGAAGAACCAATAGCCCCTTCTTGATATATGTAACCTGTTTGCTGAGGCACCATAATGGTTACCCCACCCGACACACACACATCGGACTCGTACGAAAGCAAACTGCTACATGCCTGTGCAACAGCAACCAGCGAAGTCGAACACGCAGTTTGAATATTGATGGCTGGCCCTTTTAAATTGAAGTGATAAGCAGTTTTTGTTGCTAAAAACATAGGATCGCTATGGATATAGGTCTGAAAAATCTCTTGAGTACGATTTCGAAAATATTGCTCGTACTTAAGTGGGTCGCGCAAAACATTGTTGAGCAAATACGAATTGTAAAACGACCCGGCATATACACCGATATTTCCTTTGTACTTAAATGGATTGATACCTGCATCTTCAAACGCGTGCCAGGTATTTTCGAGCCACAATCGTTGCTGTGGATCCATGTTTTTGGCTTCGGAAGGCAACACATTGAAAAAGGGCGCATCCCATTGGTCAATATCATCTAGTATTGCTTTGGCTCCAATATAATTGGGATTTTTCCGGAGATTGTCGAAATCTAGTTCATACTCTGCCAATTCCTCATTGGTAAAAAAAGTCACCGATTCTTTATTGGCAATAAGGTTTTCCCAAAACTCATTTTTGTTTCTTGCTCCCGGAAACTTACATGCAATACCTACTATTGCTATACTATCTTGCAAAGGATCTACCACGTTTCTTCTTTTTTTTCAAATTAAACTATTGTCGTCGTCGAGCTACTACTTGGTTAAATCTGTTGTTTCCAACCGGTTCTTCAGCTTTCCCAACACCAAACGACAAGGCGCTAGCTGCCAAATAATTACTCAAACTGCCGACTGTCGGATATTCAAACAAATATAACATTTCAATTTCTTTTCCCAACAAATTATTGATTGCACTCGACACCTGCATCAACAACAAGGAATTGCCACCTAAATCGAAAAAATTGTCGTTAATTGTAATTCTTTCGTTTTTAAGAATATGTTTCCAAATTTCCAAAATCGACTTTTCCAATTCTTTCAGATTGAGAGGTTTTGCAGGAAAATTATTTTGAGAAACTTCAGTTACAATTTCATCGATTATCAATGCCTTTTTATCAATTTTCCCATTGGGTGTTCTTGGAAAATCTGACATTACCTTATAATGCATAGGAACCATATAATCTGGCAAATTCTCTTTCAGTCGATTGCTTATTTTTTCGGCATCTAATAGAAAATGATCTGTTACTTTTAAAAATGCAACCAATCGTTGATCGAGGTCTCCAAATGACTGAACTTTTACAACTGCTTCCGACACCCCTTCGATTTTACACAATTGCACTTCAATTTCTCCGGGCTCAATTCGAAAACCTCGCAATTTGATTTGGTTGTCTATTCTACCGAACAGCTCTATCTGACTATCGGGTCGAATTTTCCCCAAATCGCCTGTTTTATAAACTAATTCACCCGACTTTAAATTAACGAAACGAGATTTTGTGAGATCATCTCTGTTGTGGTATCCTTTGGTAACTCCTAAGCCTCCAATACAGACCTCGCCAGTATTGCTATTCTCGAGCACTTCGTTTGTTTCCGAAAGTATATACACGCTCGTGTTGTTAATCGGTGTTCCAACTAAAATGGGAGGTTCGGCAGATGAAATCTGGCAACAAGTCGACCAAACGGTTGTTTCGGTGGGGCCATACATGTTCCATATCTGAGAAACCAAAGGCAATAACTGTTTTATCAGACTGCCGGGAATTGGCTCGCCTCCACACAATGCCTTCAATGACAGATTTCCTTGCCATCTACTGTGCAGCAATAAGCTCCAAGTTGCGGGGGTTGCCTGTAACATGGTAACTCCGTACTTTTCCATAAGAGAAATCAATGCCAAACCATTAATGACTTCGTGCTTTTGAGCCAAAACAACCAAGCCCCCTTTGTATAAAGGCAAAAAGATTTCCAATACCGAAATATCGAACGACAAAGTTGTAACCGCCAGTAGTCTGTCATTCTCCGAAAAGCCTGGGGTTTCGGCCATACTCTCTACGAAATTGACAACTGCGGCATGATGCACTTTTACCCCTTTGGGCATACCGGTAGAACCGGATGTATAAATCAAATATGCCAGTGAATCGGAAGTTATATTTGCATCAATTTTCTCGACTGGCTTATGTTTTATTTCATTGACTAACTGATCGATAAATATTTTTCTTACACCAGTTTCGATATTATGAGTCAGGGAGGTTTCTGTAATCAAAAACTTCGATGAAGAATCGTCGAGCATATACGACAATCTATCGTTGGGAAACGATGGATCGAGAGGAAGATAGGCAGCTCCGGCTTTAAGTATACCAAGGGTGCATGCCACCATCAGTATAGACCTGTTGAGACTCAGGCCGACGATATCGTTGCCCGAAACACCCATTTCCTTTAAGTACAAAGCAATCTGACTTGAAAGTAATTCTAACTCGGCGTATGATATGGACTCGTTATTGCAAATTACAGCCTGTTTTTCGGGTATTTTAACAGCCTGCTTTGAAAACATCTCGTGAACAAAAGAGTTTTCAAGATTTACAGCCCTGTAATAGCCCGATTTGTGGTCAATTCCATCAGATTGCCTTACAACTTGCACATCGCCAACAGTAACACAATGCCCCGAAAGTATAGACGAAACAACAACTTCGAAATTGCCGAGCCATTGTTTGGCAGTCGACTCTTTGAACAACTCGCTCGAGTACTCGAAATATCCATGAAACATAGACTGGCTATGCCACATGGTAAGAAACAAATCTAACTGCGCGCCGTCTCTTTCTACAGGGATACTTAAGCCAATATTTTCGCCAAGTTCGAGATTCATAGGAGGCTCGAAAGTAAAACCGGTTTGATAATATGGATTAATTGCAGTATTTCTTTTGTTTGTTGATGCAGCTACCAAGCTTGTAAATGGAATTTCTTGCCGACGATGGTTCATCAACATTTGATTTCTTATAGCTTTGAATATTTCTGCCAAAGTTGTCGAAGCATCTACATCCACAACCACAGGCAATGCATTGACAAACGGACCAAAAGCATCCTTACTACTCACTTCTTTACGGTTCGAATATGGAACCCCGATTATTATTTTGCTTTGCCCCGAAATTTTGTGCATTAATATTGCATAACAGGAAAGCAAAAACAAGAAATTGCTAATCGACTGCTCTTTAGAGTATAGCTCAATTTTCTTGCTTAATTCAAGCTCGAAACTAAAGTACAATCTCTTTCCCAGTAATCTTGAAAATCGGGGTCTCTCGTAATCCAATGGAAGTGTGAGCGAGGTATTGATATCGGGCAATTCGCCGACCCAATTATGTGTTTTTTCGATACATTTTTCGGTTTTGAGCCATTGATTGTGCCAACAAGAAAAATCGGCATATTGCACTTCAATTGGCTTCAAAAAAGGGTCTTTTCCTTTACTGAGCGACAAATAAATTTCCGAAATTTCAGATTCAAATAAACCCTTGGAATGTAAATCGACCACGATATGATGAAAAACGATGCAAAGAAAGCCTTTATTGTTAGCCGAATTTGTATAATACGAACAACGAATCAATGGTGGGTTATCGAGTACAAATGGTTTATTTATATCTTTTTCTAAAATATACTGAACAAGGTCACTTTCGTTTTCGTAAGTAACAACTTCTATTTTGAGATTTACAAAATTTTCGTTGGCAGCATGCACAATTTGGGTCAATAATCCATCGGCAAAACTATAGCTGCTACGCAGAATCTCGTGTCGGTTCACGATCGTGTTTATTGCAATTTCGACCCACTTTGTATTGAGCTGCCTATCGAACCTGACCAAAGCAGGAATGTTGTATGCTGCACTTTTGGGAGACATCATATTCAAAAGCCAAAATTGCTCTTGAAACTTCGATACTTCTTGACATTTCATATTAATAACTGTCTTTACGTACTTCGTCAAATATTACCATAATACTTCAAAGCATATTTTATTTTTTGCAATCGAAAGCACTACCAGATTGCTTTGAATAAGTACTACTTTTATTATATTGTTTACATCTACGAAGGCTTCAACATTGAATCGTCTATTTTAAGCTCAGCCATTGCATATTTTATTTGATCGATGGGCTGATCGAACAATTTTGCCAAGGCTTCTTCCCTATCGAGCAAATTTTTTCGTATGAGGTGACTCAACTCCAACTCGTAAGGACTGTACCCATACCTTTTAATATGCACATAATTGTTGAATGAATTGATTCGGCAATTGGTAGAGCAACCATCGACATCGGCAGGTTTTACCCAACCCAATGGGAGAATTTGTTGAACAATTTCATTTTCTGTAATATCTTCCATGCACAGAAGGTTGATATTGTGAGGATAATGTTCTGTATTACGAATCAAATCGTCCGATATCTCGAGATACTTGCTTACATCGTTGCCCAATTCCGATTTCAACTTATCTAAAACCGGCTTGCGACTTTCCTTAAAAAACTCGTAATTGTTTTGGTAATAAATTGTGTTTGAAGGAATTTGCCCCAAGGTAAAACCAGCGAGAATAAACGGGATTTTTTTCTCAAGTGCAATTTTGAGCGAAACTATATTAACTATCGATATACAAGAATTGCAATTGGCCGAAATTCGGGTAAGAGACTTGGGATTGTATATATTTTCGAGAGAACTGAACCTATACAAACCTTTCATAAACTTGTAAGAAGGCTTAAATGTATAATGGTCGATTCCGAGAGCTTTAACAACTTTGTCGATATTAGTAAAAGCAACTGGCGATATAAAACCATTGTCGAGGGTAAAAGATAGTATTTTGAGGCCATACTTTTCGACAGCCAGTTTCAGAGTATAGGTACTATCTTTTCCGCCACTGTAACACACTATGGCATCGTATTCCGACAATCCACGTTTTTGTTCAAAAAGCTTGACAACTTCTTTGGTGGCTTGGTCTATGTTATCTTTTTCGGTGGTATGTAGCAATTCGTTGTTACAAAAATTGCAAACACCATGCTCGTCGAATTTGATGCGCGGGAAATTTACAGACAATATACATTTTGTGCACCTTTGCACTTTCAACTGTTCCATTTTTTTAAATTTAAATTTTAAAAACTGTATTCGATACAACTCCCTTTGTAAAAATTGAAGTATTGACCAAATCTATTCGAATTTCATTTTGTGAATAAAGTCGACCAATTTTAGCACCGAACCAAAATTGGCACGGTTCATTTGCTCATTCTCAACTGTAAAACTGTATGTTTTCTGAATATATGAAGCAATTTCGATAAGGCCCATGGAGTCGATAATGCCGGTATCGACCAAACTTTTGTCGATTTCAATATCCTCAACATCGACAAAAAACTGGCGGCACAGAAATTCGAGCAAATCTTTTTGAATTTGTTCTTTTGTAATTACAGGGTTTTCCATATTTTTTTATTATTTATAATCATCGATAAAATTTGTAAGTTTATTTTCGGGCAAAGTTAGTTTTTTGGGATTCTTTGCCCAGTAATTGGCTATTTGAGTTGAAAGCAGAAAAGTAACAATCATATTGTCGCGATAGCCAATATTATCGGGAATTCCGCTGCTAAATTTGGCAAGAAAACGTTCGACCCATTTGGGGTTGAATATTTGATAACTTTTAATAAGATCTTCGCTTAAAAAATACCCGGCACGCTCGGTGAGTTTTCCATTTCTGATAAACGATCGCAAATCGGGCGACATATAGGGGCGTTTTGGACGGTTAATAATCTCTGAAGGAATATCGTTTTCAAAACCCTTCTTGAGCATATATTTCTGATCGAAGCCATTAAGCTTGTAGTTTTCTTTCATAAAAAAAAGCATATCGATAACCCTATAATCGAGAAAAGGGTATCGACCTTCAACGCCATGAGCTAGCGACATACGGTCTCCCTGCGACGACAACAGGTAACCGGCAAGCAGTGTGCGCATTTCTACATACTGGCTTTTTTGAAGAATTGACCAACTGTTATAATCGGCTGGTACTTGCTTACGAAATTCAGACAAGAAGTTTTCTTTATTGTAATTGACACCATGCGATTTCTCAAAATAGTTTTGAAGAATCATGTTGTTGTGAACACGAATATTTGCCGATGCCAGCTCGTTGTTTACTTCGCCCAAAAAACCTTCGTAGAACATACGCATCATACCGTACTGTTTGTCGTCGGAGTAATGATTGAGGTGTGGATATAGTTTCTTGATAAGAAGCGGACGGATTTGAGAATCGGGAAACTTGCTCCAGAATTCGAGCAATTTTACCTCTTTAAACGAATCGTAACCCCAAAGGACTTCATCTGCGCCTTCTCCAGTGAGAACTACTTTTATGCCTTCTTCCCTAACCTTTTTTGATAAATGATAGAGGGGAGTTGGTGCAGTACGAAACACAGGGCGTTCGGTATGGTATATAACATCTGCAAAAGCCTCGTCGACATTGTCGTAAGTAATATTTACAGCATGGTGTTCGGTGTTTATGCGATCGACCATAAGTTTTTGGTAATACGATTCGTCGTATTCTTTATCTTCAAATGTAACCGAGAAAGTTTTATAGACATTCGAAGTGTGTTTCGATATCAGAGAAAGAATAACTGAGCTGTCGATTCCTCCGCTCAAATATGCCCCAACAGGCACATCACTCCTGAGGCGCAAACGAACAGCATCGTTGAGCAAATCTTTAAAAGCAAGTTCAGCTTCGGCATACGAGCTGTATTTGTATTGATGGGCTTGTCCGAATTCGTAATATCGACCTGTACGGGCTATTGTACCTTCGCTAAATACAGCATAAGTACCACCCGGCAATGAGCGTATGCCGTTGTAAACAGTTTTGTCGCCGGTAGTGTTCCAAAGCAAGCCATGTTCAAAAAGGTTAGTTACGTGAAAAGATCTTTGATAACCGGGTATTTGGTCAAAAGCTTTCATTTCGGAACTAAAAAAGTACTGACCATCGTGCTGCATATAATACAATGGCCTTACCCCGTATCGATCGCGTACAACCAACAGTTCTTTGGTGCGTTTGTTCCAAATAAGAACAGCAAATTGCCCATTGAATTTCGAAAAACAATCGACCCCGTATTCGATATATGCTTTAAGCAACACCTCCGTATCGCTGGTAGTTTCAAACTTTACGCCACGAGCTCCAAGTTCTTCTTTAAGCTCAATATAGTTAAATATTTCGCCATTATACACAATTACATATTCTCCACTGGTCATAGGCTGACTACCTCCCGCCAAATCAACAATCGACAAACGCGTTTGTCCCAAAACAACTTCGGGCGATAAAAAACAACCCCAACCATCGGGACCACGATGCTGGAGAGTCGACACCATTTGCCTAATCAGCTGTTTTCTAGCATCTTTACTCCCTTTATCCCCATAAAATCCAACTATTCCGCACATCTTAAATTTATTTATAATTTTCTACTGCGTTCGTTCTATTTCTGAAATATATTTCCCCAGCGAGCGTATTGTAGGAAATTCGACAAGTGTAAGCATATCTAATTCCAAATTAAACTCTTTTTTAAGCTGCAAGCCCATTTGAACCAACATTAGCGAATTACCACCCAAATCAAAAAAATTGACTTCAGGATTAATATTACTCTTGTTGAACAACTTACACCACAAATCTTTTACTTTCTTTTCATAGTTTATAGTTTCTTGATTTGTTTGCTCCAACACAACATCAGTATTATGATCCAAATATCTTAAAAGAACTTTCTTATCGAGTTTCCCATTGCTAGTCAATGGCATTTCGCCTACTACCTGAAATTTTGTTGGTATCATGTAGTCTGGCAGCTTACTCTGCAAAAAGTTTTTAAGATACAATCCATCGATGTTGTTGTCCGTAGCTACATAGAAACAAGCAATAAAGGCATTTTGTTCTTTCTCATTGTTAAGAATGCAACAACATTCTGCTATTTGGACATTACTTAGAAGCACATTTTCAATCTCCTCTAATTCAATACGAAAACCTCTCAATTTAATTTGCCGATCCATCCGACCTTTATAAATAATATCGCCACTTGAGCTCACATACGCAAGGTCTCCGGTTTTATATGCCCTTATTATTGTGTCATTCACGTTTATTTGAATAAACTTTTGATTTGTTAAGTCCTTGTTTTGTATGTAACCACGAGCCAAGTTTACACCGCAAAGAGCAAGCTCACCTTCCATATCTGCTGACTGCACTTCGTTTTTATCGTTTAGAATATAAACTTGCGTGTTATATATTGGCTTTCCGATAGGCACTACCTGGCCAATATTCTTAGGGCAAGTATAGTAGGTAACATCTACAGTTGCTTCGGTGGGGCCGTAGAGATTTACCAATGTAGAATCGGAATTTGCAATTTCGTTCAGTGCATAAAACTTAATAACAGAACTTTGCAGCAACTCTTCGCCACTACAAAACACCCATTTAAGACCACTAGGGCACGATAGTGATGGCAAAGTACTCAAATATGAAAGGTATGTATTGAACATCGAAGGTACAAAATGCACAACACTTACCCCATTATGTCTAATGCACTCGACAAGTTTCGATGGCTCTTTTTCGTGATTAGGAGGCAATAGCACCAACGAGGCACCTGTAAAACTCCACCAAAATAGTTCCCAAATCGATACGTCGAACGCTATAGATGTTTTTTGAAGCAACACATCGCTCGAGTTTATAGGATAAGCATCTTGCATCCAACCTATTCGGTTCATGAGCGATTGGTGCTCAATCATTACCCCTTTGGGACGACCCGTAGAACCCGAAGTGTAAATTATATAAGCTAAATTGTTGGGTTTAAGATCGACTTCAGGATTTGGGTAAATTATATTCGGATCATAATCAAACTGATCGATCAGTAACAACTGACTATTCCCGTCAAACTTTGAAATATTTGAATTGCTTGTTATAATCGCCCCTGGTTTGGCTTCATCTAAAATATATAGTATTCGATCTTGAGGATAGGAAGGCAATACAGGCAAATATACCCCGCCCGCTTTTATAATACCAAATATCGACACCATCAATTCAAAAGACCGATCTAGCGAAACAACTACTGGGCTTTCGATCTGCAGCCCCATTCTGATCAACTGAGCTGCCAAGGCATTGCTTCTATTATTAAGCTCACGATAACTAAGAGTTGAACCACCGAATACTATTGCCGGTTGATCCGGATGGGTATTGGCACAATCTTCGAGTTTGTTAAAAACAAAAACGTTTGATTCAAATTTTCTTGCAGTCTGGTTAATTAGTTCAATAATATCAGCTTTTTTCATAGCTTTCGGTTTAAGGATGGTTTAGGTTAGTTTATCACGTATCTTTTTTATCTTTTTTCAAAGATAAATATTTTAGACAAATGAAGAATATCTACCTTAAAATTATTTCTTTAAAATTTTCAACAATTCATACACTCAAATACACAATCCCAATCGAGAACATACCAAAATAAGCCAAACTTTTATTAAATTTTTTAATTTAAAAATCGAGTAAACATCAAAAACAATTCATTAATTTAGCCTTGAATAATATTGAACTATGAGTCAGGTGACAAACAACAAAAGAAAAACAGTCTATATCTACCCTATCACTGCACGCGGCAAAGACGATTCGGCAAACCCATACATCCACAACCTCATTCAAAGCATTTCAACCAATTATACTGTCGTAAACAAACACGATCCATCGAGTTCGGGCATTTTTCAACTAATAAAATATATCAGCAAAGCAAAATATTTTTGGTTTCATTGGATCGAGAATCTGCCCGATAAAAAAGGTGGGATTTTACAATCATTGCTACTACTAATGCTCTTGATATATTTAAAAATAACAGGAGCAACAATTATTTGGACTATGCACAATAAAGTTTCGCATTCAAAAAAACAATATTTTGCCAAAAAGCAGGTATTTAAGCTTATGTTAATAATAAGCGACCATATTGTAGTTCACGCGTCGGAAGGAATCGACTATGCTCAAGAGATATATAAGAAAAAGCGAAAAAATATTCATTTTATCCATCATCCTGTTTCAGACCCATTATTTTCCCTAGCAATCTCAAACACGAAAGAAACAGATATATTCATTTGGGGATCTATGATTCCCTACAAAGGTATTGATCTTTTTTTGAAGCACCTATGGGAACAAACAATCCAAGACAAATACACGATACGCATTGTCGGAAAATTCTCTTCACAGGAATACTTTGACACAACCTTAAAATACGCTGGAAGCAAAACAACAATAGAAAATCGTTTTGCCAGTACCGAAGAATTATTTAAAATTGCCAACAAAAGCAAGTTTATCGTGTTTACCTACAACAATCGATCGGTTTTAAGTTCTGGCGCATTGATGGATTCTTTGCATTTCAACTCCACAATCGTCGGTCCCAATGCCGGAGCATTTGAAGATTTGTCGAAACTTGGAATTATTAAAACTTTCAATAATTTTGAAGAAATTTCTCAAATTGTGTCTACATTTGAATTTGATCAATCGATGATCGATCAGAAAATAAAATTTATTGAAGAAAATAAATGGAATAAATTTGAAGAAAAAATAAATAATATCCTTAGCTAAATAATAAAATACAGATATATGAACAAGTACGTGATTATAGCACCGGTTCGAAACGAGGAAGATTATTTGGATATAACTATTCAGTCGGTTGTAAACCAAACCATCAGACCAGTTGAGTTTATCATAGTAGACGATGGATCGACCGACAAATCGCCCGAAATTATTGCCAAATACACGCAACAATTCGACTGGATAAGAACTATACAACGACCCAAAGGCGAGCACAGACCAGGGGGCGGTGTTGTAGAAGCTTTTTATGCCGGATTCAATATTATGAAAACTCAGGATTGGGATTTTGTGATCAAAATGGATGGTGACCTAAAATTTGAACCCGACTATTACGAATTTCAGTTAAAAAAATTTGCCGAAAACCCTAAACTGGGTATGACCAGTGGTAAAACATACCAACCCAAAGGCGACAAACTCATATTGGATATAATGCCCGACGACCATGTTCGCGGACCTGCAAAAATGTACAAGAGAGAATGTTTCGAAGCAATTGGCGGACTACCTAGAGTACTCGGATGGGATACCATAGACGAACTCAAAGCCCAAATGCTCGGCTGGGAAACACGCAGTTACAAAGAACTTGTACTTATCCACTACAAACCAATCGGATTTAAACAGAAGAAAACTTTAAAACGTGAACTCATTGCTGGGGAACGCCAACATTACTTAGGGTATCATCCATTATTTGCCTTATCAAGAGGCGTTTACCGGATGTTTCAAAAACCCTATATAATCGCGGGAATCATCAATATCATTGGCTTTATTCGAGCCGAGATTATCAATACCGAACAAATACCCGACAAAGCAATGATTCGCCATCTGCGAAAAAAACAATTACAAAGATTGTCTTTTAAACGAAAACTTCTGGGCTAAACCATGAAAATTGTACATATAGTTCGACAATTTTACCCAATGATAGGTGGCATAGAAAACTACGTGATGTCATTGGCTGCTTTACAATCAAAAAATCACGAAGTTACGGTCATTACTCTAGACCGGAGCTTTATGGACGGCAAGCAATACCCTCTAAATGAGTCTATTGGCAATATTCCCATCATCCGTATCCCATACAAAGGAAGCAACAGGTATCCTCTAGCACCTTCGGTTTTGAAATATTTAAAACCTTTTGATGTGGTACATGTTCACTGTGTCGATTTTTTCATGGACTACCTGGCTTTGACCAAATGGATTCATCGCAAAAAAATAATCCTTACAACCCATGGAGGTTTTTTCCACACAGCTAAATTTGGTTTGATAAAAAAAATCTTCTTCAATTTCGTTACTCGTTTTACTATCAAACTATACGACCAAGTGATTGCTTGCGGAGAGAGCGACTATAATACTTTTTCTAAAATATCAAATTCTATTGTCCAGATCGACAATGGTGTAAATACACAACCTTACTTAGAAACCGAGAAAAAGGTTGTACCTGGCGAAATTGTTTATATTGGCCGTATCGATGTACACAAGCGCATCGACAATCTAATCAAACTAATAGCGCACCTCAGCCAAAGAAATATCAAAGCCCATTTGGCAATAGTCGGACCCGACTGGAACCGACAGCAAGATGGACTTGTATCGTTGGCAAACACTTTGGATGTTTCCGATTTAGTCGAATTTAGAGGGGCAATATCAAACGAAGAGCTCATTCGGGCCTACAGCAAAGCAAAATTGTTTGTTTCGGCATCGGAATACGAAGGATTTGGTCTAACTGCCATTGAAGCGCTTGCTTCTGGCACCCCTTGCGTACTTCATAACAATGAAAGTTTTAGTCGTTTATTTATCAATAAACCTTTTGCAATTATTTCGGACTTCTCGGATCTGACAAATACCGCCAACAAAGTAGTATCTATTTTGTCGATGCCCGAATCGGACTATAATCAACTATGTGACGAAGGCAGAAAATTTGCAAAAAAGTATTCGTGGAACGAGACAGAACAAAAAATTACGAATTTATATTCTTAATTATTCTCATCAGATAGCTTATGTTTTTCTATCTGTATTCTGTAATCCAAACATTTCCGATATATATCATCCACTTATGTTTCAGAAAAAACTTAAAATCATTTTCACTCATCGGCACTTCAATATTCTGATGACTAATACGATCGAATAGCAACTGCTCGTCCTTAAAACCTTTAAAACCATGAATAATTGTAGCCATCGATGTGTAACGATTGCCTGGCAGTTTAAATAATTCATTAACAAAAATCAATTCAAAACTCTCAATTTTTGACTTTTGGTTGGGCAACGATTTCAATCGAGACAAATATACATCGATGGAACGCTTTATTTCTCCCCCAAAATTACCAGCCAAGTAATACTTACTCGACACTTCGGCGTTTAAAACAAACAGCTCTGTTAACTCCATGTAGATTTTCGATCGCGATTCGATAGAAATACTTCGATCTTGAAATTCCACAAACTTGCTTTTAAAACTTGCTACCAACTGATTGGTTGTCTCAACAAACAACACGACATCATCTTTTTTAATCTCCAATTCATCGTAAATAGCCTCAATGTTCGAACTCGAAACCTCAGATGTTTGATAGGTTTTGGCTTCAATGCTTTCAGCTAAAATTATCAAAATACAAAAAGTGAAAAATATAATCAGTTTTATTCTCATTTTCACACAATGAAGTTTCGTATAAAATTAGAAATTATAAATATACGATATATCAACACCATAAAACACTCTATTTTCATTAACACGTTTGTTATTGCCCAGATAATCTGTAAATTCTTTAATTTCTAATAGTTGATTCATAGAATATGCAAAATTAAAACCAATATTTATTCTGGAATAATAACTAGTAGGAATAACAACTCCAGTGGCAAACTCAATATTAAATACAGTTTTGCTATAGTTTACAGGTACTTCAACCTTATCTATAACTCGATCGCGAAAAAAACCCAGTTCGGGGAAATCGACATTTTGGGGCAATTCGGGCACATCGGGGTAGTTTCCTGTCATAGAAATTGCACCTTTCGTAGTCGATTGGTATTTTAACATATAATTTAAACTTGCTCCAAAATCAGAATAGAAACCCCATTTAGTAGGGAAAATATATTGAAATCGAACCAAAGCCGGAAATGTTAATACCTGCGATACAACCTGAGAGTCTAAAGATAGTTCCAATTGACGGTAATAATTCAATTCGTTTAGATCTTTAAAACTTATGGAACTAGAATAATTGCCTGAAATTGTATATATTGTTTTTTCTTGCGCATACGAAAACCCTGTATGAATTGAAATATATTTTGACAATTTCCAATTAAACTCTATGGTAGGTGCAAAAAAGAAATGATCATCGGCACTAAAAACCAGAACAGGATCATTCGTTATGAGTCTATTAGTAAATCGATTGGGCGAAAACTTCAATCCGACTCCTGCACTTATATTTTTAAATCTATTTTCTGTCACAGGAATTTCGGGCACAATATTGGTCTGATTTTTCACATTCTCTTCGAAAAACAAGCTATTGTTGCTATCTATTGCTTCTATCCGAAAATTTTTAAAATCATTTTTCTCTTTATCAAAAACAATTATAAAATCATACGGATTTCGAAAACGATAGATTTCTCCTTTTGCCGTAATTGCATTGAAAAATTTCTCAACACTAATACGCGTATAAAACCTATTTTTTCCTAGTGGAACAACATATTCGACATTTATTGAATCGTATGTAAGACTCAAATTCCTAACCTTTCCGTTGTATAAATTGTAGTACTGATCAATATAATCAAAAACAGCCAAGTTCTCTTTTTCGGGATTTTGTACCAAATCGTTAGAAATACGCAGTTCGGGATTTAAAAACAAAGCTGTAAATTCTTTTATAAAATATTGTTTTTCTTCATTAGCTTCATCGGGATTTCCAATTAAATTCAGATAGTTTTCATAGTCTTTCAACAATAGCTTAACAAATGATTCAATCTTTTTTAGGTTTTCATCGGAATATTTCATAGACTTCAATTCATCGACCGAATAAGTTGTCGATTTGGGAAAAGCTATAGTTTCATTTCGAATACCGGCAATTTTAAACTGCTTCATTTTATTTTCTACCTGAACAAACCCAATTCTAAAAACCAAATTATTGGCAATTATCGCTGTGTTAGCCTGCAATTTACCTTCAATTTGAACATTAATAAGAAAGTCGATCGAATACAAACCGTTGCCATGAACATTTACCGGAGTGCTTTTAAGATTAGTCATATCTGCTTTTACAACAATTCCATTTGGATAAATTTGTTTAAGTTTCACTAAATACTCACCTACCTCTATGAAATTGGACAAAGTGGCATTAATCTTAAAATCATTATTTACAATAATTCTAGAATTAGAAAAAAGTTGAAATAGCTTTTCTTCTTCTTTTTTCATTAGAATTTCAGTTTGGGCATTTGAATAATTACCTATCGACTTAAAATAGTTGTTGAGCAACTCAACACATTCATCAATCATAATTCGTCTTTCAAGCTTTGTAAAACTTAAACCATCGAATATATTGAAAACCAACAAAAGTGAAAATATTATTATTTTAAAATACATTGTCATTTAGTTTTTAAAGAGTAGCTGCATATTATTAACCTAGTAAATTACTAATTTACAATAATTGCTTTAAAATATTTTTTTTCTCCTTCCACTATTTGAATTATATAATACCCCGGTTGGTGTATTGTATATTCAAAAAAAGCATTTGTAGGTGTTTTTAGAAACATGCCCCTATAAACAGTTATACCGTTTGAAGTTAGTATATCAATTCGAATAGGCAAAGCACTGTTAGACGGAAAGTGTACTTGAAAATAGCCTTTTGATGGATTCGGGATCACATCAATTAATTTGACCGGCTCTTCAGTCTCAAAGCCTGTGATATAGATAAGTTCAGGAATCTTGAGCAAATCGCTACTACTCCAACACTCGCTACCGTTGTTTACTCTCAGTTGATATTGCCCCAAATTCTGTCCGGCTATATAAACATTCTTATTTGCTCCAGTTATTTCTTGTCCATTCAAATACCACTGATAGTTTGTATAGGTGTTATTCAAAGAACTTAAAACCCACAACTTGGGACCAACCGCTTTTATTTCGGGCTTTATTGGCTGTGGTTTGTAAGTCAAAATAAGGTTGGAACTTATTACCGAACACCCTCCCGAATATACTTCTGTCTTATATTCTCCCTCGTTTAAATTGCCACTAATAGAACTTGATGTTTCATCATTTAACATACTCCCATTGAAATACCATTTGTACTGATATAAAGTTGAAGCATTTGCAACAGAAATCGAAAAATCTGCTCCTTGACAATATGATGTTTCATTATTGGTTGTTAACAACTTAGGTATCGGAGGCTTGGTAACAGTTTCAATTTTAAGAGTATCTGAATACGACTTACATTCATACAAATTGGTCAACTGCACGAAATACAAGCCCGAGCTTTTGACATACAATATATTAGATTCATTATTTGGAACAATCGTTTTGTCTTTTCTCCACAAATATTTAGTATTAGGTTTCTTATCGATATACAACATTAAGCTATCGCCTTTGCAAAAAGACGTAGAGCTATATTCCATAAATTCTTTATTTGGCAATAGATTGGAAATAACTTCAACAGATTTAGAACTTGATTGACAGCCAAACTTGTTAGTTGCTAAAACTTTATAATTGCCAGATGTTTTGATAAACCATTTGACACCTGTTACATTATCGAGGACTTGATTGTTCTTTAACCAATGATATGTAACATTGCCAGCGGGTTTATAGGACGCCTCTAAACTATCGCCTGTGCAGAATTCAGTATTACCAACCCATTTCAAATCAGGATTTGTCGGCACTGGGTTTACAACAATTTTTCGAGCAATCGATGCCGACTCGCAAGCGTATTCATTCTTCAATTTAAGTAGATAAATACCTCCCGTTCCAATCATAAAATCAAATTTATTCGAAACGCTGAGCAAAGTATCATTTACACTCCATCGATAATCGATACCAGCAATACTATCGACCGATACGCTTAACGAGTCGCCCATACATATCGTGTCTTTCTGAAAGCGAACATTGGGAATCTCGGGTCGAGGATTTACCCTCAACATTTTTTCGGCCGAAACAGAAAAGCATCCAAATTGATTATTCGCCTGAACTTTATATCTGCCCTGTTTTTTCGCCTCAAAAATATTACTATTAGCATTCATTATCTCATTATTGTCTAAATACCATTGATACGACTCTCCAGCATTTTTTACAATTTCTAATTTACTACTATCGCCATTACACAATACCGTGTCGCCTTTTACAGAAATAACAGGAATTACAGGTTTAGCATTTACCATTACATCAACTGGCATTGATTGGCTTCGGCAATTTTTGCTATTGGTGGCTCGCACAGAATAATTTCCAGATTTTACTGCAATTAAAACATTGCCGGTTTCTGCCGACAACAACTTACCTCCATCGAACCACTGGTATGATATACCTGAATCTTTAGGGGTTGATATATTTACAAATCCCCCACCACACACACTGGTATTTCCATATTCGAGCAATGGCAGATTGGGTCTGGCATTTACAATTAGGTTCAATGAAGTATCAGATTCGGAACGACAATTGTTTTGTATTGCAATTGATTTATACAACCCATTTTGCTTTGCATAAAATGTATCTGTTTCAACTGTCATTTCAACTCCATTATACTTCCATCGATAGCTAACTCCGGGAGCTTGAGTCAAAGTTAATCTCGAACTGTCGCTGTCGCAAATAATTGATTTATTATATGTAAATGTTGGCTTTTGAGGAACTGAATTAACCAAAATATTACTTTCTAAAAAATTTGAACAGCCATTTTTTGCTATAGCTTTAAGACTCACAGTGAACGAACCACTGAACGCATACAAGTGTGAGTTTGGATGTCTTACATCAACAATTGGTGTACCATCGCCAAAATCCCACTGCCAATTTTGAATTTGCAAGCTATTATTGACAGAATTATTGATCAATTTAGTTGGCATTCCAGCACATACGGTATCGGAGTAAAAATTGACATTTGGAATGGGTTTTACAAAAACAATTTGCGATCTGGTAGAAACCGATGCATTGGTTGTAACCGTCAATTTTACAAGATGCGCACTATCCGAGCTAAAAAGAATTGAAGGCGACTCTTCGCTTGAAGTAATGCCATTTCCAAAATCCCAAGTTCTCGACATTACTGTACTTCCCGAAGGAGGTTCAGATATATGGTTAAAAACAAATTCATCTCCTAAACAGCCGTTTGTATATGTAAATTCAACCCAAGTATCTTCAACTATCAATAGTCGATCAACAATATCAGCCATATTATAATTCTTATCTCCTGACTGACTGGCTGATATAATTGTTGTCCCGATTGCTTTAATAAGTACTTGTCCATTAGTAACAGTAGCAACACTTGTATTTGAACTGGTATAAACAATCGGCAGTCCAGAGGTGGCACTTGCATTTAAATTAAAAGGTAAATCTCCTATTTTACGGGAGCTAATTTCCTCAAAATTAACAATCTGGTTAGCTTTGTTGACTGTAAGTGACTGAACAGAATCGGGTGCCGCTAAGTAGTTGTCGTCGCCTGCCTGACTGGCAGTAATAATCGTAGTTCCAACCCCTACAATGCTTAGAGTATTACCCAAGACAGTCGCTACAGATTCATTTGAACTGATATAGCTAACTCCCAATCCCGAACTGGCTGTAGCCCCTAATGTAAATGAGGCATCGCCATAGGTCTTGTTCGACAAAATTCCAAAGCTTATGCTTTGTGCCGATTGATCTACGGTTAAGGCTTGCTGAACATCGTCGGCAGCTAAGTAGTCATCGTCGCCTACCTGACTGGCGGTTATGGTCGTAGTGCCTGCTCCAACTATGCTTACTGTATTTCCTAAAATTGTTGCAACTGATTCATTTGAACTAGCATAAGTAACAACCAATCCTGAACTAGCTGTAGCCCCTAGTGTAAAAGAGGCATCGCCATAGGTCTTGTTTGGCAAAATTCCAAAGCTTATGCTTTGTGCCGATTGATCTACGGTTAAGGCTTGTGGCACATCGTCTGCGGCTAAATAGTCATCGTCGCCTACCTGACTGGCGGTTATGGTCGTAGTGCCTGCTCCTACTATGCTTACTGTATTTCCTAAAATTGTTGCAACAGATTCATTTGAACTGATATAGCTAACTCCCAATCCCGAACTGGCTGTAGCCCCTAATGTAAA
>CAMDBI010000021.1 GCA_945889005.1 Bacteroides fragilis
AACAAGGCTACCGGCTGCTTCGATAGTTACGCTCAGTCTATCCAAGTGGGTGAGGTCAAGTGCGATGCCGTGTTCTCGTACTTTGTAGACTCGTTGAGCAACACTGTTACCTTCTCCGAAAGCAATATTGGTGTGGCTTCTGCTATGATTTGGAGCTTTGGCGATGGTCACATGTCGACCACCTCTAAACCTAAGCATCAATACAAGAAGCCGGGCTATTATACGGCCATGCTTACAACATACGATGCCGCAACGGGTTGTTACGACAATCACGAAAAGGTTTTACTCATTGGAAGCGAAGGTAGCGACTGCGAAGCAAACTTCATGTATCAAGCAAGTGCAACTGACAATACCGTGGTATTTACCGACAAGAGTATGGGTCAAATCAAAAAACGCCTGTGGAGCTTTGGCGATGGACAAACCGACACTTCGGCAAACCCATCGCACACTTACACCAAAACAGGTTATTTCAACGTATGTTTAACTGTAGTTAACAGCTTTGGTATTAGCAACATATCGTGCCAACAGGTAGTGGTAAACCTGGCTGCTGTTAAATGTTTGGCAGAGTTTAACTACTCGGTCGACGATGCTCAGAAAAAAGCTTCATGTAGCGATGCTTCGCTCGGCAACCCCGACAAATGGGATTGGGATTACAACAACGGAGCATGGAAGTCTACTACAAAGGATGTGAGCTTTACAGCTCCTGCATCGGGATACTATTTGGTGGGACTCAAAGTAAGCAACAGCAACTTGTGCAGCGACAAAACATACAAACTGCTGAACATTGGTATGACATCGACCGGTTTGAAAGCAGCATTTGGTATGGATCAAATGGGCTATAGCCAAAAAGCAGGTGGCTACCCGGTCGACTTTGTCGGAACAGGTATTGGCGACCATGCAAAACTTCGTTGGGACTTTGGCGACCAAACCAGCGATACCACATCGGACTCGCAAACACACACCTACTCAGAACCTGGCACCTACAGTGTTTGCTACACGGTATCGGATCCGGTTACGGGCGAGAGCGATCAAGTTTGCAACGAAATTGTAATTGTTGGCGAAACAAGCACCAAACAAAATCAAACGCAATCGGTTTCTAAAATCAAAGCCATACCTAATCCGTTTAACCACAGCCTTACAGTTGAATACAACATAAACGAGCCATCTCTAGTTAGCATTAGCTTGTTGAGCTTGCAAGGCAAAGAGATTGTTAAAGTTGCAGCCGGAAAAATGGATACAGGTACACACACAACACTCATTGGCACTGCAAACATTGCACAAGGTTGTTATATTTTACAATTAAGAACTAAAGGTGGGGTTACTACAAAATTGGTAACTAAAGAATAAAGTAATGTGAGAATGTCAAATGTGAAAATTTGAAAATAACAAAAAAGCCGGATTCGTTGAGGTCCGGCTTTTTTGTTTTATACAATTTCTATTTGCTCGTCGGGCAATAGCTTTTCGCCTTTAAACTTAAGTAAAAGCCTTACCAACGCTACCACATCGTTACAACAATAACGTGCAATTCGCTCCAAGTCTTTATCCTGATAATAAACCTTTGCAACCATGCTTCCATCAATATCGTTTTTGGGCGATGGTATGCCCATTACCTTTGTAAGAAGTTCCAATGATGTGTAATTTTTGTAATCGCCAAACTTCCACAACTCCAAAGTATCGACAAACTGGGTTTCCCAAGGCTTTCGTCCAGCCACATCGAGCACCGTAGGCAAGGCTATATTGTTGATAAGCATACGCCTCGATATATAAGGAAAATCGAACTCCTTGCCATTGTGCCCACAAAGTACAAGGTCGTTTGCCGAGTTTAACTTAATGAGAAGGTCTGAAAAGTCTTTCAATACAGCGTATTCGTTGTCGTTGTATAGCGATTTTACTCGCAACATTCGTTGACCATCTTTCCAATGCAACATTCCGAAGGATATACAAATAACTTTTCCAAATTCGGCATATATTCCGGCTCGCCCATAAACATCGGCAGCCGTTTGGTCTTCCTTACGAAATTGCGACGATTTCTTCTCCCACAATTTTTGAAATCCCTCATCGAGTTCACTAAAATCGGGCAAAGCAGGGACAGTTTCGATATCGAGAAACAGCACTCGTTCGGGTTTCAAATAGTCTAACATATCAATTTAGTAATTTTCACCATACATATCGAATTCCCAAAGCAGCTCCCCATCCTAATCCGGTATGGTCGCCAATGAGATCCCACATTGGACGGGCATCTATACTTAACAACAAAGGCACATCTTGTTTCTTAAAATCGTACTCAATACCAATTTGCCCACCAATACCAATGTTTATATAACTATTGGTATATTTATACAATCCTACACTTGCACCCGGGCCAACATACCAATTAAAAGCATCTTCAATATTAAAATTCCACTGGTATATACCTGCTAAAGAAATTTGATCGCGGAATTTATTGGATGCAAAACCCAAATCAAACTCCAGTCTATTGGCACTCCCTTTTGCACGTTGGTACGAAATCTCAATACCATTAATATCTCCATCTCCGCCTATTCGTGCACCTATTGCATGCGAATTTACTTTCGCAAAAGTATTTACTCCCATGCATAATACAAAAAACAATAAAAAACCTTTTTTCATTTTATTCAATTTTAAAACTAAAAACATTTATTCATTATAAGATAATTTCCCACATAATCAGCCACACCATCTTCGAGGCTTGTAAAAGGCTTGTCGTAACCAATACTTCTGAGCTTACTCATGTCGGCTTCGGTAAAGTATTGGTATTTGTCGCGTATATCTATGGGAGTATCGACAAAATCGATATTTTCGGGCACATTCATTGCTTTGAAAGTAGCCTTTACCAAATCGAGAAAAGTACGGGCTTTGCCTGTTCCAAGATTGTAAATACCCGATTGTTTGCGGGTTTTCATCAGAAATAAAATAACTTCTGCCAAATCGCGCACATAAATAAAATCGCGAAGTTGTTCACCATCCTTAAATTCCGGATTGTGCGAACGAAACAATTTCATTTGCCTATTTGCTTTTATTTGGTTGTATGCATGAAATATAACCGAAGCCATGCGCCCTTTGTGATACTCGTTTGGTCCATAAACATTAAAAAACTTGAGACCAGCCCAAAAAAATGGTTGTTTTTCTTGTTGCAAAGCCCATTTATCAAAATCGTTTTTCGAATCGCCATAAGGATTGAGGGGTTTCAGCTTGAAACACAAATCGTGATCGTCTTTGTAGCCCAATGCTCCATCGCCATAAGTTGCAGCCGACGAAGCATAGATCAATGGCAAACCAAATTCCACGCACAAATTCCATGTTTGCTGAGTATATCCCAAATTCAATTCGTCAAAAATGGCTTTATTGAACTCTGTAGTATCGGTACGTGCACCAATATGCACCACAAACTGCACAAAGCGGTGATTTTGTCTAAGCCAATCGAAGAACTGAGTGCGTTTTACCTTTGAAGTAAACACCTTTGCCTGCAAATTACGATTTTTTTCTGTTTTCGAAAAATCGTCGACCAAAACGAGGTCATTGAAACCTTCGGAATTGAGGCGACCAACCACATAACTACCTATAAAACCTGCTGCACCTGTAATTACTATCATTGTTATAAAAATTTATCAAAACCAAATTGAAACATAAGAGCTTCAAACAATTCCTTTTGTTTTTCAGCATCATCAATCAAACCATAATACTGGGCAAAACGTCTTTTATCAATAGTTCTTATTTGGTAACAAAGAGCAATTGACTCTTCGTCAAGACCATAGGTTTTTGCAGGTAATAAAACTTCATTTTATTTGTTTTCGAATCGACCGAGTCATTTAAAACCACCATTATTTTTCTCCTTTTAGTGAAATTCTCGGGCAAATTAATTAGTAACTGCCTTTGATTATTTATCTTTTATAATCATAAAAATATTTTTATCAAAGGTAAAATATTTTATACAAGAAAAATATTCCGTTTGTCCATAATTCTATTAGGCAAATTACTTTTCTCAAATAAAAATTCAATTGCATCTCTTCCAGTGTCACCGAGCGACACAGAATATTTGTTGACATACAAAGCTATATGTTGCTCAATTACTTCATCGGCCAATTCCTGCGAATAGCATTTAATATAGGGTTTGCTTTGCTCTTTGTAATCAAAAGCATATTTCACGCTTTCTGCAATTTTTCTATTGATCAAATCTTTTATTTGATCGGGCAAACTTCGGCGCACCACGATACAGCCCAATGCTATTGGCATTTTGTATGATTGCTCCCAGTATTCGCCCAAATCTACGATCTTGTACAAACCTTTGCTTTGGAATGTAAAGCGCGACTCGTGAATAATAAGTCCGGCATCGTACTTCTCTTGCAATACAAGTTCTTCAATTTTCGAAAATAGCACTTCTTCCTTCTTCTGGGCATTTGGAAATGCAATATTCAACAAAAGGTTTGCTGTAGTGCGAATTCCGGGAATTGCAATCGACAGGTCGTTTATTTGATCAATTGTATAGGGCTTTTTACTTACAAGAATCGGGCCATTGCTGTTTCCCATAGCTGCTCCGGCATCGAGTATTTGATAAAATTCAGAAATAGCAGGATAAGCTGCAACACTTATTTTCGAAACATCGGGAATTTGCATAGCTACTAGCCCATTTAACTCTTCAATATCTTGGTAATTGGTTTCAAACTGAAGCCCCCCCCCATCAATCCTTTTGTTGACAAGCGCATCGAACATAAATGTATCGTTCGGGCATGGCGATATGGCGAGTTTCAAAATCATACGCTTTATTTTAGAAGCTGCAAAATGGGTTTACCCTGACATCCATTTGGATAGGCTATATCGAGAAAGGTGCAAATAGTTGGAGCAATATCGACCATATCTACCGGGTCGTATATGGTTTGCCGATTGATACGCCATCCATAAAAAATAAGAGGCACGTGTGTATCGTAGCTGTATGCCGAGTTGTGTGCGGCATAGGTATTGTCCTTATCGACCCAGCCAGGCTCAAAATTGAGAAAGATATCGCCCGATCGTTTCTGATTAAAGCTATTCTGCATCTTCTGAAAAATTCCGTTTGTATATGCTGCATTTTGCAACTGGCTCGATGTAGCAACATTTGAAACACCTGTAAATTGCAAACAAAAACGAGCAGTTACATCTTGAAAAGCAGGCAATTGAAGTTTCGAATTTTCAATCAAATCGCGATTGAGGAATATTTGCTGTCCACGATAGAGCTTGATCCAATCGCCTTTGCCATACAATATATCCAAATAACTATTGAGCAAATGCATCGATTGTTCCTGATTAAAAATACCCGAAGGTATCCCAATTTCGCTCATATATTGCGGATTAAATGCTGCCCCATGGTTCGATGTAAGAAAAACCAACACATTTCCTTTGCCTACATAGGTATCGAGAAAATCGAGAAAATGACGTATCTCCTTATCCAAACGCAGATAGGCATCTTCTGTTTCGACCGAGAGCAAGCCAAATTGCTTGGAAATATATTCGGTCGACGAAAAATTGACACTTAAATAGTCTGTATATTCGTCTTGTCCAAGTCGTTCGTTTACCAAAGCCGAGATTGCGAAATCTTTGGTAAGGCTATTGCCAAAAGGTGTGTATTTTAACAAATCGTAGTTTCGCTTTGTGCTTCCGAGAGGTATCGACAGAGCTTTCAAATCGTAAGGAAATGTTTTTTGACTTTTTATGCCAAGTTCATAAACATTGTTATCGGGAAGACTTTCTTTATATTCAGCTATTGGACGTACAGTTTCCCAATTTCGATCGAGATAAGTATCGGCCAATTTCTTGTTGTTAAAATCCAACACCCACTGGGGCAATTCGCTTATATAATCGGAAGAAGTAATCCAAAAACCGGTTTCGTGGTCGAACCAATATGCAGCATTGGCAATATGACCTCCACTAAGCACTGCCGACGAACCATCGAGCGAAACAGAAATTACACTCGACTTTTTGAACGACGACATACGCATTTCGTCGCCAAATGTGGTCGACAGCATGTTGTCGGTCGAAAAACGTGGAATATCGGACTTTGAACCAACAATTGTTCCGCTCTCTGTTAGTGTCGCATTTACTTCTTTTCCTGTAAGTGGCACATACCAAGTTTCTGCAACGATTCCATGCCCAGAAGGATTTGAACCGGTTGCAATGGTTGCAAATCCGACACTCGACGGGTTAAATATATAGTTGTAGTGGGCATTTTTGCACATACTACCTTCATTTACCAAGCGTTTAAAGCCATTGTTCTCGTACTTATCCCAAAACTTAAACAAATACTCATAACGCATAAGGTCTATAACAATTCCAACGACCAATTTGGGCTTCTCGGAAGGAAGCTTTGAGCTTTGAGCCGATATTAACTGTATTGACAATACTAATAAAACAAAAATTGTACGCATTAGAAAAAAAAAATTATTTACTTAATAATCGGACTACGAAAATACCAAAAACAGTTGCCGAAATACCTAAAATGATACTTGCTCCAATATTTAACGAAAAAAAGAAATATTCTTTTCCTCGCAGCAAATTGAGACTTTCTATCGAAAAACTTGAAAAGGTAGTGTAACCTCCGCAAAAGCCTGTAATGAGAAACAGCCGCCATTCAGAACTTATAGCACTATTGCGTTCGCTAAGGGCAAAAAACACACCAATTAAAAAACAACCTAAAATATTGGCAATGAATGTACCAAATGGAAAAGTCAAAAGAAAATACCTTTGAGCCATTATGTTGGTCAAATAGCGCAAAGCACCTCCCAAGAAACTACCTACACCGACCAATAAAATTGCTTTCATAAAAAAAATTACAAATGACTAATAACAAATGACACGAGATACGAGATACGAGATACGAGATATAAGACATGAGATATAAGACATGAGATATAATTTATAAAAATCAGGATAAAAACTTAACTGTATCATATCCTTTTTTTAATATCAAATATATAATATCTCAATACTCATATCTCTTAACTCAATACTCATATATTTTTTAAGCACTTGCAGCATTAACAGCAGGGCTAATTTTCTTAATCAAACCTTGAAGCACTTTACCAGGACCCACTTCTACAAAATCGGCAGCACCATCGGCAACCATGTTCTGAACAGTTTGCGTCCAGCGCACTGAAGCAGTTAACTGAAGATTGAGGTTTTCTTTAATCTTTGAAGGATCGGTATATGGCTTAGCATCGACGTTCTGATAAACTGGACATACAGGTTTTGCAAAATTTGTAGCTTGAATAGCTTCTGCCAGTTCTTTGCGGGCAGGTTCCATAAGTGGCGAGTGAAAAGCACCACCAACAGGAAGTTTCAAAGCTCGTTTAGCACCTTTGGCTTGCAATGCAACAATAGCAGCATCGATACCAGCAATTGATCCAGATATAACAAGCTGTCCGGGAGTATTATAGTTTGCAGGCACTACTACCTCGGCAATCGAAGCGCATACTTCTTCAACTATGGCATCGTCCAATCCAAGAATTGCAGCCATAGTCGACGGATTGGCTTCGCAAGCTTTTTGCATAGCCATAGCACGTTTCGACACTAATACCAAACCATCTTTGAACGACAATGCTCCATTGGCAACCAAAGCAGAAAACTCGCCCAATGAGTGACCAGCCACCATGTCGGGCTTAAACTCGGCTCCAAGCGTTTTTGCCAATATCACTGAATGCAAAAATATGGCTGGTTGAGTAACTTTTGTTTGTTTCAAATCTTCGTCGGTTCCGGCAAACATAAGATCGGTTATACAAAAACCAAGTATTGAATTGGCTTCTTCGAAAAGTTCTTTTGCAAGCGACGAATTGTCGTAAAGATCTTTACCCATTCCTACAAACTGAGCTCCCTGTCCGGGAAATACATAAGCTTTTGACATAATATTAATTTTTATTTAAAATTTTCTTTCAAAAAACATTCTTTAAATTTTGGCGCAAAAATAGTGAATTAATATAATTCGAGAGCTAAAGAACTCCCCGAATTAATCTCGAACTTCTTAGTAACAGTATATATGCTTTGTTTGGCACCTTGCGACCGAAAAACAACGACATATTGTCCAGGCTGCAACAACACCATTTCACTTCTATTATTCAATAAATTTAAATTATAGATCCACTCTTGCTTATTTTCGCGCATTATATATAAACTTCCATATCCAGTTACATTAGTAAGAAAAGTGACAATTCCGGGTCTGGGCAGTTTCAATGTGGTAGTCGAACTTTGTTTAATTTCAACTTCTTTGACAAACAAACGAGGCAAAACAGGTATTTCAACATCATACGTTCCAACCAAATAGCGTTCTGTCTGCCCCATTTTCTGATAGTTGACTGTTTCAATGTTATTTGCTTTTCTGACATAGAACGACAAATCGCGATAAACATCGGCTCCAACCGATTTAAGCACAAGCATACCCTGAGGTGCACTTACTGCTGCAATAGTATGTTTGCCCGGATCGACCTTTACACTATCGATTTCAACCGGAGGCAATGTATTAACCACAATTCTGTATGTTACCAATGGATCAAGCACCAAGGTGTCGGGGTTTCCACGGTGATTCAACGTATGATAATAGTTTTGAAGCACCTTTCCCGAATATCGATCGTAGAAAGTCATGTTGACATTGGTTTCTGTAGGCAAACCTTTTTCGTCGAGCAAGTTTACCTGAGATGTGGTTGAATTTAATGCCTGTGAAATTACGATTCCCATAAATTCCTTAAATTTTTCTTCATTTGTAGCATTGTAATATCGACCTATACATTCGAAGGTTTTACTAAAATTTTCGTCGATACCGATTCCAATAATAAATGGTTTTAGCGCAATACCCATTCGTTGCAACGAATCGGACACCGCACAAGGATCGCCATCGCAAGCCTCTAAACCATCTGAAATAAGTATTATAACATTGCGACAATTTTCGCAGGGAGCAAAATCGTTGGCAGCCCTAGCCAACGAATTGGCTATTGGTGTAGTTCCTTTGGGAGTAATATATCTGAGCTTTTGCCTGATTATAGACGCATTGTTTTTAGCAAACTCGACTTCGAGCCGTGTATCGCTACAATCCTGTGGAGGCACCGGACTTTGATGTCCATATACTCGCAATGCCATTTGTACGTTTTCGTAATGCTCTATGCTGTCGATCATGCTTATAAGCACCTTGCGAGCAATGTTTATTTTAACATCGCTCTCCCACATGCCTGCCATACTATTGGAAGCGTCAAACACAAACAAAATACGGGTAAGAGGAGGCTTAACCTTTGGAAGCTCTATCTCTCTAGTATTTTGAGACAACAATGTCTGAAAAATAAACAAAAAACCTATATAAAATAATAGTCTAATATTCAATGCTTTTTTTTCCTCAAAAGTATATTAAATGAGTTTGTAATAGAATTGTTGTAAAAAAAGATACTAACATTTTATTACATAAATCGAATTGCTTTAACAAAAATACCAATACACATTTTAATTTCGTTAAACTTTTTTTGATTCATAATGTTTTCAAGAAGAATAAAGTTAAAAAGAAATATTATCTTTGCGTTGTTTAGAATAATTCTAAATTAATGAACTGCGGGGGCGTTTTTTTGTTATATATTTAGAAAGAAGAATTAATTTGATATTAAAATGGAAAATAATTCCGAACAAATACTCACTGAAATAACCCAGAATGATTATAAATATGGTTTTGTAACCGACGTACAGACCGAGGTAATTCCGAAAGGATTGAGCGAAGACGTGGTAAGGCTCATATCTGCCAAAAAAGAAGAGCCCGGGTGGTTGCTGGAATGGCGATTGAAAGCATACCGCCATTGGCTTACCATGAAAATGCCCGAATGGGCACACCTGAAAATTCCAAACATCGACTATCAAGACATAATATACTATGCAGCTCCAGGAAACAAAGCAAAATACAACAGTATAGACGAAGTTGACCCCGAATTGCTTGCCACATTTGAGAAATTAGGAATACCTCTTCAGGAACGCCTCCAATTGGCAGGCGTAGCAGTCGATGCCGTTATGGATAGCGTTTCGGTAAAAACCACCTTTCGCGAAGCATTGGCCGAAAAAGGCATCATTTTCTGCTCATTTAGCGAAGCAGTAAAGGAATTTCCCGAATTGGTAAAAAAATATCTAGGATCAGTTGTACCCTATACCGACAATTTCTATGCAACATTAAACTCTGCGGTATTTAGCGATGGGTCGTTTTGCTACATCCCTAAAGGAGTGCGCTGCCCTATGGAACTTTCGACCTATTTTAGGATAAACGCAGCCAATACCGGACAGTTTGAACGCACCCTGCTTGTAGCCGACGAAGGAGCTTATGTTAGTTACCTCGAGGGCTGCACAGCTCCCATGCGCGACGAAAACCAATTGCACGCAGCTGTTGTCGAACTAGTGGCCATGGAAGGAGCAGAAATCAAATACTCAACGGTACAAAACTGGTACCCTGGCGACAAAAATGGCAAAGGGGGAATATACAACTTTGTGACCAAACGCGGAATATGCAAAGGCAACAATGCCAAAATTTCGTGGACTCAAGTCGAAACAGGCTCGGCAATTACTTGGAAATATCCAAGTTGTATACTCAAAGGCGACCATTCGAGCGCCGAATTTTATTCAGTAGCCGTTACCAACAACTACCAACAAGCCGATACAGGTACAAAGATGATTCACATTGGCAAAAACACTAAAAGTCGAATAGTTTCAAAAGGTATTTCGGCCGGAAAGAGCAATAACAGCTACCGTGGACTTGTCAAGATCCTCAAAAACGCTGACAATTCGCGCAACTACTCGCAATGCGACTCGTTGTTGCTGGGCGACAAATGCGGTGCACATACGTTCCCTTATTTGGAGGTCGACAACCAATCGGCCATTGTTGAACACGAAGCTACAACCTCAAAAATTGGTGAAGACCAAATATTCTATTGCAACCAAAGGGGCATTAGCACCGAAGACGCAATAGGCCTTATTGTCAATGGTTATGCCAAAGAGGTACTCAATCAACTACCTATGGAATTTGCCGTTGAAGCACAAAAGCTATTACAGGTAAGTTTGGAAGGAAGTGTGGGGTAAAAAAAGTAGATGAGTAGTCGAGTAGATGAGTAGTCGAGTAGATGAGTAGATGAGTTAGATTTAATAAAAATGGAGAAAGCAAGAAAATACAAGGATTTAATTGTGTGGCAAAAGTCACATGAATTTGTATTGCTTGTATATAAAGTAACTGAAAATTTTCCTAAAACCGAAACTTTTGGCCTAACTTCACAATTCAGAAGAGCTGCTGTATCTGTTGCCGCAAATATTGCTGAAGGATTTGTCAAAAGAGGTAAAGCTGACAAATTACGATTTTACAATATTTCACAAGGGTCTTTAGATGAATGTTCTTATTATATTATACTGGCTTCTGACCTAAAATATATCAATGAAACTGAATCTAATGCTCTACATTCAATAAATGACGAAGTAAACAAACTACTTAACAATTTCATTCGAGCCATTCAAGCAAATTCAACATAAACCACTCAACTATACGACTACTCAACTACACGATTGCTCAACTACTCAACTACAAAAATCAAATTTATGCTCACAATCAAAAATCTCCGCGCCAAGATAGGCGAAAAAGAAATACTCAAAGGCATTGACCTCGAAGTAAAAGCAGGCGAAGTACACGCCATAATGGGGCCCAATGGGTCGGGCAAAAGCACCTTAGCTGGTTTACTTGCTGGACGCGAACTATTTGAAGTAACCGAAGGCGAAGTAACCTTCAATGGAAAGAATCTGCTCGAAATGCCTCCCGAAGACCGCTCGAGAGAAGGTATTTTTCTTAGTTTTCAATACCCGGTAGAAATTCCGGGAGTTAGTATGACTAATTTTATGCGTGCTGCCATGAACGAGCATCGCAAGTACAAGGGTTTGGAACCATTGTCGGCTTCTGCATTCTTGAAACTCATGCGCGAAAAACAATCGGTGGTTGAAATCGACTCGAAACTAACCAGTCGCTCTGTAAACGAAGGTTTCTCGGGTGGCGAAAAGAAGCGTAACGAGATTTTCCAAATGGCAATGCTCGAACCCAAACTCTCGATACTCGACGAAACCGACTCGGGTCTCGATATAGACGCTTTGCGTATTGTTGCCCAAGGGGTCAACAAACTCAAATCGCCCGAAAATGCTACGATTGTAATTACTCATTACCAACGTTTGCTCGATTATATAGTTCCTGACTTTGTACACATTCTCTACAAAGGCCGAATAGTGAAGACTGCCGGCAAAGAACTAGCCTTGATACTCGAAGAAAAAGGATACGACTGGATAAAGGAAGAAGCTGAAATTAAAGAATAAATTGCATTTTATTAAAAAACTGCATTACCCTTCGGCTCCTCTCAGGGTGACGGTCAGTCTGAGCGGAGTCGAAGACACTATCTAAAAAGCAATTTGAAATAAATGAGTTAAATTATATGAATGACGATAAATACATAGAGCTATACCAATCTAATATAGAAACAATAAGGGGCTCATATCCAGAGTATATCGAAAATTTCCGCCAATCGTCGATTGACCAATATGCCCAATTAGGTATACCTCGTAAACGTTCCGAAAAATACAAATATACAGATTTAGAATCTGCATTTGACAATGGATACAATGCATATTTGACCGAAAAGCCAGCAATTATCGACGTAAACGAGATATTCAAATGCGATGTTCCCGATATTGGTACCGACAATGTTATTATCCACAATGGTTTCTATTACAAAAAAAATGTTTTAAACGGCTGGCAGCCTTCGGGAGTATGGTTTGGAAGCATCAAACAAGCATTTACTGAATTGCCCGAGATTACTCAAAAACATTTTGGCAAATATACCAGCAACGACGGCATTACAGCCCTCAATGGCGGTATGTTTTCCGAT
This sequence comes from Bacteroides fragilis, assembly GCA_945889005.1. GTDB lineage: Bacteria > Bacteroidota > Bacteroidia > Bacteroidales > DTGW01 > CAMDBI01. The sequence continues at coordinate 12,912 of CAMDBI010000021.1, forward strand.
GGATTTATGCTCTATGTCCCTAAAGGCAAAGACCACGGTAAAACCATACAGATTATCAATGTTTTGTTGTCGAACGAGAACCTTATGGTTACTCACCGCAATCTAATTGTACTAGAGGACAATGCCACTGCCGACATACTCTTTTGCGAACATACTCTTTCGCAAAACCGTTTTCTGACTAACTCGCTCACCGAGGTTTATGTAGGCAACAATGCACAATACAACCAGGTATGCTTACAAAACGAGCACAACAACTCTACACACATTACCAATACCTTTATTCATCAGGAATCGCACAGTCGAGTATCGACCAACACCATATCGTTGCACGGAGGACTTATTCGCAACAACCTGAGCGCCATACTCAATGGCGAAGGTGCCGAACACAATAGTTACGGCCTTGCCCTCACAGACCAAAACCAGCATGTCGACAACAATATTTTTATTAACCATGCAAAACCACATTGTACGAGCAACCAACTATTCAAAAGTGTGCTCGACCACCAGTCGACAGGGGCATTTGGAGGCCGAATACTTGTAAGCCGCGATGCTCAAAAGACCTTGGCATACCAACGCAACAGCAATCTGCTACTGACCGACACAGCCAAAATGAACACCCAACCACAATTGGAGATATATGCCGACGATGTAAAATGTAGCCATGGCGCTACAGTTGGGCAGCTCGACCAAGATGCCCTGTTTTACCTACGTGCCAGAGGTATACCAAAGGACGAAGCCCGTCTGCTTATGATGTTTGCATTTACTCACGAAATAATTGAACAAATAAAGGTCGAACCACTCCGCGAACGTATCGATGGCATGGTCAATCAACGACTCAGAGGGGAACTTTCGAAATGCAACAACTGCCCAATGCATTGCTGCTAGGCTTTCGCGCTTTCTTATATTAGTGCATGAAGATAGTCAGCTGTATCTTTCAATCCATTATTTCTAAAAATATCAAGTACATCATATTCATTATATGGAGGATTCTTTTTATTCAAAACCATTTTTTTAAAAGCTTGAACAGATAAGTCGTGGTTCAAGTCAATTATATCAGTAAAAAAGTCATCAGGGGCTTTTGCCTTTAATCCAAAGCTATATAAATAATCTTCCGGAAAATCTTTTAAATTATTGGTAATTATCAGGTCGGCATTTGTCTTTATTGCTGCTGCCAAAACATGTCTATCATTTATATCTGGGAGTTTTAATGAGTCAATTAATGGTTCGAAATTTACTACTAAGGCATCAGGAAATACAAGATTAATTTTATCAGCACGTTTTAAAGCCTCGTTCTCTTCAATTCCTTTTCTTTTCATTATCGATATCCACTCATCAAAGATGTTGATACTCCATTTGGGAGTATATAGTTCATAATAAGCAAACCACATCAATAAATCACGTATCCAAAGTGGATATATGACATTTGTGTCTAATAAACATTTAAATTTTACACTATGAATCATATAATCCAGCTTCTTCGTCAGAGTTAATTATTTCATTTATTAAATTTTCTTGATGTGCTTTCATTTTGCTTTTGTAGCTTACAACATCTTCATATCTAACCCTTCGATGTTTGCCAACTTTTGTAAACTTAATTTCTCCTGATTCAAGAAGCTTTATAACATGAGGTCTTGAACAACTAAGTAACTCCGCAGTAGCTTGAGTTGTCAATTCGGTTGCAATAGGTACAATTGAAACAGGTCGTCCATTGCTTGTCTCCTTTAAAATTTGTACTAATAATTTTAAAGCACTTAATGGAACCCTTATTTTTTCTCGTGTTTCTTCAATCTCAATTTCAGGATTATTATCTTTTAATTCACTGAGAACATTGGCAAGGGCATCATACGATTTCATTGCTGCAATCTGTTCTTCCTTTGTGGGTCGTGTAATATTTTCCAAAATTTGCATGTCTCTCATTTTTTCTTAACGCAAAGATAATCGAAATATTCGAAACAAACGAAATATTCGAAATGTTATTTCAGCATGAAGCCTAACTATATCGTTTGGTTGATTTAAACAAAGGGTGCATATGACACCACATACACCCTTTGCATTAACTCGTTACTGCGACACAATAATTCGCTGTGTTTTAAACCCCTTGTCCGAAATTCAATAATTGATTTCTAAATATAAGTTGCGCGAGAATGTGAAAAAGTTACATGAAAGTAAAAATATTTTTAGCATAATGGCGAAATACAAAAAAGACAGATAATATTAAGAACTTATTTTCACTTATTAATCTTGATTTTACCTTAAAAATAGATTAAATTTGTTCTTAAATTTGAAATAATGCCATGTATATTTGAATATTTAGGAATTCTGATATTTTTCTATTCAAATGAGCATGAGCCAATTCATGTTCATGCAAAACATTCTGGATTTGAAAGTAAAGCAGAATTTTATATTGTTGATGGTAAAATTATTGAAATTAGAATAAAGCCTATTAAGGGATATAAACCATTGACAGGTTCAAAACTAAAGGATTTTGAGGATTTTCTTGAAGCATATTCAGAAAAGATTGTACAAAAGTGGATTGATTATTTTGTATATCACAAGGACATTGAAATGGAAAAAATTAATACTCGAATTAAATGAGAATCGTTGAAGACTATAATGACTTTAAAGTTGAATTAATTGAGATTAAATCTGCAAAATACATTGGTGATTTTGCTATAAGAGTCTTTTTTAGTGATGGTTTTCATAGATTGGTCGATTTCAAGCCTTTTCTCGAAACTTCTTCACAACCTTCTATTCGGCAATATTTGAATGAAGATAAATTTAAATCTTTTGAAATTGTAGATGGCAATTTAAATTGGAATAACTATGATCTAATTTTTCCAATTGAGGATATTTTAAACGGTAAAATATAAAAAACACAACACGCTACTACATACTCCTTACCACGAAATTCAAATTCTCTTATTCATTTTTTATCCCAACAAACCATTTTTTGAAAAAAGGATCGACAAAAGTTGCTCCCGTTTTACGAAACTCAATAAGATCGCGCTGCGAAAGCGATTCGCGGTTTTTTTTGACGTTGTTTGATGTCCCAAGCTTATATTTGTTCATAGCATCGACCGACGAAAACTGAGTAACACCATCGCATACGGCATATAACATGCCAATTTGCGTAGCGCTCAATTGTTCATAAATTTCCTGATAAAACATAGCATTGGTTCTAATAACTAGATCAACTGCCTCATTATAAATCTTTTTATTAACCTCTTTTTCGGTCAAAATCCACACCGTATGCGACAATTGTTGTACATAATACGGGTGATTCTCTGCCGTTTGGGCTATTAAAACAGAAAACTCATTTTTTATTTTTTTTCCTGTATTTCGAAAGCTTTTTTCAATAAATTCTGTCCAATATTTCTCTTCAATACGATCGAGCAAAATAGTGCTACCAAATCGATAGAAAGGCCGCTCCTCACTATTAAAAATTTCGGACATCATGTGTCGGCGACTTCCAAACAAACAATAAGCCACACATTTGTGATGTTGCCAATAACTGCGTAGTTCCTTCTCTATTTCTAGCGAGTTGGGCAAATTAGAAATATTCTGAAATTCGTCAATACAAATAACGATTTTTAAATCTTTTTTTTGCGCAATAATTTCGGGCAAATTAAGTATCTCATCTTTCGATTTTTGCACTTCTTCCCAATTCAAACTTACCGACAAATCGTTTTTCGGATCAATACTATAGCTAATAACGGGAATAATCTTTTTAAAGAAATTTTTACCAGCATTTAAAAATTCGGAACGTTTCGACAAAGTGGCTTTTAATGTTCTTTCCAATAGATATTTATATATATCTTCTTCGCTCCTAATGTGGTTGAAATCTATAAATACAAAACGGACATTTTCGTCTTTTCCCATTTCGAACGCTACTTGCTTTACCAGCGAAGATTTTCCATATCGACGAGGCGACAGAAGTATGGTATTGACACCCGACTGAAAGTTGATTTTTAGCATTTTTCGCTCAATCTCTCTATTTACAAATGTCTGACCTACAAATGTTTTTCCAAAATTGAAAGGTGATTCCATATATGTTACTTATTGGTATGTTACCTTTGGGTATGTTACTACATAGTAACATACCCAAAGGTAACATTTTTTTATTTTGAAAAACAAATTTTTTACCAAAAAAATGTACCTTTGCAGTATAATCAACCCTGCTAATTACAGCAAAGACAATATAGGACAAATGACTCTCGATATATCAAAAATACGCTCCGATTTTCCCATACTTTCACAAACAGTGCATGGCAAGCCTTTGGCCTATTTCGACAATGGTGCAACCATGCAAAAGCCTCAACAGGTAATCGATTGCATCAACAGGCTTAACAGTTCACAAAACAGCAATATTCACCGAGGTGTGCATTACTTGAGTCAGCAAATGACCATTGCGTATGAAGAAGCTCGCAAAACCATTCAGAAATACATCAATGCAGAGCATTCGCACGAAGTGATATTTACCAATGGCACAACCATGAGCATAAACACTGTGGCATTTTCGTTTGGCGAACGATTTGTAAAGGCTGACGACGAAGTGATTGTTTCAGCCATGGAGCACCACGCCAACATAGTGCCCTGGCAAATGATGTGCGAGCGTAAACAGGCAACATTGAAGGTTATTCCATTCGACCACAATGGAGTATTGCAAATAGAAGAATACAAAAAGCTTCTTTCTGACAAAACAAAGATTGTAGCCATTACTCATGTTTCAAATTCGCTAGGCACTGTCAATCCCATTAAAGAGATAGTCGATATAGCACACAAGAAAAAAATTCCCGTTCTAATCGATGGCGCACAAAGCATTCAGCACGAAACAATAGATGTACAAGCTTTAGATTGCGATTTTTTTGTTTTCTCGGGACATAAAATATACGGCCCTACTGGCATTGGAGTACTTTATGGCAAGCAAAGCCTTTTGAACCAAATGCCTCCATTTATGGGTGGAGGCGACATGGTCGATAAAGTAACATTTGAAAAAACCACCTATAACGAATTGCCCTTTAAATTTGAAGCTGGCACAACCGACTATATTGGAGCTATTGGATTGGCTGAGGCTATAAAATATATTGAGTCCATAGGGATCGCCAACATTAAAGCTTACGAAACAGAATTGTTGCAATACGCAACAGATAAGATAAAAGCTATAGAAGGCGTTACCATTTATGGCAATGCAGCCGAAAAAGCACCTATTATTTCATTTTTAGCAGATGGCGTACATCCTTACGACACAGGCATGGTGCTCGACAAGTTGGGCATTGCAGTTCGCACAGGCACACATTGTACACAACCTGTCATGGATATTTTTGGCATTGAAGGAACTGTAAGGGCTTCGATGTGCATGTACAATACAAAAGAAGAAATTGACCGACTTGTTGAAGGAATAAAACGAGTAAAAACAATGTTCAATTAATGACTAATTACAAATTACTAATTACTAATTTTGCAATCAGTATAAATTGGCTAATTGTTTAATTGTAATATATGACTACTCAGGAAATACAAGAACAAATAATAGAAGACTTTTCGATTTTTAGCGACTGGCTCGAGAAGTACGACTTTTTAATAGAGCAAAGCAAATCGCTACCGATTATTGACCCTAAATACAAAACTACAAATTACATTATTAATGGTTGTCAGAGCCGCGTATGGGTCAATGCCGAATTGAAAGACGATGGTTTAATTTACTTTTCGGCCGACAGCGATGCTATTATTACCAAAGGCATTATAGCACTTTTAATAAAAGTTATGGATGGTCGTTCGCCCGAGGAAATAATCAATATCGACCTTTTTTTCATAGATGCAATTGGTCTAAAGGAAAACCTATCGCCTACCCGTTCAAATGGTCTACTTTCAATGATTAAACAAATGAAAATGTATGCATTGGCTTATAAGGCAAAAATAAATAGTGAACAGTGAACCGTTTTCGTTGACCGTTGTTTATTACTTGAGTACAGCTGTTTGGCTTATAAATAAATTATTACAATACAATGTCGTTTAGTTAACATTCTTCTTTTTTACCCCCATCCCCTAAAGGGGTGATAATGAAGTCCCCTTTAGGGGATTTAGGGGTAATTAAAAAGTTGATATTTCTTAATTAAACGACATTGTATTACAATAGCAAATTATTATGATTGATAAAATTTCTTCAATAGAAACAGAGATTGTAAATGTTCTTAGAACAATATACGATCCCGAAATACCTGTAAACATCTTCGATTTGGGACTTATATACGAGATCGATGTCGACAAAGACCTTAAGGCAAAGGTAACTATGACCCTCACTGCACCCAACTGCCCTATGGCCGACGATATTGTAAACGAAGTACAGGTCAAAGTTGCCGAAATTGCCGAAGTAAAAGGTTCGGAAGTCAACCTTGTATTCGAACCCCCTTGGGACAAAAGCATGATGACCGAAGAAGCCATGCTGGAACTGGGACTGCTATAATAAATAGTTTAAACAACATGTATTTAGACTTTTGCTATTCGGTTATCAATTTTGTATATTTGTAAAAAAAGAGATATGAATACTGTTAACGTATTGTCGAAATTTGAAACACTTCCCCCAAAACTAAAAATGGAAGTTTCTGATTTTATGGACTTTCTAATACACAAGTCTTCATTTCCCCCCAAAAGAATAATTCCCAAATTTGGAAGTGCCAAAGGAAAAATCAGATTATCAAAAGACTTTGATGCTCCCCTTGACGAATTCAAAGATTACATGTAATGAATTACCTTCTAGACACACATACATTCTTGTGGTTTATAGCTGGGAATAATGAATTGTCAAAAAAAGCAAAATCTATTATTTTAAATCCCGACAACGAAAAATATATTAGTATTGCTAGTTTTTGGGAAGTTGCAATTAAATTGAAAATTGAGAAAATTGAACTCGATTTTCCATTTAAAGAGTTGAAAAATCAGGCAATAAAAAATGGATTTCAGATTCTACCTATTTTATTCGAGGACACTTTACAATTAACAAACATAGAACTACTTCACAGAGATCCATTTGACAGAATAATAATAGCACAGGCTATCCATAACAAACTAACAATTATTTCAAAAGATCCCGAATTTTTAAATTATCCAGTAAGAGTTGTCTGGAATTAGTTTTATAGAATTCTTTATATTGAGACAACCAATGAACCTTTCAACGTATATTAAACAAACTGCTCACAATCTTGGCTTTTCTGCCTGCGGCATTACCGATGCTAGTATCGACGATGCCGATGTATTGTTGCTCGAAGATTGGTTGACCAAGGGCTACAATGCCGATATGGATTGGATGAAAACGAATCTCGACAAAAGAACCAATCCACAAAAGCTTTTAGAAGGGGCCCGATCGGCAATTGTAGTATTACAAAACTATTTTCCCGAGAAAGAAATTGAACTGCCCAACAACTATAAGATAGCCAAGTATGCTTATGGGCACGACTATCATTATGTAGTAAAAGAAAAACTCAACAAACTGCTAGGCTCTATTCAAGAGCAAACGCCATGCGAGGGTCGTGCATTTGTCGATTCGGCTCCAGTTATGGAACGAGCATTGGCCAGAAAAGCTGGTCTAGGATGGATTGGGAAAAACTCACTTCTGATCAATAAAGAAATAGGGTCGTTTACCTTTATTGGCGTTCTTTTGGTCAATATTGACTTGCCTTACGACTTATCGTTTGATCAAAACCATTGTGGCGCATGCACAAAATGCATAGATGCATGTCCGACCCTTGCTATTGTTGAACCCCGAATAGTAGATGCACAAAAATGCCTTTCGTACCAGACTATTGAAAATAAAGGCGAAATACCAACTGAATTAAGTATAAAGAATCCCAGCTGGGTATTTGGATGCGATATTTGCCAAGATGTGTGCCCATGGAATCGAAGGGCAATTCCAAACACAGAAAAAGTTTTTGAGCCTTTACCTCAACTGTTCGAAATATCTGAGTCAAAATTAAACACACTCAGCTCTTCGGCTTTTAACAAACAATACAAAAAAAGCCCACTCTCGAGAGCAAGCTTAAAGGGTATTTTGAGAAATATAAGATCTATTCGACTGCAATAACCTCAGTTATTTGGGGAAAATCTTGCTTAAGAGTTGTTTCAACACCCGACTTCAAAGTATAAAAACTAAACGGACAGCTTCCACAAGCACCGATTAATTTTACAAATACTTCATTTTTTTCGTTTACATCGACCAGTTCAACATTACCACCATCGGCTATTAAATATGGACGGACTTTGTCGAGCGATAAATTTATTTTCTTCTTAAACTCCTCTTTGCTCATTTTTATTTAGATTTAATAAACGCAAAGATAGGTTCTTTCAAATATTAAATAACAAAATATTTTGGATTTTATTCAATATATTTATACCCTCTAAAATACTTCATAAACTGTACTCGTTCGTACACGGCAGGATTGTCGGCATGCGCCTGACTGAGTAGCCCTCGACATTCATCAATACTCTTGAAACCCTTGCGATCCATCCAAGTAGTAAGTTCGCCAAGCATTTCGTGAATGCAAACAGGACCGTTTTTGTACAATGCCGATGCAATCTGTACGGTTGTTGCACCTGCTAACATCATTTTTACAAATGAATGACCATCGTGAACACCCGAAGAAGCTGCCAAGTCGCATTTTACACGATTGGCCATAATAGCAATCCAACGGAGTGTAAGACGCATTTCTGAAGAATGACTTAAAATGCTGCCATGAGTGACCTCTATTTTTTCGATATCGATATCGGGCGCATAAAATCTATTGAACAGCACAATACCATTGGCTCCGGCTTCCGACAAGTCCATCATCATTTTAGCAAAGCTCGAAAAATAGGAACTTAATTTTACCGAAACTGGTATTTTGACCTGCTTTTTTACAGCTGAAATAATATCGAAATATACCTTTTCGTTTTCGGCACTCGAACGGTTAAAATCGGCTGGAAGTATAAATAAATTAAGCTCTAGCGCATCGGCTCCGGCAGCTTCAATTTTTTTGGGAAAATAGGTCCATTGACCGGGAGTCATGCAATTGATGCTTGCTATAACCGGAATCGACAATTCCTTTTTGGCATTCTCGATAAGCGTAAGGTACTCGTCGGTACTTTGTTTTGGAAATTCGTTTTGTTCGTAAAAATCGACCGTTTCGGGATACAAAAAACTATCGTTGGTCATGCGTGTCATGTTAGCTTTAAGCTCGCGAACAATTTCTTCTTCGAAAAGCGATTTCAGCACCACTGCACCACAACCATTTGCTTCGAGCTGTTTGAGGCTTTGAAGATTATCGGTCCAACCCGAACTGCCTGCAATCAATGGATTTCGCAATGTAAGTCCCAAATATTTTGTTGTCAAATCTGCCATCGTTTTATTGTTAAAAGAATTATTGTAAATTAAATAAAAATGCAAATAAAGTACTGATAAAAAAAAGAAAAAATTTAATAAATATGGTAATTTCGTACCCGAATTATTTACATCCATTTCACACGACTATTTAGTCAAGAATATTCAATATGTCAAAAATTGTTCAATTGTCGGAAGCGGCATCAATAGCCTTACATGCAATGATTTTAATTGCCAGAGGCAATGGTGCAGCTATAAATGTCGATAAAATTGCCGAAGTTACTGGCAACTCGCGCCATCATATTGCAAAAGTCATGCAACGCCTATCGAAAAACGGGTTTGTAAATTCGTTTCGAGGACCCAATGGAGGTTTCTTTTTGGTCGAAAAACCCGAAAACATAAAGTTGCTCGATATTTACGAGGCTATTGAAGGCAAAATTACAATTAGTCAATGCCCTAAAGACAAACAAATATGCCCTTTCGACAAGTGTTTTATGCAAAACATTACCGGCAAAATGACCAAAGAGTTTATTAAATACATGGAAGCACAAACTTTGGATCAGTATATATAAAGGGCAAAAATTTTCTCAACGACCAACACTATCTCTTCTTTACTTATCACCAAAATGGCATATTGAAAAGCAAAAGAACACAAATATGTTCACTTTGAATACGCCAAAATTAGAACAAATACTTTAAAAATTTAAAAACTGAAGATACTATTTTTTTATATGAATTTTTATTAATTTTGGCATTTTTAAAATTGAATATTACGACAACTAATTACAAAACAAAAGATAAAATACAAGAGACAACACTCTATTTATGAAATTAAAATTAATTCTTAAAATAAACCGCTAAGTATAGAAAGTACTTGCACAAAACTTAAAATCTATGAAAAAAAAACTTTATTTTATCCTATTAGGAATAGTTTTAACAGGCAGTTGTGTTTTTGCACAAATTTCTGCCGATGGTCTTGTTGGGTATTGGCCTTTTAATGGCAATGCCAATGACGAAAGTGGGAATGGAAATAATGGCTCAGTAAATGGAGCTACTCTAACAAGAGATAGGTTTGGAAATGCAAATAGTGCATTCTTATTTACCGATGGGACTAATATTAGTGTGCCAAATTCAAATTCATTACAATTTCAAAAAGATTTTTCCTATAGTGTTTGGGTAAAGTTAGCAAGTTTTGAAGGTCGCGATGGATGGGGTAGTTGGTCTACAAATGGTTATCAACAAATATTCTCAAAAAATTGTGATAGACAGTTTGCCTATTCTGGTATTGGATATGATCCCACAAAACAACAAACAAGATTTCAACTAGGAACATGGTATGCAGGGTTGGATACTGTATTTCCAGAATTTTCACTTAATAAATGGCTCCACATAGCTTTTGTACATACCAATGGCAAAATAGTTGCTTATGCTGACGGTGTTGAAGTAGGGAGCAAGGAATCTACAATTGACTTTTCTTCCTCTAATAGTGCTGACTTAATTATTGGCATGTCAGGTTGCTTTAATTATTTTTTTAATGGTGCTTTAGATGAGTTGAGATTTTATAATAAAGCATTAAATGCTAATGAGATATCAGCCCTTTCGTATCCTTCAAATAGCACTGAAAACACAACAAAAACATTATATAACAACCCTAACGGTGTTTATGGAATCTCAAATGCTGTTGTATTGAATAATAAGATTACACTATTGGTAGGTACTGAAACTGCAACACAACCAGACGGATACCCAGATCCAAGTAATTGGACAAGTAAAGCTGTACTTTTAAATGAAGATAGTTTGTTTTCAAGTGCAATTATACATGATGGACCTTTCATGACACATGATTTAGATATTAAAGTATCGCCAGAAAATAAACTTGGCATAGTATATCAATACCCAACAGGCTATAGTTATGGATTCAATATGCCTTATAAAGAATGGGATGGAACTTCTATTTCAAAAAACGAAAATATTTTCTCTCAAGCTAACTGGGGCACTTGGGCACGATTGCAATATGGGGCCGACAACCGTCCACGAGTGAGTTCTTTTGGACATGCCGGTTACATTCTAAAATATCATAACAACAATGGTATTGCATGGTCAAACTCTAGTACTACAGGTTATGGCACACATTATACTCCACAGGCTTCTGCAATGATTGGGGATACTTATTATGTATTGGCTCGCAACAATTCAAACACTCCCTATCCAATTGTTTTATTTAACAACAACAATGGTTGGCAATCAGAAACTATTTCAGCAAGTAGTGAAAATATATGCGACTTTAAAATTTATGATACAATTATGTATTCGCTCTTTATCGATAGCAAAAGACTCATATTAGCATCACGCTCCGTTAACACTAGCTGGACAAATGATACTGTGGTCATGCAAGACAGCATTTATCACAGGGCATCATTGTTTGTCGATAATGATGGTAGTGTATATATTGCCTTTATCAAAGGCCAAACAAGCAATACTTCTTTTAAAGTATTAAAGAAAATGGGCAATATTTGGCAAACGATATTTGAAAACAATCAGCTTACATTCGATGAAATATATTGGAGTTGGGGTCGTCGTCCGGAAATACTGAAAAGAGGCACCGACATCTGTGCTGTTTATTCCGACAACAGAAACGTGTATTTGTCAATTGTAAATGGAACAATCATCATTGATAAATCTAAGAAAATTACAGTACAGGATGTAATCTCCGAAATTCAAAACATCATTGAGGTGCCAATTACAGTAGACAATTTGCAACACAGCGATCATATTATTTCCTATCAATTTGACTATGTCTACGATAGCACTAAACTGCAATATCTAAACCCAACAATTAATGAGACAATTGCTGCAGATGGTTCAGTTATTGTAAATTCCACTATTGCTGGAATGCTTAATATTAGCTATATGTCAAGTACCCCAATTATAGGTTCAGGCATTATTCTAAAACTCAACTTTAAAGCTATCAATGCGGGCACTTCAACTCCAAAAATTTCCAATTTCCTATTTAATACCGATACGGTATACAGTGTTTCAAACGGCAAAATAAACATTAATTACAACTCTGGCGATGTAGACGTAAATGGTTACGTTCAGGCTTTCGATGCTGCATTAGCATTGCAATATTCGGTTGGTCTTGACCCAATGTCATCGGTAGCACCACTACCTTGGGACGCATGGCGCATTAAAATTGCTAACGTTGATAATATTGGAGGAGTAACAGCAAACGATGCTGCATTAATTCTGCAATACTCTGCAAAAATTATCAATATCTTTTCGGTAAATAACAAACAAAAAAGTGCAAATCTGAATAATGTCGATGTTATAATTACACAGGAAGGGAACAACCTTGTTTTCAAATCGCAAGGCAACCTGATTGGCTTAAATGTTTTTGTAAAAGATAATGCACAGGCTTTAGGTAAGCCAACTGTTTTAGATAATAACATGATAAAAGCATTTAATATTGATGCCAATAATTATGCTATTGGATTGGCAACGGCATACGCACCAGCAGAAGGCAGCACATTTATGACAATTCCTTTAAAATCAACTTCGCCAACTACTTTAAGCTTCGACATGATTATCAATACTGAAAACAATGTTAAATCGGTTTCAACTGCGACGGCAATCAATAATTCAGAAACTAATGGTTTTGCAATTTACCCGAACCCAGTAAAGAATGATTTAAAAATTACTGTTCCAACTGGATATAAAAATGCTTCGATAACAATTTTCAACAGCGAAGGTAAACAAGTTCTTAAAGGTGTGTTAGAAGCAGCTCAAAACAATATAAATGTAAGTTCTATTAATAATGGCATTTACAACATTCAGATTTCAAATGGTTCAAAAACAATGAGCCAAAAGTTCATTAAACGATAAACCCTAGTAAATATAAAAAAGTCCCACCTCGTGTGGGACTTTTTTTTACCTATAACATGATTCGGTTCTTACCTCTATCGCCCTTTCTGCAACTGCATTATTCGAGCAATATACTTTCCAATGATATCGAATTCTAAATTGACAATACTTCCCTTTTTAATCTGATGAAAATTGGTAAAATTGAAGGTATACGGAATTATAGCCACTTGAAACGACTGCAACTGCGAGTTTACCACGGTAAGACTTACCCCATTTACAGTAACAGAGCCTTTCTCGACGGTTACATAATCGATTTGAGCAGGCTCGTACTCAAAAGTATAATACCAACTACCATCGACCTCGAGCACTTCGGTGCATGTAGCGGTTTGATCGACATGCCCCTGTACAATATGACCATCCAAACGACCGTTGAGTTTCATACTGCGCTCCAAATTCACTTTGTCGCCAACTACCAAATTCCCCAAATTAGATTTGAGTAATGTTTCCTGTATGGCAGTTACAGTATACGTTTTGCCATCATTACGAACAACCGTGAGACAAACCCCATTGTGGGCAACACTTTGATCGATAGTCAACTCGTCGGCAAACGAACATTCCATGCTTATATGAAGATTCTCTTTATCTTTTTCAAGTTTTACAACCTTTGCAGCTTCTTCTACGATTCCCGAAAACATAATTTTTCAATTTGGAAATTAAACAATATGCAAATGTGCAAATATTTTTGATATCTATTTTCATATTTGCATATTTGCACATTTTCAAATTATTAAAATTTTATCTTTACCAAAAAAACACACCATGTCTAAAAAAAATCAACCCTATACAGGCATCAACAAAAAAAACATTCGCGAGCAAGTACTGCACATTTTCAATGCTGAACCTCACAAACAATTCAATTACAAACAAATTGCTGCCGCCTTGCTTGTAAAAGACACATCGGAAAAGAAACTTATCAACACCGTTCTGTACGATCTTAAGAACGATGGGCTACTCGACGAATTACAAACCGGCAAATTCCGATTAGTATACAAAGCCGATTTCGTAACTGGCACATTGGAAATGACATCGAGCCAAAATGCCTTTGTAAATTCTGAAGAAACCGAGGAGCCCGTTTTTATTGCCCAAAAGAACCTCAACCATGCTTTTAACGGCGATATTGTTAAGGTTCAACTTTATGCCAAGCGCAAAGACCGCCGTTTGGAAGGCGAAGTAGTCGAAACCATAGAACGAAAAAGAAAAACCATTGTTGGAACCATTCAAATAACAAAACATTACGCCTTTTTGGTTTCCGAAAGTCGCGATGTACCATACGATATTTTTATTCCACTCGACAAACTCAATAAAGCCAAAGATGGCTACAAAGCCATAGCCCGCATTATCGAATGGCCCAAGACTTCAAAAAATCCATTTGGCGAAGTATTAGAAATACTGGGCAAGAAAGGCGCTCACGAAACCGAAATGCATGCCATATTGGCCGAATATGAGCTTCCTTATAAATTCCCCGAAATTGTCGAGAAAGAAGCCGAACAAATACCCGAAGAAATTACAAAAGAGGAAATTGCCAAACGCCGCGATTTCCGAAATATTACCACTTTTACCATTGACCCTGTCGATGCTAAGGATTTTGACGATGCCCTATCGTACCGCGTTCTCGAAAATGGCAACTACGAAGTTGGGGTGCATATTGCCGACGTTACACATTATGTAAAACCAGGCTCCAAACTCGAGGAAGAAGCCGAACAACGTGCCACATCGGTATATTTGGTCGACCGTGTAGTACCTATGCTTCCCGAAAAGCTCTCGAACAAGGTATGCTCGCTCCGCCCGAACGAAGATAAGCTTACCTATTCGGCTGTTTTCGAAATCGACAAAGACGCAAAGGTTGTGAACGAATGGTTTGGACGCACCATAATTCACTCCAACCGCCGTTTTTCCTACGAGGAAGCGCAATTGGTGCTCGAAACCAACGAAGGAGACCTTAAAGACGAGCTACTCACGCTCAACCAACTGGCAAAAGCTATGAGGGCAGAACGTATGCGAAAGGGTGCTATTGCATTCGAGAAAGTAGAAGTAAAATTCAATATCGACAAAGATGGCAAGCCACTGGGTGTTTATTTCAAAGAAATTAAAGACTCAAACCAGCTCATAGAGGAGTTTATGCTCCTTGCCAATCGCAAAGTAGCCGAATATATTGGCAAACAAAAGTCGAAAAACGAAGAAAGCCGCAAAACATTCGTATATCGTATTCACGACAAACCCAACAAAGACAAGCTCGAACAGTTCATGAACTTTATCAAACGATTTGGCTACAAAATGAAGGGCGGTACCAACCGCGAAATCGGCAACTCGATGAATGGCGTGCTTCATTCGGTCAAGAAC
This sequence comes from Bacteroides fragilis, assembly GCA_945889005.1. Lineage (GTDB taxonomy): Bacteria > Bacteroidota > Bacteroidia > Bacteroidales > DTGW01 > CAMDBI01. The sequence continues at coordinate 28,522 of CAMDBI010000021.1, forward strand.
AAACCCGAACAGAACCTAATCGAGAATCTGGCAGTGCGATCGATGGCAAAGGCTGTATATTCGACCAAAAACATAGGGCACTATGGCTTGGCGTTCGACTATTACACGCATTTTACCTCTCCCATACGCCGTTACCCCGACATGATGGTGCATCGCCTGCTGTTTCACTACATGAACAAAGGACAAAGCGTAGTACAGAAAAAATACGAAGAACAGTGCAAGCATTCGTCGGAACGCGAGCAAAAAGCCGCCGAAGCCGAACGTGCTTCAATCAAATACAAACAGGTCGAATTTATGAGCGAGCGCATTGGTCAGGTGTTCGATGCTGTTATCTCGGGCGTTACAGAATGGGGCATTTACTGCGAAATAAACGAAAACAAGTGCGAGGGAATGGTGTTTATCAGAAACCTAACGGGCGACTACTACACATTCGACGAGGATAACTATTGCCTCATTGGCAAACGCACCAAGAAAAAATACCAGCTTGGCGATGCCGTTAAAGTTGAAATTACAAAAGCAAATCTGGAGAAAAAACAGTTGGATATGAAGTTGGTGTAGATTTAGAACATAAGTTTTTCAAAAAGAATTATGTTGAATTTTTAAAGTTTTTTATTTAATTTTATAAAAAGTATTGAAATGACTAATACAGCATTATATACAAAAATCTCAACACTACCACAACCTATTCAGAATGAAATTTATGACTATATGGAATTCCTTATACACAAACATAAACCTCAAATAATTAAAAATCACCCTAAAGCTGGCTGCATGAAAGGAACATTCACTGTAAGTACAGATTTTAATGAACCTTTAGACGACTTCAACGAATATATGAAATGAGAATATTATTAGATACTCAAGCATTTATTTGGTTTGTCGAAAATGACAAACAACTTCCGGCTAAAATTTCGAAAATTATTGAGAACTCAGAAAATACTATTTTAATAAGCATTGCGACTTTATGGGAAATGACAATAAAAATGTCTCTCGCGAAGTTGCATTTGAGTTGCACAATTGAACAGATGATTGAAAAACTCTACAAAAATGGATTTGAAATACTTCCAATAGACTCTATTCACATAATAAAATTAAGCACATTGCCATATATTCATAGAGATCCTTTTGATAGGATAATAATTTCCCAAGGATTAACAGAACTATTAACGATTATAAGTTCTGACAGGATCTTTGATGATTATGGAGTAAAAAGAGAATGGAATATATGATTTAAAACAGTCTAAAAATAAAACATAACAATGAAATACATTATAAAAAGCCTAGTTTTTGCAATACTTTCAATTAATTCAGTCTATTTATATTCTCAATCCACCCCCAACGATTGGGAAAACCCTCAACTTACAGGGCTCAACAACGAACCTCCCCATGCAATTCTTCACCCCTATATGCACGAGAAAGCAGCCATAGAGAGCAAATTGAAAGACTCTCCATTCTTTATGAATCTCAATGGTGCATGGAAATTCAATTGGGTAAAATCGCCTAACGAACGACCGCTCGATTTTTACAAAAACAGCTACGATATTTCTTCGTGGAAAGACATTCAAGTTCCCGGCAACTGGCAGTTTCAAGGCTACGACATACCGGTTTATGTCAACATTCGCTATCCGTTTGTTGCCAATCCTCCACTTATTCCATCGGAATACAACCCTGTTGGCTCGTATCGCCGCACGGTTACAATCCCTTTGGGCTGGAACAACAGACAGGTATTTCTTTTCATGGGTGCTGTCAATTCATTCGTTTATGTATGGATCAACGAACAATATGTCGGTTTTAGCAAAGACAGCAAAACCCCAGCCGAATTCGACATTTCGAAATACATAAAACCCGGAGCTCCCAATATTATTGCCTTGCAGGTTTTCAGATGGAACGATGGCAGCTACCTCGAAGATCAGGATTTCTGGCGACTGAGTGGTATTGAGCGAGATGTGTATATCTATTCAGCGCCCAAAACCCATATTAGAGATGTTGAAGCAAAAGCCAGCCTCGACGAAACATACAAAACAGGATTATTTAGTGTCGATATCGATATTGTAAGCTATCTCGACAAAAAAACAAAAGACCTTCAGGTAGAAGCTAGCCTGCTCGATGTCAACAACAAACCAATATTCCCGGCAGTAAAACAAATATTTGACCTCGAAAAAAACACTAAAATTCATTTAGAACAAAAAGTCACCAATCCTCTCAAATGGAATGCCGAATATCCAAATCTTTACACAGTTTTGGTCGTACTTAAAGATAAAACAGGTGCAGTTATTGAAGCATCAACCTTCAAAACCGGTTTTCGAAGGGTAGAAATCAAAGACGGCAATCTATTGGTCAACGGCATACGCGTGATGATTAAAGGGGTTAACCGCCACGAACACGATAACATAAACGGTCATGTAATATCAGAGCAGTCGATGATTCAAGACATTAGACTCATGAAGCAACACAACATTAACACAGTACGAACAAGCCATTACCCCAACGATCCTCGCTGGTACGAGCTCTGCAACAAATTTGGACTCTATGTTATAAACGAAGCCAATATCGAAAGTCATGGCATAGGTTACGATGCCGACAAAACCCTTGCCAACAAACCCGAATGGCTCAATGCTCACATGGTCAGGACTCAACGTATGTACGAACGCGACAAGAACCACCCGTGCATTATTACTTGGTCGCTCGGAAACGAGGCTGGCGATGGCACAAATTTTGAAAAAACGTATGCTTGGCTCAAACAACGCGACCCTTCGCGACCCATACAATACGAACAGGCTGGCGAAAAAGCTCACACAGATATTGTTTGTCCTATGTATCCCCGCATAGAGCGTTTAAATGAATATTCCTCTAAAACTCAAACCAGACCCTTTATAATGTGCGAATACTCTCACGCCATGGGCAATAGCAATGGAAATTTGGTCGACTACTGGAATGTAATAAACAGCAGCAAATACCTACAAGGCGGATGTATATGGGACTGGATGGATCAAAGTTTTGCCGGGAACACCAAAGCACCTGGAGACACATGCTGGCTTTATGGCGGAGACTTTGGAACAATAAACAATATTCGAAGCGACTCCAATTTCTGCTGCAATGGTTTGGTTTCGTCGAATCGAAAAATTCACCCTGCCTTATACGAAGTTAAAAAGGCTTATCAAAACATTCAGATTAAAGCTGTTGATATTAAAAAAGGACAGTTCGAAATCTTCAACAACCACGATTTTACCGATATGAGCCAATTCGAAATATATTGGAACATATTGGACGATGGCAAACCTGTAGCCAATGGACTTTTGGCAAACCAACAAATTGCTCCTCACAAAAGCAAGGTGGTTCCTATTATATATCCTTCATTGGAATTGACAGAAGGTGCCGAATACTATATTTCATTTTCGGTTAAAACAAAAGCCGTAACCGAAATGATTCCAAAAGGTATGGAAATTGCTACTGAACAATACAAACTCCAGCTCGAAAAAACTGCAAAACCACGCGACATGTCGCTACTGCCCCGCCTCACTATAAAAAAGGTTTCTGATGCCGAAACCGAAATTATTGGCACCAATTTCCACCTATTTTTCGACACACAAAAAGGAATTCTTACAAAATGGCGATACAATTCTGCCGATTTTCTAGCCTTGGCGCCACGACCCGATTTCTGGCGTGCACCAACCGACAACGACAACGGCAACCAAATGCCTAAACGCTTAGCTGTTTGGAAAAATGCTGCAGATAGCATGCTACTCACCTCTTTCAATATTGAACAAAAGAGCAACGGCGAAGTCGATATTAAAGCTGAGTTCAATTTGCCCAACATATCATCCAAATACTCTATTAAATATAGCATCTTGGGCAATGGTGAACTTATTATAAACAATACATTAACCCCCGGCACCATCGAACTACCCGAAATGCCTCGTATGGGTATGAAACTGGGCATCCCTATTCAGTTCAACTTAGCTTCGTGGTACGGGCGTGGACCTCACGAAAACTACCAAGATCGCAATACCGGTGCACTTTTGGGCATACATTTTGCCAAAGTTAGCGATTTCTTTTTCCCCTATGTGCGCCCTCAGGAATGTGGCAATTTGACCGATGTTAGATGGATAGCTCTAAAAGACTCGAAAGGCAATGGCATTATGTTTGCCGGCTCTCCGCTTCTTTCGGTACGAGCAACCGATCGCTATACCGACGATTTCAACTGGTCGCCAACTTCGCGCCACGCCTGCGAAGTGCGCAAAAGCGACTATATAAACCTTAATGTAGACCTTGTACAGATGGGCGTTGGAGGCGACGATAGTTGGGGAGCGCCAATACACAAACAATATACCATTCCTGCTAAAGAATACAGCTACAGCATTCGCATAAAGCCTTTCAATCCTTCGAGCGATAGCGATAGCAAAATGTACAGAATGTTGTATTGATTTTCTAAAGGCAACGTTTTTTTCTCAATAATCATTTATTGAAACAATTGATCAAAAATCTCATACGTTTTTTGTGAATAACGTTCTCTTACACCTTTGTTATACGATTGAGCACTTTCTGCAGCACTTATTAGGCTATAGAAATACAACAACGAGAACGAAGCTCCATAAATAACTCCACTGGTTTTTCGTCCTTCTTTAAGGTCGGAGTATACCTTATACCCACTAAGCAACGATGCTACGAGTGTAACCAAACCTTCGCGCCATTGGTTGCCATAGCATTGCCCCGAACCGGGTACTATTGCCGACATTGCAACAGCCAAACCCGGTGACTTGAAGCGGGTATTGAGGGCCTCGTTCGACAAGTCGCGCAACTGCACAATGGTATTGTCGTTCGATGTATTTTTGCTGAGCAAAGCATACGAAAACAGATACTGCCCTTGTAGCAATTGCTGCGACGACTGAAAACAAAGGCGTTGCGATTCATTTATTTTTTTATTTAACGACAAAAGCAGATAAAGCGAATCGTATCTTTGTGTATGTAACAACGATAGTCCATATTGCATGGCTTCACCCTGTGGAGCAAACGAAATATCGGCATTGTATTTATTGAAACCTTCGATACCCGAACGATACTGACCCGAACGGTTTAGCGACTTCAACAATTGCACACGTGCAAAAGTATCGGAAGCATCGAAAAACAATAGCCTCTGATACTCGAGTGCAGCAAACTGATATTGCTTTTGTTGATAAAGACTGTTTGCAAATGCCGACAAGCTATCTTTTGATTGTGCCTGTATCTGCACAAGTCCAGAAAATATAAATATTATTTTAAAAAAAAATTTCATCATTTGACCCTCCCCGGGTTATTGGCCATAAATTCCTTCCAGTTCTTTGCCTTTGGACTCACATCGACCACCGTTCGTTGGTAAAAATGACACACAGCCGCCGCCAAGCCATCGGTAGCATCGAGATTGTGAGGTATCTCGGCAAAGCCAAGCATACGCTGCAACAAACGAGCAACTTCTTCTTTCGTAGCTTCTCCTTTACCGGTAATAGCCATTTTTATTTTTCGTGGTGCATATTCAAAAATATCGACCTTTCGGTGCAAACCGGCTGCAATAGCTACCCCTTGTGCACGTCCAAGCTTTAGCATCGACTGCACATTCTTTCCCTGAAACGGCGCTTCTATAGCCAATTCCGTTGGCTTGTATTTGTCGATCAATGCCAATGTGGTATCTAAAATATGAGCCATTCGCTCAAAATGATCTTCAATCTTTTTGAGATTGACCACACCCATTTCGAGCATACGTAATTTGTTGCTTTCGGCTACAATCACACCAAACCCCATGATTTGCGAACCCGGATCGATGCCTAATATAATTCTGTCATTTAATATCACCAGCTTTAATACTCATTTAAAAACCTAAAATACCATATTATTTTTTAGAAATAACAAGGCTGACAAAAGTAACAATTACTAATCTGCAACAATACTACTTCGCAAGATTCAATTTTTACACTCCATTTTCTTTAAAATTTTTCAAATTAATAAACTCACTAGGAGAAACTCCAAATTGTTTTTTAAATGATTTTGTAAAGTAGTGGTGCGAGTTAAAACCAACGGCAAAACCAACTTCATTTACCTTGTATTTACCATCTTTCATTAGGGCTATTGCATGCTTAAGTCTTACATACCTAATAAACTCAGTTGCCGATTGGTCGGTCAATGCCTTTAGCTTCCTATGCAAATGAGTGCGGCTAATATTTAATTTCTCAGCCAATAATTCAACAGAAAACTGCACATCAAGCATATTATCTTCTGTAATTTTTGTTGCTTTAATTACAAACTTTTTATCCAAACTCTCAGACGATATTTTCTCTTCCCAATTTGCCTCATGCGAACTAAATAGCTGTCGAAGCTCATTTCGTGATTTTAGCAAATTATGAATTTGAACTATTAGCAGTTCGTCATTAAATGGTTTTGAAACATAAGCATCTGCACCTCTTGATATTCCTTTTATTCGATCTTTTATGGTTTCAAGGGCGGTTAAAAGAATTACAGGAATGTGAGATGTTCTAATATCGGTTTTAAGCTTTTGGCACAATTCAATACCATCCATTATAGGCATCATGATGTCCGAAATAATTATGTCCGGAGACAAAGTTAGCGCCTGTTCAAAAGCAATTTCCCCATTGTTGGCTTTAACTACAATATAATATTCACTTAAAATATTTCTAATGTATGTTTGAAGTTCAAGATTATCTTCAACCACTAGCACGGTTATGTTTTTATTCACATACTGTTCTGCTTCAAACTTATCGGCTATAGCATTTTCTATCACCGATATTTGATTGGTCTTACTTATTGTACGAGTTGAATTTGCAACCTCAGTTTGGTTAACCGGCAAATAAATTTTAAAAGTAGTTCCACTCCCTTCATTGGAGTTTACGGCAATACAGCCATGGTGCAATTGCACATATCTGTCTGCAATTGACAAGCCAATGCCAGTACCTCCCGATTTATTATGATTACCAATAAAATAACTGTCAAATATATTTGGCAATATATTTTGAGGAATCCCATAACCGTTATCAGAAACTGTTATAGATACATAATGCCCATTATTAACTTCTCCGGTTACAAACGAAAAACAATCGCCACATTGAAAATTATCGTTGATTTCTTCTTTCTGCACTTTCACAAAAATGACACCTTTTTTAGGAGTGTTTTTGAACGCATTCGATAGTAAATTATAAAGTACCTTATCAAGTTTGTCAGTATCAAAATCAATATTAAAACATTCGATATCTGCTTGAAATTGATAATCAATCGATTGTTGCTCTGCCAAAAACTTGTAAACTGAAAAAATATTGTGAATAAAGGATACAACATCATCTTTAACCGGCTGTAGCTTTATATTGCCAGTTTCTGCTTTTCGGAAATCTAGGAACTGATTCACGAGATGCAACATACGATTGGTATTATTGCTTATTAAGTTGAGCAAATAAACCGATTCTGGTTTCGTTTCTACTCTCAAAAGTTTGTCGAGCGGACCACGTATGAGCGTAAGCGGGGTACGAAATTCATGCGATATATTGGTAAAAAACTGAAGTTTCATTTGATGAATCTGCTCGTTTGACTGATTTTTTACTTTTTCAACTTCAACTTCAGCAATTAGTTTATGTTTGTTTATCAATAACCTTCTATACCAAAATATGCCGTAAACAATAATAAAAACATATACAGTATAAGCATACCAGCTAAACCACCATGGAGGTGTAATTCTTATCTTGATTTTCGTTGGATTATTGTTCCATACTCCGCTATTATTACTTGCTTTAACTTCAAAGGTATACAAACCAGGTGGCAGGTTATAAAAATCTACATTTCCTAACCAATCTGCAAACATCCAATTGTCTGTATAGCCAACTAGACGATATTTAAATTGGTTTTTCTTCGAATTAATATAATTATTGTTATTAATTCGAAACCCAATGTTGTTTTGTTTATAATTCAATTTGATAAAGGTGGTTGTCGAAACCGGTTCACTTAATATATCGCTTTTGTCATTTGGCATAACAATCTTATTATTAACCATCAAATCAACAACATGAACCTTTGGCTCCAATGGATTTTTATAAATTCTTTGAGGTGAAAATCGAATAAGCCCATTTGAACCCCCAAAAAACAATTCCTGCCCTTTCTTTATAGACGCAGATGTAGTTAATAAACTAATATTAAAATTGTCATTACCTGAATAACTTTGAAGTTCATAGGAATAGGGATTAAACTTGTATAATCCATTTTCGGTTGCTAACCAAAAATTTTGTTCTGTATCGGTAGTAATGGAGAATATTTCGTTTCCCGTAATTCCTTCGTTTAAAATAAAATGTTCTGCTTCTAAAGTTTTTACATTTATTTTGTTAAGCCCATAACCATTGGTTCCTACCCATATATTGCCAGATGTATCGCCGGCTATACTATATATAAAATCGCCCGAAATACTTTTGGGATTATCTTTGTGATGAAAAAAGCGGATAAACTCAGATGATCCTTTTTTCATAAGGTTGACACCTTTCTCAGTGGCAAACCACAGGTTATTGGATTTGTCAAGGTAGATTTGGCGCACATTATTACTGGATATCGAATGAATATTCAGTGGGTCATGATAGAATTCTTTGAATTCCTTTGATGAGAAATCATAAAAATACACACCTTTCGGGTAATTACAAACCCATAAACCATCTATTGTTGGCAGCAAGTAATATGCCTGTATTCCTTCAGCAAAGGAATGTTTCAGTTTAAAAAATACGCCGCTATTCTTTTTTTTATAAAAAACCCCATCGTTATGAGTACCTGCCCATAAGGTTTCGTCTTCATCATAGGCTAAGCTTTTTATATTTTTTATGTCATCATTATTGTAGTAGACTGGCAACTGGTCGAATGTATTGGTGTTTAGGTCAAATATATTGATACCTCCGTTCTCAGTTCCTATAAGTACCTCATTTTTATTAGGTGTTCCTACTATGCAGCCTATATAATTGTCGTTTATTGAATTATTTGACGACGAAACTGAATAATGTTGAAATTGGTTATTGTAAATACTATGAAAACACAATCCGCCTTTCCATGTTCCAACCCATATATTATTCTGTGAATCTTTGTACAATGACCAAATAGAATGATGGGGAATTAAAGGATACCTGTTTTTTTTAATTATATATTTTACCTCGAAGTCTTCTATTACAGCAATGCCTTCGAAGGTTGCCACCCACACTGAATTATCTTTCACTTTAATAATATCTCTCGAATAGTTATGCGGCAGTCTTTTCTTTTCAGAAGAACTTTCTTTGTTAAATTGGTGCTTTATGTTACCATCCATTGATAAACAAATAACTCCTTCATGGTTAAAACTAATCCAAACATTTGTGTTATCGAAAAGAACAGAGTATATTTGATAAGCAGGAATTTTTGCAAATGGTTTAAATTTGTTCTCATCACTTCTTTTAACATATATTTCCCCATCGGTATAAAATAACCAAATTGAATTGTCTTTTGGATTGTATTCAAGTTTACTATTTCTGGTTTGTTTTTCAACGGTATATGTCTGCACCGTTGCATTGTCTAAATCTATAGTACCAAAATCCTGACCATTCCTAAACCAAAAAGTGTGGTTCTTATCTTCAAAAAAATCAATTATTTCGGTTTCAATTATACGACCAGCCTGATCCTTTAATGTAAGTCGTCTAAAATTTCCGCTTTGCAAATTATATTGGCATATTCCTTTGTTGGTGCTTATCCACAACCTACCATAAGTGTCTTTATAAATATACTGTATATTGTTCGAAGGAATAGTGGTCGAATCTTCTCTTATATTTTTAAATTGTTTTATTTCAACAGCATTGTAATTGTATAATCCATTTTTTGTCCCAAACCATATAACTCCGGTGTTATCTTCTGCTATACATCTTATCTCTGAATTTACATATCCTCCTTCAGGAGTTACTCTTGAAAATGAATAGTAATGTTCTGAAAAAGGAAATAAATGTTGTAGAAAAACTAATGAAATTAAAATAGTAATATAATATTTCATATGAGTTTTTTGAGATGCTATATAAATTTATAATTAAATTTTAAATAATAGACAAAAGTAATGTTTTTTTTTATACATATTCAATGCGAATTATGAGTTGAAAATCAAATAATTGCCAATATTGCAAAATACTTATTTACAGACACTTACAAATATTACTTTTTTCAATACTATTAAATATCTGTATTTTAAAACTTGTATAACTAACAATGCCATGCCAAATAGTTCCTAAGTTGATTTATGTATTTTTATATTTTTAACTGTTCAACTAAGCTCCGTAATAAAAAACAATGCTTTTATTAGCTTTTCACAAAATCAGTAAATTGACAATTCCACAAAACTACAACATCAAAATAACTTGTACTCATGTTTCAATATGTAACATTTGTACAAAAATAATACATAATAACAAGCAATTGGGAGCAATAGTTACAGGTAATGAATGCTTGCTAATATAAATTTGAAAACAAAAAAAATGTGGTTTTAAAATGATTTTTTGACTTATATTTATTACAAACTAAATGAATTTGTTCATGCAGTTTGATTTCTAAAAATTAATTTTATAAATTGCAAATAATTAATGCTATTCAATATAAGAACCAAAAAAAAAAATTTGCTTAATATTTTGGCTATCAAATTATTAAGCAAATAAATATTACTGCTAGTGTTTACTAACTAATATATAAATTAAACTAATTAATAAATATGAAGATAATTTTAACACTTTTATGTACTGTATTTTTAAGTACTGCCATTGTTAGCAAGTCAATGGCACAACAAAATTCCTGGATATCAGGAACAATTACTGAGGCCAACACAAATATTCCACTTCCTGGCGCCACTGTTTTCATAAAGGAATATAGTTTAGGTACTGTAACAGATTACAATGGAGCTTATAACCTTAAGAACGTTCCGGCAGGAAAACATTTGGTAAGAATATCATACCTGGGTTACAAAAATCAGGAACTTGAAATTGAAACCGAAGCCGGACAGAAAAAACAGTTAAATATTGTGCTCGAGTCCGATGTTGAAAACCTTGAGGAAGTGGTGGTAACAACTCAGGTAAAAGGCCAAATAGGTGCAATTAATCAACAATTGTCGGCCGACCAAATGAAGAATGTTGTTTCAGCTGAACGAATTAAGGATGTCCCCGATGCAAATGCTTCTGAATCAATTGCCCGTTTGCCGGGTATTTCTCTTCGACGCGATGGAGGTGAAGGTACAAATGTAAATATCAGAGGTTTGTCGCCCGAGTTTAATAAAATTACAATTAACGGGGTTACAGTTCCATCTACCGGAGAAAATACACGTTCGAGCGATTTGAGCATGATTTCATCTGAAAACCTCAGTGGAATAGAAGTATTTAAATCTATTACCCCCGATATGGATGGGGATGCCATTGGCGGAACTGTAAATATGAAAATTGCTAAAGCCAAAGACACTCCCGAACGCTATGCCAGAGCATATGGTGGCTATAATGTTCAGGAAAACGATTACAGGCAATATAAGGCTTCAGGAAGATGGAGTCAGCGTATACTCAAAAAGAAAATTGGAATTCAGGCTTCATTTAATACAGAAAAGAAAAACAGGAGTAGCGAAGGCTTAACTGCAGGTTATGAACTGGGAGCAATTTCAAACACAGGCAAAATACCATTATTACTCAACAACGTTAGACTAAATGATTTTGAAGAGTATAGAGTAAGATCTGGTGGCAATATAATACTTGATTATTCGGTTAATGAAAATTTGGAGTTCATGCTCCTAAACACTTACAACTCAACCAATCGCAATGTATTTGAAAGAACTTTTAGTTTCGATAAGGACAATTCGTATCCAACCTCTGTTATTGCAAACCCTGAGCACAATCTCAATTTGCTAAGCAATGCGCTGAGTTCAGAGTATAATGCAGGTTTTGCTAAATTCGAATGGACATTATCTCGAAGCAAAATTGTAAGTGAAAAACTTCATGACAACGCGGTTGATTTTAGACATTATGGCGCTCAAATGCCTTTAGGTGTTGATTATGAAACTATAAGCCCCATTGATTTAATTAGCAGCGTGGTACCCGACAGTAATAGTAATATATATCAACCCAGATATGAGGATAATAAAGTAAACGAATTAAACTACATGGCCGATATGAATATTACTATTCCTTACAGATTAGGAGAAATGCTTACCGGTGAGATGAAATTTGGGGGACGATTAAAATTAAATAACAGGGATAGAATTTCAAATGTACCAGCATTAGATTTACAAGTTGGACAACTAAGGTTTCCGATTACAGACTATTTTGACAACAATTATGATCAAGGAAATTTTCTTGATGGACAGACAAATTTTGACATTTTACTCGACCCATCAAAAACCAATGATTTTTATAACCAATATTCTTCAATATATAGTGATAGCGAATTCGCGAGAGAAACCTATACTACAGAAGACCAGATTGGTGCTACTTATTTAATGACAAAATTAAAATATGGCAAAATAATTACACTTATTCCCGGAATTAGGTATGAGCAATTTAATGGTACATATACTGGAGAATATAAATTCCAAACCGGTTTTAGGACCGGTGTAACAGAGGACACTACAACAAATATTGTTCATAAAGACTGGTTGCCAATGGTAAATATGATTGTACGACCAACAGATTGGTTCAATGTGCGTTTAGCAGTTACAAAAACATTGGTAAGACCCTCGTATAACGATTTAATTCCCAGATTATTTCTAGACTTAAATCAATCAAACGATGGTGTCGACCAAGGCAACCCTGATCTTCAGCCTACTCGTTCGTGGAATTACGATGCCTACCTTACTTTTAATCATAAGTATATTGGTTTATTTACAATTGGCGGTTTCTACAAAGATCTCAAAGGGGTAATTATAGATGTAGAACGTCGTATCAGCTCCGTTAGGGAATTGGATAGCCTTGGTTTATCAAATCCTTTTTATGTTTTTCAAGGTCGAAATTTATCTTATATAGACAGACAAGTTACAAGACCCGAAAACACCGGAAACTCAAACGTAAAGGGTGTTGAATTGGAATGGCAAACCAACTTAAGGTATTTACCTTCTCCATTTAATGGAGTTGTATTGAGTGCAAACTATACTAGGCTATGGAGTAAAACCAATTATTCTTATTTCCTTGTCGAAAATGTATATGACCCAACACGAAGACCTCCTTTTTACCAGAAATACACTACAGGTTTGCGCGAAGGTAGAGTAAGAGGTCAGAGCGACCATATTATTAACTTTTCTGTTGGTTACGACTTTAAAGGATTCTCATCACGCGTATCAATGACTTATCAGGGAGAAAGTTTAAATTCTGTTAGCACGCAAGCAGAAAGAGACAGGTACAATAATGGATGGGTTAGATGGGATCTAACCATAAAACAAAATATTGGAAAACACATTAGTATCTATTTCAACGGCTCGAACTTAAATAATCAGTACGATAGCGGACATCAGGGTTACGACTCACGTCCTACAGAACTTGAATATTATGGCGAGCAGCTAGAATTAGGTCTTCAAGTAAATTTCTAAAATACATTATACTTTTTTATTAACTAAATATTAAATATTATGAATTTGTTTACAAAAACTATTGCATCGTTGATATTTGTATCAATGTCAGCAAATTTGATGTCTGCTGAGATCAAGCCTGATCCTGCTGTCTCAAACTCTTTAGTTGATGCTATCGTAGGTGCTCAGGCTGGAGATGTTATTATTCTTCAAAGAGGTGCTTATTATTACCATCAAACAACGATTGAAATTTCGGTTCCGCTTACTATTAAAGCAGATGCTACAAACCCAGAGTTGCCAAAACCTATTGTTTCCTTGCTTGTAAGGACAGACAATACAACACCTACCACTAATTTTACGGTAAAGTCGGATCTGGTATGCGAAAATATTCATTTTCATGCCGGTGTTTCAGGTCGTCCTGGTTATCACGACGATGTACGAAGATGCATGGAATGGAGTACTACTGCTAATATGAGGGCCGAATTTAGGGGTTGTATTATTCAAGACTACGATGCCCGTACAATGGTACTGGAAGCTCCTGATATGAAGTTTTTTGCCTACGATTGCGTTTGGCTAAACGATCATAAAACACCTGGCCCATCTGAAGGCAGAAGTATCGACTTAAGGCAATTTGGACCTGATTCGCTGGTTATTCAAAATAGCACCTTTGTAAATTCTGGCAACCGTTGGATCAGACACATGCCAAGTTCTGGCGTAATTGACCCTATCAATTATGCAAAAATCGACCATTGTACCTTTGTAAATGCTGCCGGATACCATCCTCCTTTCGATTTTGGTACTATTGAAAACCTTCAGTTTACCAATAATATCGTGCAAAACAACGGAATTATGGGTACCGATTTTACCGTCCAGTCTGCAGCAGTTAACAAATTAGGTATAATTGCCGATCCTGCCAATTATAATTCAACTGATAAAAAATTAATGCCTTACCGTGTTTCGGAAGTTTATTACGACCGTGCCGATGGTATTGTGATTTTGGGATGTCATGGAGTTGATTCTATAGGTACCAAAATTACAATGCATAACAACAACATTTACAATATTCCTGAAATTGCAGCTAAATTAGCCCAAAACGACACAGTATCACCTGTAGCTGTTTGGTGTACTCAATTTAAAAAATCTATTCAAGGCGATACTACTAAAGCTTATTCTCAAGAAGCTATTAAATTTGTAAAAGGTTCTGAATTAGTAGGCGATGGATTCAATTGGATTGACAGTATTATGAATCGCTATATTGGATATTGGGACAAAAACCAGTATTTCGTTATGCCTTGGCCAAATTTAGAAGACATCGATTTTAATTATGGTACAACTGCGGCAGCTTATACAGCCGGTGTAGACGGTTACCCATTAGGCGATTTAAACTGGTATCCTTATTATAAATGTAAATGGGCTGGTGGTACTAATTGCGTAGATACAAAAACAAAAGTTTATAATAGCGATATAGTATCGGTTTATCCAAATCCGGCGTCTAATTATTTACAAATTAAGATTAACGGTAACAAACCTGCTACTTTCAAAATGTTTAACCTGTTTGGCAACTTGGTATACTCAAGTAAGGTTGTTAATAGTTCTTCTTTTGACTTAAAAGCAGCAAATATCGGACAAGGCTTATACTTATACACTGTTGAAACAGAAGACAATTATTACTCTGGCAAATTAATAGTTAAATAGTTAAGTTAAGGATTTTTTACAACTTCCACATAAAGAAATTTATTGTGGAAGTTGTTTTAAACCCTTAAATACTAAAAAAATCATAATTGAATTATACAACTTACTACTCATTAGACAGTTTTTTACCATTTAACTACAGAATTACAAAACCTAAAAGGAGTTTGTTTTCTGTATATTGTTTGTTTAACAGCTTATACAGGTATTGTTCTGTAAATATGCGGGTTAATAAAGTATAACATTATATCTATTTTAATAATTAACGTTAATTTTTTAGATACTACTTAATATCTGACATAGAATTCTAATACGTTTATTAAAATACTAGGTTTTATTTATTGAACTATAAATAGTTAAATTTAAAAAAATGAAAAAGTTCATCCTGTTTGCCGTATTCATGAATTTGTTTTATAACATTATCGCTCAGGATAATAAAACAACACTACTTCCGGGTACAACAATTTATCTAAACGACACAAATTCTGCTCCAATTAATAAGGCTCTTAATATATTGCAACGCGATTTATTAGCCGTGTTAGGAAAAAAATCTCCTGTAAAATTATTAGATAACAAATTAGCAATTATTAAATCGATAATTATTGTTAATAATGAAACAGCCAAAGGCTACAAAGGTTTTGATTTAAAAGGTTTTGAAAGACATCAAATATATATAAACAACTCAAATATAGTATTACATGGTACTGATGAGTTAGGCACGATTTTTGCTATTTATACTTTTAGCGAACAATTTTTAGGCATTAAGCCATTATGGTTTTGGGCATCGTTAAAACCAATTTCAAAAGACAACATTTCTATTTCTAATTCATACAAGTTCGATTCGGGCGAACCTTATGTAAAATATCGCGCCTGGTTTCCAAACGATCAGGATATGTTTGGTCCATGGAGAGACCTTTCGAATTTTAACAATGAAATTTTATACGAAACACTGCTAAGATTAAAACTAAATACAATTGAAGTTGAAAACACCATTGATTATACTAAGAAAGGTTCTGTTACAGAAAGAGCTAAGTTAATTGACCAATATGGACTTATTATGACTTTTCATCATCACTCTCCGATGAACTCAAAATCAAGCGATTGGGAGACTTATTGGAAAATGATGGGAAAAACTGGCAAACCCGAATTCAAACTAAGCAATATGTCGGAGCTTGAAGAGTTTTGGCGCTATAATGTAAAAACACTTATTGAAAATGGAATTGATAAAATAATTTGGGGTGTTAATTTCAGGGGAAATGGCGACCGGCCTTTCTGGCTATCATATAGCGATGCACCCGAAAGCATGGAAGCCAGAGCAGGAATAATTAATAAAGTTGTAAACCGACAAATTGAAATATTAAAAGAAGAAAACAAGGCTTATCTACCTATGACTCGAATGATTTTTTATGACGAAATATCAGACCTTTTAGCTGAAGGATTATTGAAACCACCTGCTGAAGAAAACCTTATTTGGAATTATGTTGCAGCACGTCGCGACCATTTCCCAAATGATGATATCCGAAATCAGACTTTTGACAATTCAATAAATTTAGGTTATTACATGAACCTTCAGTTTACATCAACAGGTTCGCATTTGATACAAGCAGAAGGTCCCTGGAAGATGGAAAAAAATTACCGGTATGTTGACTCTAAAAACGATAAACCTGTCATTTTTTCTGTAGCAAATTCGGGAAACAACCGCGAACATTTATTGACGCTTAGTGCAAATGCCGAAATGTTATGGAATTTTAAATTATACAATACCAATAGTTTTCTAAAACAGTTTTGCGGCGTCTATTATGGCAACGAACAGGCAGAAAACATTGCCGGCTTATACAAACAATTTTTTTATGCATATTGGAACCCCAAAAAGAGCGATATCGAAGGCTTCGACCGACAATATATATTCCACGATTTGAGATATAAGCAAGCGGTTAAGCAGCTATCGGCCAAATTTCTAGATACCATTAATTTAAATCCCCTTAAGGATTATTCATGGGAACAACTTCCAAATAGGGCATTTCGGATTGTACCTGCAGACAATGGGGCCGAAAACCAGGTTGATGCATTGCTAAATGGCACTAAAGCATCGTACGAACGATTTCAAAAAGTTGTTCAGCAGGCCGATAGCACGCTTCAATACATACATCCAGAACATCAGACTTTCTTTAACGACAATTTACGTTACCCTGCCTATTTTATGATGCATTTAAATGATGCTGTTTATCATTATTTTATGGCCTATAAGACCGAAAATGTTCATGAAAAAGCAAAGTTGGTACGCAAATCGCACTATGCAGCCGAGAAAGCAAGATTAAGCCTTTATCAAATGGCGCATGGCGATTTCGAAACTTGGTATGCTCACGAACATATATTCGATATTGATGATTTTGTTAACAGAATTCAAAAAACATACAATTCGCTTCAGGAAACATTATTGTATTAATTTTTAAAATATTATACGAATGCTTAATATCAAATTAATAGCTTATTTATTGTGTTTTGTAAGTATTTATGCTTTTGCAGGTGAATACTCATTAATAACTAATATTGCCAATCGAAACACTGTTTCGCTAAATGGCAAATGGCGAACTATTGTCGACCAGGCTGAAATAGGTAAAAAACTAAAATTTTGGGAAGACAAAACGGTAAAAGACAAAACAGAATTATTAGAGTATAATTTCGACATGGCCGAATACCTCAATGTGCCTGGCGATTGGAATTCTCAACTCCCGGAATTGAACTACTATGAAGGTAAAATCTGGTACCGTAAAACATTTCCTTTTACACCAAAAAACAACAAAAGGTATTTTTTATACTTCGGTGCAGCAAATTACAAAACCGAGGTATATTTTAATGGTGAGAAATTAGGCGAACATCTGGGTGGCTTTACTCCTTTTAATTTTGAAATTACTAAACTCCTTAAAAACGACAACTCAGTTGTGGTATCGGTCGATAATACCAGAAAAGTTGAACAAGTACCTACTTTAGTTAGCGATTGGAAAAATTTTGGAGGTATTACACGCGATGTACTTATTATTGAAGAAGATGAATTATTTATTGAGGATTATAGCCTACAACTAAAAAAAGGAAGTAATACGTTTCTCGATTTTAAAGTTTGGTTGAACGACTCAACTGCTAACACAAAGCTAATTATTCAAATTCCTGAACTAAAACTGAATGAAGTTATTGATATAAAAAATGGAGAAGCACAACAGGAATTCAAAGTTAAAATTCCTGTTTTATGGACCCCAGAAACACCTAAATTATACAATGTTTCTCTGTATATCGACGAAAACAATAAGCTCACCGATCAAATCGGTTTTAGAACCATTGAGGTAAAAGGGAAGGATATTTTATTAAATGGCAAATCAATATTCTTAAGAGGCATCAGTTTGCACGAAGAAAATCCGTTTACTAACGGTCGTGCCCATTCAAAAGAAGAAGCAAGAATGATGCTTACATGGGCTAAGGAATTGGGATGCAACTACGTACGCTTATCGCACTATCCGCACAACGAGTATATTGTGCGATTGGCCGATGAAATGGGATTGCTACTTTGGGAAGAAATACCTGTATATTGGCAAATTGACTGGGACAACGAGCAAACTTTTGTTTTAGCAAAATCGATGTTAAGCGATGTAATTAAACGCGATAAAAACCGAGCTTCCCTGATTATTTGGTCGGTTGCTAATGAAACTGATATATCGGATAGCAGGAACAAATTTTTAAAAGCACTCATAGATTATACCAGGGAAAAAGATAATACACGCCTGATTAGCGCTGCTCTTTTAACAGAAACGCATACCGAAGGCGATGTAGTTAAAAAAGTAGTAGATGATCCTTTTGGTAATTATGCCGATGTTGTTTCGGTTAACCAATATATGGGGTGGTATGGTAAACCAACACCGGAAAGACTGCAAAATCTTGTATTGGATATAAAGTTTGACAAACCTTTTTTATTTAGCGAGTTTGGAGCAGGAGCATTAGGAGGTTTTCATGCCGATTCTCTCACACGTTGGAGTGAGGAATATCAGGAATGGTATTATACCGAAACTTTAAAAATGTGCAATAGGATTGACCAACTACGTGGCATTAGCCCATGGATACTAATTGATTTCCAATCGCCACGACGTTTGCTTGCAAACTATCAGGATGGGTACAACCGAAAAGGTCTCATTTCCAGTGAAGGGAAAAAGAAAAAAGCGTTTTTTGTGCTTCAAAAATACTATCAGAATAAAGTAAAAGAATCGACAATAATTAATAACAAGTAAAACAAACAATTAACTAAATTTTTATGCTATGGAGAAACAAAAATTAAATTTAAAAAAACTAATTACAATGCTTTTTGCTATTGTAATTTTAAGTGGCTCTGCCAGTGCAGCGCCATCTGCCAGCTTTGCGCCAGATATTATTTGGCAGTCGATAACTGGTGCTACTAAGTATGGTTACGATCACAGTACTGTTGAATGGTTAAGGAATGAAGGGTATGTTGTATTTGTTGATACAGCAATAGTATTTCATGGCAAAAAATTAACTCAGGATGGTATTGATTCTATAAATGCCGCTAAGCTTATTATAATTAGCATCAATACAAATAGCTCTCTTTACCTTGATTCTATAGTAGGTAAAGGCATGGCGAAGGTTACTACCCCTGTTTTATGCCATAGTTCCAATGTGACCAGAAGTTCGCAAATGAGATTTTTCAGTACAACAACACGAGCTAGTGTCAGTACTAATGATACTTTGAAAATGAGGAATATTGACTCTCGCCTCAATGCTAAAAGTGATACAATAATTGATACCAATGGAATCGAACATGCTACACCTGGAGGAAACGAAACTTATACCCTCCTGGCTAATAAAGATGGAAGTGGACGAGTACTTTTTGCTGAATTTGCAGCCGGAGTAGAAACATACCCTGGTGGCTATACACCCGGTAGTAAATGGGTGTTTTTTGGACCTAAGGGGCAGAAAAATGGTGTAATTTCATTTACCACGAGGGGTAAGGAATTGTACCTGAATACAATTAAATACCTAAAAACTATCCCCAGAAACTTTACTAAAAATGTCACCTTAAACGATGTAGCATTAAGCTGGGATGCCGTTACCGGTGCCGTAGGTTACAATGTGTATAGAGGTGCTGTGTTAATTGGCAATGCAATAACTACTACCACACTAAACGACGAGAACCTTGCCGATGGAACCTATAATTATACAGTAGAAGCTGTTAGTGCGGGTTTTAAGTCTGGTACAAGCTCGGTGCAAGCTGTTGTTGATACTGAATTAGATAAGCCTGCAAACTTAATAGCAGCTGTAAATGTGGACACCGTTAGATTGAGTTGGGATGCTGTTGCTGGCGCTGTTGGTTACAATATATACCGAAACAGCATTTTAGTTGGCGATTCAATTTTAGTAGCAAACTATACCGATGCAGATGTTGCCGATGGAACTTACATTTATGGGGTTACTGCAATCAACGGATTGGATGTAGAGTCTGATACTTCTAAAACACCTGAACAAATTATTAATACCAGCTACCCTGCACCGGCTAATTTATCAAAAGAAATTGTTGGTAATGATGTAACTTTGAAATGGGATGTTGCTGCCTCTGCTCTTGGATATAATGTATACCGCAATGATGTTAAAGTTGGAGATGCAATTGCTGACACATTTTATATAGACCAAGACCTGGCTGAGGGAACTTACAAATATGATGTTTCTGCTAAATCTCCTGCTGGAGAAACTTCAAAAACATCAATTTCGGTAACTATCGACACTAAATTACCTGCACCGATCAACTTTACTGCAAATGTTGCTTTAAACGTTGTATCTTTAAGCTGGGATGCCGTTGCCGGAGCCGTAGGTTATAATGTACATAGAGGCACTGTGTTAATTGGCGATTCAACAACTACTACCACACTAAACGACCAAGGTCGTGCCGATGGTACTTATAATTATACCGTAAAAGCAATTAACCAGTTCGATGTTGAGTCTGATGCAGATTCAGTTCAGGCAGTTGTAAAAACCAAATTACTTGCACCTGCAAACTTTATCGCAACTGTAAGTAATGACACAGTTAGATTGAGTTGGGACGCTGTTACTGGCGCTGTTGGTTACAATATATACAGAAACAGCATTTTAGTTGGCGATTCGGTTTTAGTTGCAAACTATACCGATGCAAAGGTTGCCGATGGAAAATACATTTATAAGGTTACTGCAATCAACGGATTGGATGCAGAATCGCTCGCTTCTAGTGCTACTGAATTTGCTATTGGCAAACTTGTTGTTGCTGACATAATTTTCGAAACTGACAATTACAAAGCAGACAGTATGACCATTGATTGGATACGTTCGAATAACTATACAGTATTTGTTGATACCGCGAAAATATACCGTAACAAGTTATTGCCGCAACTATCAATTGATGAACTAAATGCAGCAAAGCTTATCATTATTAGCCGTGAAACAAACAGCAGTCACTTTAAAACAACTAATATTGGAGCAGGATATAAACAGATAACAACACCAGTTCTTTGCCAAAACGCCTATGTTGTTCGCAAATCAAGAATGAATTTATTTAATTCAGACGAATTAACGGAACTACCAGGAGCTAATATCTATTTCAAGAAAATTAATCAAAAATTGCTGACTATTACCGATAGCATTCAAATAGATACTACTAGTTGGACATACATTAAACCAATAGGAACCGAAAACTATACCTTATTGGCCGATCCTACTGCCAATGGTGGTGTTTTAATAGCCGAATTTAAAGGAGGGAAAAAAACCTACACAAGCACTGCGGATACCGGCGGGTTTGTACCTGGAGGAAAATGGGTATTTTTTGCGCCTAAGGGAACAACACCAGGTTTAACTCCAAGTTTCGTAACAGGCAAAATTTCATTTACCGATTCCGGCAAGGTGTTGTACATTAATTTATTAAAATACCTAACAACTCCTCCTCCGGCAAAATTGGTTCCTGCACCTGAGAATTTAACCGGACTTGCTGTATTAAAAGACGTAACAATAAAATGGAGTCCAGTTATAGGAGCTTTAGCCTATAATATATACAAAGACGATATTTTGATTGGCGATTCAATTGTCGACACAACCTTTGTCAGTAGGGGTCTTGCAGATAAAGCTTACAAATTCGATGTTGCCGCTATAGATTCACTTGGTGTTGAATCAGATATTGCTACTGTACGTGTAGAAGTATATACTTCAGTTTCAGCACCCGTTACGCTTACAGCAATTGTAACAGGTAACAATGTTCGTTTATCTTGGTCTTCAATGCCAAATGCTGTTGCCTTTAATGTATACAGAGATAGCGTAATAATCGCCGATTCTATTACCTTAGTGACTTATACCGATCAAGGTGTGGCAAACGGAACTTATACATACGCTGTAACCGCAATCAATGTTTTTGATGATGAATCGGGTAAAAAAGAAAAGCAGGTGACTGTAAATTACATACCAAGTTCAATTTTAGGCTTTACTAAACCTACAATTTCGGTATATCCTGTTCCATTTGAAAACGTATTAATGATTGATGAAAATGTAAAAATCAATTCATTAAAAGTTGTAAATATTACTGGTCAGTCAATTAATTATAAATTAGAAAACAACCAACTAAGTATGCCTGGGGCAGAGAGTGGTTTGTATTTTATACTAATAAATAATGAATTTACTGTAAAAGTTACTAAGAAGTAGTTAACTAAAAAAGCGAATAAAGTTGCTCAATTACCTGTATTATGGTTTTTGAGCAACTTTTTTATTATATTAACACAAATTAGTATTATGTGCCAGTTCAATAATAAAGTAATAATGGTAGTTCTGATATTTGCCTTAGTATCATGTACTGTTGGTTTTCGTGATGCAGAACTGGCTTCGGAAGCAATAGGAACCGTAAAAAGTAAATATTCCAGCGAAATAATAGCCTCACCATTTGGCATTCAGGCAGGTACTACAGAAGACTCTGTCCTTCAACATGCAGCGCAAATTGGAGTAAAATGGACTCGTTTGGGTGCCCATTGGCCGGGTATTGAAAATAAAAAAGGTATATATAGCTGGAGTAAACTCGATACCGCCATTAATGTAGTTATAAGAAACGGAATAACTCCGTTTATTACCCTTGGTGGCAGTAACGAACTATATTCAAAGTTGAGCACCTATGACGACGCCAAACTGGCCGCTATTTATGGTTATAAACCGGAGCCACCGGTAAAGGATGCCAAGGCATTTACAGCATACCTTGCTTATGTTAGAGCCACCGTTGAACGTTATAAAGATAAAATTGATTACTGGGAAATTTGGAATGAACCCAACCACAGGAATTATTGGGGAGCAACACCCGATGGGAAAGAATATGGCATATTATTGCTTAAAACAGCTACTTTGGTTCGTGAACTGGATCCTGGCTGCAAAATTATTGCTGGAGCTATGGCAGGCATCGATCCGGCATTTGCAAACGATTTTCTTCAAGTATGCCCCGATTCATTAATTGATATTATTTCCTTTCATAATTATGGTGCTGTGCCCGAAGAGCGTGTTTATGCTGCTGTTGAACTTTGGGAGGTAATTCATAAATATAGCAATACTATTGAATTATGGCAGGGCGAATGTGGATACCCATCGCATAGCAGCACCCGCGATTACAGGGGAAGGGCCCCCTGGGGATTAAATATTCAGGCCAAATGGCTGTTACGACAAAGCTTTGTCGATTTATATTACTGCCATACCACACTGAGCAATTATTTTAAATTAGCCCATACCGAAGGTAAAGGCGAAAAACACGAGCGGAAAAATTTAAGTTCGCTGGATAGCATATTTGGCTATCCTGAGCGTGGCGGCTCAAGGGTAAGAATAAAAGGCATAAATGAAAAATGCTTGCTTACCAATCCTGAATACAACAAAAAACCAGCTTTTTTTGCCTATCAAAACCTATGCGCTATCTGGAAACCTGATTATAAAAAATATAAAACAAATTACACATTTGATATAACTAATGAAGGCGATTTTTATGGCATTTCCGAAGACGATGCCTTTCCTTCGTTACCCTTGCTGGCTTCATTTGCCGATAGTGAAGGCAACCATTTAGCAGCCTATTGGATTCCTTGGAATATGCAGGAAAACATAATCAATACTGCAACGGTTAATATTACACTACAAAACCTTTCATTTAAATCACCTGTGCTTATCGATCCTTTGTCAGGTAAAGTATATCCGGTAAGCGTTATTAAAAAAGACAATCAAAGCATTATTGGCAATGTTCCTTTAACCGACTACCCTTTAATTATTGCTGAGCAGGCAACAATAGAAATTAAATAATTTACTGATATGAAGACACAACTAAGCTTTACAATTGTACTGATTTTTACAGTATTGACCTTAATTAGCCAATCGGTTATAGGGCAGGTTAAAATGTATCCAACACCGCTCAATGCCGTTACAAGTGCGGTATTCTCGCTCAAAGCCGATGGTTCGGCCGTGTATGTAAACGATTATATGGACTATCATTATGTTCATTTCGAATTATCTGGAACTACTACTATTGAGGTAACTGCACCTGAGAATATTTCGACTTACACGGTAAGTCCTGTTTCACTTGGCATTGTTGCCACGGTTCTTGGCAATAAACTAACATTTAACATTGTACAAAATAAAACAGATCACGAAACACCAAGCTATTTAATTGTTCAGATCAACAATCTTGAAAAATTGGTTATTCTTGCCGACAGGCCAGAAACAGATGTACCACAGGCAAGCGGAAGTGGAATATATAATGTAAGGAATGCTGCTTACAATGCCGATTCTACCGGTGTAAGCAGTGCACAAAGCGCCATTCAGAAAGCAATAGATGATGCAACAAACGCCGGAGGCGGTATTGTTTATGTCCCCTATGGTTTGTATCAAATTAAAGAAAACCTGACTTTAAAGAGCAATGTGAGCCTGTATATAGAAGCAGGGGCTGTTTTAAAGTCAATTGAAAACAGAAATGAATACCCTCTGGTAGCTGGAATCGAACCGGCAGTAATTATTCACAATGCCAAAAATGTAAAAATTTACGGCAGAGGCGAGATCAATGCAAGCGGTTTTGCAATCATGAATCCTATTCTTGGTTTTACTGAACAAAGTGTAGAGCATCCGCGCCGTAGGGTTATTGAAACCGATAATTCTCAAAATATTATTCTTAACGGAATTCTAGTAAAGGATGGAACTGGCTGGACTGTTGAGTTGAAACTTTCCGACACAGCTGTGGTACAGAATGTTAAAGTGCTCAATCATAAAGACATCAACTATAAAATTCAAAACGATGGTATTAATGCAACATCATCGTCAAATACATTGGTTAATCAGTGTTTTGTAATGACCATTGACGATGCCATGTGTTCCAAATCGCGTTATAATGGAACAATGAAGAATTGCACTTTTTCAAACAATGTGATTTATTCTTGGTCGTCGGGGGTAAAAGCCGGCATGCAAAGCACCGGCAACATGGTTAATATTGTTTTTCGTAATTGCGATGTGGTACATGCAAGACGTGGAGTGGGTATTGATACCAGAGAAGGATATAAACCAATAGCAGGAGTGGTTTTTAATGATATTAGAGTCGAAGAGCTTGAACCTACATCGGGTGGTGGCGACTATGCCATTGAGTTTGCAACAGAATTAGCTCCGGTTGATAATATTACAGTGCGAAGGGTTACCTGTACAACAAATAACAAAATCAGACTGGCAGGTTTATTCGATTTAACAAATATAAAGTTTGAAGGCATAGAACTTAATAATAAACTTGTTATGTCAAACGCCATGGCAAATGCTTCAATTGAACCGGGAATCAATGTAACCTATAGTTATGATTCGGTATTTACCGATGATATAGTTTATGATAGCACGTATAGCGATATATCTTCTGGCTGGACAGGCGCCGGATTAATAAACAATGGCATTAAAAACGATGTTGCTTCGAATAGTGCAACCGAAGCATGGATTGAATACTCATATACTGAAGCATTAGATATTTATAAAGCTCGGGTAAATATTTCCGGCAATACTGGTACCACCTGGATGATTAAATATTGGAACGATACCTCAACTGTATGGTCGAATGCCTTTCCTGATGCTGTAACATTAATAGAAGGCTGGAACAATAAAACCTTTTATGCATCGGCTTCAAAAATTCGTTTTTATTTTTACAACGCTGCAGGAAACATTAACATCAATGAAATACAAGGTTTTGCCGATATCGTTGCTATAGAGAACAATGGTGGCGCAGATAGTAACAAGTGCTTACTTATTGAACCCGAAGACCTGAGCGGACACAAACAGTTTGCTCCCTTTTATGTGGCTGCAGATGCCACAGCCTGCAATGGTTCTTATGTCGTTTCCGATACCGATGGCGATTTAAACCTGCCAAGCAGTACCGGTGTAGTAAATGTCGATTTTTATGTTGATAGCGCTGCCAGATATAATTTTTTACTCAGAGTTATTGCTCTAGGTACAAGTGATGACTCGTTTTGGGTTATTGTCGACGGCGATGCTGTTAAATACAACCTAATTAAAGCTAGTACAGAATGGATTTGGGTAGAAGCGCCCAAGTCGTACGATTTAACTAAAGGCTTGCACAACCTTAAAATAGTAAACCGTGAAAGTAACACAAAACTCGACCAGATACTGATTAGTACATCAGCAAATTTGCCTACGGGTTGTTCTTCGTGTGGTAATAAATACGACCCTTCTATTATTTATTATACGCTAAAAACCAGTGCAGTTGGATTGGGATCAATATCCCTCGACCGGGCAGATGGAGTTTATGTTGCAGGAACTTCGGTTACATTAACAGCAATTCCTGCTAAAGGCTATTTTTTTGATGGCTGGAGCGGCGATACGCTTAGTACTACAAACCCTCTACAAGTAGTTATGGATAAAAATAAGAGTATTGCTGCTACTTTTAGAAAAATCGAAACTTCAAATGCTAGAATATTCAGTAACAATGAAATCAATGGGCAGATTCAGATATATCCAAATCCTGCTAACAATGTATTGTTTTTTAATATAGAAGGACAAATTGAAGGTACTATTACGCTATATGGAATTAACGGGATTGCTGTCAGAAAACAATACATCGGGCAGAAAAACACTATAAGCACAAGCGATTTGCCGGAAGGTTTGTACATGATTCAGTATATATCGGTTAATGGCAAAGTTAAGTATTCCCAAAGCTTATACATTACTCACTAAAAGCAATAAACAGGGACTACCAACAGTACAATTTTTTGTAATTACGATAATTGAAACACTCTTAAATTTGAAATAAACATTTTGACCGGAGCTTATCCTATTGTTCATAATAGGATAGCTTTTGTCTTATTGCCGAAGCAAAAATCGACTCAGAAAAACAATTTAAATTTTAAATTAAATGTTAAATATTATAAAAAGCTGTACGTTTTTGTTATTCTTTTCCTTTTTACATGAATATGTAAACGGGCAGGTTGAAATTTACCAGTTCTCATCTGAAACGAAGAAGGCATCTGATTTTAAGGTATATGTAAATGACCAGGAAGTATTTGTACACACTGCCCCTGCATCAATTTCTCTAGATCCGCTCAATTTGCAAGGTATGCCTACCCCTGCATTTGCCAGCTTTGGCTGCAGCGAAACGGTAACTGTAAGAGTAGAGCTCATTGGAGAATCACTAAATTCGGTGGAATTAAGACCCAGATCTAAAGGAATTAGCCCAACGATTAATGGTTCAGAATGTAGTTTTACAATGTCCAGTATGGACAAAATAATTGTACTGAAA
The DNA here is from genome assembly GCA_945889005.1 of Bacteroides fragilis. GTDB lineage: Bacteria > Bacteroidota > Bacteroidia > Bacteroidales > DTGW01 > CAMDBI01. The sequence goes on from CAMDBI010000021.1 coordinate 56,565, forward strand.
AATGGTGATAAAAACAGAAGACTTTATCTGTTTGCAAATCCTTTGGAGGTAAACAAACCATCTCCCATCGATTCAAATGTAATTTATTATGCAGCAGGTCAAATATACGATGTAGGTGTTTTAAATACTCAACCTGGTCAAATTATTTATATCGAAGGAGGTGCCATAGTAAAAGGAAATATTAATGTGTATAATGATAGTAACGTGCAGGTGAAAGGTTTTGGAATTCTGGATGCGACAGGGAGGAATCCCAACCAAACAATCAGGGTAAATAATAGTCCTAACTTCACCATGGAAGGCATAACGATAGTAAATGAAAACAACTGGACTGTAGGCATTTATATTTCGAATAATGTTGCAATTAAGGATGCGAAAATTATAGCCTATAATAACGTATACACAGATGGTCTTGATGTGCTGGGCTCCAGCCATATATACATAAACAATTGTTTTATTACCAGTGGAGATGATTGCATTTCAATTAAGACCGATAAATGGATTTTCGCTGGCAATGTTAACGATGTAGTTGTTGAAAATTGTATACTCTGGAAAGAAAGAAGGGGTAATGCAATGACTATTGGCAAGGAAGTAGGCAAATATAAAGGAAATAGTCACTTAGGTATTAGAGATGTATATTTTAGTAATATTGACGTAGCCTATGATGGAACGGTACCTGAGAGTCCATTTGGCAGAGCCGCAATTTCGGTTTACAATGATGGTATGGGGTATGTAAAAAATATTAATTGGACAAATATCAATATAGATGAAGCAAAAGAGAATTTAATAAATATTACTTCGGCAGCATCTGCAGAAGCTTTTGTTGATAGTATTAGCGTGACCAATGTAAACTTAACAGGAGGCGAACGGGTACCATCGATAATTTCCGGATATAATTTCCAGAAAAAAATTGAACATGTTGCGTTTGACAGTCTGATGATTCATGGACAGCTTATTCTAAATCATGCTGCAGGAAACTTCACTATAAAAAATGCTGATGAAATTACTTTTGGGCCATCTTCACAAGTTGGTGTATATAACACAATTGAAAGCAAAGAACATGTTAAGATATATCCAAATCCGGCAAACAATTTTTTTTATATTGAACCTTTTAGCAATGCAAAAGGTATAGTATTGTTATACAGAATTGATGGTGTGGTTGTAAGGAAACAATACATTGAGCAAAAAACCTCCATAAGCACTATAGATCTGGCTCAAGGATTATACCTCTTTAAATATTTTTCAGAGAATGGAAAAGTTGTAAAGGCGCAAAACCTTTATATAACTCGCTAAAGAACTGAAAATATTTAATCATTATGATCCAATGTCGTTTAGTTAACATTCTTCTTTTTTACACCCATCCCCTAAAGGGGTGAAAATGAAGTCCCCTTTAGGGGATTTTGGGGTAATTAAAAAGTTAATATTTCTTAACTAAACGACATTGATTAGTCATTAGTAATTAGTAATTATTTTTGTTAAATACAATCTGACGATTTTTCCGAAACAAAGAATTTCACTTTGAAGTAGATGTATTATGGTTATAGAGTTTAAAAGTCATAAGTAACACATTTTTCTCACTTAGTGAGTTAAAATATTTTTCAATATTTTTACAATTAACAACTTGAACATGCGAATTATGAAAACAAAAGTACGAATGAAGCATTTACCTTTTCTAATGAAGGTTGCAGTATCACTAATAGTATATTTTAATTCAATAAACCTTTATGCCCAATGTGACTCTACGCTCAGAAATGGCGATTTTGAAGTTGTAAAACTAGATGTTGTTGAGGTATTTAAAAATCAGGCATGTTACGATGTGAATAGTAATTATATTTTGCGTGTTAACAACCAAGTAGTGCCTTTATTGGAGCACAAATATTACGAATATGTAGGTGCACCAAATATTCATTTAAACGTACTTTTTGCGAGTTTTTATTTTACCGATACAGTAATTGTTGAAATTAAAAAAACATCGTCATCCATTGGTACTTACTCTATTAGTCCGTTAAAATTTAATATTACCCCGGAGAAAACCAGTAATACTTTAACCTTTGCTATCAATAGTCCAAAACAATTGTATATTGATATTGATGGAACAGAAATATTATTATTTGCCGAGGCAAAACTAACCAATAAGCCACAGGAATCAGGAACAGGTATTTTTAATATTACGAGTTATGGTGCCAGTTCAAATAGCAATTATACAGTAAATCAGGCTACTGCTATTCAAAACGCCATTAACGCTGCCTCTGCTTATGGCATTTCAAATGGCACCAGAGGTACTGTTTATGTTCCTGCCGGGCTATATTATACAACCAATCTCGATTTGAAAGACAGCCTTAATATTTACCTCGAGGGGGGCGCTGTTATTCGCGGTACAGGCCGATCGGACGATTACGGCACAGGTACAGGCCGATTGTCTATGTTTAATGCTGAAGGTAGTGCATCAAACTTTATAGAAAATGTAAAAATATACGGCCCCGGCATTATCGATGCCAATGGTGTAGCCACAGCCAAAGTAGATAATATAGCTGATTTGTACGATAAAATAAACTTACGCAATGGTCATTTACTGAGGTTGATTTCGATGGACTATGTCAAAAATATCGATATTGAAGATGTTATAGCCATGGAAGGTTCGTCGTGGCAGTTAAGTTTTCATGAGTCGGAAAAAATTAATATTGAACGGGTAAAAGTGATTGGACACCGAACCATGAAATGGAATGATGGCATTGATGTAAGCGCCTGCAAAAACGTGGTAATACGCGATTGTTTCGCTATTGGCTTCGATGATAATTTCTGCATTAAAGATGATGCGTACCAGGTTTCTGAAAATATTCTTATTGAAAATGCTGTAGGATATTCGCATTCCCGCACATTTAAAATTGGTTTTCAAGCTGGAGCCGGCGTTCGTAATTGCACCATAAGAAATGTAGACGCTGTTCGTTCGCGCCATGCGTGCCATTTAATGCAGTCGACCGGAACAGGAGCCACCTGGGAGGATATTTTAATTGAAAACTATGTTGTTGAAAAACTGCAACCATCAGATCCTTTAGATAGTAGTGAACCTGCACCTTTTCGGATTCAATTGTCGCTCGATAATGGTATTGCTAAAAATATCGCTGTAAAAAATTTCACCTTCTTAGGAGATAATTATGCCAGTTCGCCTTACGATAGCGACCTGGATCAGGAAGGCATAAATACTACCATTAATAATATTGCATTTACCAATTTCAAAGTAGGTGGTAATTATGCAACAAATAATGTTCAGGCTTATTTGGATGTGAACACGGCTACAAATATTACTTTTAACACCGATCAGGCCAATAAGGCGCCGGTATACAGCAATGTACCGGTTTCGGCAATTTTGGGCAGCAATGCTACACCTAAATATTGGCAACTGACCGGTTCAGGCGCTTTTGAAGACGCTACAGCCGGGCGCAGTGGCCGTGCAATTAGCCTTGAACCACACGCTGGTGGTTCTTATTGGCAACAGCAATTATGCAACCTAAACGTTGGCAGCACCTATTGGTTAAAAGGTTTTATAAAAACCGAAAATATAAGTGGTGGTTACGCTGCAATGGTGGTTGGGCAATCCGACACTTCGCAAAAGGTTTCAGGCACAACAGGCTGGTCCGAAGTATCCATTGAGTTTGTTGCTGATGCTCAAACTAAAAATATATTTTGCCTGTTCGATGCCACCAACGGCAAAGCCTTTTTCGATGATATAACTTTTATTGCAACACCAACCGGGGTGTCTGTTGAGCCTTCAATATTGAGCATTACAAAGGGTGACACTAAACAATTGCGGGCATCGGCCATTCCTGAAAATGGACTGGATTTGGGCTATTCATGGCAATCAAACAATCCTTCTGTGGCCTTCGTCGATCAAAACGGCTTGCTTACAGCTATTGCAGCGGGTAATGCCGACATTATAGCCATTTCGAAATATAACAATAGCTTTTCCGATACCTGTACCGTAAAAGTTCTTGATAAGGTAATTATTAAAAATTACTTTTTGGAAGCCGAAAGCGCATCCGGACAAACCCTTTTTAGTCCTTTTGAAGTGGTTGATGACAATTCTGCTTCCGGCAAAAAATATATAGTAACAAATTTGAGCAATACTACGGCCAGTAATGCTATTACAGGTCAGGCAGCTTATACTTTTGAACTGGCTGAAAACACAAACGTTACATTTTCGGTTATTGCCGATTTTCCGGCAGGTGGCGACGATTCTTTCTTTTATAAAATGGATAATGGATCCTGGCAAACACAGAATGGCCAAACAACCTCTGGGTGGGATACTTTGGAGATAAATGAATTTAATTCATTATCGGCTGGCACACACACACTTACTTTATTACGACGCGAAAATGGGGCTAAAATCGACAAAGTTTTTTTTAGTACACCTAAAGCAGTTATTATTACAGATTCAGTTGCGGTTATAGTCCCTGTTGACAAACTAGTGCTTTCGGCAGCAAGCATTTCGCTTGCAAAAGGTCAGTCAGGCACACTTACTACACAAATATTTCCGGCAGATGCTACAATTAAAGCAATAACCTACAGCTCCGGCAGCCCATCGGTTGCTACGGTTAGCCAAAGTGGGCTGGTGACTGCAATTGCAGTGGGCAGCGCAACAATTACCGTTACCTCGGCTGCCGATGGAAGCAAAACCGATGTGTGCACGGTTACGGTAACGCCTGCTGTTGTTGCAGTGGACAGCATTAAAATAGCACCGAAAAGTTTGGCATTGGCGATTGGGCAAACAAGCACCCTGGGCACCACGGTGTACCCGGATGGTGCTACCAATTCAGCTGTTACCTACAGCTCCGGCAGCCCATCGGTTGCTACGGTTAGCCAAAGTGGGCTGGTGACTGCAATTGCAGTGGGCAGCGCAACAATTACCGTTACCTCGGCTGCCGATGGAAGCAAAACCGATGTGTGCACGGTTACGGTAACAGACCCTGGAACAAACCTGATATTGGATAAATTGAACGAAAGTTTACGAGCATATCCCAATCCGTTTAATAATCAGGTTGTTGTTACATTTAACACTAAACCAAATTCAAATATAGCCATTACCCTGCACAATGTAACCGGAAAAGAATTAATTATTAATCACTACAAACCCCAAACATTAGTTAATAATGAGCTTGTATTAAGTACAGCTCATTTACCTGGTGGAGTTTATTTTATAAAAGTAATGGTGGGTACAAATATTAATACAAGTAAAATAATAAAACTGGTAAAACATTAAGTTATTAAGCGTCAGAATAATAAGGCATTATTGATTGGGCGTTTTAAAAGATGGTATATAATAACCAATAATTATGAAAGTAGCAGTAAAAAAAAATATAGAACGTAGTATTTTGAATGTCATAATTTTAACAACAATGCTGTTTGTTAGTTTTCAAAATTTATACGCACAGTGCACGGCCGGCATTAAGAATGCCGGATTCGAAGAAACCGGTAATGTTATAGCGTATCCGGTTCCCGCATGTTATCCAATATCCGACGATTACGTAATTCGTGTGAACGGAACCAATGTGCCCGTAATAAAGCACGAATACTACCCATATGTAGGAGCAACCAGCAAAGTATTGAATGTATTGCATGCGAGTTTTTATTTCAAAGGCACAGCTGTGATTGAAATAGAGAAGCAATCTGCTTCAATAAACAGTTTTACTATTAGTCCTAAAAAATATAATATAGCACCAATTGAGCCAGACAGCAAAACCCTAAAGTTTGCCATTAACGAGCCTAAACACTTGTATATCAACATAAATGACACAGAAATTTTACTGTTTGCCGAAAACATACTCACCAATCAACCTGCAAGCAGCGGAGTGGGAATTTATAACATTACCAATTACGGGGCAGGCTCAAACAACAACAGCACCGTTAATCAAAAATCAAAAATTCAGGCTGCCATTGATGCTGCCTCGTCCTATGGAACTCCTTCGGCTCCGGGTACAGTATATGTTCCGGCCGGTGTTTATTACACTACCGATTTAAAATTAAAAGACAATGTAAATCTTTATCTCGAAGGAGGCTCAGTATTGCGCGGTACTGGCAATTCTGACAATTATGGATCGGGAACAAGCACAAAAACGGTACTAAGGCTAGATGGTAGTTCAAGTAACAGAATTGAAAACGTTAAAATATATGGTCCGGGTTTCATTGACGCAAACGGTGTTTCTACCGCTGAAGCTCCTAATGTGCCCGACTTTGACGACAAAATAAATGATCGGACCGGTCATAAGATGCGTTGTATTGATGCTGACTATATTCGTAACATTACGGTTGAAGATGTTCTTGTAAGAGAGGGAACTTCCTGGCAGGTAAGTTTTCATGAAGGTAATGATCTTTCTGTTGAAAGGGTAAAAGTAATTAGCCATCGCATTATGAAGCACAACGACGGTATTGACGTTAGCGCCTGCCAGGATGTGGTTATCCGCAATTGTTTTGCTCTTGGTTTTGATGATAATTTTTGTATTAAGGATGACCCTTACCAGCCTTCACAAAACATTTTGATTGAAAATATATTAGGCTATTCACATTCGCGAACATTTAAAATTGGCATGCAGGCTTATAATGCTGCACGTAATTGTACCATTAAAAATGTGGATGTAATAAGGTCGCGTCAGGCTTGTCATTTGCAGCAAATAAGAGGTGGAAATGCAATTTGGGAAGATATTTTGATTGAAAACTTCACCATTGACTATAACCTTCAGGCTTCTGACCCTTTTGATATTCGTGAACCAGCACCATTTTGTATAGAACTGGAAATGGATGGTGGTATTGCTCGTAATATAACAGTTAAAAATTTTACATATCTGGGCGATAATTGGAGCAACTCCGGTTTCGACAGCGATATGGATCAGTTTAGTGGTGTGAATACGGTTATCGACAGTATTTCCTTTGTTAATTTTAAAGTGGGCGGTAGTTACGCAATTTCACCCGAGTTAGCCAATATGGACACCAACAGAGCTACAAATGTTACTTTTAAAATAGATTTAAATAACCAGGCCCCTGAGTACAAAAATGTACCAATTCCCGCTTCAAGCACAACAGATACATGTACAGATAGTGTAACAGACCCTGGTACAAACCTGATATTGGATGAATTGAACGAAAGTTTACGAGCATATCCCAATCCGTTTAATAATCAGGTTATTGTTGAATTTAACAGAAAAATTCATTCGAATGTACAGATTTATTTACTCGATGTTATGGGTAAAGCGTTTTTTTATGAACGTTACAAACCCCAAATTTCAGTTAACGACGAATTTAAAATAAATACCTCTCAATTGTCGGGAGGATTGTATTTCCTGATTGTAATGGATGAGTCAGAAAAAAACATTATTAAAACCATCAGACTAATAAAAAATAATTCAAGAGATACTGCTGAAAAGCTCTAATTATGTATACTATGAAAATAATTCAATGTTTATTTTTTGTGCTGATTTCATTGAATCAGCTTTTTGCTCAAAATCAGAAGGATACACTAAGAACACTTTTTATTGGAAACAGCTATACCTTTTTTCACAATGTACCCTATGTGGTATCAGAAATTTCAAATCAAACCGATACAAAGATTATTGCTAAGAAAAGTACAGCCGGCGGTGCCAGTCTTAGCGACCATTGGAGAGGAGAGAGTGGACTTAAAACTGTAGACATAATAAAACAAGGCAGATTTGATATTGTTGTATTACATGATAATAGTATGCGACCTATAGAGGAACCTGACAGTTTCTTTTATTATGCAAAATTGTTTTGCGATTTAATTAAAGAAAGCGGTGCTAAACCTTATTTTTATTGCACCTGGGCACGCGAAAATGTTCCTCAATGGCAACAGATATTAACCGGTAATTATAAGAGGGCAGCATCGGACAACAACGCCGAAGTTATTTTGGTTGGCGATGCATGGTTTTTGGCTAAAAAGCATCGCCCTACAGTAGAATTATATGCCAGTGATGGTTCGCATGCATCATCGTTAGGAGCATTGCTTACAGCACTGGTTTGTGTTAAAGCACTAACCGGTCAGGTGCCCGATAAACTTTCAAGTAAAATTTATACCGAATCTGCATACGGAGAAAGCATACTGATTATGAATGAATCGACGCTTGATCTGGCTTTTTGTCTGGAAATAGTAAAAGAAGTTAGCAAATAGAAGTTAATGAAATTAAGACACATATTTTTATACTTATTGCTAATATGTTACAGCAATATAAGCAAAGGGCAGTACAATATCGATTCAACAATGCTTTATACCGAAAACATTCTGAAAATCACATTTCAGAATAATGACAAAATTAAGGCAGCGTTTTATCACCTCGAATCAGCGAAATACAATTTTAAAATTTTTGAAAGCGAATATACAAAATTCAATCCCCTTATTGTTACTCCAAAAATGAATGCAAATACCGATAGAGAATTTGCATCAGACATATCGGCAGGAATGCAAAAAGAATTTTTTAATGGAACTTCAATAAGCACTTCTGTGGGCGCGTCCAATCAATGGGGAACAGATGCTGATATAAATCAGGTCAATTTCATCGAAACGGAAGTTGGATTTCCACTATTTTCATCTTCACGTACCCTGGAAAGAATTACAAAACGCACTTTTGAGGAAAACGAATTATATACAAAAAATCTTGATTACGTTGATGCAGTTCGCAATAGTATAAAATTTTCTTTAGAAAAATACTACGATTTAGTTCCCAGAATTAAAATATACGATATGCTTAAAAATTACAGAGAAGAACTAAGTACTATTTTAATGAACGAAACTTTGAATCTTTCCAATAGTGAACGAGGACAGATTGAAGCCGAAATAACTAATTTCAATTCTGAGATAACAGGCTGGGAAATCGAATTATACTCCTTACAACTTTCTTTGCAAAGAAGCATGAATGTAAGTAGATTAAACCTTACTCAATTGACAAAAATAAATATTGATTTTATCGAAGATTACTATTTTGGCAAATATTACATTGAGGAATCTATTGATACGATATTTAAACAGGCTTTAAATAACGATACAGAGTTTAAAGTTTTAAATATCATAAAAAAAAATGCTATGGAAAAGAAACGACTTGCTGAAAACGGTCGATTTGATATTTTTGCTACCCTGGAGGGTCGATATAATTTCAATCAAATAGAAAATGATGCAAGGCAAAATGATTTTTCGTGGATACAAGCAGGTTTAAAATTTAAGATAAACGACAAAAAAACACTTAAATATACAATAACAAAAGCTCAATCGGACATCGAAGCAATTGAATACACCATTAACGACAGGCGAAAACTCATTCACTTTGATATACTTAAATTAAAAGACGCTTTAACAAAGAAAAAGGAACAGATTACCAGCACCAAATCGAGTTTCAAATCGTGGGAACAAACCTATGCTTTAAAAAAAGAATTATTTTTAAATAAAAAAGAAAGTATAGATAACTTTATACAGGTTCACAGATCATTGGTACTGACAAACAAAACTTTATACATATTAGAAAACGATTATCTTGACAGGGTAAGAGATTTGGATTATATATGCGGCGAATATTTTAAAGTATTAAATTTACAAGATTAATGGCACACATGTTACCAGTTAAGAAACAACTTCCAATTTAACCAAATATTTGAAAACAATCCGCTTAGTGAAAGTTTGGTAATTACTATAATAAAATCCTTTATCATGTTATACAAAAAATATTTATGAGAAAGATAACATTCCTAACTATATTGATCTTTACCCTCTTTTTTTCTGGGAGTAATATACGTCGCAGCTTCACAATAGCATCGCCCAATAGGGATGTTGTAATAACCATAAATAACAATCAAGGCGAACTAAGCTACACTGTCCAATTTGCTGGTAAAAAGGTGCTTGAAGAATCTACGCTCGGGATTGAGTTCAAAGGAGAGAATGGTTCTTTACGATTTTTCGAGATATTGGATAATGAAATAACAAGCTTTGACGAAACCTGGGAACAACCTTGGGGCGAGGAACGCATGATTAAGAATAGCTATACTCAACTGCTACTTAAACTCAAGCCTCTGAATGACAGCAAACAAAGGCTAAACATAGTTTTTCGGGCTTTTAACGATGGCATTGCCTTTAGGTACGAGTTTCCCGAAATGGATACTGACAGCACAACAATTCGCGATGAATTAACCGAATTTAATTTTGGTAATGACGAAACAATATGGTGGATACCTGCATACACCCGCAAACGATACGAGCTTTTGTACAATAAAAACAAAATATCTGAAATCGACACCATACATACACCAACAACCCTCGAATTAAAAAATGGCTTAAAAGTATGTATCCAGGAAGCTGATATTACCGATTACCCAAGCATGACCCTTTTTAGCAAGGAAGGTGGCAGTTTAAAATGCGACCTTGTACCATGGCCAAATGGCGACAAGGCATATATAAAAAAAGGGGCGGTTACACCCTGGCGCACAATTCAAATTGCCGAAAAAGCGGCCGATCTGATTACATCGTATATGTTGTTAAATCTCAATAAACCTAATGCTTTAGGCGATGTATCGTGGTGCAAACCAGGCAAATATATAGGCATGTGGTGGAGCATCCACCTTGGTCTACACACCTGGTCCTCGGGAGAAAAGCACGGAGCTACAACAGCTAACGTTAAGCAGTATATAGATTTTGCCTCCCAAAATGGCTTCAATGGCGTATTGGTCGAAGGGTGGAACATAGGCTGGGACGGAGACTGGAAAAGATTCCCCTCGGGATTTAGTTTTACTAACCCTCATCCCGATTTCGATATCGAATATCTTACTCAGTACGCCAAAGAAAAGGGGGTTGAAATTATTGGGCATCACGAAACCGGTGCTGATATTCATAATTACGAGAAGCAAATGGCCGAAGCATACGCCTATTACTCCAAGCTAAATATTAATACCATAAAAACAGGTTATGTAGGCCACTACCTTGACAATAAATATTGGCATCATGGACAATTCGGGGTACGCCATTACCAAAAGGCTATTGAGGAAGCGGCAAAACACAAATTGACCCTGGTTGTACATGAACCTATTAAACCATCGGGAAAAAGGCGCACCTACCCAAATATGATGAGCAGCGAAGGGGCAAGGGGAATGGAATACAATGCTTGGTCAAAAGACGGAGGAAACCCGCCAAACCATACCCTGATTCTTCCTTTTACTCGTTTATTAGCAGGCCCAATGGACTTTACGCCCGGAGTGTTCGATATAATGCTGCCGCAAAAACCCAACAATAGGGTAAATACAACCTTGGCAAAACAACTGGCGCTTTATGTTATCATTTATGCTCCTTTCCAGATGGCTTGCGATTTACCCCAAAATTATTTGAATCACACCGATGCTTTTCAGTTTATTAAGGATGTTCCGGTTGACTGGGAGTGCACTAAAGTACTTAATGCTGACATTGGCGAATACCTTACCATTGTTCGAAAAGACAGAAATTCGAATGACTGGTATTTAGGCAGTATAACCAACGAGAAAGAACGCGAGTTCATTTTTAAACTTAGTTTTCTCGAGGAGGGAAAAAAATATAGAGCCACCTTTTATGCCGATGCTGCTGATGCCAATTGGGAAACAAATCCTACTGCATACCAAATATATTCAGTGGAGGTAACAAATAATTCGAAAACCACTTTAAAGCTGGCTAAAGGAGGAGGAATAGCAATACGTTTTGCCGAGATGAGGTAACAATTTGCAAGCTGTGGTCCCCAAAAAAAACACTTTTTCTATCGTTAACGATGCTCATTGAATTGATTATTGTAGTAGCAAAACCAAGCCAACACTGCAAAAATAAACAAACACAATATTCAGCAGATTTATTTTTTAAGCTTTTCGAATAGTTGTGCTTTTTCAAACTTCATTGCTCAAAATAAAAACTCATAAAAACAACTTTTTTTAATCAATTTTTATTAAATTTAATCATTGTTGTCCGATAAAAAATATAAACATTAGATTTCCCCCTTACTTCGATCAAGCTCAGTCAAAGTAAGTCGAAGTAAGGAAGAAATCTGCTACAGTATTGAAATTTAATATGTAAATATTTTCTGAAAATAGTTAAAGCAGGCATTAAAAAAAGTTTTAAAGCCAAATGCTTTTAATATCTTCTATCTATGAAACGGTTGATTATTATTCATTTCATTCTTCATGTAACATTGGTTTGCGCAGCAAACAAAAACAATTACAATTTCATCAACCTAAATACCAAAGATGGTCTTTCAAGCAATTGGATAAATGATGTTTACCGTGACTCAAATGGATTAATTTGGATAGCAACCAACGTAGGGTTAAATATTTACGATGGCTACCAAATAAAAATTTATTTACACAATACAAAAGACAAACATTCAATTCCAACCAATCAGGTCCAAAAAATATTTGAAGATAGCAAGGGGCAGATATGGATAGGCACATCAGGCGGCGGCGTATGTGTTTATGTACCCGAAATTGACGGGTTCAAAAAAATAGACATCTCGGTTGGTTGCATGAACCCCGAATTTAGTTTTGCCACTATTTTTGACATTTTAGAAATAGATAATATATTCTATTTTGCTACTGAAAAAAGCGGATTGATTAAATATCAACCCGATTCTAACAAATTTGAATATTTTTCTCATTCTGAGAACGACCCAAATACTATATCCAGCAATTATATCCGTTCGATGGAATATGCCCAGGGTAGCATTTGGCTGGGCGGAGCCTCCTATTACATCGACAAATTTAGCCTGGAAACGGGAAAAGTTCACAGAATAAATATACCAGAATTAAAGAAAAAAATGGGCAAGTCGGGCTACTTGGACTGGAAATGCTTATGTTATCAAAAGCATGCTCAAACTTTATGGATTGGAAGTATGGAGCTTGGTTTGTGGACATACAATCTGGAAAGCAACCAATTTTCGCACTATTCCACCAAAAGCAAAAACAACATATCGCACAATTCGGTTCGAGATATTATAGAGTATAACGACCAAATATGGGCGGCTACCAATAAAGGAGGTATAAATATTTTTAATAGAAATGGAAACATTTTTCACCTGAGAGCAAAACGCACCGATAAAAATTCATTGTCAAGCGACGAACTATATTCCCTGTTCAAGGATAATGAAGGCAATTTGTTTGTTGGGTCTTTTGATGCAGGTATTAATATATACACAAAAACCCTTAACCGAATCGATTTTTTAAGTGAGATTTCTGGAGACAAAAATGAAATTCGTTATTTTAATGTTTCTGATATGGCTCAAACCTCCGATGGTACTATTTGGATGTCAACACTGGGCGACGGACTACATACCTACAACCCCGAAACTAACGAAATCAAAAGGTTTTTTTATCATAAAAATAAAAATCATGCTATTAATGCTAATTTTATTTCTGCCCTATATGCCGATAATTATTTCAATTTATATATTTCTTCTTACCAGGAAGGTTTTAGCATTTACAACACACAAACTATAGGAACTACATTTTATCAAAATTCACCCGTCTGTTTCAATTGTCCCGGATCTAACAAGCAGTGGGCATACCAAAGATCCAACGACAGTGTGTTGTGGATAAGTTCCCTGGAAAGTGGTATCGATGTCCTTGACTTAAAAACCGGACAATTCTTTGAATTAACAAAAGATAAAAAGGACTTGTATAAGCTTAATGACTATAAAATATTTGATATAACCGAAGTAAATGGAAATATATTTTTTGCAACAAAAAATATGGGCTTACATATCTATAACAGGCAAAACAATTCTTTTACCATCATCAACACCTCAACAACACCGGCATTAAGCCATAACAGTTTAAAATCGATAGTTTCAGATTCGACTGGTAATTTATGGATTGGCACCGAGAATGGTGTAAATAAACTAAACCTGAATACCTATGAAATCACCACTTACAATTCAACCGGCGGTTACGCACTTAACCATGTTTTGGATTTAATAATTGATAACAAGGACCGTGTATGGTTAAGTACCTTGGGAGGAATCTGCAAAATAAACCGAGAACAATACAGCATTGATCTTTGGCAACCCATAGAACTAATGTTTAACAATACCCTGAATGTAACATCGTGTTTATACGACAATAAGGGATATATTTATTTTGGCGGAAACAATGGCTTTCATCGTTTTCACCCAGATAGTGTTGAAGATATTCATTTCGAAGCCAAAATAAGGCTCACCTCATTTCAAATATTTAACAAAGACTCCCTTATTCTGGAAAACGGAACATTAAAACACATCAATTCCGTTAATACCATTCATATTAACGAAAGCATCAAAATGTTTTCAATTGGTTTTGCAGTTCCAAATATTCTATTGAAAAACATAATTAAATACCGCTACAAACTAGAAAATTTCAGTTCAGACTGGATATTAGCCGACGATGATAGAAAAGCAACATTCACAGGACTGGAAGGCGGAAAATATATATTTATGGTGCAATCGTCAGATATTCAGGGAAATTGGCTTGACGACACCCGCGAATTAATCATCATAGTCCATCCCCCATTCATTGCTACCTGGTATTTTAAAGCAACACTCTTTCTTTTTATTTTGGGTTTAGTTTGGGCAATTTATAAAGTGCGTTTAAAAATACTAACAAAGCAACGTAATGAACTTGAAAAACTTGTAAAAGAACGAACCATTCAACTCGAAAACAGTTATCAGGAAATATCGGCACAAAATGAAGAGATTACTGCTCAGAACGAAGAAAATGCCAAGCAAAACGATCTAATAGTTAAGCAAAATACCGAGCTTCAGACACATCGGAATAACCTCGAAAAACTTGTCGAAGAAAGAACAATCGAATTAAAATTGGCAAAAGAAAAAGCAGAAGAATCGGACCGCTTAAAAACCTCATTTCTTCATAATATTAGCCACGAAGTTCGAACGCCTTTGAATGCAATTTTTGGTTTCTCAGGTTTATTGGCTGACGATGATTTGGATCGTGAATCAAAAGTAAAATACATATCGATAATTGAAGAAAATACCAATGTTCTGCTAAAAACCATTGATGACATTCTAAATATTAGCCTCATTGAATCTAACCAGCTTTCAATTGATAAGAAGACATTCAGCTTAAACAAGTATATTAATGATATCCATTATGAATTTAAAATTTCCAATTCGAACAAGAAGGTTGAAATATTGAAAGAAAACCAACTGGAACCGCTCCATCTGAGCATGTATACCGACCCGAACAGATTAACCCAAATAATTACAAACCTCCTCAATAACGCTTTAAAATTTACACCATTGGGATACGTGAAGCTAATGGTTGAAAGCGATGAAAAACACCTATTAATAAAGGTCACAGATACCGGAATTGGCATTCCTTTAGATAAACAAAATGAAATTTTCGAACGTTTTAATAAATTTGAATACTTCAAGAATACTATTAGAGGCATGGGTTTGGGCCTGAATATTTCTAAAAACCTGGCGCACATGTTAAATGCCGATTTAACGGTTGCTTCAATGCAGGGAAATGGATCAACTTTTACCATCCGCTTTAACAAAGATGTCATTGTGGAAGATGGCGAGATTGCAAATATAACAAGCAACACATAAACTATTAAAAACCTGACTTACTGTTATTTATATAAATAAAGCAAAATTTATCAAAACGTTACATTGTGTCACATAAATACAAACAATGTAACATCAGTAAACCTATATTGCAACAATGGTGCAAATCAGCTTAAATGTTTAGTATTACCTTTCGATAATATCTCTATTATGGATATTAAACTAAAACAACTAACAATCATTTAAAATTTATTAATTATGGAAAGAAAAAAACCGCAAAATTCGATTTTGCAACCATTTCGCTTTTCTAGCGTATTGCTATCTTTTTTCCTGCTAATAGGCTTA
>CAMDBI010000022.1 GCA_945889005.1 Bacteroides fragilis
GCACAAAAGACCTGTTCTGATAACAATATTTTACCCCAAAAAAGATCTTTTGAGATCAAATCGCATCTTTTGTCTAATAAAATGATTTTTTAATTAAACGAGCCGAACAAAGAGCCTCCACTTATATTTAAATCGCTCAATTTAGGTAATTATTGCTATTAAATTTCCCTATTGATAATAAGACCTGCCCATGTTTGTTGTGTAGCCATTATTTCTATTGAGTTTATATTAACATGCTTTGGCGAATGTGCTATCCAGTTTATGATGTCGGCAATATCTTTTCCTGTAATAGGCTGAGTTCCTTTGTACACATTGTTTGCTTTTTCTACATCGCCTCTGTAACGGACAATTGAAAACTCGGTTTCGGCCAAGCCCGGTTCTATATTGGTTACACGAATGCCTGTACCAGCAAAATCGCACCTGAGGTTACGACTAAACTGAGCCACAAACGCCTTAGTTCCCCCATAGGTATTTCCTCCCAAATAGGGCCACGCTCCGGCTATAGAACCAATATTTATAATATACCCCACTCCCCTTTTCTTCATTATAGGAGCTATATACCAGGTCATATTCATTAAGCCTTTGATATTGGTATCGACCATGGTTTCCCATTCGTCGAGACTGCTATCGAAAATCGATTCGCTGCCCAAAGCCAAGCCGGCATTGTTTATCAAAATATCAATTTCAGAAAATTCATGAGGAATCTCATTAACAAATGTTTCAATTTCTGCTCTATTTCTAATATCCATTTTCACGATATGAACAGGTACACCCAGACTAGCCTTCAACTCTTCAAGTTTTTCATACCTTCTGGCGGCTAATATAAGTTTGTAACCTTGTTGTGCAAACACCTCAGCACAAGCTTTGCCAAAGCCAGAACTAGCACCCGTGATCAATATTGTTTTTTTCATTTTGTAAATAAATTTGTGATAAAAATACTACATTCGTCCGAAGATTTAAAAAACAATGTGCGGAATAACTGGTATAGTTCAACTCAGCAACCAACAACAGCCTCTAAACAGTCTCATTCATGGTATGACACAAGCTTTGCGTCACCGAGGACCCGACGATGCTGGGTATTTGTTGTATACCGAATCCTATAGTACCGAAATAGCAGGTTGTGCCGACACTTCGTCGCATTCGTGGGAGTCAAAGCTAGCTTATTGCCCCAAAAATCGTATAGAATCTATCAAAAGCCCTGCAAATATTGCTCTTGGACATCGTCGACTATCTGTAATCGATATTTCAGAAGCCGGGCATCAGCCCATGTGCAACGACACTCAGAATTTGTGGATAGTGGTGAATGGCGAGATTTATAACTATATTGAAATTAGAATTGAACTTCAAAGTTTGGGTATACGATTCAATAGTCAATCGGACACTGAAGTACTGCTTAAAGCATACCAAACATGGGGCATTGAGTGTCTCGATAAGTTTAATGGTATGTGGAGCTTTGCCATTCTCGATTTGAAAAAACAAATCATTTTCGGGGCACGCGACCGTACAGGTGTAAAACCCTTGTATTATTATCGTTCGAACGATTTGTTTTGCTTTGCTTCCGAAACAAAAGCCTTGTTGACCTTGCCTTTTGTCGACAAAAGCATCGACACCCAAGCCTGTGCCTCCTACTTTATACTCGACCGAATCGATTATAAAGGGCAAACACTTTTTTCGAGTATTACGGAATTACCGCCTTCGTCGTATTTTATTATAGATCTGCAATCGAAAAAAATTCAAATAGAGAAATACTATCAACTACCGGTCAATCGAAGTTTGGGTCGCATCAATAGAGATACACAACAACAACATACTGCTCAAACACGCCATTTGTTGTACAATGCCATTGAACTTCGCTTACGTTCCGATATTCCAGTTGGTTTTTGTTTGAGTGGAGGTATCGATAGTTCAAGCATTGTTTGCATTGCCAACGAATTGCTTCAAAAAGGTATGGCCAACAGCCTATCTAACGGACATGTTGTAGCATTTACGGCAGTAAACAATAGCCAAGCGCACGACGAAACTCATTGGGCTTCGCATGTTGTAGACAATACCAATATTGAATGGATTAAAGCTGAGTGTACATCGGGCAATATGATAGAACTATTACCTAAAATTGTTCGCTGTCAAGAAGCGCCGCTCATATCTACTTCTACGTATGCCCAATACAAGGTAATGGAAGCCGCTTCGCAACGTGGTATACAGGTTCTTGTTGACGGACAAGGAAGCGATGAGCTTTTTGCAGGATATACCCCGTTTTACACATCTTTGTATCTCGACCTTATTCGTCAACTAAGGTTTTTAGACTTATCGCGCGAAATAAAACACATTAGCAATTCGCCTAATTCGCTTTCGATTTTTGCATCGTCGATACTTAAGCTATTTGTCGACAAGAGTCTTCCACAACTATTGAAAACAAATGTTTTTGGGAAAATGAAACAAGAAGTACCATATTTGAATAGAAGTATAGTCAACGAAGTTACTAAAAACCTTCCACTTAGCCGAGAAACAAGCTCATTATCTGTAAACAACTTGCTCGAAGAGTATTTCACGGGCTATTATCTCAACAATCTTCTTCGTTGGGAAGATCGCAGTTCCATGCA
Organism: Bacteroides fragilis; assembly: GCA_945889005.1. Lineage (GTDB taxonomy): Bacteria > Bacteroidota > Bacteroidia > Bacteroidales > DTGW01 > CAMDBI01. The sequence continues at coordinate 2,601 of CAMDBI010000022.1, forward strand.
CTTCTCCATTGAATCGCGCACACCATTTGCCGACGATTTAACACTTACAGAATATGTATTTTCGATACCTGCAATTTATAAAATTTACGAAGGATGGAGCAAATCGCTACTTCGCGAAGCAATGAAAGCTACCCTGCCCGAAATTATTCGCACCCGTACCGACAAAAAAGGTTTCTCGACTCCCCAAAATCAATGGTTAATTAATGAAAATATACAAATACGCGATATGATTGAGCAATTGCCCGACAATACCAACATTATTGACCGGAAGAAATTGCTAAATGATTGGAAAAAAATATACAGTAGTCAATACCATCAACAACAAATGCTGGGATTTAAATATTTGACGTTTTTATTATGGCAGCAAAGTTCAATTCTTTCTAAGTAAGACATACCCAATATAAAACAAAACAAGGTACAAACTTGCAGAAACAATAGAATATGTAAAAAGTATAGTTTCTATACCAAAGCTTTTAAAGAGAATCACTATTAACCATATTATAATAAGATATAAAATTTGCCAAATTAAAAAGTACTGATTTTTCTGCAATACCGAAAAGACCTCACTAATATTGGTAAAAGCAAATGCAATTACCGTGTGAGGTATTAAAATTGCGGCATACAGGCCTGCCTCCTCCCATTTGCGCCCCAATACAAAGCTAAACAACTCTTTGCCCCAAAAAACCAATGGTAACAATACCAATAGACCTATGAAAATACTTAAAAAAAATGACTTTAAATAAAACGATTGTTTATTTTCAATTTCATTGAGTTTCTGATAAAAAATAATTGAAAACGACGATGAGATCAAGAATAAAGGGTAATTTGAAACTTTAAATGCTTGCGAATATTGACCTACTGTCTCAGTTCCAAAATACAAAGCCAATAAATAAACAAGTATATTTAGCGAAAATGTATTGATAAGCAACATTGGTGTCATGTAAAGAGGAAAGTTCCTATATTCCTTAGCAACAACAATCATTTCGGAATATTTTATGGCAAAATTTTTAAAATTTGCCTTTTTAACGAGCATCGAAATATTTACCAATTGACCCACAAAGTAGCCCAAAACCAGTCCCCATGGATTGGCATTAATGGCTCCTGTTGTTATATTTACTGTAACAATCGACGAATTCTGAACAACCTTATTGCTCGACAATAATTTGTAGTTTTTTTGGCGGTTGTGCCAATAAGTAAATGCTTGGTTTACACCCAGTAACAATACTCCTGGCCCAATTAGCCACGAATACTTATAAAGAGTTTGCTGACCAATAAAATAATAAAATTTCTCAGGCAGAACAAACGAAATCAAAAGCAATACCATCGAAAATATTACAGTTAGGACAACTCCCATTTTCAACAATGTAAATGCTTTGCTATTACTATCGGGCAATATTATAGCATTGTCGAAACCCATACAAGCTATGTATCCAAAAATTGAAATAGTTGTAAAAACGATGGAATAGACTCCAAAATCGGATGGTGAAAACAATCGTGAAAGTATAGGAATTGAAGCTATTGTAATTACCTGACCTATGACATTTCCATACATCATGGTCGAAATATTTTTAAAAAAATCGGTTTTAATCCATTTTTTAAAAATAGTTATCATATTCTTATGCAATAAGACTGGCTAGGTCTATTTCCTCGTTTTCCATTGTTTCGAGCAATTTGCCCATATCGCAACGTAAAGTTCGCGAAGGGTATTTTTTGAGCAAGGTGTAGTTATGAGTAGCCATTACTACGGCTCTTCCACTTTGACTAATATCGATAAGCAATTTCATAATATCGGCAGAAGTATCGGGGTCGAGGTTACCTGTAGGCTCGTCGGCAAGTATTATTTCAGGTTCATTGAGCAGAGCACGAGCTATTACTACACGCTGTTGCTCACCTCCCGACAACTGATGCGGCATTTTATATCCTTTGAGGTTTAAACCTACCTTTTCGAGCACTTCATCAATGCGTGTTTCAATTTCCTTTTTGTTCTTCCATCCGGTAGCTTTCAAAACAAACTCCAGGTTGTCATGAACCGAGCGGTCTATAAGCAATTGAAAATCCTGAAACACGATTCCTAACTTTCGGCGAAGCTGAGGTATTTGTTTACGTTTAAGTTTCGAGAGTTCAAATCCAGCTATATGAGCAGTACCAGTAGTAAGAGGAATTTCTGCTGTCATGGTTTTTATCAGGCTCGATTTGCCGCTCCCAACTTTACCAATCAAATAAACAAACTCTCCAGGTTCTATATTAACAGACACATCGCTCAATACCAAATGATCGCGCTGATTGATGGTAGCATTTGTAAACGATATTATAGCAGATTCAGACATCTTTGCATTTTTTACAAAAATAGTTTTTTATATCACTTGCTAAAGAAAATAAATTTATCCCTTTTCAACAACATCCTGTTAATTACTTCACAATACAATATATGCATTTAACGTTATATAATTGTAATTTCGCACAAATTGTAAAAGTATGTTATTAAAGATCAAATTTTTACTTCCTGTTTTTGTTTTTTCAGTTATTCATTGCTCTGTTTTTTCTCAAAAAAGTGAATTCGACAAAAATATTGACTCGAATTTCCAAAGAGCTACAGAGCTATTCGAAAACAATAAGTTCGCTGCTGCCCGAAAATTCTTTACAGCTTATATCGAAGAAAATACCAGTACTTTATCATCAAAAAAATCGATGGCAGAGTATTACCAAGTACTTTGTGCTATCGAACTGAACCATAGCGATGCATCGATACTTGCCTATCGCTTTATTGCCAATAATCCCGAAAACCCATTGATTAACCAAATTTATTTTCGTTTGGGAAATTTCGAATACAATGCAAAGCACTACAAACCAGCAACAGAACACTTCATCAAAGTAAATAAAGACAATCTCAAAAGCGACGAAAAAAACGAATATCTATTTAAATTGGGTTATTGCTATTACATGACCAACTACATAGACGAATCCCGAAACCTACTTTTTGAGGTTAAAGATCTCGATAATCGCTTTAGTCCGGCCGCTCTATATTACTATTCACACATAGCTTATTTACAAAAAAATTACGAAACAGCTCTCGAAGGTTTTTTAAAACTACAAACCGACGAAACATTTTCAAAGCTAGTTCCTTACTACATTTCTCAATGCTATTTTTATCAAGAAAAATACGACGAATTGCTGGCTTATGCTCCCCCATTGATGGATTCGATTGTAGAGACTCGCAAAAGCGAAATGGCACGTCTAATTGCCGATGCCTATTACAAAAAAAACATGTTTAAAGAGGCTCTGCCCTATTTAGAAATATTTAGTACCGATACCAAGGTCGTTTTAACCAACGAAGATCGATACCAACTGGGCTATTGCTATTACAAAACCAACCAGTTCGAAAAAGCTATCAAGCAATTTGAGCGTACGGCTGTTAGCAACAATCAATTGGCACAAAACTCTGCTTATATGTTGGGCGATTGTTTCATCAAAATTAACGACAAAAACAAAGCTCGTATGGCTTTTTCTCAAGCATCGAAACTCAACCACGATTCCTTAGTCAAAGAAGACGCACTATACAATTATGCAGTTGTCACCTACGAATTGTCGTTTCAACCCTTCAACGAGGCTATTAAAGCCCTGACAGAGTACCTCGAAAAATACCCCAACTCTCGAAGAGCCGACGATGCTTACAATTTCTTAGTCAATGTATATCTCAATACCCGTAATTACAGCGATGCATTAACATATATCGACAAAATTAAGGTTAAAGACAACAACCTAAAAAAAGCATATCAGAAAGTAGCCTTTTTTAGAGGGCTCGAACTGTTCAACACCCTAAAATTTGATGAAGCTATTAGCAAATTCGAAATGTCGCTCGTTTACAGCGATTTTGACAAAATCTTAAAAGCCCGCACTTACTATTGGCTTGGAGAGTCGTACTTTCGAATTGATCAAATCGAACAAGCTGTTATTAATTTTGGCTTATTTATAAACCAACCAGAGGCCATTCTCTCTGGCGAGTACCAAACCGCTTTTTATAATCTTGGCTATTGCGCTTTCAAAGAAAAAGACTATATTAAAGCAGAGCAATGGCTACAACGTTTTATTTCACTGGCAAATGCAAAAAAATCAAACCTCGTTGCCGATGCTTACAATCGATTGGGCGATTGCTATTTTGTAAAGTCGGACTACAACAAGTCTTTAGACTATTACTCGCGTTCAATTGATTTAGGAAACAGTAGTAAAGACTATGCCATGTTTCAAAAAGCCATCTGTTTCGGACTTCAAGGCAAACACAACGACAAAATAGCCATATTGAATCAGCTTATTGGAGAATCGCCCAGTTCAAACTACTGCGACGACGCCTACTTCGAAACCGGCAAAAGCTACGTCGCAATTCAGAACGAGCCTCAAGCAATTAAATTCTTTAAAAAGATTATTGCTGAATATCCACAGAGTAGCTATATAGCCAAAACCTACTTACAGCTTGGACTCATTTATTTCAACAACGAGAAAAACCAGGAAGCCATAGCTCAATACAAATATGTAATTGAAAACTACAAGGGTTCAGCCGAATCGAAAAGCGCACTTACCGGACTAAAAAATATTTATGTATCGATCAACGAAATAGAGACCTACATCAACTACACAGCACAACTAGGCGATTTTGCAAATATCTCGCTTGCCGAACAAGATTCGCTCAATTATTTTGCTGCCGAAAAAGTATATATGTCAGGCGATTGCGACAAATCCTTAGTGTCGATGGCTAAATACCTCGAAACCTTCAAAGAAGGTAGTTTTGTAAACAGCGCCATGTACTACAAAGCACAATGCGAATTAAAGAAAGAAATTTTTGACAAAGCCTTAGAAACATTGGCAGTATTACTCGAAAAACCAAACAACACATTTACCGAACCCGCTTTAATGCTTTCTATTAAAGTTAAAAGTAAATCAGGTGCCGACAGTCTGCTTCTGCCCGATTTTCAAAAACTCGAAGGCATATCCGAATCGATCGAAAACAAACAAGTAGCGCTTGTCGGACTCATGAAAAGCTACTATCGAATGTCGAACCTGAGCGATGCAATTATTTATGCCGATAAAGTAAAGAAAATTGAGAATGTATCTGCCGAAATAATGAGAAATGCTCGTCAGATAAAATCCAAGAGCTTAATTATGCAACGAAAAACAGACGAAGCAATGCCCGAACTTAACGAATTGGCTAAAGATACTCGTAGTGTGGAAGGTGCTGAAGCTCGTTATCAAATTGCGCAACTGCTGTATAACCAAAACAAACACACCGAAGCCGAGAAAGCTATATTCGACTTTGCCGAAACCAATTCGCCTCACCAATACTGGGTTGCAAAATCATTTATTCTACTTTCAGATATTTACATTGCAAAAAAAGACAACTACCAAGCAATAAGTACATTACAAAGCATTTTGGATAATTACGAAAACAAATCAGATGGTATTGTCGATCAAGCTAGTCAAATTTTAAAAGATGTGCAGAAATTAAAAAACTAAGAAAATGTTCAAGAAATTAAGCATAATTATATTGATTATAAACATTTTTACTTCAATCTTCTGTCAAAAAATAGACAAAGAGGTGGTAGTTATAAAATCGTACCAACCATCGCTTTCAGAGGCTAGTAAAATAAATTTAATGCCGGTTTTTGGCGATACGCTAATATACAAACCCAATTTTAAATACTCTATTACTCCTTTAAATATTAAGCCCATTTATCAGCCCCGACCCGTTACAGCTGCACGTGTAACGCCCGAAATTCCCGACAATTTAAGCAAAACTTATTTAAAACTAGGACTTGGCAACCACTTTACACCACTTGCCGAACTTAGTATCAATAGTCTTAGGAGTAAAGAAAACTCATATGGCATTTATGCACATCATTATTCATCAAACAGTACTATTAAACATATCAATGGTAAAGATGCTGTTTCAGATTTTACCGACAATCAGGCGAAACTATATGGCATGTATTTCACCCCCAAAACGGTATTATCGGGCGATATCGATTTTTCAAATAATAATGTAATGCCATTTGGTGTAAAGGCAGATACTATTATTACATTAAAAAAAGAAGATTATTACCACAAGTATTACTTACCCAAAGCATCGTTCTCTATTGAATCTAACGAAACCGATAGTTCAAAATTATATTACAAACTAAATGGGCTATATGGTTTTATTTCTGACAACCAACAATTTGGCGAACACAATATTTTGATGCAGGGAATTATTAGTAAAACCTATGAAAGTTACTACTTAATGCTGAGCACCGATTTCGATACTTATAAACCAATTAATAAGCAAGATTCTCTTCACAACAATATTTTTTCTATAAAACCGATACTTTCCAAATCGTCTGACGAATGGCGATTTCATATTGGATTTCAAACTACTATCGATAACAATGCCCTAAAAACGAAAGTATACTTTTTCCCAAGTGCCCAACTTACCATCAATATTGCGCCCAAAATACTCACTGGTTACGTATCGATCAATGGCAAACTCGACGCCAACCACTCCGAAAAACTTTCGAAAGAAAACCCCTATATCTTACCCGGATTACAGGCTCGAAATACAAATAAGAGAATGATACTAACCGGAGGCTTAAAAGGAACAATAACTTCAAATGCAGCTTTTAATCTAAATTGCAGCTATTCGGCAATCGACAATCAATATTTTTTTGTAAACGATAGTAGCAATTTATTAGGAAACTACTTCAATACCTTCTACGACAATATTGAGCTATTAGCAGTTAACGGCGATATTTCGATTCGTTCGGGAAAGCACTTAAGCATCGACTCTAGAGCCACTTATAGAAAGTACACCATGTCGAAACTTGCAAAACCGTGGCATATTCCTTTGTTTGAAGCTAACATTACAGCAAAGTACAATATGCAGAATAAAATTATTGCACAAACAGATATTTTCTTTATAGGCGAAAGAAATGCATTCGATTTTCAACATAAAAAAGCATTTATAGTTCTTAATCCATTCGTTGATATAAATTTAGGAACAACCTACCGTTATACAAAATATTTATCTATATATTTACAATTTAAAAACTTACTAGCATCTAAATATGAAGCGTGGAATCAATATCCTGCATACCGATTTCAGTTTATGGCTGGTATAACATACGATTTGTAAGTAAAAATACTTCAATAATGTTTGGGTTAAAGCCAAATAAATTTACTTTTTCATTGCGTCGGTTTGGTTACTGAGTATTGTCGAAGTATCAACCGACGGCAATGAAAAAATGCCGCCCGATATCTCGAAGCGGCATTTGTAAAACTAACCATTATTAACCCTAAAAAAACCTATGAAAAAGTTCTACTATTAAAACGAAAAGGATCAAAAAAAGTTGTTTTTTTTATGTTAAAAAAGATTAATTTTGATAACTTTAACAAGCTGAAAATATGAACTTTACAACATGTTAATTTATACACATTTACAACTTACGTCAAAAAACGAATAAAAATAAATGGAGCTCCACATTGTAACTTTTAATGTTCCCTATCCACCCGATTATGGTGGAGTTATTGACGTTTTTTACAAAATAAAAGCCTTAAAAGAAGCCGGAGTAGGCATACATTTACACACATACCAATATGGCAGGGAAAAAGCCGAGCAACTTCAAGAATATTGTAGCACTGTAAACTATTATAAACGCAAATCGGGCTTAAAATATTATTTTCAGAAAATACCTTTTATAGTTGCTACACGCGACAATGAAACATTGATCGACAATTTAAAAAAAGACAATTTTCCTATTCTATACGAAGGTCTTCACACAACATTCCCCATATTTAGCAATTCTATAGAACCATCAAGAGTTCAAATAGTTCGTTCGCACAATATTGAACATAATTATTACAACGGCCTGGCAAGCCTCGACGATAATATTATTAAAAAAATATACCACCACACAGAAGCTTTAAAGCTTAAACCTTACGAAAAAGTATTGGAAAAAGCAACTGGTATTGCAGCCATATCGAACAACGACGCACTATACCTTAATCAGGAATATGGAAAAACCATACTTGTTTCAGCATTTCATCGTTTCGAAAATATGTCTCAACATACAGGTTATGGCGATTATTGTTTATATCATTCAGACCTTTCGGTCATTGAAAACCATCAGGTTGCCGAGTTTTTAATTAATAAAGTTTTCAAAGATCTAAATTTCAAACTTATTATTGCAGGTCGTAATCCGTCGCCATCGCTCTTCAAAATGGTTAAGAATACCGAAAATGTTAGTCTGTTCTCAAATCTTTCGCGCGAATATTTAGACAAACTCATTCAAGAAGCCCAAATAAATATTTTGCCTGTTTTTTTTAGCAATGGTATTAAACTTAAATTGTTGTCTGCCTTATTTCAAGGCCGTCATTGTTTAGTAAATACTCCTATGATTGAAGGCACTGGTCTCGAAAGTCTTTGCCATGTAGCCAATACAGAAATGGAATTTGTCGAAAAAATAATTAAACTTATGTTTACGATGTTCGACGAACGCGAAATGGATCGTCGAAAGAAAATACTTGAAGAAGATTTCTCAAATTCAGAAAATGCCAATAGACTCATCAGCTTTATTGAAAAACAATGAGAACATTACTGATATTTACTCTATTATTTCTGTTTACTAAGCTTTATTCTGCCGTTAACCGTATCGATATGGTTTTTGAAGGTCTCGAAAACCAAAAAATAATTTTAGCTGTTCAATATGGAAAAAAGCAAATAGCTTTAGATACTACCCAACTCGATTCGACGGGTCAAGGGCACTTTCATTCGCCTCAAAAATACCCCGGAGGCTTATATTTGTTGGTTCTTCCCGACAAAAAATTTTACGAATTTTTGATCGACAATGAGCAATACTTTACATTACGATCGCAATACAAACACTTTTTCGATAGCATGAGTATAGAGGGTGCCGAGATGACCAATCTTTACCACAACTACCAAAAGAAAGCCCTCGAAATTCAACAAAAAATTAATTCAACAATTGCAATTCGCAAAACTGTTTCGAAAGACTCTTCAGTTATTTTAATGCATGCGATTGAGCGACTTACCATGGAGCTTAAATTTTTCAGAAGCAATGTTGTTAAAAATTTGCCCAATAGCTTTATTGCACATCTATTCCAGCTTTTAGAAGAACCCGAAGATACAACTCAAAATACCAATATCGACAAAAATGCTATAAGCAATCGATACAACTATTTGGTAATGAACTATTTCAAAAATTTTGTTTTTAACGACGAACGTTTATTACGAACTTCGATTTTTGAAGAAAAAATTGATTTCTATTTCAATCGTTTAATCAATCAAAAACGCGATACCATTATTCGACATATCGATTTACTATTGTCAAAAGCTAGTAAAAACGAACAGGTCAACCGATTTATACTCAACTATCTCACAGGCATTTACCGCAACAATCAACATTCACAGAGCGACTATATCTATCTTCATTTGATTGATCAGTATTATTTGGCAGGCAAAGCACCTTGGGCCGATCCGCGCTATTTAAAACTTATGAAGGATAGAGCCGACAATATTCGCACAACACTTATTGGTAGCAAAGCTCCCGATTTGAAATTGGAAACAATGGACAATAAAAATATATCGCTCTATAATGTCGATGCAAATTGGATTGTATTATATTTTTGGTCGCCCGATTGCGAAAAATGCCAACTTCAAACCCCAATAATCGACAAAATCTATAAAAAGTATAAATCTAAAGGCATAAAAATATTTGCAGTGTTTACCTATGCCGACCGGGCTGTTTGGATCGATGCCATCAAAAACCAAGACCTTGAGTGGATTCATGCCTATGACCCATTACTGAAATCCAATTTCAGTAAGCTATACAAAGTAAACGACACACCTACCCTCTATTTGCTCGATAAAGACAAAAAAATCGCTTTACGAAACACCGAAATTGAAGATTTGGAGAAGTTTATTGATGAAAAACTTAAGAAATAAATTTACTTTCCACAATATTTCTTAATTACCGGATAAGCTTCTTCTACGCCCAATTCACCAGCTTTACTAATATCTAAACAACCCTTTTCGGTTTCTTTGAGGTATATAAAAGTTAAACCTCTGTTGAAATATGCTTGGGCAAACTGTGGCTGAATATCAATAGCCGATGAATAATTTCGTATAGCACCTAAATAGTCTCCTGCATCAATTAATACATTGGCCAAATTGTAATATGCTGGAAAAAATGCAGGATCAGTAGAGATGGCTTTTTTGTAATCCTCAATAGCTTCATCGTAACTGAGCTTTTCTTTTTTTCGATTGTCTATTGTTTTAATTTTATTCAAATCGCTCCCAACAACAATTTCATTATTAAATTCCCTAATTGAATTAATAATAGAAATAAGTTCAAATCGTGTATTAGCTCTTCCAAAATACGACAGGCTTTTATCAGGAAACAATTCAATAATTTGATTAAAATCGTCAATAGCCCCCATATAGTTTTTCGAAAGCGACTTCAATGTAGCTCTTTTTATCAATTGATCAATATCTTTTGTAAATGGTTCAATTCCCGAAATAATCGATTCAAACTGATGAAACGAATCTCGACTACTTGTTAACATTGCAAAAGATAAATAAATTTTCCCTTGTGTAAAATAGTTTTCGTTTATCAAGGCATCCAAATCTTTAAAAATTTTCGACTTTTCATCTTTTGTGTTTTCAACATCAAAGTGAATCAAACAATTTGAAAATCTACTAATACCCAACTCATTAATCTTAGCTATTTGCTCGTTACTTTCTTCAAAATCGGCTTTAAACTCCAACATTCGAGCCATACTAAGCGAGTCGATAGTAGTACTAACACTGTCATTTAAACTTACAGCATTTAACTGTGCGGCTTTTTGGTAGTCCTGTTCGGCTCCATAAAAATCTTTCAAATTGCGTCTTTGAATAGATCGATAATAATATGCTGCTGAAAAATTTGGATTTAGAGCTATGGCTTTCGAAAAATCAATTAAAGCCTTCTTTGGCTTTTTTAATTTATCCCAAACGACTCCCCTATTGAAATATGTAATCACATTTTGAGGACTAATTTCCAACACCTTATCAAAATCTAAAATTGCAGAATCGGGACTGTTAATTTTCACTCTGAGCAATGCCCTGTTGAAATATGTTAATGCATTTTCAGGATCAAATGCAACTACCTGATTATAATCACATAAAGCCCCCATATAATCGAACGATTCACTTTTTGCAATTGCCCTATTGAAAAAAGCATAAGAATTTCTGGGTTCAATATCAATTGCTTTATCGAAATCGGCAATCGCTTTTTTGAATTCTTTCATCTCAAAAAAATTTCTACCCCTTTTTATATATGCATCTGCATTTTTGGGGTCTAGGTCAATTGCTTTATCGTAATCAATGAGTGCATCTTCAAATTTACCTTTAAATTGTTTGCCCAATGCTCTAAATAAGAATGCGTTATGGTTTCGACTATTGAGCTTTACGGCATTAGAAAAATCGACCAATGCTTCATCGTAATTTTTAAGATGAATAGAATTTACACCTCTACAAATGTAAGCCATTACATTATCGGGGTTAAAATCTAATGATTTATTGTAATCGTCGCGGGCTCCTTTAAAATCGTACAATCGCTCTTTTGTATCTCCTCGGTATAAATAGTAATTAGAAGAATAAGTGTTATTTTTAATAGCCATCGAGAAATCGTCGAGAGCCCCCCTATAATCGCTTAAATTATACTTTGCTACTGCTCTAAGGAAATATGCCTCATCCGACTCTGGCAAAAACTTTATAACTACATTGAAACATTCAATGGCAGGTAAATTTTCATTTTTTAAAATTTTATCTCTTCCACTATTGAGCCAATAAAATGTATTGATTTGAGCATAAAACAATACATTGATGAATAAAAAGATAATAATAAATATATTTTTCTTCATTTAATCGGATTATGATATTAAAAATAAATTTCGGCTGTGATTTTATTAAAAGAAACACCTTTTTTCAATAAAATTTCACGTGTATCGACAACCATTTCGGCACTTCCACATATAAAGTATTGCTTATTTAACAATAAATTTTGCATTTGATCTATAAAATGAGTTACTCTGCCATTAAAAGCACCCTCAAACAAGCCTTGAGAAGAACATTGTATGTAGTTTTCTTTTAACTTTTCCTTAAAGAAACTCGACAAATAAAAAGCCTCCATAGATCTTGCTCCATGAATTAAATAAATATCAGTAAACTCATTCGATAATAAAAACGATGCAAAGGGAGCAATTCCAGTTCCTGATGCAATCCAAACTGCGCCATTGTTGCACGATTTAAAATTGCCTTTTGGTTCCGAAATATATATTTCATCTCCCATAGAAAGTTTCGAAAGACATGGAGTCAATTGCCCTCTTTCTTTTACACCATATAGTATCTCGATATTTTCTGCATTATTGCCACTGCAAATACTATACATTCGGGGCACAATCGATTTATCTATAGAAATTTCAATTATTTGTCCGGGTACAAAATCGAAGTTTCGTCTGAAGCTTAACAAATATAAACCTTCTGTAAGCTTAATGTTCGATTTTATTTTGACTGTTTCCATTATACTATCGTTTCTCAATTCCTACTTATAATTAACCCCAACCCCAATGTCGTTTAATTAAGAAATATCAACTTTTTAATTACCCCTAAATCCCCTAAAGGGGACTTCATTATCACCCCTTTAGGGGGTGGGGGTAAAAAAGAAGAATGTTAACTAAACTACATTAACCCCAACCCCTTAATAAGGGGCTTTAACTGCGTAGTTTAGCAGTTTACCCTCCTCGGTTACTGAGCATAGTCGAAGTAAAGGAGGAGCTGGGGAGATAAAAAATCTAATTTACTTTGAAATTTTCAATACACGAATTGTATACACCAGCACAGCTCTAGGAGGAATGCGATCGCCATCGCCAGTTAGCCCAAAGGCCAAATGTGGAGGAATAATCAAGATTGCTTCGTCGCCCTCGCCAAGTAATGAAACACCCTCTTCGAGTCCAACGGCCTCCTTGCGTTCGCCAATAGTAAATTCTTTTACACCTGTCGAATCGGAGCTATTGCAATAAGTCCCATCGAGCAATTCCAACCGAAAATCGATAGTAACCAACGACCCCGTAGCTGCTTTTTTCGAATTAGACGACTTTGTTATACTATAAAAAAGCCCGTTTTCAGAAATTTTTAAAGAAATGTTTCGTCGTTGGGCATATTTCTCAATCAGCATAGAGTCTTGGTCTACCAAATACTTATTTACCCTAATCATGGTTTCGCCAATAGAGTCGCGAGAGTTTTTTACAGGGTTCACAACCGACGGCCCACAAGAAAAAAGCATTGAAATAAACAATGCAAATAGAAAACTATTCAATACCTGTATATGCCTCATCTATCTGTGTTTTATGGTTTTTAAGAATATTTTCAAACTTTGAAATGGTTTCTGTCATAGTCAATTTCGACTCGCCTCCGGCAGCATTCTTATGCCCCCCACCTTCGAAGTTTTTTTCCGATATTTCGTTAACAGCGAAAAGGCCTTTTGACCTAAGAGAAATTCTAATCAGATTGTCTTTTTCAGTAAACAATGCTGCAATATTAATACCTTTAATAGAAAAAGGTATATTGACAAAGCCTTCGGTATCGCCTGTTTGAAACCCAAACTTTTCTAATTCCTGCTTGGTAAGCCATATGTATGCTGTACGAAACTCGGGCAATACTACCATTTTCTCGTTTAAGCAATAACCCATCAATTTCATGCGCTGTACCGAAAAATTATTATAAATATGCTCAAAAATCTTATCGCGGTCAATCCCTCTGTCGATAAGAGCAGCAACAACCCTAAATGTTTCCGAACTAGCTGCATGGCTAAAACAACCGGTATCGGTCATAATGCCGGTATATAAACATTCGGCCGTTTGGTGCGATATGCTATCGGGAATATCGATGCTAGTTATAAACTGATACATAAGCTCACATGTAGACGATGCCTTAATATTAGAATATTGATAATTAAATACATGTTCGGGATATGGGTGATGATCGATCAATATTTTTATAGCCTGAGCGCTCTGAATAATGGGTCCCAATCCTTTCAATCGGGTAAGGTTGTTAAAATCGGCACAAAAAATAATATCGGCTTCACTGATCTTTTGAGCTACCAATTCGGGCTTATGATGATGCACTATAACTTCCTCAGAACCTTTCATCCATTTAAGAAATTCGGGAAAATCGTTAGGAATTACCACCTGAACCTGATGTCCATTTTCTTTCAAGAACCAATACAAACCCAACGACGAGCCCATAGCATCGCCATCTGGATTATAATGTGTTACAATACATATTTTTTTAAGACTATCAAGCAAAGGCTTAATATTACTAGCAATGGTAAAAAGTTGATTATTCAATTTTATTAGTTTTAAATGAAAACGCAAAATTAATCTTCAAATTATAATATGTATTCAACTTATTACTATTTATTTTGTTAAATTGCCAATAAAAAAAATACAAAAAATATGAGTGGAAATATAACATTTACAATGATTAAGCCGGATGCCGTTAGCAAACAATACACCGGTGAGATAATATCGATGATTAAAAAAGCTGGTTTTAAAATTGTTGCCATGAAAATGTTGCAACTAACCAAAGCCCAAGCCGAAAGTTTTTATGCAATTCATAAAGAGAAATCGTTTTTCAACTTTTTAACCGATTTTATGAGTTCAGGAAGGATTGTTGCAGCCATCCTGGTCAAAGACAATGCTGTAGAAGATTTCAGGAAACTAATCGGAGCAACCAACCCAGCCAATGCAGAACCAGGAACTATACGTAAACTCTATGCCGAATCGATTGACCACAATGCCGTACATGGATCCGATAGCGACGAGAATGCAATTATTGAAGCCGATTTCTTCTTTTCTAAACTGGAAAGGTTTTATTAACAGAAAGGCTTAAAATAAAAAAAGTTAGAAATGTGAAAGGCGAAATTCTTATGAATTTCAAACCTTTCGCAAACTAACTAAAAACTAACTATATTATAAAAAAATCTACTTCAAAAATTTAAGTATCAAAAAAATTAAATGATTTTCAAATCACTTTCCGCATTTTTAATACGATACAAAGATAAATATATTGATATTTTCATGCAATAAAATAGTTAGTTTTTTTCATGAACTAACTAACAAAAATTGTTAATTAGTTCATTTATCTTCCATTTAATTGATTAACACTTTAATAACAAACTACTTTTCGAATTTCGATCGGAGCGGTTAATAACAAACAATCCGTAAAAAATGAATATAAAAAAAACAATAGTGAAAGAATTACATTATAGAAATAAAATACTAAATAAAACTCAAAAAATTTCATTGTATTAAAAAATAATTGTAATATTGCAGCCTGTTTTTTAAGAAGGTAGAATCATATAATAAACAAATAATAATGGACTTACTGGAAGTAGCTAAAAGTAGTTTGAAAGAAGAAAAAGAATTTCCCGCATTTAAGAGTGGCGATACAATAACCGTTAGTTATAAAATTAAAGAAGGTGCTAAAGAGCGTATTCAGCAATTTAGAGGTGTAGTTATACAACGCAAAGGCACCGGGCATACAGTTACATTTACGATACGTAAAATGTCTGGCAATATCGGTGTAGAAAGAATTTTTCCTTTATACTCACCTTTTATCGATGGTATTGAATTGAATAAAGTTGGTAAAGTACGTCGTTCGCGTATTTACTACTTACGCAACCTAACTGGTAAAAAAGCCCGTATCGAAGAAAAGAAATTCTAAAAAACTTACAAAAAACAAAAAGGCTGACTCTCATTGTCGGCCTTTTTTGTTTTTTGTAAGCTTTAAGTTCGAAAAGAAAAATTAATTTTGTGCTATAATTTTAATTTGAATTCAACCTCATGTTCGAAAATTTATCAGACAGGCTCGAGAAATCATTTAAACTACTTAAAGGAGAAGGGCGTATTACCGAAATTAATGTAGCCGAAACCATTAAAGATATACGTAAGGCATTGCTCGACGCCGACGTTAACTACAAAATTGCCAAAAACTTTACCGATACCGTAAAACAAAAAGCTCTTGGTCAAGATGTTTTAAAATCGGTTAAGCCTGGTCAAATGATGACCAAAATCGTTCACGACGAGTTGGTCGAGCTTATGGGCGGACAATCTGAGGAAATCAATCTAAAGTCTACACCATCAGTAATTCTTATTTCGGGTTTACAAGGTTCTGGTAAAACAACCTTTTCGGGAAAGCTTGCCAATTATCTAAAAACAAAGAAAGGGCGCAGTCCATTGCTCGTTGCAGGCGACGTGTATCGTCCGGCTGCTATCGAACAGTTGAAAGTACTGGGAGGACAAATTGGTGTACCCGTCTTTACCATCGACGACAACAAAGATCCTGTAAAAATTGCCCAAGATGCAATAAAACATGCAAAACAACAAGGTTTCAATGTTGTTATTATAGATACCGCTGGTCGT
The DNA here is from genome assembly GCA_945889005.1 of Bacteroides fragilis. Classification (GTDB taxonomy): domain Bacteria; phylum Bacteroidota; class Bacteroidia; order Bacteroidales; family DTGW01; genus CAMDBI01. Next base: position 19,104 of record CAMDBI010000022.1, read on the forward strand.
TTGGCTATAGACGAGCAGATGATGAACGAAATTGCTGCCGTTAAAAAAGCAGTTACTCCCAACGAAATTCTTTTTGTGGTCGATGCCATGACAGGGCAAGATGCCGTTAATACTGCAAAAACCTTTAACGAACGTCTTAACTTTGATGGGGTTGTACTTACAAAGCTCGATGGCGATACCCGTGGTGGAGCTGCCCTTTCGATCAAAGCAGAGGTAAACAAACCCATTAAATTTGTCGGTTCGGGCGAAAAAATGGAGGCTATCGATATATTCTACCCCGAACGTATGGCCGACCGTATTTTGGGTATGGGCGATATCGTTACACTGGTCGAAAAAGCTCAGGAGCAATTCAATGCCGAAGAAGCCCGAAAACTGCAAAAGAAAATTGCAAAAAACCAATTTGACTTCAACGATTTCTTGGCACAAATTAGCCAAATCAAAAAAATGGGCAACCTCAAAGACTTGGCTGGTATGATACCCGGTGTTGGAAAGGCTATAAAAGACCTAGATATCGACGACAATGCATTTAAAGGCATTGAAGCCATTATACACTCGATGACGCCCGAAGAACGCGAAAACCCGGTAGTAATAAATGGAAGCCGACGTAAACGCATTGCAATGGGTAGTGGTCGAAAAATTGAGGATGTCAATCGTCTACTCAAACAGTTTGAAGACACCCGCAAAATGATGAAAATGATGACCAATGGCGGTGCTGCTAATATGGCTAAGATGATGGGACAAATGAAAGGCATGGGAATGCCAAGATAATGTGCAAATTTACCAATTTGAAAATGTGTAAATGAAATCACGATCCTTTTAATTCTTAATTTACAAGTCTCTAAATATCTGAATAACGAATGAATATTATAGACGGAAAAAAAATTGCAGATCAAATAAAGGCTGAAATAGCGGCTGAAGTTAATGCAATTGTTGCAAACGGAGGGAAAATACCTCATTTGGCTGCAATACTTGTTGGAAACGACGGTGGCAGCGAAACCTATGTTGGACACAAAGTGAAAGCATGTGAACAAGTAGGTTTTAAATCGACCTTAATACGTTTTAAAGATGATATTTCGGAAGATGCATTGATCGAGCAAATTACAAAACTTAACAACGACCGCGATATTGATGGATTTATAGTTCAATTGCCTTTACCCAAGCATATTTCTGAACAAAAAATAATAGAAGCTATCGATTATCGAAAGGATGTAGATGGCTTTCATCCTATAAATGTTGGGAAATTGGTAATTGGCTTACCTGCATTTCTGAGTGCCACACCAGCAGGCATTATGGAACTTCTCAAACGATACAATATTGAAACATCGGGAAAAAATTGTGTGGTTTTAGGTCGAAGTAACATTGTTGGACGACCTATGAGTATATTGATGTCGCAAAAAGGCATCGATGCAACTGTTACGGTTTGTCACAGTCGATCGAAAAACCTCAATAAAATATGCTCAGAAGCCGATATTTTGATTGCAGCACTCGGAAGTCCTGAGTTTGTGACTGCCGAAATGGTCAAAGAAGGCGCTGTGGTGATCGATGTGGGTACTACTCGTGTTCCAAGTAGCGAAACCAAATCGGGCTTTAAGCTCAAAGGCGATGTTAAATACGATGAAGTTGCTGAAAAATGTTCATTTATAACACCAGTTCCGGGAGGGGTTGGCCCAATGACCATTGTTTCTCTTTTGAAAAACACATTGTTGGCTGCTAAAACAAAATAATTTGAAAATTTCAAATGTGAAAATGTGAAAATTTACAGTTTCCAGACTCAGGTTTTCATGTATAACTAATAATTCATAACTTATAATTTAAAATATCATGGCAAGCAGACGATTACTTAAAGAAAATATCAATTACATTACAGGAGAATTAATTTCTGAATGTTTTACTTATCAAAAATTTCACCCCGAATTGGGCGACGATAAGCTTACTAATATTTTACAAGAAATTGTAAATTTCAGAAACGAAGCTATTGCACGTTTAAACCATATCGAAGGTAAAAAGGAGCAAAAACTTGTAAAAAAACAATTTGCAAGTATCAAAGAAAACTTCAAAAAGTCTATTGAACTTCTCGATCAATTACCAGAGAAAAAATAAATTTTGATCATAAAACTCAAAGTAGCGAAGTAAAAATTATTTCTTACCCGGATGTTCGGCGTAGCGTCTCGCTACGTCGGATTATTCAAGGCATCTTGCTGTATATATTTCAATAAAATAATCCAGAAACTTTTTCGATTTTAAATGCTATAAGGGTTAAGAAGTTTTATACCTTTAATTTTATCGAAATCTGAAGTGTTATTGGTAACAAGTGTAAAACCAAGATGCAAGGCAGTAGCGGCGACAATTGCATCAGGTAACTTTATCCGGTATTTTCTGCGTACATCAATTGTGAGTTCAGTAATGTCTTTGTCAAGTTGATAAATATTCGAGAAGTTTACAAAGTCAATCAAATCTTGGTCAACTTTAGCAAAACCCAAAAGCTCAATTTTATTGATAACCGAAATGTTAATTTCATCATCAATAATTTTCATTAGCGCCTTTGCTTTAAAATTTTATTCTACAACAATCTTCTTGTTTACAGCTTTTTAACAAAATTAATCGTTTGTTAGTAATTCCAAGCCCTGTTGAATGTAAAATGGAAATTTTCGGTCAGCACTAATAAGACATATTTTTTCTGCTATTGCTTGCGATATAATGGTATGGTCAAAGGGGTCTTTATGTGAGGTTGGATAAATTAACTTATTTAAAACATCTAGCTGCATTGGGCGTATTTCTAGAATCTTTAACCCAAATTCCTTTTCAATATTTTTTACTAAATAATTAAAATCAAAACCAATAAAATCTAAATCTCTATCTCTGTTTTTAATAGCAATCTCCATTAATGAAATCGGACTTAGAAACAATAGATTATTATAATCCTCCAATTCGTCTTTAATGTTCGAGTTGAGTTTTTGAGAATTACTGATAAGCCAAATAAATATTTGAGTATCGAGAAGGTATCTAGTCATTAATCCCAACAGTTAGGGCTTTCGATAATTTTCCCTGAAAACTTATCTCTCATGCTTCCTAATTTAGAGATTTTTGAAACATGGGGTTTACCTTTACTAATAGACCTTACATTGTTTATTTGTGTTGATTGTAGGTTTTTCATATTTTCATTTTTAAATATGCAAATTTACTTTAATTGCTTGGAATGTCCAATTTTTAAAAAACAATTATCATTTGAGTTTAATTACTTCGCACCTTAGTGTCTTTGCGTTTAAATAAATCTCATTCTACAACAATCTTCTTGTTTACAGTTCCTTTTTCGCTGCTTAGTTTAAGAATATAAATACCTTTTTTCAACGAAGGATTTACACAAATAGGCGAATTTCCTGTGGTTTTAATGAAATTGTTGCTATACACTCTTTGAGCCGACAAATCAAATATTTCTATTGAAACTTCTTCGTTTTTGTTTGCGTTGTAAATCAAATTAAATTCGCCTTTGCTAGGGTTGGGTGCAATAATTAATTCTTTTGTAAACTCTTCGATCGATACCGAAACAGCACCATCGGTGAAGCTTATATGAAAATAACCTTCTTTACCGCCACCACTTCCATCTACTTGAAGAAAATACTCAGCTCCCGCAACCAATTGCGCATTGTCGATAATTGCCGAATATGGAGCTTTGTTGTAATAATCGTCGTTGGCTACAATTAAATCTTTTATTGAAATTGATGCACATGAAACTGGTTTATAAACTGCAATCTGAGTATCGAAACTATCGGTAATAATCGATAGTCGACCACTCGGAGGAGCTGTAAACTTAAACCACACACTATTGTCGAGTCCATTACCCTCTTCGCACCAGGTTTTGCTGGTATAACAATTGATAGGCTCAGGAGCAGGCTCTTTCGTTTGTGTTGTAGCATTTATATTATTAAAAGGGCCGTTTTTACCAATTTTCAATTGTATAGCATTGCACATATTGTCATTAACCGGTGGTTCGAGTACATTGAGTGTTACACTATCCGATACAACACATGCACCTTGAGCCATCGAAACGTATACTTTATATTTGCCTGTATTGCTAGTTTTAACATTAACAAATGAGTTATTATTGTTTAGTAACTGAAGTTCAGAACTCCACGAATATGTATCGGCATCGGTTACAGCCATAAGCATTACAGTATCGCCTTTTCGCACTTTGCTTGTCGATGTAGTCAATTGATACTGAATACGATCGAGAACCAATATTTCTTTTACAATAGAATCCGAGTTGTTTAAACTGTCTGTTACAATCAATTTTACTCGTCGAATACCAATTTCACTACCACTTGGATATGTAATAGTGTGAGGGCCTTTGGTATTAATGGTTTTTGCAGGTAATGCTCCTTCTCCAAAATCCCAGCTTATATTTTTAATATCTCCAATTGAAGTATTGGTAAATGTTACCGAATTTCCAATACAAACATCTTCCTTACTATGGGAAAAATTTGCTTTAATGCCTTTTGTATCTTTTTTAGTATAAATTCGAACAGAAAGATCTGCATGATAATCTGCTGTAGATTCTACACCAAGGCTATCCCATTTTATACCATCGGAACTAATCATTTGTTTTCCTTTTTTTTCTAATCGAGGTAAAGCCCAAGGCTCTCCCGAAACATTCAACTCGGTTTCAACAGGAATAGGAAAGAGATACTGAGGAGTATAGTATTTAACTTTTACATATACTGTACCTTTTGTGTTTACAGGCAAATCGAATGTATAAAAACCGGGAAGCTTACAAACTTGATTTTTTAAACTGGCCAAAACACTATCGCGACTTTCATTTAATATTTCAAAATCGAAGGTCGTTCCCGAAACCATAGCAAATGTTCCTACTTTTTTGATATATTGGGTCGAATCTATCGTAAATTTCGACAAGGAATAGGCTGTATTCGATCTATATCCCAAGGAAGATATTGGTCCCAATTCATCGTAAAAATAAATACTGTCAATTTCTGAGGTTTCCCAACGTTTTGGGAAAAAAGCCGATGGTTTTAATATTTTTGAATCGAGATATGAAATATAGAAAAATCCTTTATCGGCCCAACCAGATGTCCAACTATTTTTTGCAATCCAAGCCCCTTTAATACCTCTAACTATTTTGTTGTCGTCCCAACCTACCAACATAATTTGGTGAGCTACCGGCAAACGCCCAGTATAAAGTGAAGTAAAATCATTCATATTAAAATAAGTGCTCTGATAATCTTCACTCCAATAAATATCGCAAGTAACACCACCATAATTCATCAATGTTTGCTTGATATATTTGGGGTTTTGAAAAATCCATTTTACTTCGGGAACATAAGCAATTGGTTTATATTTTATTTTCTTACAACTATGAATACTTGTATTATAAATATCTGATGTATCTGCATAAGGACCTTTTAATGCAGTTAAATACGATAATGCCATCGACGAATTACCTCCAGTGCCATAAGGCCATTTAAAATCATGACAAGCTGCCAAATTTTGTTCCGATAAGTCGATTGAACTATCGGTAATACCCATCAAAGCCCAAGATGATTCTATACACCCCATGGTAGCAAATGCCCAACAATTACCTCCCGATCTACCACCACCTTGATCCTTGACACTTGAAATATAGCTTTTTCCATTAACATTTCTTAAATCAAAATTTTCAGGAAAACCGGAGTTCAAGCTTTTTAAACGAACTTCTTCAGGATCAACTACTACCTCACCAAATGAAAATGGCAATGGAATCATACCATTATCGTTTTTTTCGTTGACCGATTTCTGATTGCTATTCTGAGCATTTTTAAAATATTCAATAAAATCGGGGTTCAATGGGGCTCTTGTCGGTTTTTGCTGTGCATTAGAAAGCAGCGCAAAAAATAAAAGTGTAAAAATAGTTAGATTCTGTTTCATTGCCTGTGTTCAATAATTCATTACCAAACCTACGAGAAATTTACGAAAACGACAAATTTTTCACTCATAATAGTTTCTAGATATACTCGTTCCTTTTTTGCTTTTTCCAAAAATTATTAATATTTAACTTTATTTTAAAAACAAATAACATAAAAAAGCTATTTTTGCGACTTTCGTATTACAAATAGACTTTTGAGAAAGTCTGAATATACTATATAAAATGGGATTTTTTAACGACTTAATAAATAAATTTTTCAGCAACAAATCGCAGCGCGATATAAAAGAGATTTTGCCAATTGTTGAAAAAATAAAAGCAGAATATGCACGTATTAAAGAACTAAGCAACGATCAACTACGTTCGGAAAGCTGGTCATTAAAGGAAAAAATACATTCATCATACACAAGTCAACAATCGGAGATCGACAAACTTAAAGTTGAACTCGAATTGCCCGATTTGGATTTAGAAGACAAAGAAGTATTGTATAAAAAAATCGATAAGCTCGAAGAAGAAATTGACAAAATATTGGAAGATGCATTGAACGATGCGCTACCAAAAGCTTTTGCTATTATTAAGGATACAGCTCGCCGATTTACCGAAAACGAAAGTATCGAAGTTACTGCATCTGATTACGACCGAAAATTTGCAACTGAGAAAAATCATATAAAAATTATTGAAAATAAAGCCTATTGGAGCAATACCTGGAATGCCGGTGGCAACGATACCAAATGGGCTATGGTTCACTACGACGTTCAGCTTATAGGCGGTATTGTCCTTCATCAGGGGAAAATATCGGAAATGGCTACCGGTGAAGGTAAAACATTGGTTGCTACATTACCTGTTTTCCTCAATGCACTTTCGGGACGTGGAGTACACTTGGTTACAGTCAACGACTACCTTGCCCGACGCGACTCCGAGTGGATGGGCCCACTCTACGAATTTCATGGCCTTACAGTAGACTGTATCGACAAGCATCAACCCAACTCCGAAGCTCGTCGAAAAGCCTATAACTCCGATATAACTTTTGGAACCAACAACGAATTTGGTTTCGATTACCTACGCGACAACATGTCGTCGCAACCAACAGATTTGGTTCAACGCATTCACAACTATGCTATTGTCGATGAGGTCGACTCTGTATTGATCGACGATGCCCGTACACCGCTAATTATTTCGGGACCGGTTCCTCGTGGTGAACATCAAGAATTTGAACAATACCGTCCCAAAGTTGAAGCATTGTATACCGCTCAACAAAAACTTGCCAACCAATTACTTTCCGATGCACGTAAAGTACTTGCAGCCAACGACACCGAAAAAGGGGGCTTGCTCATGTTTAGAGCTTACAAAGCATTACCCAAAAGCAAAGCACTTATTAAAATGCTGAGTGAACAGGGAAATAAAACCCTGATGCACAAAACAGAAAATTATTATATGCAAGAAAATAACAAAAACATGCACATTGCCACCGATGAGCTGTACTTTGTTATTGACGAAAAAAATAACAGCGTAGAGCTTACCGATAAAGGTCACGACCTTATGACCTCTTCGTCAGACGATTCCAATTTCTTCGTACTTCCCGATATTGGCAGTTTAGTTGCCGAATTGGAAAAGTCGAACCTGCCGGCAACAGAAAAATTAGAGAAAAAAGAAGCCCTACTTCAAGATTATTCTGTAAAATCGGAGCGTGTACATACCGTTCACCAACTATTAAAGGCATATTCGGTCTTCGAAAAAGATACCGAATATGTGGTAATGGACAATAAAGTAAAAATTGTAGATGAACAAACAGGTCGTATTTTGGACGGACGCCGTTATTCTGACGGTCTACACCAAGCAATAGAAGCAAAAGAGCGAGTTAAAGTCGAGGCTGCTACTCAAACACATGCTACTATTACGCTTCAGAACTATTTCCGTATGTACAAAAAGCTTTCGGGTATGACCGGTACTGCCGAAACCGAAGCTGGTGAATTTTGGAAAATATACAAGCTCGATGTGGTTGTTATTCCTACAAACCAATCAATTACACGTAAAGATTTTGAAGATTTAGTATATAAAACAAAGCGCGAAAAATACAATGCCGTAATTGACGAGATAAATAAACTGGTCAACGAAGGTCGCCCGGTATTGGTAGGTACTACATCGGTCGAAATATCGGAATTGCTAAGCCGAATGCTAAAACTTCGAGGCATTAAACACAATGTACTGAATGCTAAGTTACATCAAAAAGAAGCAGATATTGTTGCCGAAGCTGGTCAGCCCAAAACAGTAACCATTGCTACCAACATGGCTGGTCGTGGAACCGACATAAAGCTAACTCCAGTGACCCGTCAATCGGGAGGTTTGGCAATTATCGGTACCGAACGCCACGATTCGCGCCGTGTCGATCGTCAGTTGCGTGGTCGTGCAGGTCGACAAGGCGATCCGGGTACTTCGCAGTTCTTTGTTTCTTTAGAAGACGATCTTATGCGTATGTTCGGTTCCGATCGTATTTCGGGCATTATGGATCGTATGGGCCTCAAAGATGGCGAAGTCATTCAACATTCAATGATTTCGAAATCTATTGAGCGAGCACAGAAAAAAGTAGAAGAAAATAACTTCGGTGTACGTAAACGCCTGCTCGAATACGACGATGTAATGAACTCGCAACGTGAAGTTATATACAAACGTCGTCGACATGCGCTGTACGGCGAACGTATCGACATGGATATATCGAACATGATGCTCGATTTTTGCGATAGCATTTCACAACAATTTCACGATTCGGGCGATTACGAAGCCTTCTCTATGGATGTGATTCGCCAATTATCGATGGAACCACCGGTTAACGAAGAAGAGTTTAAAAAACTGAATGAGAATGAACTAAGCGACAAACTCTATCACGAGGCTTTAAATTCGTATAAACGTAAAAGCCATAATATTGCCAAACAAGCATTTCCGGTTATCAAAGATGTTTACGAAAAGCAAAGCGGACAATACGAAAATATTGTAGTTCCGGTATCGGATGGCATTCGCGTATTCAATGTTTTGTGTAACCTCAAAAAAGCTTATGAAACACAAGGCTTGGAATTAGTTAAATCGTACGAAAAAATTGCAATATTACTTACCATAGACGATTCGTGGCGTGAGCATCTCCGCGAAATGGACGATCTGAAACAATCGGTTCAGAATGCCGCTTATGAGCAAAAAGACCCATTGTTGATCTATAAATTGGAATCGTTCAATTTATTCAAATCGATGGTCGAAAAAATGAATTCGGAAGTAATGAGTATGCTTTCGAAAGCTCATATACCAGGTCAAGCTCCTATTCAAGACGGTCGCATGGCATCAAAACCCAAGAGCGATATGAGTAGAATGATAGCCAACAAACCAGAAATAGCTTCAAATAGAGGAGGCGCATCGCAAGATACACGCGAACCTCAAAAAGTACAACCCATGAAAGCTGAGCTTAAAGTTGGACGTAACGAACCATGCCCTTGTGGAAGCGGTAAAAAGTTCAAAAACTGCCATGGGGCAAATTTGCCGGGATAAGACAGTGGACAGTGAAACGTGGACAGTGAACCGTGGACAGTGGACCGTGGAGCGTGTAGAGTAAATAGTGGATTGTTGATTTTTAAATAAATGATTAAGAAGTTTAATATATTTATTGTTTTGTATATCATCTTTTTGATATCGATGTTGCCCATTTTATTAATGTATAATAAATCGGAAATTCATCTGTTTATCAATCAATATCACTCATTATCATTCGATATTTTTTTTAAGTATATTACTGATTTAGGCGATGGCTTATTTTCTATAGCTATTGCAATTATATTTCTATTTGTAAGATATCGATATTCAATAATAATATTCAGTTCGTATGCAATAAGTGGTTTTTTAGTTCAATTACTAAAAAAAACAATTTTTGCAGATGTATCTCGCCCTTCACGTTATTTTAATGGTATAGCAGAAATTCATTTAGTAGAAGGAGTAAAAATGTTAGGCAAATACAGTTTTCCTTCGGGACATTCGGCATCTGCATTTGCACTGTTCTTTTGTCTATCGATGTTCAATAAAAACTCGTACCTAAAGCTAGTTTTTTTTATTTTGGCTTTAATTGTAGCATTTTCAAGAGTTTACCTGTCGCAACACTTCTTAATTGATATCGTTGTAGGATCAATTTTTGGAGTGGGAATAAGTTGGTTGATTTATTGGTATATCTCAAAAAGCAATAAAAAATGGATGGATCAATCAATAATGCAATCTATTCGTCGATAGATTTTGGTAGAGTAACAAAAAAAGTTGTTCCTTCATTTTCATTTGAAATAAAAGAAATTTTTCCTTTCAAATAATCTTCGGTAAACATTTTAACAGAGTAAGTACCAATACCCCTGTCTTTTGCTTTTGTAGAAAAAGCCCTCTGAAATAATTGTAGTTGCACACTACGTGGCATAACACTAGTGTTATTGACCGAAAAAATAAATTCATCATCATTGCATTTGCAATCTAGCAACACCCTTTCGCCAATACCAATAGCTTCCAATGCATTTTTTACCAGGTTGATTAATACACGTTTGAGCATTACTAAATCTGTAGCAATTATATCTTGGCAAACCGATTCATTAATTTCAATTTTTTTATCGATTGCAACTTGGTGCTTAATCATTTGCTTCTTAACTGTATTGAACAGATCGTTGGGTTTTATGGGAAATACATTTACGTGATAGGTTTTATTTTCGGCCATCAGTAAATCGCGATGCGCAAGAATTTCTTCCGTAATTTCGTCGCTCAATTCGTTCAGATCTTTAGCTATATCTTTTATTTGATCCATTTCATCGAGCATCAGCACCAATTCGGTAAAACCTTTCAATGCTCCTATTCGATTTAGTATATCATGAAAAAACAAACGTTCTAAAGCATTTCTACGACGTTCGCCACTTATATCGTTCAAAAAAACAATAACATAGATATTGTCTTTAATAATAACAGGTGACGCCAAAACCATCAGTTCGAGTACAGTTTTAGATCCATTTAAAGTTGCATTCAAAGTACATTCAGACCTTACGGGTTCATGTTTTTCTAAACAAGTAAGTATTGCATTGACCAAACCACAATACCTGCAAGACTCAGAAGTACCACACCCACCTTTAGTTTCTTTACTATGAGGACAATTCAAAGCCTCTCCAGGTCTTTTTCCAAGTAATTCATTTAGGTTATTTAAACCAATTACATTCAATAATTCTTTGTTGGCATATACAATTTGTCGATTCCAATCGACAATAGTACAAATCGATGGGAATGAATCTAAAATTAAAGTAAGATGATTGTCAGTTATAATAGCTTCGGCAGAAGTATTAAGCATTTGAATATCTGACCTTTGAGGAGAAGCAAAATAGCTATCCATTTTTCTGCAATTGTTTGATATAAAATTAGTTCATTTTTTTAATAAAACAATATTAACAAAGAAATAGCAGAAAACTTTATTGATACCCCCAAAAAAAAAGCCCCGGATTTCTCCGGGGCTTCAACCCTAAAATAAACCTATTAAAAACCTATGAAAAATGAACCAGTTACAAAATTAAACTTTTTTTTGTAATCTAAAAAACTTTCTTGAAGTTTTTTTTCGAAATTTTAATTATTCTTTTTTCGTTTCGATTACATGACAAAAGTACACCTAAAAGTTTACTCTCCAACAATTTAATAAGTGAGAATCATTACTTATATTTGGTGATTTAAATCATCATATATAAGTAATTTTAATCATCTATTCAAAATAACCAATTCATAGTGTAATAATATTCAACAATATAAAAATTGACGCATTAAAAAAAAATAACACATAAATAATATTAATATATAAATAAAATTAATATTTTGCATTCAAATATAATTAAACAAAATGCTAAAAATAAAAAGACGTAAAACGCTAGAGTCGTTGATCGTTGAATCACAAAATGAGGAACACGGTTTACACAGGGTTTTGGACAGTAAGAATCTAATATTGCTAGGTATAGGTGCTGTAATTGGAGCAGGAATTTTTGTATTAACGGGCGAGGTTTCGGCTCATTATACCGGTCCGGCTATAGTACTATCGTTTATTATTGCAGCATTGGCTTGTACATGTGCCGGATTGTGTTATGCAGAACTCGCCTCAATGATTCCCATTTCGGGAAGCGCCTATACGTATTCGTATGCAACCTTGGGCGAGTTTTTTGCCTGGATTATTGGTTGGGATTTAATTGTTGAATATTTGTTTGCAGCTTCAACAGTAAGTGTAGGCTGGTCGGGATATATTGTTAGCTTTCTAAAAAATATTGGCATTGTAATTCCTCAATCGTTTACAACAGCTCCGGTAATTTTTAACGATGCAAGTAACAGTTTTCAATTATCGGGAGGTGGAATAGTCAATCTACCCGCCATGTTTATTATATTTTTAGTTACAATTCTATTAGTAATAGGTGTAAAAGAATCGGCAAAGTTTAATAACATCATCGTATTTATTAAACTAGCTGTTATACTTATATTTATTTTTACGGGACTTGCATTTATCAATTATGACAATTGGCAACCATTTATACCCGAAAATTCAGGGCAATTTGGTTCATTTGGTTGGAGTGGTATTTTTAGAGGGTCTGCAATTATTTTTTTTGCGTATATTGGATTCGATGCCGTTTCGACAGCTGCACAAGAGGCTAAAAACCCACAGCGCGATTTACCCATTGGTATATTAGGCTCGTTGGCAATATGCACAGTACTCTATATTTTAGTGTCTCTAATATTAACAGGTATTGTACCCTATACAAAACTTGGAGTTCCCGACCCTATTGCTGTTGGCGTAGATGCAATGGGACTTACTTGGCTTGCACCTGTTATTAAAATTGGCGCAATTGCCGGCTTAAGTTCAGTGATACTTGTGATGTTAATGGGACAACCTCGCATTTTCTTTTCTATGGCAAAAGATGGATTACTACCTCCTTTATTTGCAAAAGTTCACAAGAAATACAAAACACCATATATGTCGACCATTATAGTTGGTATTGTTGCAATGATATTGGCAGGTTTGTTTCCTATTGGAGTTCTTAGTAAGCTTGTATCTTTGGGCACTTTACTGGCTTTTGCAGCAGTTTGTCTTTCAATATTAATTTTACGAAAAATACAACCCGACACACACCGACCATTCAAAACACCGTTCTCTCCTTGGATTCCATTACTTGGAATACTTTCGTGCCTTGGTGTAACCGCATTTCTCAATGCTTATGCATGGATTGCTATGGGGGTGTGGATGTTGATAGGAATTCTAGTTTATTTTTTCTATGGACGAAAACATAGTAAACTTGCTCAGATCGAAAAATCTAGCGTTTAAGCAGACGTTGTATATATGATTTATCCTTTTCGATGATTTTTATAAGATATACTGCATTCGAAAGATTAGAAATAGGAACGACTATTTCTCTTAGGTTGGTTGTACAACAGTAAACTATTTTCCCTTGAAGATCGTAAATAACAACTTTTCGATCTTCAAAGTATTTATTAAATTTAATAACTATAGAATCGTTGGATGGATTGGGTATAATTAAAAATTTGCGATCTACATCGCTCAATTCATTCACTTTATAGTCATTAATAAAATAATTATTAGGGTCTAATACAATATTTTTAACTCTTTTCGAAAGTTTAACTTTAAATGTTTCCATTGACTGTTGTTGCACAAATCGAAAAATAGTATCATTTTTCCGATCCAATATTACTTTAAATTCAATATTTCCTTTAAATAACGGCGATTTTTCGGAGCTACCATATTGAAAAGATTCGATATATAAGCTATCATTTTTTTGCTTCCAGTTTATTTGATATTTCGGAAATCCGTGTCCGTAATACCATTGATCGAAAAACCATTGATAATCGGACTTAGTTTTTTCGTTGACAAATGCAATAAATTCTTCAACTGTTACATTGGTAAATTGATATTTATCAAGAAAGCCTTTTAGAATTGAAAAAAACAATGTATCGTTCTTTATCTCGTATCTAAGTGTGTGCAAAATTAATGCCCCTTTCTTGTAGGTTATATCAAAGCTAAAAAGCTTCAATTCGTTCATTCGATCATCATCTTTGATATAAACAGATGCTTCTTTATCGACAGAAGCTTTTCCCCTGGCAATTTTCATCCAAAGATCAGCATCTTCTTTTGTTTGCAATTTTTCGACTGCCAAATATTCTAGATAAGATGCAAAACCTTCATTGAGCCAAATTTCATTCCATTTTTTACAAGTAACCAAATTGCCATACCACTGATGCGAGAGTTCATGCGCAATAAGATTAAAAGAAAAATCGGCAACTGTACTTACAGTAATATTTTCCATACCACCACCCATAGGAGCCATTACTTGTCCATATTTCTCTTTTCTATAAGGATAAGGACCAAGAATAGACTCATAGTATTTCATTATGTCTTTAATCTTGTCGATGTGGTCTTTGTTGTCGGGTAGGCAATCTTTGGAGTTGTATAAATAGTTAACTACTAGTACCGAATCGTTCGTCTCGGGATTATGAACATAGAACTTATACTCGTTGTATTCCGAAACGGTAATAGAAATTAAATAATAAGCTGTTGGATATTTACAAAGCCAGGTATATTTGACCAATCCTTCTTGCAAGTCTACCTTGCTTGTTAATTTACCATTCGAAACAGGCATTAACAATGGAGGTACTGTAATTTCTACCTTTACAGAATCGGCTTTGTCGGCTAAAAATTGTTTACAAGGAAACCAGTCTTTTGCACTATAGGGCTCCGACAAGGTATATGTAACCGGCATATTGTACTGAACATCAGTTTTATTACTAATGCCTCCCATAAAATTATCGGAAACAGCAGTACCTCTATAATATACACTTACATCGAAAAGTGAATATGACTGAATTTGTTCAGATAAGGCAACACTAATTAAATCGTTGTTATGAACAAACTTTTGCTTTTTATTATTGACCCAAATAGAATCGATAGTTAAAACCGAGGATAATTCAATAAAGAAATTATCGAGGGGCTTCTCTAGCGACTTTGCTTTAATATTGGTATTGCCCGAAAGCATTGTATTGGTATTGAACAAATGTATATCTATATGATATTGAACAACATCATAGACCGACGAATCGGTATAATAATTAGTATAATCGACACTAACAGCTTCAACTTCGAAATTGAAAAGAAGTAGAGCAAAACCTATATAAAATTTAATTTTTTTCAATTATTATTTCTATTTAAAAAATTAAGTTAAGACTGAAAGCCTTATAGCATTAACTTAGGACTTAGCCTATGTTAATTGCTTGTGCCCTTTCAGGCCATAATGAAAAGAAAAAACATTTGCAAGTCTTTAAAAATTATCTACTTTGAGTTAAATAATTAATCATTTTTTCAATTTAAAAAAACTATTTTACCCCAAACTTATAAATTGTAAGCTGGGTATAATGTTCACCTGGATTTAGTTCAGTCGAAGGGAAATGGTTTTGATTTGGAGAATCGGGGTAATGTTGCATTTCCCAGCAAAAGCCACTGTACTTTTTGTATTCCAAACCATTTTTACCTTTAGTTCCTCCCAAATAATTTCCGGTATAGAACTGCATACCAGGTTCGGTAGTATATGCCTCCATATATCTGCCGCTTTCTGCTTCATAAACAATTCCGGCAAAAGAAAGTTCGTCGCCTGTAGATTTATTTAAAACAAAGTTGTGGTCATAATCGCCTGCTTTTTCGATATCTAAGCCAATTTTCTTTGTTTTCAAAAAGTCGAAAGCTGTATTTTTAACTTCAAGAAGTTTTCCTGTAGGAATAGAAACCGAATTTACTTCAGTATAACGATCGGCATTGATAAGCATTTCGTGATTGAGAACAGTATCCTTGCCACCATTCAGGTTGAAATATGAGTGGTTAGTAAGATTGAGTACTGTTGGAGCATCAGTTTCGGCAGTATAGCAAATATTTATTTCATTGAGATTGTTGATAGAAATAATAACTTCAACCACTAAATTGCCTGGATAACCTTCTTCACCATCTTTACACATATAAACGAGCTTCACTCCTACCTCTTCGTTATTGTCGAACGGTACGGCATGCCACACAACTTTGTCGAAACCTTTAATACCACCGTGAAGAGCGTTTGGTCCATTATTGATTGCAAGCTTGTATTTTTTATTGTCAACCACAAATTCTCCGTTAGCAATACGATTGGCGTAGCGTCCACAGGTTACCCCCATATATGGTTGATTATCTAAATACTGTTGAAAGGTATCGTATCCTAAAGCAACATCGGCAAGTTTTCCATTTTTATCGGGACAAATAATAGAAGAAATAGTAGCACCGTAATTTGAAATTTTTATTGTTAAATTACGGTCATTTTCTAAAGTAAAAAGTTGAACAGCTTCGCACTGATGCGTTTTTCCAAATAGTTGTGAATTTATTTTCATAATTAATGGAATATTTTATTTTTCCGAAAAATAATGAAATAAAATTACAATCCTACAATTTTCATTATATGAACTACGATTGAAAAAACATTAACTTTGCGGCTTCAAAAAAAAATGCATAATATGACATTGGAGCAAGAAATAGCACGTAGACGAACATTTGCCATTATTAGTCACCCCGATGCGGGAAAAACCACACTTACCGAAAAGCTTTTGCTTTTTGGCGGTGCAATTCACGTTGCAGGAGCTGTTAAGTCGAATAAAATTAGAAAATCGGCCACCTCGGACTGGATGGAAATTGAGAAACAACGTGGTATTTCGGTTTCGACCTCAGTAATGGGTTTTGAATACAACAATCACAAAATAAATATTCTCGACACGCCCGGTCACGAAGATTTTGCGGAAGATACCTTCAGAACCCTTACGGCAGTCGACAGTGTAATAATTGTAATTGACGGAGCCAAAGGGGTTGAAGCACAGACTCGCAGACTTATGAACGTTTGTAGAATGCGCAAAACACCAGTAATGGTATTTATCAACAAGCTCGACCGCATTGGTAAAGATCCGTTCGACCTTTTAGATGAAATAGAAAAGGAACTTCAAATAAGTGTTTTGCCACTCAGCTGGCCTATAAGTAATGGTCCAACATTCAAGGGTGTCTATAATATTTTCGAGAGTAAGCTCAATCTTTTTTCGGGAACTGAAAAACAAGTGATCGAAGATGCGCTTACTTTTGAAGATATCAACAATCCAATGCTCGAAAATCATATTGGCGAGAAATTTTCTCGCATTCTTCGCGACGAACTTGAGTTAATAAAAACAGTTTATACCGAATTTGATCGAAGCAAATATTTATCAGCCGATGTCGCACCTGTTTTTTTTGGTAGTGCTCTGAACAATTTTGGTGTACGCGAGCTACTCGAGTGTTTTATAGAAGTAGCTCCTTCGCCAGGGCAATTCGAGACATCAGCTCGAATGGTTGCTCCAAGCGAATCGAAATTGAGCGGTTTTGTATTCAAGATACACGCCAATATGGATCCCAATCACCGCGACCGAATTGCATTTTTACGAATCGTATCGGGCAAGTTTGAACGCAACACCAACTACTACCATGTTCGTCACGACAAACAATTTAAATTTTCGAGTCCAACTGCTTTTATGGCTGAGAAGAAATCGATTATCGACGAAGCATTTCCGGGCGATGTAATTGGCTTGCACGATACTGGAACCTTCAAAATTGGCGATACGCTCACCGAAGGAGAAAAATTTCAATATAAAGGCATCCCTAGTTTTTCGCCCGAACTATTTAAATATGTCGACAATGCCGATCCGTTGAAGTCGAAGCAACTTGCCAAAGGACTCGATCAACTTATGGACGAAGGGGTTGCGCAGCTTTTTACAAACAAAAACAACGGTCGAAAGATTATTGGCACAGTAGGAGCCCTACAATTCGAGGTTTTGCAATATCGTTTGTTGCACGAATATAGTGCATCGTGCAAATACGAGCCTATAAGCCTCTATAAAGCCTGCTGGATAAAGAGTTCGAACCGTGAGCAAATAGAAGATTTTAGAAAAAGAAAATATGCTCAATTAGCAGAGGACAAACACGGTCGAGAAGTATTTTTGGCCGATTCGTCGTATTCGCTCCAAATGGCTCAAGAAAAATTTCCTGACATTGAATTTTATTTTACTTCGGAATTTTAAATGTAAAAAAAAAGAAAATAATAAGCTAAAAGCCATTTATTTTTGTAATTTTATTTATCTGCAAAATAAATTACAATGAATATAGAGTGGAATGAAACTTATTCTGTGTTTAATAAAGATATTGACAATCAACATAAAAACTTGTTTGACATACTTGATTCTTTTAATAAAGAATTAGAAACCAATTTAAGTAACAATAAAGCTATTCAAATTATTATAGATAGTTTAAAGAAATATACTATAAATCATTTTGAATATGAAGAAGATTTCATGACGAAAATGAACTATCCTTATATAAAATTACACCAACAAAAACATCATTTGTTTATAGAAAAAATAAAGGATTACGAATCTCGATATCAAACCGGAGTTAATGTTTTACCTGCAGAAATAATTACTTTTTTAAAAGAATGGCTTATACGTCATATTTACGTTGAAGATAAAATGTATGCCAATTTTATTGCCTCCAAATAATTATTCAATCATTTTGAAAACCCTGTTCCAACGAATTTGAATGTTTATATCGGTTTTTTTGACAGAAAACAACACCCAATTGATTTTTCCTATGATATGATCTTCGGGCAAAAAGCCCCAATTGCGAGAGTCTTTCGCATTGTCTCGATTGTCGTCCATTACAAAATAATAATTCATCGCGAATTTGTAATATTTACTCTCAACATTGTCGATTAAAATTTTATTGTTCAGTACCGACAATTTATGTTTTTCGAAAACACTAATAATCCGTTTATATAAATCAATATTGTTCATTCCCAACTCAATAGAATCACCTTTTCGGGGAACATAAACCGGACCAAACATATTGCCAGTCCACTTATAGTATGGCGAATTTGGAAAGAAAGCAGATGAGTAGATATTAAAAGCAAAATTTTCGCGTTTCACTTCTATGACGCCTTTAATTTTTTTAATATTTTCGGCATTTTGTTCTGTAAGATACAACAAATATTCGCCAGAATTATTGATTCGCCCACCTTCTTGCAAGTAATTATTATCAATCAGGATTTTATCAAAATGATTGGTTTTACATCGGACTCTATATGAATATTGAGTTTCAGGAATGTTAACCTCATGTTTATTAACAAAAAGAGCATTTTTTCGAATTTGAACCTCATCGCCCGGTAAACCCACACAGCGTTTGATATATACCACTCTTTTGTCGACAGGTATATCTGATTCTTCGGGGTAGTTAAACGCAATAATATCGTTATGTGTAGGATTAGAAAAGCCCTTTAGTCTGTAGTAAGGTAACTGAGGCCATTTGAGGTAATATTTTTTCGAAGACAAATCGTTTCTTTCGGTGAAAGGGATAAAAAGTAAAGTATTAGGCATACGAGTGCCATATTCAAGTTTATTGACAGTTACCCAATCGCCCGGCATTAAAGTTCCTGCCATATTTGAACTTAAAATATGGAACGATTGAAAAACAAAAAACCTGATCAAAAGCAATATTAGCATAGCGATAATAAATGCTTTGAACCAGGTAAATCGTTTTTTTGCTTTACGTACCATTATTTAATCATGGTAAACATTCGGTTCCATTGAATATTGAAAGGAAAACTCTTGTCGCGGTTGAGCGATAGCCAAATAAATACAGGACGCCCCATGATGTGTTCGGCTGGAACAAACCCCCAAAAACGCGAATCGGCAGAATCGTGACGGTTGTCGCCCATCATGAAATAATAGTTTT
Organism: Bacteroides fragilis; assembly: GCA_945889005.1. GTDB lineage: Bacteria > Bacteroidota > Bacteroidia > Bacteroidales > DTGW01 > CAMDBI01. The sequence goes on from CAMDBI010000022.1 coordinate 38,864, forward strand.
GTTTGAAAACGTAATATTTAATGGGTTTTTCATTTACATAAATAACACTATCCTTTACCAACAAATCGTTGTACTCGTACACATCAATCAATCGCTCGTAAATAGGAAGGTTTTCGAGAGTAATCAATACAGAATCTCCCTTTTGGGGTATGTATAAAGGTCCGAAATTATCTTCGTTCCAAACAATTTTTTCGTTGTGTGGAAAAATGTAATTAGAATAGTGACCAACAGGTTTCAAATTTCTTTTAACACTAACAACATTTGAAAATGTTCTAATTTTTTCGGCATTAGATTCGTTCAATGGCATAATAAAAAAGCGCGAACCCTCGTTCATTATATCTTGTGGAGAAATATTCATTTTCTCCAACATTTTAATATTGATAGGAGTACCATTTGTTTCGACAAGGTATCTAAACTGCATACCATCGCGTTTGTCTTCCATTTTGCCATTGATATGTACATATCCGTCGCGAACCGATAGTGTATCGCCAGCTACAGCCACACAACGTTTAATATATGGATCCATTCGGTCTTGCGGGCGAACCACAATCTCATAATTGCTCCAAATATAGCTACGAGCAATGTTGTAATAATCTTTGTCGGTTCTACGACCAATGCCCTGATAGGTATCGCGGTTTTTCAATTCGTCGGCATAACCCTTCACAATTGAATAATAGCTTTGCGTTTGCATTTCGACCACCACAGTATCGCCTTCGGGAAAGTTGAACACTACAATATCGTTGCGTTTTACCTCGCGCAAACCAGCCAATCGCTTGTATGGCCATTGAATCCATTCCAAATACGAAGGAGTACTCTTTGTCATGGGCAAGGTATGCTGTGCAAAAGGAAACGACAATGGAGTATTGGGAATTTTTGGGCCATAAGCAACTTTACTTACATATAAGTGATCGCCAATAAGTAAGGTCTTTTCCATAGACCCTGTAGGGATTTTATAATTTTGAAAAATAAAAATATTGATGATTGCAACAGCAACAACAGCAAATATTATGGCATCGAACCACTCAATGAGCCAGTGGTTTTTAACACCACGTTTTTTCCATGGGCTCCAATTGACCTTTTTGCTGATATAGATATCAAAAACAATGGGTAAGCCCAATAAAAACCAATAGTTTCCTAACCATATAACCCATAATAAATATAATGTTGCAGCAAAAGCAAATCTAGTGTATTGGTGACGGTAAAAAGCAAGGAATTTGTTCAATAAATCTTTCATTTTCAATATATTATTTTACATTCAAATAAACGCTAATATGTAGCATTTATTTCATTTGGTTTAGTTAAAGAATCAAAAATACTAAAAACTTAACACATCGTTCATTGAGAAAATACCTTTTTTGCCTTTTATATATTCGGCGGCAATCACAGCACCCAGAGCCAAACCCCTACGTCCTTTGGCAAAATGAGTAATGTTTATATAATCCTCGTTTGAATTATATTGAATTATATGCGTACCTGGAACTTCCGATTTTCGGCGCGATTCAATCAACAAAGCATTTTGTTTATCTTTAGCTTTCATTCGTTTAATTTTTAGAGCCCAATGGGTAAATTTTTTGTAATGCTTGAGTAAACCCTCAGCCAATGTAATTGCTGTTCCGCTTGGTGCGTCTTTTTTGTGAATGTGGTGAATCTCTGTCATTATAGGTTCATACCCATCAATACCATTCATGAGTCTTGCCAACTGCTCATTGAGTTTAAAAAACAAGTTTACACCAATACTAAAGTTCGAAGTCCAAAGAAAAGCAGCTCCCTTTTCTTTGCACAATTTTTGAGCTTCGGGCAATTGATCGTGCCAACCGGTCGAACCACATACCACAGCAACACCATTGTTCAGAAGGCTTTTTACATTTTCGAATGCAGTATGCGGACTTGTAAATTCAATGGCAACATCGGTGTTAGATGGTTTAATTAATTTTATATCTGTACTGTTTTCGATATCAATTTTGTACGAAATGGTATGACCTTTCGAAAGAGCAATCTGTTCGATTACTTTACCCATTTTTCCGTATCCTATAAGTGCTATTTTCATGGAAATAAGATATTAGATAATAAAAAAGGGAAGCCCTTTACGAACCTCCCCTTTAATAAAATATTTACAAAAATTATTTTACTGCATTCACAACAGCTTCAAAAGCTTTTGGGTGATTCATTGCTAAATCGGCCAACACCTTGCGGTTAAGGGCGATACCCTTGCTATTGACTTTACCAATGAATTGAGAGTAACTCATACCATAAGCGCGAACGGCTGCATTGATACGTTGAATCCACAATTGGCGGAATTCGATTTTTTTAGCTTTACGGTCGCGGTAAGCATACTGTTGACCTTTTTCCCAGGTGTTTTTAGCAACTGTCCATACGTTTGCACGGGGACCGAAGTTACCTCTGGTAAGCTTCATTAATTTTTTTCTTCTAGCCCTAGAGGCTACTGAATTGACTGAACGTGGCATAGTACATTAAATTGTTTTGAACGGGCAGCGTTCCTTTTTTCTTGTTCGGGACTCTTTGGGGCTGATCCGTTCGGGTTAAAAAAAATTAAAAATCAAAATTTATTTCATTGCTAACATTAAGCGAACGTTGCTCAAGTCGGTTTTATCGACTAAGCCGCTTTTTGTTAAAGCACGTTTGCTTTTCGTCGTTTTCTTGGTAAGAATGTGACGCTTGTAAGCATGTTTCCTTTTGATTTTACCCGAACCCGTTACCGTAAATCTCTTTGTGGCAGCGGAATTAGTTTTCATTTTTGGCATTTACTTATAATTTAAATATTTAAATAATCATTAAAAGTCAAAAGACTGTTTTAGTTTCTTTCAACTTTCAACTTTCAACTTTTAACTTTCAACTATTTTTTTGGTTTTGGCGTAATGAGCATACTCATACGCTTTCCTTCCAATTTGGGCAATTGCTCTACTTTACCTAAGTCCTCAAGATCGTTTGCCAATCGAAGCAAAAGAATTTCACCTTGCTCCTTGTACAAAATAGATCTTCCACGAAACATAACAAAAGCCTTAACTTTATCGCCCTCGCTCAAAAAGCTTTGTGCATGTTTAAGTTTAAAGTTATAATCGTGGTCGTCGGTATTAGGACCGTAACGCAACTCTTTAACAGTAACCTTAGCAGTTTTTGCTTTAATTTCTTTCTGTTTCTTTTTTTGTTGATACAGAAACTTTTTATAATCGATTATTTTACAAACCGGAGGATCGACCTGTGGAGAAATCTCAACTAAATCAAGTTCCATTTCATCGGCCATTCTTAAAGCGTCCTGAATAGAAAATACCCCTTGATTAGCAATATTATCACCTACCAAACGAACTTGTTTTGCACGTATTTCGTTATTAATTTTATGTTGTTTCCCTTCCTTGTCTTTGTTTTGATTATTAAAAGAAGAGTTCGGCCTTGGTCGCGGTATAAACGACTTTGGCGGTCCGGGTTTAATTGGTTGCTCGCTTATTGTTTTGTCCTCCTTGGTTTGTTATACATATAATCGTGAACTGTGAACCGTTATTCGTGAAACGTATTGCATACGAGACACAATAGACGAAACACGGTACACTATTCTTATTTTTCCATTTCATTATTAATATACGCCACGAACTCATCGAGTTTCATAGAACCTTTATCACCCTCTCCTTGACGACGAACAGCAATTGTTTCCGTCTCAACTTCTTTTTCTCCGACTACTAACAGGTAAGGAATTTTCTTCAACTCATTGTCTCTGATCTTCTTACCTATTTTTTCGTTCCTCAAATCAATCAGGGTGCGAATATCGGAATTATTTAGGAATTTTAAAACTTTTTCTGCATAATCGTAAAATTTTTCGCTTATTGGTAAAATTACAGCCTGATCGGGATTTAACCAAAGCGGAAATTTACCGGCAGTATGTTCAATAAGAACAGCTACAAAACGTTCCATAGAACCAAATGGTGCACGATGGATCATTACTGGACGATGAGCTTTATCGTCGGCACCAATATATTCTAACTGAAAACGTTCGGGTAGGTTGTAATCGACCTGAATGGTTCCCAACTGCCATTTGCGGCCAATGGCATCTTTAACCATAAAATCGAGTTTCGGGCCATAAAATGCTGCTTCGCCTAGCTCGACAGTTGTAGTCAAACCTTTCTCACGAGTTGCTTCAATAATAGCACTTTCGGCTTTCTCCCAGTTTTCGTCGCTTCCAATGTATTTTTCCTTATTGTTGGGGTCGCGTAGCGATATTTGAGCTGTAAAATTCTCGAAATCGAGTTTTTTGAAGATATGTAGAATAATATCAATTACCTTATTAAACTCGTCTTTAATTTGATCGGGACGGCAAAAAAGGTGAGCATCGTCTTGAGTAAAGCCACGCACACGTGTGAGTCCATGCAATTCGCCACTTTGTTCATATCTGTAAACCGTACCAAACTCAGCCAAACGAAGCGGAAGATCTTTGTATGATCGGGGTTTACTTTTGTATATTTCGCAATGATGCGGACAGTTCATCGGTTTAAGCAAAAACTCTTCGCCCTCGGCAGGTGTATGTATTGGCTGAAACGAATCCTTTCCATATTTTTCGTAGTGACCTGAAGTAACATAGAGGTCTTTCATACCTATATGAGGGGTGATAACAGGCAAATAACCATGTTCGCGTTGTACTTTCTTTAAGAAAGTTTCTAAACGTTCGCGCAATTGAGCTCCCTTTGGCAACCACAATGGCAGCCCCTGCCCTACTTTATCAGAAAACATGAACAATTCCAATTCCTTGCCTATCTTACGATGGTCGCGCAATTTGGCCTGCTCGAGCATTTCGAGATATTCATCGAGCATCTTTTGTTTGGGGAAAGTAATGCCATAAATACGGGTCAATTGCTTGTTTTTCTCGTTTCCACGCCAGTAAGCTCCGGCAATACTCAACAATTTAACGGCTTTAATATATCCGGTATCGGGCAAATGTGGTCCACGGCAAAGATCTGTAAAATTGCCTTGCTTATACAAGGTAATTGTTCCATCTTCAAGTTCAGAGATCAATTCTGTTTTATATTGATCGCCTTTTGAATTGAAAAACTCAAGAGCTTCCATTTTGCTAATATCTGAACGAACTATCGGGTTCTTTTGACTAGCCAGATCTTTCATTTTTTGTTCGATTTTAGTCAAATCGGCTTCTGCAATAGTTTTCCCTTCACCCAAATCGACATCGTAATAGAACCCAGCTTCAATAGCTGGTCCAATACCAAATTTTACACCTGGGTAAAGGGCTTCGAGCGCTTCGGCCATAAGGTGAGCAGAAGAATGCCAAAAAGCATGCTTAGCTTGTTCGTCGTCCCATTTGTGAAGTTTAATGGAAGCATCGTTTTTGATTGGTCGGGTTAAATCCCAAACATCGCCATTGACGGTAGCAACAACCACATCGTCGGCCAAACGAGGACTAATACTTTTTGCTATTTCGAGGCTCGATACACCTTCGTTAAACTCACGAACCGATGCATCGGGAAATGTTATTTTAATCATGATAAGAATCGATTTTTAAAAAGACTGCAAATTTAATAAAAATGTGCAAATAAGTGAATGTAGAATTAAAAAGTGAGTAAAAAAATTGAGCTAAGAAATTTAAACTGAACATAGGTTCAATACATTCTTAAAAATTTCGCGCCACACACGTCCCTTTTTGCTTTTGGGGTCAAAACTGTCGTTGTGCCATAGTGTAATAAGGCTACCATTTGTTGCTTTTACCTTTTCTATAATTTTCTTATACTTATCGATGGTCTCACTTGGGGAGGTTCGTAGATGGTATTTAAAAGTACTATCCATTAAAATAAGAGGAATTAAACGCAGATTAGAAGATTTCTCGAGCGTCAGATCGTAAAAGAAAAATGGCACAGATGTACCTGCTCTAAAGCCATAAGTTTCGGAATACCCCAAAGAATAATCCTCTGTCATTTCAAACTTCAAGAGGTTTTTGTAGGTTTGAGGAATTTTCATCTTTAGAAAGTGTTGACGGGTAATAGTTACCGGCTTTCCAATAATATCTGACAAAGTTTTTATTTCGCCATAATGTTTTTTCAACGACTTATCGGATTCGTACGAAGGATGAACTCCAATTTGGTGATCCATTGCTAAATCTGAAATCAGCTTTTTCATTGAACTTTTTGAAGCAGAAATATTTTTGTCGTGTTTTCCATAAGAACCAAGCAGAAAGAAAAATATGGGTTTTATGTTTTTCTTATAACATTCTTCAATTATAAATTCGTAATTGTTGTAAGGATCGAATTGACGGTGCGAAACATATTTTATTCTAGCAAGAATACTTACAAAATCGAAATGAAGCAATTCATTAATAGAAGAAAGAGTATTACGAAAAAAACCTTTTGACTTGAACTTATAAGCTTGATCAACATCGATGGTTACAACATGCGAGAATTCTCGATCTTTGATATTCAATTCTGGAAACCTTAGTTTAAGTTTTTTGCCAAGAATCACGAGCCATTCGTCGACAATAGGTCTGTGCAAAAATCCGTTGAGAAAAGCAACGCTCGACTCGGCTTTAAAACGACCATGAGAATCGGGTTTGTGAAAAAGATATTCTTCGTAACGGCTTATTAAAAAGAATACTGCAGAAAATATATCGAAAGGAATTACACCTTCAGTTTTATAAAAAATAATGGTATTTTCCCATTTTTCGCAAATAAGATCCTGCTCTTTAATCCCTTTTTCGGAAAGCAAACCGAAAGGCTTTACATCAAAACCATCGGTATCTACATTCGAATAATTGAGACGAGGAAGCTGGGTATTTTGATAATCTTCAATAAAATTGGTTAACAAAATATTAAGACCAAAATACTGCTTGAAAATATGATTAAATGTAAAGAAAACACGATTGTTGATTACCGAAGAATAAATAATAATATCGTGTCCAACAGATGACATATAGTTTTTTTTATGAAAGATAATAATTATTTTTTCTTTTACCAAAAAACAGTAGTACGAATATGATTGTTTTTTGTTTTGAAATAGACTTAAAAAGTGATGGTATCATTTAAAGGGCATCTCTAAAAACTGCTTTTTAGCTACGCTGAGCCCTTCGGGGTTCTTTGTTGGACTTCATTTTAAACTCCTTACTTCGGATTTCGCTCAGTGTAACACATTTACAGTAGTAAACTCCGGGTTTAAAATTTCGTCCGCCTCAAAAAATCGAGTTTTTAGAGACGCCCTAAACTTTTTATATAAGTAACTATATGCCAACGTTCATTTGTGCTAAGAAATTTGCCATGAGGCATCATAAGGTTAAAACCAACCGTCATAACATGAAATAATTCGCCATCGGGAGCCTGCTGCACTTGAGGAGTAAGAAGTGAACGAGGAGCAGCCGAATATTTACCGCTTGTAAACAAAAATCCCTTTCCATCGGCATTTGAACCGTGACACATAAGACATTGTTTGTTGTAAAAATCTTTCCCGGACGCAATTGACAAACTATCTGGAACAATAGGACTTATGTATGTATTCCCGGCTTCAATCCTTTCAATATTGTCCTTCTCGAAGCGATAATATATTTGGCGAGTGTGTATTGAGCCTTTTACATGCGAAGCGGGTTTAAAAGCATTACTGGTATCTGTGCTGCTATAAAACATATCGGGATAATAGACTTTACCAGGAGTCTGTTCGCTCGTACACGACACAAATAAAAATAATAAAAACACAAAAACATGTTTTTGGAATTTTATATGAAACATCCCTAAAAACAGAAATAGTATGAAAAAAATAAGAATAAATTCTACAATAAGCACATTATTTATACTTTCTATTATTTTAATATTAAAAATAAAGTACAATTCGAAGATATGTGCTATCAACACCGAAACCGATGAAACCATCATCAAATAATTGTTTTCTTTCATTTTGCGACCCAACAATAAGATAAAAGGTACTATAAAACCCATTACAAAAAAAATGACATAAAACAAAGGTAGGTTTGTAAATCGGTCGAGATAGAAGTCGGTCTCAGATGGAATATTGGCCTGCCAGCTTATCATGTATTGCTCGTACCACATATAAGCCCACAAAATCGAAAATGCAAAAAGAAATTTTGAAATATCGTTTTTGTAAGAGGCTGTCAATTCGAGCAACTTGTTTTTTTGTAAATACAATAAATAAATAACTATAAAAGCCGAACCACTTGCAAGCATTGCAGAGAGCATATACCACACAAACAAAGTGCTGTGCCATTGGCTTATAATAGTACTAAACCGTTCGAACACCAACACATGAAACAAAATAACCAAAACCGACAATGCAAATGCGAACTTGCTCACTTTGGGGGTTTGCTTTCCAACAGACTTTTTTAATGTATGAAAAAACCACAACAGAATGACAAAATAAAAAATTAGTCGCAACAACTGCCAATAATCTAAATTGCTAGAATTATTGAGTGTCTGAAAAAAGATATCATAAAATATTGTTCCGATTTCCGACAAAACCAACAAGATAATCCCCACAATAGCCATGGTTACAGTTGAGAACTGTGCTTTCTCAATTTCAAAAGGCAATTGGACCTTGCTCAATTTCTGAATACAAAAAAACAACATGCCATACAAACCCATTTGAAAGAAAAACCAAACATAAATTTGTACAATAGTTTGGATTCTTGTAGTGTTCAACATCGAAAAAACAACTATCACCAAAAAGAGCAGAGCTGTTATAAAAATCGATATATGTAGATACCTCTTCATTTCTTTAATAACATTTTAAAGCCCTAGTTTTCATCACAAAATCAATATTTTCATTATTTTTTTCAGCTAAAAACTGAATAAAAAAATATTCGTTCAATTCGTCTGGAAAATAATTTTGCTTTATCGACAGTTTTCTGTATTTAAGTAAAAAAGCGACAAACATGCTCAATCCGGCAAACAGCACTGCACACTCGAACACAACCGGCACAAACGACGGGAAAGCATAATATGGTTTTCCTCCATATACCATCGGGTTATTGACAGTCATAATCCAATATTGAAAGACAAAAGCCGATGCACCACCAACAATTCCACCTATAAGCGCAATAAGCGGAATACGTGTTTTATGCCCCCCATTAATTTCGACATAATTGGGCATTGAGACATTAGTGATTACATATTTATTAGAAAGTTGTGTATAAGCCTGCTTAAAAGTTTCGGCATTGGGATAAATTGCAAGAATATTTCCTTCAACTTGGTCTATTTGTAAGGGTAAATCGGGCTCATCGATGGCATGCCCCGACCCTTTAAAAGCCTTCATCTCGTTGATGGCTATAAGTGGAGCAAACCTTGTGAATATCATAAAAAACAAGACAAAAAACGACAAACTGCCAACAAATAAGGCAATTTCGATCCACGAAATACTGTAACAACCTTCACGAGCAGGCAATAATGAATTTTCGAGACTATTTACTACAATTACATATCGTTCGAGCCACATACCTATGTTTATAACAATAGAAATAAGAAAGCTCATCAATAGATGTGTTCTAATTTTTTTTATCCATAACAATTGAGGAATAAGCACATTGCACGCAATCATAGCCCAAAACTGAGGAGCATAAGCACCAAAAAGTTTCTTTTCGGTCAATTGTTTTTCGAATTCGCTTCCGGAAGCAAATTCGGTATAAATCTCGATGGCATAAGCTAGCGCCACCAATGAACCTGTAACAATGATAATTTTATTGATAGATTCTACAATATGGCTGTCGATAAAGTTTTTAAGATTGAACGCCGTGCGCATTGCAATAATAAGGGTTTGGGTCATTGCGAAGCCCGAAAAAATAGCGCCAGCCACGAAGAAAGGCGGGAAGATAGTCGAATGCCAACCCGGAATGGGCGTAACGGCAAAATCGGTACTTACGACCGAATGTACCGAAATAACAAGGGGTGCAGCAATTGCTGCCAAATAATAGATTATGCTATGATGAGTTTCCCAATACGACAATGAGTTTTTCCAACCCAAACTAAGCTTTTGATAAATGCGCTGCCTGAATCCCTTTTTCATCCGACGAGCCAAAAGTGCAAAATCGGGAATAAGCCCAATATACCAAAAAATAAGTGAAATAATAAAATAGGTCGAGATGGCAAAAATATCCCAAACCAAGGGAGAATTAAAATTGACCCAAAGGCTACTTTGAGTAGGTATGGGTACAATATAATGTAAATAAGCTATTCGGCCAAGGTGAATAACCGGAAACAAACCGGCACAAGCAATTGCAACAATAGTCATAGACTCGGCACTACGATTGACCGACATACGCCACGGCTGACGAAACAAAAGCAAAATAGCCGAAATAAAGGTTCCGGCATGCGCAATGCCTATCCACCAAACGAAATTGGTAATAGCCGTTCCCCAAGCCACGTAGTTGTTGACACCCCAAGTTCCAATTCCGTTGTAAAGGGTTTGATACAAAGCATAAACACCAAAGAGCAAACCTATTGATGCCAGTAGCACAATAGACAGCCATACCTTCCCAGTTTTTCGGCTTACGATAGTTACCAATTCTTGTTCTATACTATTGTGGCTAATCATTGGTCGGAAATATTTTTGTACAACACAGAAGGATTTGTATTGAGTTCGCCCAACAAGGCATACTTCGGCGAATTTTCGGCAACCAGCTCGTCGAAATAGCCAAAACGAATGGCGCTTGCCGGACAAGCTTGCATACAGGCTGTTTGAAGTAGCTCGGTTGAACCTTCTGCTTTATTTTCGACCATGCGGTGATAGCAAAAATTGCATTTCTCCATCACACCTTTGCTGCGAACAACTACCGAGGGATTATATATAAAGGAATAATATTTATTGTCTATTCCCGGCAACTGCTTGTTGTTAAGTGGAAAAACATCGGTACCGGTATAGTCGTACCAATTGTAAACCCTTGCTTTGTATGGACAAGCGTTGGCACAGAAGCGAGAACCAATGCAGCGATTATAAACCATTTGATTGACCCCGTCGGATGTGTGCGATGTAGCAGATACAGGGCATACTCCTTCGCATGGGGCATTGTTGCAATGCTGGCACATTACCGGCAAGTGCATCACGTTCGAATCGTCGTTCTCGTCGGAGACGTAAGTGTCTATTTTCAACCAATGCATAAGCCGTCCATTTTCAACTTCTTCTTTACCAACAATGGTAATATTGTTTTCGGCCTGACAGGCAATGCTACAAGCGCCACAACCAGTGCAAAGGTCTGTATCTATTATCATTCCCCTACGTTTTGCATTAGAAACAAACTGAGGATAAAGACTTTGGGTATTTTCTTCAAAGGGTTTAAATATTTGACTGCTGAAATTCTTGTTTTTAATGACAATCTGTTTCTGTGAAAAAACGAGTTTTTCAACTTTTTTGCTTGTTTCAATATCGATACCTGCAAAGTACTCTTCCCTGCCTTTTGTAGATAATGTAAATAATTGATAGGCATTGAAGCCTACAGTATCGTTGGAAGCATAGCAAAATTGACCGTAACCAAGTTCTATACTCAGCGTATTGTATGCTTGGCCGTGTATTCCGAATACAGGAATTGCAAACCCCTTACCAATAAAAATTAATTGCCCATCAGTCAAATTCATTTCATTCATCCATCGGGGCGAAGCCATGGCGCAATTGCCCCAACATTGCTTCGTTATGGGGTGCGGCAGTTCGTGCAACCAAGGATTGTCGAAATCGTTGTAAAGACTCAAATTGACAGGTTCGGTCAATTGAATCTCCAAATCGGGGCTCGGTTTTGATAATTTTCCAATGTTTCGAATAGTTTTTTCAACGTCAAAAACCCGCTTTTTTTCGATGATTTCGGTTGATAGAAAACCTTTTTGTAAGCATTGCTCCCATGCTGACTCGAAGTCGGTAATTTTTTCTTTTTGAAAAAAATGAGTCCAATGATTTTTGATATAATCGGGATAAAGAACCTCCTGCCCCATCCAAACCAACAGCGATTGCTGCCACTGGCGGGTATCAAACAATGGATTGACCAATGGCTGGGCTATACCGTTATAACCCGAAACTACCTCGGCATCGTTCCACGATTCGTAAACATGGCTATCGGGACATACAAAACTGCATAATTTTGATGTTAGGTTTTGTTTTTCACCTATGAATAGCGAAAATTCAGAATCTTTGAAAAGCCTTTCGATGTAGGGATGAAAAGCAAACCAATTTACGATATCGACTCCATGCACAATTATGCCGTCAATTTCGTTGAACCTGTTGTTCAAATAATCGAGAAAACGAGCATCATCGCCTTGTCGTGCATTTACATTCCTTACTGGGTCGATAGTTGAACCATAACTATCCAAAATATGATTGATAGAAGCAACAATAAGCTGCACTTGCAAATTATTGGAGCCTGACACAACAAGGCTTCGACCTTTGTTTTTGATTAGCTCTAAAGCTATATCCATCATTGAAAAAGATATTGGCTCGCAATCAATTTTTGGCAGATTAGACACCGTCGCCAATTCGTTATAAAAATGAGCTAAGAAATGTACTTCCTCCGAAGGTTTTATGGCTATACGCTTAAGGGCTTTACTACCCGTTATGGTTAAGGTTGTTTCAAACTGTATATGTTTAAAACCAGGGTTTGTTGTTTTGGCTTTGGAATATTGATTGCTGTAAATAGCCGGTAACAGCCATGTTCCCAAAAAATCGCAATTGAAACCTATCACATAACAAGCTTTTTCGAAATGCAAGAAAGGCACCCTTCTTTCGTCTTGGGTTATTTGAAAACAATTGGCTATGGCATCGAGCGAAATGGCATCGAGCATAAAATGCTCAGCATTTGGAAAAACCGCTTTAAAATCGGAAACAAGTTTTTGGGTACTTGGACTAACCAAACTTTCGGTAACAAATAAGAGCTTTTTTTCAGAATTTCTTAATGCTAACAGATTTTCTTTAACCCTATCGTCAAATTCTGCAAGTTTGGTTTCTTTGCCCTGAATAAGAGGCTTTGTCAATCTCGATGGGTTGTATAAGCCTAAAAGTGAGGCTTGCATTTTAGCAGTACTACCTCCACCCGTGAGTTCACTAGCCCGATTACCATCGACCTTTACTGGTTTGCCATCTACCGATTTGACCAGAATGGGATAACTCTCGCCCCCGTCGAAATACTGGCTAGCGTAGTAATTAGCTTTGCCTTGAACAATATCGTCGGGCTGCACGATATATGGAATAAGCTTTTGCACCGGTCTTTCGCACGATTGCGACAAAGCAGCAACCGCAGCGCCGGCTGCTGTTATTTTTATGAAATTTCGTCTATCGAGGTTTACTTTACCCATGTTGCTAATGATGACATTGTATGCAATCCGATTTGTTTCCATTGCTTACCCGCAGTGTATCGAATCGTTGATGATAATAGTTGAACATTACCTCTTTAATCTGCCTCGAATTTGCAACATTTTTTTCAGTATGGCAATCGATACACCATTTCATCGACAAATTCTCGATTTGTTTTACACGGTGCATTTCTTCGACCTTCCCGTGACAATCGGCACAATCGGTTTTTTTGTTGCGCAAGTGCATGGTGTGGCTAAAGCCCACATAAGCAGGCAGTTTGTGAACCCCAACCCAGGGTGTTGATTGCGAAGAGTCCCATTTCTCAAATAGTTTATTGAGCTCGAAAGCCCCAGAACGACTCCCTTCGCGAACTACCAAATGGCAATTGATGCACAAAGCAACCGAAGGCGTACCGGCAATTTTGCTCACATCGGCGCTATGATGACAATATCGGCAATCGATTTGGTTGTCGCCGGCATGAACACGATGCGAAAACTTTATAGGCTGGTCTGGTGCATAGCCTTTTGAATAATTGAGCGATTGGATGCCTGAAATAATTCCACTAGTAATACAAACCGGAATAATAAAAATGAAAATATTTTTAAGTTTCTTTTTTCTAAAATAATACAAAGGAATAAAAAGAATTACTCCTGTTATGATAAGAAATAGCGAAAGATTGAGACTTTGTTTTACCACTTGTTTCTGACCTTTGAACGATTCGATGTAATGAAGAATTTGCCTTACCGAATCGTCAGATAATTGAATATTCTCGTGCACCTCCGACAATAAAGCCGAGTGCATATAGGGTTCATTTAGCTTGCTTTTCAGTTCATCGAACCCGATCGGCTTACTTCTGTTTGCAAGGTCGAAAACCGAAGGATAAAAACTGAAAGTATCGGTTGTTTCTATGGTATGACAAGAGATACACGAACCTCGACTTAATGAATCAATTTTAGAATGAAATAAAGTTTTTCCACATTCTGCTTTGTTCGAAAATGCAAAAGCAGTATCAAATAAAAATAAAACTAATATAATGACTATACTTTTAAAAGTGTTAACAGGCAATTTTTTCATTTATTATTTGCACCTTCTTTTATCCATTGAATTATGAGTTTCACTTCATTGTCGGGAACTATTTCACCACTTTGTGGCATGGTGATATTTAAATACCTTGTAATAAGGTCGCTATTTTCGGGCTGATATGGAGTTACATAGTTAGCAATGTTATAAGCATCGGAATTGGTAAACAAAACCGGAGTTCCACCTCCATCGGAATGACATGAATTGCATCGTCTTTCAAGAATCGGGTATATTTCATTTTTAAAACTTATAGGTTGTGGAGCCTCCTCTTTATCGGGGTCGCACCAACAATCGGGGTCTTTGTATTTTGTTTTATCGCAGTTGCAAGGATACGGTTTGGTATCGTTGTCGCAGCCACAGTTGAAATCTTTGTAACCGGTACTATCGCAATCGCAGCGACTAGGCTGATTGTCGTCGCAGGGGCAATCGGGGTCGTTGAATGGAGTGACATTGCAAGGACAAATATCTATAGGATCATTCGTATCGCAGTCGCAATCGCGGTATGGTGTTGTATCGCATACACAGGGTGCCGGACGTTCGATATCCATAGTATCGCAATCGCAATCGCGATATGGGCTGGTATCGCAATCGCATACCACCTTAATAGGATCTAATGTATCGCAATCGCAGTCGCGGTATTTGGTAGTATCGCAATCACATTTTTCTTTATTGTTTTGTACAATTCTTATTGGCAATTTATCGTTCTCGCACGAATTGATAATAAGTGCAATCGATATAATCAAAAACGCTATGTTTATTATTTTCCTTGTCATTTCTTATTGAGAAAAAAAGTACGATGAATGTTAAAACCAATAAAAAACTGACCATTCAGAGGATTAACACTTTCTGTTGAATATAAATATGGTGCAGAAATAAAGTTATTGTTTGAGAAAACAATTTGAAATCCGTGTCCGGCTGTTGCAATTTCGTATGAAATGGCAAATATATCGTCGTTACCCGCTATTTTATTGTGAATGTATGTATATTCAAATAAAACGGATGTTTGAAAAGTGGTTTTGAGTCGTCCACCCATTGGTAAAATAAAAGTGGTGTTTTTTTCATTTGCTTCAACCAGATTGCGATAAATAATTGCAGGAGCCGCGAGTGCCGAAAAATTGTTACTAAACTTTCGGGATACAATAATTTGATTAAAGTACGAGAATCGATGCGATGTTTTATAGAAAAAAGTCGAATCGTAAAGTTTCATTGAAGGTAAATCGTATGTTCGAGCAAACATTGATGTATAAAAAGCACCAAACACCGGCACTCGGTCGTCCTCAGTTTGGTGCAGAAAAGTATATTTTGCATCGGCATCGACCAGTCGGTTGTAATTGGTACGACCAATGCCTACATATAAGTCCTTGGTTATTGGAAACGAAAAGCCCAGTCTAATATTGGAACTCAGATCGAAACCCAAAAAGTTTTTCATAAAATCGTTTTTCAAATCGGCTTTCCCAAAACGATGCTGTACATTAAGTTCAAAACTTTTTAAAGGAACCGATTTGCTTGTTTGAGTATTGATGAGAGTCACGGATTTGAATTCGCCCGAAACTCTGTCGTCGAGTATCATTTCTTCTTGAGAATAAGACGAAATGGATATAATAATAATTGCCAAAAAAGCTATTTTCTTTAATAAAATCATTTTGCTTGTACTTTTCTGATGTAACAAACCACCGACCAAATTTCGTCTTTTGCCAATACATCTTTGAAAGGCTGCATATCGTTACCCCCTGTTGTAATCCACCAAAATAGCTCCCCGTCGGTACGACCCACGACAATTGGGTCGTTAAAACTTGCGACTTTGGTTTTTATTTCTTTGGCACCCGGTCCGAGTCCGTTGCCATTGTCGCCATGGCAGGTCCAACATACATTTTTATATACTTTTACACCTTTTGCTATGCTTTTATTGTCGCAAGCAATCGGATTTTTAAGTTTTTTCACACTTTCTGGAAATTGTTTCCCGGCAGTTTGCGAGTAACTATCTAATTGAAATAAAATTACAGACACTAATAATAATAAAATATACTTCATATTATATAAAATAAAAAAAACCGGAATCCCAAATGGGATCCCGGTTTAAATATTAAGAAACAAATTATTCAACAATCATTTTAAACACTTCGCCTTTGTCGTTCTTGATCAAATATACACCCGAAGCTAATTCGTAAATCGAAAGAGTAGATGTATTAGCGGCAGTTTTTACTAAATAACCATTTGCATTGTAAACAGCTAAATTGTATTTTCCATTGAAATTTATTACACCATTTGAAACAGGATTAGGGTATGCAACAAATGAAATATTTTTATTTTTATTTACATCTGGAGCACCAATCTTGTGTGATGAAATTGATGTTTCTAATGATTTATGGAAACCGGTAAGAGCAACAGTTACTGCTTGACCACTTTTGTAAACTCCACTTCCGGCAGGATGTTGTACGTTTACAAGTATTGATTTTCCGTCGGGAGTTCCAACAGCACCAGTCAATTCAGCATCTTTTGGGCTAACCATAATACGAACAAGATCATCAATGGTAGGATTTGTTTTAGACATATCGAGCATGTATAATTCGCAAAGATTAACATAATGATCTTTAGCTTGACGGCCATAAGTTTTACCATTCAAGTCTTCGCAAATAAGCATATAATCCTTACCATTTGTTGTGAATTTGCCCAAACCATCGGGGTTCGATAAGTGATTGGCAGGATATTCGGCCAAAGGAACATCTTTAACAGCCGATTTGTCGGGACCACCTTCGAGGAATATGCTAACAGAATCTTTAGCAGGATCATAAACCAAGATACGGCCATAGTAGTCGAAATATTCGGCACTTACACCAGTTCTTCCTGCCGCTTGTGCAGCAGCACGATTATTGTGGTGAGGAGCAACAATTGCACCACGAGCAGCACCTTTTGCCAAATCTTTTCCGGCATCGTCTTTACCAGTTTCAGCAATATATACTTTTCCACCAATTTCGACACCCCATTCGAGACGTACAAACGAAGTGGCACCACGTTTCCAAGCACTGTCGGCAAGATAAACCATTTCTTTCACATTGTTGTTGTCCATTTTTATCCAATGGCCATAAGTACCTTTTACATCGTTTTTGTATGCATAGAGCGAACCTTTTGTGAAATCGTCGGCTTTGTCGGCAACGAACTTGGTCAACATACCCGGAGTTCCATCTTCGAAAAGGAAAACAGTTTTGTTGTCGGGCATAATTACACCACCTTCGAACGACATACGACCCCAGTTGTATTGTTTGCGAATAGCTTTGCTAGTTTTTGGGTCAATTTCGACCATCCAACCAATGTTTTCGTATTTTTTGAGGGATTGGTTTTCGAATGCTGAAATACCAGTGGCTTCGTAATTAAGAATTCCACTTCCTATTTTTACTTTATTGGCATCGCCAAACATAGTTGCTACAGAAGACGAAGATGTTGGAGGGTATTCTTCGGCAGTCCAGATACGACCATCGGGAGCTATAATTCCACCGCAGTTGTTCCATGTTTCACCAACTGTGTTTTTGAAATCGACATTAAATAATTTGCCGGTTGTGCCAAAAAGAGTTTGATTTACAAGCACTAAGCTATCGCCTTGAACTTTAACTTTGAACGAAGTCATACCTCCGCCGCCGCCCATTTCTTTGCTGGCTGCATTTGCTTCTTGGTTTACAGTAACCCAACCTAAATCGGTTGTACCATTAACAGTGTCTTTGGTGAAACCAATAAAATCGTTACCTGCTTTCGATTTAACTTTTCCGCCGAAACCAAATGAACTATTGCTGTATATAACAGAATCTTTTCCACCAACAAATAACACTTGATATTTAAGTTGAGAAGGCACTTGAGGTTTTTCAAATTTAGCTTTAACGGTGTCCATCTTTAAATCGAAAGTTTCGAAATCTTTAGCATTGAATCCGTTAATAGCAACTGTTACACCGGTTCCGTTGAAAGGTGAAGTAGTACTACCGGCATGTTGATTGTTTACCAAAATTGTATTACCGTTTACACCTACTCCACCGGTAAGTTCAGCTCCTTTGGCACAGATCATTGCACGAATCATGGTATCCAAAGCCTGAGCGTTCGAAATAGTTCCATCCATAATTTTCGATGCTAAAGTCATATCGAGTAAATACATTTCACATGGATTGAAGCCATATAATTCTTGTGGTACACGACCATAAGTTGTTCCATTCAAATCTTCTTGCAACAACATATATTTTTTACCATTCAATTCAGCTTTACCTAAACCATCGGGATTTGATAAGTGATTTCTTGGATATTTAACAAAAGCAACATCTTTTGTATCTTTTGTTACATCGCCTATAAAGTTTGAATAACCACCTTCGAGGAATACACTTACAGAGTCTTTTGCAGGATCGTAGCAAAGAATGCGACCATAGTAGTCGGCATATACTTTTCCACCTGTTGTATCGGTAGCCGAAGCACGACCTTGAGCAATTGCACGAGCATTGTGATGAGGAGCTACAATTGCACCGCGGTTTTTGCCACTTAACAAATCTTTTCCAGCATCGTCTTTTCCTGTTTCGGCAATATACACTTTACCATCTATCTCAACACCCCATTCCAAACGAACAAACGAAGTCGCATTGCGCTTGTATGCGCTGTCGGCCATCGAAATCATTTCTTTCAAGTTGTTGTTTTTCATTTCGATCCAGTGACCATTAACGGCATCTTTCACATCGTTTTTGTAAACAAAAAGTTTACCCGATGTGAAGTCCCCAACTGTATTGGCAACAAACTTGGTTAACAAACCAGGAGTACCATCTTCAAAATTAAACACTGTTTTGTTGTCGGGCATAATTACACCACCTTCGTAACTCATACGACCCCAGTTGAACTGTTTGCGAATGGCTTTCGATGTGCGTGGGTCGATTTCGACCATCCAACCAACGTTTTGGTGGCGTTCAATAACCTCACCGTTGAAAAGTGGAGTTACTGATGGAGTATGTTTAAACTGAACCATATTATCGCCAACAACACCTTGTCCAACAACAACATCAGCAGTATCTGCAAAACCTAATGAAGCATTTTTTGATGCAGGATATTCTTCAGCAGTCCAGATACGACCATTAGGGGCAATAATACCACCGCAATTGTTCCAGGTTTCACCTACTGTGTTAACGAAATCAACGTTAAAATAATTGCCACTGCGACCATCGGCAAGGGTTTGTTTTACTACTTTAAAAGTATCGGTATTGGCATCGCGTTCAACTTTGAATGTAGTTACATGACCGCCATCGCCCATTGTCGAACTTGCAGCATTCGATTCGAGGTTGATAGAAAGATAATATTCACCTAATTTGCTTCCGGGAGTTACACCCAAAAAGTCGTTTCCTGTTTTTGATTTATCCAAACCAACTGTTCCTGTTTTAGAGATATATCCGACAGAGTCTCTTCCGCCTACATACAGAACCTGGGTTTTGATTGGATTAGGAACTTGTATGGTATGATTATAAATAGCTGAATCCCATTTGATATCGATTTTCGGACTGAAAGCCATACCTGTCCCAACTACAACACCTGGTTCGGTATAAGTAACAATCAATTGAGCAGCTTTTGTAGGCTCATCATCGGCCGATTCAACTTCACGTGTACCAGTTCCGGTAATGTAAAATGCCATTGCATTACCACCAACCCAGCCAGCTCTATTAACAAGCGACTGAACAAGTAATTTGATGTCTGATGAGTTGTAAGTTGATCCAACAGTAGCAAAATCGGCAGATGGAATATTCCAGGCAACCGACTCTGTTAATTTAGGACGAGCAGAAAGAATTCCTGTACCTGTAGTTGCATAAGTAACAGGATTGTCACTATTTTCAGCATAAATGGTCAGGTTACATGGATCAGTCTTTTTTGTGTTGTCGAGTGTAAATTCGATGTAAGCACTTACAATTGTACTGCCCACAGGAATATTAATCCCAGCAAATCTTATTCCTACCATTTGGGGGGCAGAATTACCAGTACTTTCAGAGCCTAACTCAAGGTCTGAGCTACCAAAATCACAAGCTCCAATTGTGTTTGTTTGAGTTTGACCTGCTTGTGCAGCAACATACTCTTCGAGATCGTCAGTAGCATTTGCTACCCTAACTTTTATGGTTTGTTGTGCTACCATTAAGATGGTGCTTAAAAACAAACCAATAAGAAATAGATAAACTTTCTTCATAAAATTTGGTTTTTGAATTATTAATTTGAAAAACCAAACTTATACCTATCATATTATCCTAGCGTTAAAGCAATATTATTTTAGAGTTAAGAAAATGTTGTATATATGAAATTTATATTAAGTTTGCTTATGTTATTATATTTATGATACTTAAAGATATTTTTATTTATCATAATATTATTATAGTATAAAATAAAAAAAATATATACTTTTGCGAACCTTAAAAGCCCGGATGGTGAAATTGGTAGACACGCTAGTTTCAGGTACTAGTGACTGCAAGGTTGTGCAGGTTCGAGTCCTGTTCCGGGCACAAAATAATTGATAATTGATAATTGACAATTAAAAAAATAAATTTACAATATTAATATATAAGCCCAGGTGGTGAAATTGGTAGACATACTACTTTGAGGGGGTAGCGCCGTCAAAAGCATACGAGTTCGAGTCTCGTCCTGGGCACAATTTCAAATATAATAGCTTTGCAAATCAAGTATTTGCAAGGCTATTTTTGTTTCGGGGTACGAAAACACTTGAAAATTTCCTCTTATTCACAAGCTTCAAAGTCAAATTCTTTGACTTTGAAAATTACTTCCGACAAGCTGAAAAAACATAATATAAAGGGATAAATGAAAGTTTATGTTCAGGAAGGTCGCCCAATTGAGCATTTGAGAAAACAAATGCTTTTTGAATATTGGGATAAGTTGAGAAAAGTAAATGTAAACTTTTAAGACTTCCAGCTGAACCACTTTTCACTTCAATAGGTATAATTCCATTTTCGGTTTCAATAATATAATCTGTTTCAGCATTACTACTCTTAGCTTGTCGCGACCAATAAAATAGTTCATTATGCCCAGCAGCAATAAGTTCTTGTCCAACAAATTGTTCGGCCAAAGCACCTCTAAACATAGAAAGTAAATCGGAATGTTGATATTCTTTTGCTACATTCAGTCCACTTAGGTTTGAAAATAGACCAATATCGAGCATAATGGCTTTAAATATTTTATCATTAACACTTGCCCCCAAAGGTATGCCAGTTGGATTTGTCGAATTTACTTTAGTCGTCAATCTTGCTGTTTCAAGTAAGTCAAATGCCTTTTTAATAGTTGGGTTCGTAAAACCTTCAGCTAAATGTGCATACTTTATTTGAGAACCAACTTGTTGGGCTAGAGATGACAAAACATTGTTGATACAACGCTTATCTGAGTGTGCAGCATATTTAGAAAAGTCCTGCCGAAAAGTATTTATTAAATCCGATTGGATATTAAAAACATCAGGCATGCTTTTATTTAAAGCATAACTATTAACACATTCGGGCATACCCCCAATGAAAAAGTAATTTTTTAATTCGTCATTTAATAATTGATGAATATTATTAGAAAGTTTTTCGGGTTTTTTGATTACTATTTCAGCAAGAAGCTCTTTGTTAGTTGCTAATAAAAATTCATAGAAATTCATTGGGTGCATATTGAGAAGTTGTACCCTTCCAACTGGAAAAGAGATTTCTTTTAATGAAAATTCGAGAAGTGAACCCGCAGCAATAATATGTAATTCAGGAAGTTGTTCGTAAAAATATCGTAATGCCAAAATTGCGTTTGGACATTCTTGAATCTCATCTATAAAGAGTAAGTCACGACCAACATGAATGCGCTTGTTTAATAAAATCTCAAGCACAGAAATAATTCTCGAAATTTCGAAATTTTTATCAAAAACAGAATGCCAATCAGGTTGCTTTTCAAGGTTAATAATATGGATATTTCCTTCAAAAAACTTATCACCAAATTCTTTAATGGAATATGACTTACCCACTTGCCGAGCTCCTCTAACTATAAGAGGTTTTCGATTTATCGAAGATTTCCATTCAAATAATTCTTGATTAATAATTCGTTGCATTTAATAATAGTATTTTATAAATACAAATATATTACATACATTTTAAAAATACAAGGTTGTTTTTAAATAGATTGTATAATAATACAAGGTTGTTTTTATATGAAAATATTATAATTATCAAACATATTTGCAAATTTAATAATATATTATTTATCAATACTGTCCGGTTATTATTAACAGATTTCGCCCTTACTTCGACTATGCTCAGCACAAGTCGGTCGAAATGACAATGCTTCAAGAATGATTGAGTTTGGAGGGGGTTGGTTTGCGGCTTTGCCGCAAACC
>CAMDBI010000023.1 GCA_945889005.1 Bacteroides fragilis
TATATATATTATTTAAGCCTTTATTCTTAATGTTGTGTTAATAAAAAACGCTGAATAATATTGTTTTTTATATAATAAATGTTATACCTTTCAAAAGTTTTCTTATGCATTTATACTAAACTAACTTTATAACAGGCATAATATTTTGATATGCCTACAACTAACAAATAATAGAAAAATGGAAGAGGAAATTGAAAAATTGTCAGGAAATGATTCCTTTGAAAGGGACGAGGTTTTTTCGAAGGCTGTTCGAGCCGGTAAGCGCACCTATTTTTTCGATGTAAAAGCTACAAAACGAAACGATTATTACATTACTATTACCGAAAGTAAAAAGAAAATTAACCGAGAAGGAAGATTTTTCTTTGAAAAACACAAAATTTTTCTTTACAAAGAAGATTTTGAGAAATTTGTAGACAACCTCAATGAGGTTGTGCAGTTTGTTCGTGAAGCCAACCCTATTGTACTCGATGAAGCTCCACATCAATATAATGAAGAATTAAGCGAAGAATTTGTTGGGGTAGAATTTGAAGATCTCGACAATCGATAATATTGAATTTATTTTGTTCAATTAAAAAGCAAACTTCCTAGTAGTTTGCTTTTTTCATTTTATTTGACTCAGTTTTTTTCAAATTCTGATTTCAGGTCTAAAATTTCAAATAATAATCTTTGGTTAATTCCTTATATTTCTCCGAAAACTGATTGGGTGTTTTTCTAATTGAAAGCTCATCGTTTTGGCAACTAATATATTGCGGCGACAATTCGAAAAGTATTCTTTTAATAGGGTTTTCGGGCGAAGTTCTAACCATTGTTTTACGAGTGCAAAACAATCCGTAAATTATTGCTTGAGCAATCAATATGCATGCTTCTGTATATGGCAAAATTAGTGATATTTTACCATTTTCGGTTAACAATTGTTTTGAGCATTGAAGCAGTTCTTCGTGTGGTAAACTGTTGGTATGTCGAGCCATAGATCGAGTATTGTCGTCGGGGTGCAACGAACAATCGAAAAATGGAGGATTTGAAATAATATGTGTGTATTTAATACTGGTGTTTGAAGTATAGTCTTGTAATGAAATGTGCTGAACATTTATCTGTTGAGTCCAAGGGGTAGCAAATATGTTCTTTTTTGCTTGTTCGAAAGCATTTTTATCAATTTCAATTGCATCAACAATGGCCTTAGTTCGTTGAGCCAACATGATAGCAATAATTCCGGTACCTGTACCAATATCTAGCACATGGTCTTGGTCCGATACATTTGCCCATGCTCCCAATAGTACTCCATCGGTTCCCACTTTCATGGCACATTGGTCGTGGTGTATCGTAAACTGCTTGAACCTAAAATAAGTATTGCCCATTTATTTCGTTGATATTTGATTGTGAATCAACTGTTTTTTTTAATTAGTCATTAGTAATTTGTAATTAGTCATTATTTACTCCCATTCCAAACAGAGCAAAGTCGTATTTGACAGGGTCTATAGGGTCAAATGTACGTAAAATTTGTGTTAACTCTTCTACAGCTCGCCAATCGTCTTGTTTTCTTATGAGTAGACCTAGTTTTCGGGCTATATTGCCCGAATGTACATCAAGTGGTATATATAATGCCGAGGCTGGTATCGAAGTCCATAGTCCAAAGTCAACTCCATGCTTGTCTTTTCTAACCATCCAGCGCAAGAACATATTGAGTCGTTTGGCTGCAGAGCCTTTCTCGACCGACGATAAATGCTTTTCGCTTCGCTTAAGATGTTCTGTTCTAAGAAATATCAATCTAAAATTTTTTAAAGTATCAAAAATACTACTGTTTCTTGAAAAAGAATTTTCAAATACTCCTTTCAAACCGTTATGATTCCTATAAATATTTTGAAGTGAGTTTAGGAAAAATATAGTGTCATCACTATTAAAAGTTCGATGGCAGAAATTTTCGAATGGTTTTAGTTTTTTTGCTTCAAAATTCAAAATAAATTCATGAGGGGAATTGCCCATAAGCGAAACCAACTTTAGAGAGTTGTATATAATGCTTTTTCTTTGTCCCCAAGCGATTGTAGCTGTAAGGAATCCTGAAATTTCAATGTCTTCGGGTTTAGAGAATTTATGAGGTATTTGAATAGGATCCTTAGTTATAAAATGCAATTGATTGTATTCAATAACTTTCTTTTCTAACAATTCTCTTGTTTTATGAAATATATTTCTTTCTAACTGAGTCATATCAATTTTGAAATTGTAAAATTGTTTAACAAAATTGACAACATAAAGTTGGGCAAAGAAACTTCAAAGTATTAATTTACAATATGCCCATCGGCCATCACAATCTTACGGTCGCTCATTTCGGCTAAATCTTTGTCGTGGGTTACAATCAGAAAGGTTTGACCAAATTGTTTGCGAAGGGTGAAAAATAGTTCGTGTAATTCCTTTTTGTTTTGCGAATCGAGGTTTCCCGAAGGCTCGTCGGCAAGAACAACTTGAGGTTGGTTAATTAGAGCTCGTGCTACTGCAACTCTTTGTTGTTCTCCACCACTCAGTTCTTCGGGTTTGTGATGAAGCCTGTGACCAAGGTTGAGCATTTCGAGAAGTTCTTTGGCTTTATCGGTCGATTCTTTTTTCGATTTACGAGCTATAAGTGCTGGAATAATTACGTTCTCAATAGCCGAGAATTCGGGTAAGAGATGGTGAGCCTGAAAAACAAAGCCAATATGTTGGTTTCGGAAGGCTGCAAGCTTCCAATCGTTGAGTTGCATCGGATTTTCATTGTTTATGAGCAATTGGCCTTCATCGCATTTTGCAAGTGTGCCAATAATCTGGAGCAAAGTGGTTTTACCTGCACCACTTGCTCCGACTATCGATACTACCTCACTTTTGGCTATAGTCAAGTCTATACCTTTCAAGACCTGAAGATTGCCAAATTTTTTCTTTATATTGCTTACTCTAATCAATGAGCGTATTGTTTAGTATTTGTATAAAAATGTAAATTTTAGTTTTGTAAATAATAAAAATGAGGTGTATTTTATTTTCATTTTCACATCTTCACATTTGAAATTTGCAAATTAATTCGTTCTTCCCGGATATACTTTCAAAGCTTGCTCAATACATTTTACAGCTTTTTTGAGCTCTTCGGTATTGAGTACATATGCAATACGTACTTCTTTTTGTCCAAGACCAGGAGTCGAATAAAATCCCGAAGCAGGAGCAAGCATTACAGTTTGTCCTTCATACTGGAAGTCGCTCAAGAGCCATATTGCAAATTTCTCGGCATCGTCGACTGGCAATTTGGCTATGGTGTAAAACGCTCCTTTGGGCTTCGGACAAGTTACCCCTTTTATTTTACTTAAAGCCTCTACGATATAATCGCGACGACGGGTATATTCTTCTTCTATCGATTTGTAGTATTCTGGTTTTGAGTCGAGTGCAGCCTCGGCAGCCAATTGGCCAATTACCGGAGGGCACAAACGCTGTTGCCCAAATTTCAATGCGGTAGAAATCACCTCCTTATTGCGCGATACAAGTGCTCCTACACGTATGCCGCATGCACTAAAGCGTTTCGACATAGAATCGATCATTACTACATGTTCGTCGATACCTTTGAGGTTCAATGCCGAGAAATGTTTCGAACCATCGTAACAAAATTCGCGGTACACCTCGTCCGAAAAAAGAAAAAGATTATATCGTTTGCAAATTTCTCCCAATGTTTCAAGTTCTTTTTTCGAATACAAATAACCTGTTGGGTTGTTGGGGTTGCAAATTATTATTGATTTAGTTTTCGATGTAATTACTCTTTCGAATTCTTCTATTGGAGGCAATGCAAATCCTTTATCTATCGACGACGTAATGGGTACAATATTCATGCCTGCAGTCATCGAAAAACCATAGTAGTTTGCATAAAAAGGTTCTGGTACAATAGCTTCCTCGTCTGTATTCATACAGCTCATCATACTGAACAACAATGCTTCGGAACCTCCCGATGTTACCAGAATATTGGTGTAATCAACTTCAATACCAACATTGTGGTAGTATTGAGCCATTTTTCTGCGCAATGTTTCTTCTCCAGCCGAATGGCCATATTCAATAGGACTCATTTTGAGATTTCGAATGGCATCTAATGCTAATTCAGGGGTTGGCAGGTCGGGGTTTCCAATATTTAAATGCAATACATGTATGCCTCTTTTCTTAGCTTCTTCGGCATAAGGTACAAGTTTACGAATGGGCGACTGGGGCATATTGGTGCCCTTTTGTGATATTTTTGGCATGGAATTTTCTTTTTAATTGTTTATTGTCTGTTCTTCTTTGGGTTTCACCACTCCCTTAATGGTTAATGTAACCGGTGAATTCGAGGCATTGGAATGAATGGTAACTGTTTTTTGAAATGCCCCTACAATATTGGTATTATACTGAACCTTAATAATACCGTATTTCCCCTTTTTTACCGGTTCCCTCGTCCAGAGGGGAGTTGTACATCCACACGATGCCTGAGCATTCGATATTAGAAGAGGTTCTTTGCCGGTATTTTTATATTTGAACAGCCAAAAGGCACTATCCGCGTACTTTATTTCGCCAAAATCGTATGTTGTTACATCAAATGTTATCTTAGCTGTGTTTTTGTCAGGTTTTTCCTGTGCCGAAACATTTGTTGCAAAAAATAAGAATAAACTCAATAATGCAGTAAAGTACGTTTTCATCGAAAAAAGATTATTTATTTGATTTTTACAAGCGACAAAAATAAAACTTTATACCTAAAATTCATTTTTTTAATTAGAAAATATAGCAGTATTCTATTGAATTTGTATTTTATGAATTCAATATCACATTTTTAATTTCTAAACATTTGATAATATTACTTGTTATGTTTAAGAAAATAAAATCTTACGAAATGTCAAATACTATTTTTCATAAATCAGAAACTCGGGGCATTGCAAATCATGGATGGTTGAAAAGTAGACATACATTCAGTTTCGCAAACTATTTCGACCCAAAACGCATGAATTTTGGTGTATTACGAGTTTTGAACGACGATATAATTGAGGGCGGTATGGGTTTTGGTACTCACCCTCACGATAATATGGAAATTATTACCATTCCACTCGAGGGTGCTTTGGAACACAAAGATAGTATGGGAAATACATCGGTAATCAGAAAAGGCGATGTGCAGGTTATGAGTGCCGGAACGGGTATTTTTCACAGCGAATTCAACCATAATAAAGACATATCAGTATCATTATTTCAAATTTGGGTGTTGCCCAACAAAGAAAACGTAACTCCTCGTTACGACCAAGTTTCATTGAATATCGAGGAACGACACAACAGGCTTCAGCAAATACTTTCGCCAAATCCAGATGATGAAGGTGTCTGGATACACCAAAATGCATGGTTTTATTTGGGTAAATTCGATAAAAGTATGAGTATCGATTATTCCATTAAATCAAATAACAATGGGATTTATGTAATAGTAGTATCTGGTCAGATTTTTATCAATGATCAATTGTTAGGTCCTCGCGATGGTTTTGGAATTTGGGATGTCAAAAAATTGTCTATCGCAGCCCAAACAGATGCAGAATTTCTATTGATGGAAGTGCCGATGTGAGAATAAATATTCTTTTTTAAACGACAAAAGCCCCATAAAATCGGGGCTTTTGTTTTCAATGGTGGTGCCACCAAGAATCGAACTAGGGACACATGGATTTTCAGTCCATTGCTCTACCAACTGAGCTATGGCACCAGTTGAATTTTTCGGAGTGCAAATATATACCAAAATTGTAATTCCCAAAATTTTTTTACAAAAAAAAATACAGTGTTTTTCATTTTTTATTCTTGATGTTTAAATTTCATATTAAGACTCAATGTCGTTTAGTTTAGAAATATCAACTTTTTTAATTACCCCTAAATTCCCTAAAGGGGACTTCATTTTCACCCCTTTAGGGGATGGGGGTGAAAAAGAAGAATGTTAACTAAACGACATTGTATTAAGACTTATTATTTTTTACATTTGCACCATGAGTTTAGATCATCAGCTTAATTATATAACATATACATTATCAAACGGAATCAGGCTTATTCACAAAGAAGTCGATAGCCCCGTTTCGCACATTGGCCTTATTGTCAATGCCGGTTCGCGCAACGAACTCCTTCATGAACATGGCTTAGCTCATTATATTGAACATGCTATGTTTAAAGGAACTCACAAACGAAAGTCGTTCCAAATTATTTCGAGGCTCGAAGATGTAGGAGGGGAGCTCAATGCCTATACTACCAAGGAAGAAACTTGTGTACATGCATCGTTTCTCAACGACGATTACGAAAGGGCTATAGAACTTATTGGCGATATTTTTTTTAATGCAAGTTTTCCCGAAAAAGAAATCGAAAAAGAAAAAGATATCATCATTGACGAAATTAATTCATACAAGGACAATCCTTCTGAACTAATCTTCGACGATTTTGAACACATGATTTTTCCCGATGTGGCGCTCGGTCGTCCCATTTTAGGAACTCCCGAAACGGTTAATAGCTTCTCCCCAAAGCATATTTTAGATTATAAACTTCGTAATTACAATACATCTCAAATTGTTCTTAGTTCTGTCGGAAACATTAAATTCGACAAACTTTTAAAATTATTTAAGAAGTATTATGAACCAATTCAATTACGGTCGCATCAGCAAGAATGTGAACAAAATATTGTATATTGTTCAAACAATAAAAATATTGATTATGATACATACCAGTCGCATTGCATTATTGGCAATGTGGCATACAACTTGCACGACGAGCGTCGGTTGAGCCTGTTTTTGTTAAACAACATATTGGGAGGGCCTGGCATGAATTCGCGGTTAAACATGTCGCTGCGCGAAAAAAATGGCTTTACATATAATATCGAATCAAATTACAATCCGTATGCCGATACTGGCGTGTTTACTGTATATTTTGGTACCGACAAAGAGAAAATCGAAAAAAGTATTCAGTTGGCTCATGTAGAATTTAAAAAACTACGAGACAGTAAGTTAGGCTCTATTCAATTGTCAAAAGCTAAAAAACAATTAATTGGGCAGTTGGCAATTTCATCGGAAAATAATGAAGCCTTTATGCTCAATATGGGTAAAAGTTTTTTAAATTTTGGAAAAGTCGAATCATTGCTTGAAATTTATCAACAAATAGAAGCCATCAATTCAAGTCAATTGTTAGATATTGCCAATGAAATACTTGATCCTAAAAAATTATCTACACTTATATATAAATAGGTAACATGCAATTTTCTGATGAAATATGGAGTTACATCGAGTCGTTTACAACTCCGGAACCCGAAATACTATCGGAACTCTACCGCGAAACATATCTCAAAGTACTCAATCCACGAATGATTTCGGGCAAATACCAAGGTTGCTTTCTTTCATTGCTGAGTCAAATTCTTCAGCCTAGCAATATTCTCGAATTAGGTACATTTACAGGTTATTCGGCTATTTGTTTGGCAAAAGGTCTCGCTCAAAATGGTAAATTATACACCATAGACATAAACGACGAACTCGAAGATATTGTAAATAAATATATTGAAAAATCGGGTAATTCGAATCGAATCGAATATATAAATGGCGACGCAAAAAACATAATTACACTGTTAGATAAAACATTCGATTTAGTATTTATCGATGCCGAAAAGCGCGAATACAACGAATATTTCGATCTGGTAAAAGATAAAATACGTGTAGGGGGTATTTTACTAGCCGACAATGTGCTGTGGAATGGAAAAGTTGTTGACAAATCGGAAGAAAACGATCCTGCCACTAAATCTATCAAATTGTTCAATCAACGTCTCAAAGAAAGCGACCAATTTGAGATTATAATTCTACCAATTAGAGATGGTTTGCTAATGGCTAGAAAAGTTAAATAAACTTTTTTTTAATATTATTGTTATAACAAAACAATAAAAATGTTAAACAAATGGCAAGTTATTCCATTAAAGATCTTGAAAAAATTAGCGGTATAAAAGCTCATACAATAAGAATATGGGAAAAACGTTATGCCCTTATTCAACCCGAACGATCGCTTACAAATATTAGATACTACAACGACAACGATTTACGAAAAATATTAAATGTTTCAATATTAATTAGAAATGGCTTTAAAATTTCAAAAATATCTGAACTCAACGATGTTAACATAGGAGAAAAGGTGCTTATTTTTTCTCAGAAAAAATCAGATGTTGCTGGTATTATTGAACATTTAATGGTTGCAATGTTCGAACTCGACGAACATAAATTTGAACATATTATATCAAACCAGATACTTAACAAGGGTTTTGAAGAAACTATTATAAAGGTAATTTACCCATTTTTCGACCGTTTAGGAATTTTGTGGCAGGCCGGTTCTGTTATGCCGGCTCAGGAACATTTTGTATCTAACATTATAAGGCAAATGTTTATTGTTGCTATCGATGGTTTACATACCACAGAAACAATCGATAAGAAATTTCTCCTATTTTTACCCGAGGGCGAATATCATGAGTTAGGACTTTTGTTCTACTCTTATATATTAAAGAAAAGAGGTTTTAAAGTAATTTATCTAGGACAGTCGGTTCCATTAGAAAATTTAAAACTGATTAACAATGTGTTAAATATTGACTACATCTTATTTACTGTAAATACTGCCTTGAACCATCAAAAATTAGAAGATTTAAAAACTTTTTTATTTTTAAATTTCGAATGTAAAATATTTGTTTCTGGATTACAGTCCAATTCTTTTAATAGTAACGAATTTACACAGTTAGTTCAAATGAAATCTCCTGAACATTTTTTAAACCTTATTACTGAATTTTGCGTATAGTAAAGTGTTTGTAAATTTTAAGTAATAAGAATTTGTTTTTAATCAATGATTTTTATAATTTTATCAAAATCATAACTATATTAGATTGTTTTTTCTATATATTTGAAAGCTTAATTTTTTTAGAAAAAGTTTAAATTATATAGAATTAAAATCATAGTAATTAACAAAGCTTTATTGAAGAATATTGTTGATGTTTAATTTGTTTAATTGGAAAATTTAATTCAATGAAGAACCTGGAACTGAACCCTACAGCAGATACACCTTACGTGTTGTGTGATATACAAGGGAAATTAATAATGAAAGGAAGGTCATTGCCTGAAAACCCTTCGGCATATTATGCTCCTATATTTGCTTGGGTTAAAGCGTATGAAAACAAATCAATTTTATTAGATTTTAAGTTGGAGTATTTCAATACATCATCTTCTAAACAAATATTTAATCTAATTAAATTATTGGTTGAGAATTCAAAAATTAGCGATATTAGTGTTAAATGGCAT
The DNA here is from genome assembly GCA_945889005.1 of Bacteroides fragilis. Taxonomy (GTDB): domain Bacteria; phylum Bacteroidota; class Bacteroidia; order Bacteroidales; family DTGW01; genus CAMDBI01. The sequence continues at coordinate 9,294 of CAMDBI010000023.1, forward strand.
TATGAAGAAGGAGATTATGACTCGTTAGAAACTGGTCAGCATTATGCGCATTTGTTTAGAATACCTTTCGAATTTATCGAATATGCCGAATCTGAAATGTAATTTATGATTCAATAAAAATATTTAAGCAAGGACAATTTGTTCCTTGCTTTTTTGTTTAATACTAAAGCATTCACAATTAGATGCAAATTTGTTTTATTAAAATAGTTTATAATAACTGATTGATTTTTAATAAAAATAATTGTATTAGAATTGCTAAATAATATTTTTTTATTATTATTGCGGTGCATTTGAAAAGTTAAACAAAAATTGTTAGATTAATGATAGGGCGTCTCTAAAAACTCGATTTTTTTGATGCTGACGAATTTTTAAACCCGGAGTTTACTGCTGTAAATGAGGAGTTTAAAAATGAAGCCCAACAAAGAAAAAGCAGTTTTTAGAGATGCACGATAATGAAAACGATTCCATTTTTTTTTAATATAAATTAAATAGTAAAATAAATTTTTAATTAATACATATCTTATGAGAAGATTAAATATCGCTAGATTGTCACTTTTGGTTCTGTCGGCAGCTGTAATTAGTAGTTGTGGCGGAATTAAGAAAATGAAAGACCTTGAAGCTTCTGTAAAATACGAAGTTACACCTAAGGTTCTAGAAGTAAATAACAACGAAGTTGAACTTACTGTTACAGGTAAATACCCTGTTAAGTATTTCAACAAAAAAGCAACCATGACCATTCAACCTGTATTGAAATATAAGACTGGTCAAATAAATTTAAAACCATACTTACTTCAGGGTGAAGCTATAACTGGTAATGAAAAAGTAATTTCAAATGCTTCAGGTGGCGAATTTAGTTATAGCGACAAATTTACTTATAAAGAAGAAATGCGTTCAGCAACTGTTGAAGTGTTTGTTCAGGCTGCTGTTAAAGATCAAAAGTTAGATATTGGCACTTATAAATTGGCCGATGGAATAGTTGCTACATCAAAACTGGTGTTTATCGATCCAAAATCTTTAATGATGGCCGATAAATTTGTAAGAACAAAACCTCAATCAAAAGAAGCGTCTATCCTTTTCTTAATCAATAAAGACGACGTAAGGGCTTCTGAGTTGAAAAAACAAGAAATTAAAGATCTTACCGAATATATCAAATCGCTTTCAACCAATCCAAAATTGAAACTTACAGGTATCAATATGTCTTCGTATGCATCGCCCGATGGTCCGATGGATAAAAACGAAGATTTAGCTGATGGTCGTGGAACATCTGCCGATAAGTTTTTCCGTAAAGAAATGAAGAAAAACAAAATTACTCAGGCCGATAGCAACAATTTATTTACTTATTTGAAAACTGCCGAAGACTGGGATGGTTTTAAAAGTTTAATGGAAACATCTGATATTGCCGACAAAGATCTTATTATTAGAGTATTGTCGATGTATTCAGATGCTGAAGTACGTGAACGTGAAATCAAAAATATTTCGAAAGCATACGAAGAAGTTGCAGAAAAAATATTGCCACAATTGCGCCGTGCAAAATTGGTTGTAAACGTTGATGCAGAAGGTTTGACCGACGAAGAAATGTTGATATATGCCGATAGCAACCCTGATACTTTTCAAATAGAAGAGTTGCTTTATATTGCTGCAAAAATTAGCGATTTAGACAAAAAAGCTGCTCTTTACAAAAAAGCAACCGAAAAATTTGCAACAGATATTCGTGGTTTCAACAACCTCGGTTATGTGTACATCCAACAAGGAAAGTTAGACGATGCAAAAACCGTACTTGAAGCTGCAAAAGCTTTAGAAAGCAACGATGTTGTTAAAAATAATATTGGTGTAGTATTAATGCTTCAAGGCGATATGCCAGCAGCTGAAGAGATTTTAACATCATCTTTGGGAGCTGGAGAATATGTTAGCTACAACCTTGGTATTATCAATATCATTAAAGGCAAATACGATATTGCAAAAAGTTACTTCGGTACTGCTTGCGAATACAATGCTGCTCTTGCAAAAGTATTGAACAAAAATTATGAAGATGCATTATCGACACTTCAATGCGACAAAACAGAAGCTGCTAAAGTATTTTATTTAAGATCTGTAGTTGGTGCTCGTATCGACAATACCGATATGTTATTCAACAATCTTCGTACTGCTGTTGGAAAAGATTCAAATCTTAAAGCATTTGCTAAAGAAGATGCCGAATTTATTAAATACTTTACCAACGATACTTTCAAATCTATCGTAGAATAATTTTTTAAAAAATAAACAAAAAAAAAGGCTGCTAAATTTTAGCAGCCTTTTTTTGATATATAGTAGAAAAATAAAACCCATGTAAGTTTTTTCTTACATGGGTTTTATTTTTTTGTGATCAGGAAGGGATTCGAACCCTTGACCCACAGCTTAGAAGGCTGTTGCTCTATCCAACTGAGCTACCCGACCATGATATTGTGGACTGTGGCTTGTGATCCGTGATAAGTATGCTGTATATTATGTAGTAACTAACTTTACATTTTATTTAATAAAACTGTTATTTACCAATATTTGACGGATCTCCATTCACTATTCACTGTTCACCGTTCACCGTTCACCGTTCACGAATTTTCAGGCTGCAAATTTATTAAATTTCAATTACCACTTGTACTATTTGTGAAAAAAAATAACGATATTTAATATCTTTGTTGTCATAAAAAACAGAAAATGTCTAATATTCTAAAGCTTGGCTATATACAAACATCGTGTGTAGCCGATGTTAAAACCAACATAAGCCAAACAGCCAATAAAATAAAAGACTTGGCAGAACGTGGTGCTCGTATTATTTGTTTGCAAGAGCTTTTCTCTACTTTGTATTTTTGCAATGAAGAGAATCACGATTTTTTTAATTATGCCGAGCAAATACCCGGAACAACCACTGATTTTTTTCAGCAGGTTGCTAGGCAATTTAATGTTGTATTGGTATTGTCGTTGTTCGAGAAGCGAGCTATGGGCTTGTACCACAATACCGCGGTAGTAATAGATGCCGATGGTTGTTTGCTAGGTATTTACCGAAAAAGCCATATACCCGACGATCCCGGGTTTTACGAGAAATTTTATTTTACACCGGGCGATACAGGTTATAAGGTATTCGAAACAAAATTTGCAAAGATCGGAGTGCTTGTATGTTGGGATCAGTGGTATCCCGAAGCGGCTCGTATTACTTCGCTAATGGGTGCCGAGGTGTTATTTTATCCAACTGCTATTGGTTGGGATATAAATGAAGCTGATATTTCCATAAACGACGAACAATACAATGCTTGGCAAACCATTCAACGTGCGCATGCTATTGCCAATGGGGTGCATGTTGTGTCGGTCAATCGAATTGGACAGGAGAGTGGTACTCGTTTTTGGGGTGGTTCGTTTGTTGCAAATCCTTTTGGTTCGCTTATTTACTTGTCGAACCACGACGATGAGGACTTACCTACTGTCGATATAGACCTCGATAAGTCTGAGTATTACAGACGAACTTGGCCTTTTTTGCGCGATAGACGAATCGATAATTATAAGCCAATATTGAAAAGATTTATCGATTAAGGTATTTCGAAATATTTAATAACAATTAATTAATAACTACTAATGGAAGTGTCGCATAATATACAAACTGCTCAAAACTCACCAAAATCTCTGGGTTATCATTTTCCGGCCGAATGGGAAAAGCATGAAGCTACTTGGCTTACATTTCCTTGGTGCGACGATTCTTTTCCCGGTAAAATGAATGCTATATTGCCATCGTATATGCATTTTGTCAAAACAATTAGTTTAGGAGAGAAAGTTCGTATCAATGTAAATGATTTAACTATTAAAACTAAAGTTGAAGAATTAATTCAGAAATATGCAATTGATCCAACTCAGATCGAATTGTTTTTTCATTCCAGCGACGATGTTTGGTGTCGCGATCATGGTCCTTCATTTGTAATAAACAATCACTTAGCAGAGCGAAAAGCCATTGTCGATTGGGGATTCAATGCCTGGGGAGGTAAGTATCCTTCGGAAAACGACAATAATATACCTTCTCAAATAGCTGAAAGTTTCAAGCTCCCAATGTTCAAGCCTGGAATTTTTATGGAAGGCGGATCGGTCGACTTTAATGGTAAAGGTACTGTACTTACTACCGAAGCTTGTTTGTTGAACGAAAACCGTAATCCACATCTCTCAAAAAAACAGATTGAACAATATTTAGTCGATTATTATGGCGTTGAAAATATTCTTTGGCTCAACGATGGTATTGAGGGCGACGATACCGACGGGCATGTCGACGATATTACTCGTTTTGTTAATGAAGATACTGTTGTTACGGCTATTGAAACCAGTATGTCAGACGCCAATTATATGCCTCTCAAGATTAACAGACATAAATTGAGTAAAATGCACCTCGAAAATGGTAAACAACTCAATGTGGTCGAATTGCCGATGCCTCACAAAGTAATTCACAACGGAAGAAGGCTTCCGGCTTCTTATGCCAATTTTTATATTTGCAATCATGCTGTAATTGTACCCATGTTTGGCTGTAAAGCCGACAATAAAGCTGTAGATATTATTTCAACTTTGTTTCCCGACAGAAAAGTTGTTGGTATCGATTCGGTAGATATTGTATGGGGTTTTGGTAGTTTTCATTGTTTGAGTCAGCAAGAGCCTGTCTGATAAATAATATTGATATAGTAAAGGGCGTCTCTAAAAACTCGATTTTTTGAGGCGGACAAATTTTTTAACCCGGAGTTTACTATTGTAAATGTGTTACACTGAGCGAAAGCCGAAGCGAGGAGTTTAAAAATGAAGTCCAACAAAGAACCCCGAAGGGCACAGCGTAGTTAAAAAGCAGTTTTTAGAGATGTCCTAAAGTAAAATTTATATGTGATATTCGAAATTAATCAATATTGAATGTTTTTTTATTACATTCTCTCAGGCACTTCAATACCAAGTAATCCCATACCCGATTTTATTACCATTGCTATTTTGCCCGATAACACAAGTCGTAGGTTGCGATTCGATTCATTTTCTTCGCGAAGAATAGAATATTCGTGATAAAATTGATTGTATTCGCGCACAAGTTCGTAGCAATAATTGGCAATAAGAGCAGGACTCATGTTTTCGCCTGCTTCTTTCACTACAGAAGGAAATTCGAAAAGCATTTTTATTAGTGCTTTTTCTTTGTCGTTTATAAAGGTGTTTGAATCAATATTGTGTGCCGAAACATTCATCATTGAAGCTTTTCGGGCTACCGATCGAATACGGGCGTATGTGTATTGTATAAATGGACCTGTGTTGCCATTAAAATCAATAGATTCCTTTGGATCAAAGGTCATATTTTTTCTTGGATCGACTTTGAGTATAAAATATTTCAATGCTCCCAAACCAATAATTTGAGATATTTTTTCTTTTTCTTCATTTGATAAGCCATCAAGTTTGCCAAGTTGTTCAGACATTTCCCGGGCTGTCGAAATCATTTCTTCGATAAGGTCGTCGGCATCGACCACTGTACCTTCGCGCGATTTCATTTTACCTTCGGGTAGTTCCACCATGCCATACGACATGTGTTCAATGCCCGACGCCCATTTGTAACCAAGTTTACTCAATACAATGCTCAAAGCCTTGAAATGGTATTCTTGTTCGTTTCCAACGACATATATTATTTTCTCTATCGGGTATTCTGTAAAACGTTGGTGAGCAGTGCCAATATCCTGAGTCATGTATACCGAAGTTCCATCGCTTCTGAGAAGTAATTTGTGGTCGAGCCCTTCGGCTGTCATATCTGCCCAAACTGAGCCATCGTCTTTTTTGTATAAATAATTATTCTTAAGTCCTTCTTGAACAATTGCTTTTCCCAAAAGGTATGTTTGCGATTCGTAATAAATACGGTCGAAATCTACTCCCATTTTCTTGTAAGTCTCGTCAAATCCTTGGTACACCCAATTGTTCATTGTGTTCCAAAGTTCGAGGGTTGCTGGGTCGTTGGCTTCCCATTTGCGCAACATTGCCTGTGCTTCGAGTATTATGGGTGCTTGTTTCTCGGCTTCTTCTTGTGTTTTTCCCTGAGCAATAAGATCTTTTATTTCTTGTTTGTATTCCTTATCAAATTTTACATAGTAGTCGCCAACCAAATGGTCGCCTTTAGTATTAGCCGATTGGGGTGTTGCTCCATTGCCAAACTTTTGCCATGCCAGCATGCTTTTGCATATATGAATACCTCGGTCGTTTACCAGGTTTACTTTGGTTATTGTGTGATTGTTGGCTTTGAGTATTTCTGCTATCGAATATCCCAATAGATTGTTGCGAATATGGCCTAAATGAAGGGGTTTATTGGTGTTTGGCGAGGAGTATTCGACCATTATTTGTTTCGATGTGGTATTCGAAAACAAATTTTCTTTTTCAAATTCCTTTAAAAAACCTAACCAATAATTATTCTCAATTTCAATATTGAGAAAGCCTTTTATTATATTGAACGAGGCAATGTATGACAAGTTGTTTTTTAAATAGTTGCCAATTTCATTTGCTGTTTGCTCCGGATTTTTCTTTGAAATTTTCAGAAAGGGAAAAACAACCAATGTAAAGTCGCCCGTGAATTCTTTGCGGGTTTTTTGTATTTGAATGAGTGTGTTATCAATTTCGGTTTGATAAAGTTCGGCGATCGATTTCTTAACTGTTTCGAAAAGCAAATTGTCAATAAGTTGCATGGACTTCATTTTTGGAGTCGCAAATATAGTAAGAATCGTAAAATATGAAAAGTATTAATGCTTGATTCGGTCCGAATGTTCTCTTAATTTTGAAAAAAGTGCTACTTTGCTTATTGGTTTTGCCAAATAATCGTCGCAACCAGCTTCTAACGCTTTTTGCTTTTCGTCTGAAAAGGCAAATGCTGTTTGGGCAATAATTGGAATCTTGGGATTTATTTCTTTTAATATCTTTACAGCATCATATCCATTCATAACAGGCATTTTCATGTCGAGCAATATGAGCGATACATCTGGATGATTGTTTAGAAGATTTATGGTATCCTGTCCGTTGTATGCTCTTATTATTTCAACTTTTGTCAACTCTAAAATTTCTTTTAAAAAGTCAAAATTTACATTTTCATCTTCTGCAACAATAATTTTTTTGCCTTGTAACAATGGCGTGTAACTCGCCGATTCGAATGTTTGATGGGTTTCGTCGTTTTCGGGTACTAAATAGGGTATTGAAAAGCCAAAAGTAGAACCTTGGTTTATTTTAGATCTAACTCCGATTGTACCTCCTAAAAGCTCTGTATATGCTTTTGCAATTGCCAATCCAAGTCCGGTGCCTCCATAGTTTCTTTTGTTGCTGTACTCTACTTGTCTGAATCGTTCAAATATTGTTTCAATATATTCATTTTCAATTCCTATTCCTGTGTCTTTTACAAAAAACTCAATATTTGTAGTATTTACAGTATATTGGATCTCTATTTTGCCCGATTCGGTAAATTTCAATGCATTGCTTACTAGGTTGGTCAATATTTGTTTCAGTTTTACATCGTCTGTGATTATATATGCCTGATATTCAATATTGCTCGTAAGTGTCAGATCTATGTTTTTCAAAATTGCAATGGGTTGGTAAAACTCAAATATTTCATTTAAGGCTTCGTTGAGGTTAAATTTGCAGTTGTTAATAGCTATTTGTCCCGATTCTATTTTTGAAATGTCAATTATGTCATTGATTATCGACAGTAGTTGTTTGCTACTTCTATTTATTATATCTACAAACTGTCGTTGTTTATCTTCGGGCAAATCGGGCGAATTGAGCAAATCGGCAAAGCCTATAATGCCATTCATGGGGGTTCTTATTTCGTGGCTCATATTTGCCAAAAATGCCGATTTGAGCTTGTCGCTTTCTTCTGCTTTCTCTTTTGCCTTTTTGAGTTCTGTTTCTTTCTCGATACGTATCAAGAAGTTTTGCATAATAATTGTAAATGTTTCGAAACTGCTAACAAGGTTTAGAGGGGTTTCTTTTAGTAGTCTCGAACCTGCAACAACAACTGCAATGTTTTGAGAGAAATTATTTATTGGTAACAACGAACATGATTGAATTTTTTCGTTATTGGTCAAGGGTTTAAGAAATTCGGGCAATTCGGTTAATGTAAAATAAAGTGTTTTACCATTATTGAGAAGCTCTTGATTGTGAGGGTCTATGTGTAAATTCTTTTTTTGTGAAGTAATGTCACTTAGTTCCCCACTGTATGTGTGCAATTTATAAATATTGCTTTCGTCGCATAAGAAAATGCCTACAAAATCAATATCGCTAAATCGATTAATAATTTCAGAAATCTCCAAATATGACTGTTCTGGGGTATTACATTTGTTGAGTTTTAACGATAAGTCGCGTTGGGCAACTAAGGCTGTTTGACTTATTTTTAGTTCGTATTCTTTTGCCGAACGTTCGGTTAAGTCTTCTATGATTCCAAGCAATGTATCGGGTTTGCCTTCGGCATCGTACATCGGAACTTTTATGGTATGAAGCTGAAATGTTCCATTGGCGGTATTTACTATTTCGTATGGAATATCAATTGCCTTACCATCTGACATTACTTTTTCATCTGTTTTTCTAAAATATTCGATTTCTTCAATATTGGCAACCAAGTCATAATCAGTTTTACCAATCATATCTTCTTTCTTATTGCCAAATATTTGCTCCATTTTCCGATTCCAAACACTAAACCGGTAGTTTTCAGGTATATATTTGGCAAATATTCCAAGGGGTATGTTTTCTAGAATGGTTTCAATATAATCGCGTTGTTTTCGGATGGTTTCGATGTGTTTCTTTCGTTCCGAAAGATTTCGCAATATAATTAATACAGCATCTTCTTTCTCGTATATTATTGGTCGTGCCGATGTCTCAACATAAATAACCGAGCCATCGAATGCAATATATTTTTCTTCAACAAATGGTATCGGTTTTCTATATAGCGAAATGTCTTCTATTCTTTTTTTAACTTCATCGACATATAATGGGTGTACAAATTCAAGGGCATTTCGACCCAAAATGTCACGTTGCGATCGGGCTCCCAACCATTCAACAACCGATGGGTTCACAAATTTTATAACTCCTTTTACATGTACAACTATTCCGTCGGGCGACATCGATATCAAGGTGCGGTATTTTTCTTCTTTCTCGGTCAGACTGAGGTTTAATTCTTTGTTCTCATTTATTTTGCTTTCGAGTTCTTTATTAACTCGTTGTAATTCGTTGTTCTTTAGGCTATATTGTTGCAAAGAACTATCTAATACCTTTCGTGTTTGGATTATAAAAAAGAATAGAACCATGGAATAAATTGAAAAAGAAATACCTCGACTTATCCATATAGTTGAGTCGTTCGAATAACTTACTACTTCAATTCCGAACGATAAATATCCAAGTTTTAATAATATTGTATAGATAATTAATATAATAATTGAAAAACTGATGGTCATCCAACCAATTCGTTTGCCATATATAACTGAATTTAAAACTATTACAAACAATAGCATTAGCATAGCTTCGCTTGCTAATCCGATGCTCGAAAATAATATGCAGCTATGTATGAAGAGAACTATAGAAATATACAAGGTTCTAAAATGAAAACTGATGCTTCTTCGAAAAATGTATAAAATCAAAATTGAGAGCGCAATAATAGTGTCAGAGAGGCTAATAATAAATGAATTGGTAGCTATCGATTTTTGAAAATCGATGATAATAATTGGTATCATCAAAGCAACAACAATTAAATACATCGAATTGAGTATTCGATTATAGGTACTAAGTAGATAATCGTTGATGTCTGCTGCTTTAAAAAATTTCATTAGACGTTGATATATGAAATAATAATTTTATAAAATTATAAAAGTATTTCATTATCTTTTTATTATAAAAGGTGATTTAAATCACTTTTGTGTTAAGAATTGATTATTTTTTAGAAATTGATTTAAATGACTAGAAAAAAGCAAAAAAAAACCGCATCATTAGATACGGTTTTTTTGAATATACTTGAAATGTGTTATTCTGAAACAACTTCAAATTCGATATCGACATCGACATCTTTGTGAAGTTTAATTTTTGCAGTATAAGTACCAACTTCCTTAATAATTTCTTCTTTAATGAAGATGTTTTTGCGAAATACTTCAAATCCTTTAACAGCAAGTGCCTCAGAAATTTGAATGGTATTTACAGAGCCAAATATCTTTCCTTTCGAGCTTGTTTTGGCACCGATTGTAAGTTTTAGACCTTGCATTTTTTCCGATTGCTCGGTAGCAATTTGTTTAAGTTTAGCTTCTTTGTGAGCACGCTGTTTAATAAGCTCAGCTTGCATTTTCTTGGCCGATTCGGTAGCAACTTTTGCATATCCGCGTGGAATTAAGTAATTGCGAGCATAACCATCGCTAACAATTGCTAAATCGTCTTTTTGCCCAAGATTGGGTATAAATTGTGTTAAAATAACTTCCATTGATAGTTTCCCTCCTTGTATTATTTAAGTAAGTCTGTAACATAGGGCAATAATGCCAAGTGACGAGCGCGAGCTATGGCTGTAGATACCTTACGTTGGTATTTTAGCGATGTTCCGGTGAGTCGACGTGGTAAAATTTTTCCTTGTTCGTTCAAAAACTTTTTGAGGAATTCCGGATCCTTGTAATCGATGTATTTAATTTTTGCCTTTTTGAAACGGCAATACTTTTTCTTTTTCACCTCTACTGTTGGAGGTGTAAGATATCTGATTTCCGAATTGTTTTGTGCCATAATCTAAGCCTCCATTTTTTCTTTGGTTTGTAAACGTTTTCTATCGCTGTATTCGATGGCATATTTGTCCATCTTGAATGTGAGGAAACGGATGATGCGTTCATCGCGTTTGTACTCGGTTTCTAACTTAGCGATAACCTCGCCACTAGCCTTAAAGTGGATTAAGTTGTAAAATCCGGTGGTTTTCTTTTGAATTGGGTATGCAAGCTTGCGCAAGCCCCAATTGTTGACCTGAACAATCTCTGCTCCTTGGTCGGTCAGAAAACCTGTAAACTTTTGTACCGCTTCCTTCATCTGGGCTTCAGACAAAACGGGAGTTAAAATGAAAACGGTTTCATACTGGTTTGACATATAAATACTTTTAATTTGTTAAAATGAGCCGCAAAATTAATTACTTTTTTTATTCCGGCAAATTTTTTATTTGATAATAATTCAATGATTTAAAACTTTCATCTTTTTCCAATTGGATACGTTTGTTTTATATATCCTACATATTTAGAGGCTTGCTCTTATACGTTTTTTGTATGTAACTTGTAGGTGGCGTTTCTTGTATTACTTTTGTACGATCTTTGCTTCATTGTTTGAAAAAAGAAAAAGTCTATTTTTTGTTTTGTGCAATTTTAAGTGTCATCTGTATGAAAAAAAATATAATTATATGTTTTAGCCTTACATTATTGTTATTTTCGTGTAAATCTGAAAAAGGACAATATACTTTTATTGAAGGCACAGCGCAAGGTGCTACTTATCATATTACGTTTGAAAACAAAGAGTTGAAAGATTATTCTATTGTTATTGACTCTTTTTTAAATGCGTTTGATAAATCATTGTCAATTTACGATTCTACATCATTAATTTCTAAGATAAACAGCAATTGCAACGATTTAATGCTCGACGATTGGTTTATAAAAGTATTTAACAAATCGGTTGTGATTAATAAATTAACAGATGGTGCTTTTGATATTACAGTTGGACCGATATGCAATGCATGGGGTTTTGGAAATACTCCATATACTAAAGTCGATTCTGCATCAATAGACAGTTTGTTGCAGTTTGTAGGAATGAGTAATGTTAGTATTAATGATCAGAAACTTGTAAAATTGTTGCCAGGCGTAAAACTCGATTTCAATGCTTTGGCTCAGGGTTATGCAGTCGATATTATTTGCGATTTTTTTGAAGAAGAAGGAATCGAAAATTACTTGATAGAAATTGGTGGAGAACTAAGAGCTAAAGGCAAAAATGCTAAAGATAATTATTGGAAAATTGGTATCGATCGTCCCGATGATAACAATAACATTGCTGGCGAAAATCTTCAGGCAATTTTAGAAATTAAAGATAAAGCAGTTGCTACATCTGGTAATTATCGCCGGTTTTTTGTTGAAAATGGTGTTAAGTATTCGCATATTATAAATCCCAAAACCGGCTATCCTGCTCGAAGCAACTTGTTGAGCGTCACTGTTATTTCCGATAAATGTATCGATGCCGATGCTCTTGCCACATCTTTTATGGTGCTTGGTTTCGAAAAGAGTAAAACCTTGGTAAAGCAATTGCCCGATATTGATGTACTATTTATATATAGCAATGAAAACGGTGAATATCAGGTGTTTTATACCGAGGGTTTGAAAAAGATGTTGGTAGAATAAATTTAAGTAGTCTATTGGGCGTCTCTAAAAACTCGATTTTTTGAGGCAGACGAATTTTTAAACCCGGAGTTTACTACTGTAAATGTGTTACACTGAGCGAAAGCCGAAGTGAGGAGTTTAAAAATGAAGTCCAACAAAGAACCCCGAAGGGCTCAGCGCAGCTAAAAAGCAGTTTTTAGAGATGCCCTATTTTAAATTCCCAACAGTTCTTTTTCGGGACTAGGTGTATTGTAAAGTAGTTTCAATGGATTTTCGACCAATTCTTTCACTTTTACCAAAAAACTTACCGAGTCGCGTCCATCTATTATACGGTGGTCGTAACTAAGTGCTATATACATCATTGGGCGTATTACTACCAGACCGCTTATCGCAACTGGCCGTTCAACAATATTGTGCATACCAAGTATGGCAGATTGTGGTGGGTTAATAATGGGTGTCGAGAGCAACGACCCGAATACTCCTCCATTAGTTATGGTAAATGTGCCTCCGGTCATATCGTCGATGCTAAGGCGGGCAGCACGCGCTTTTGTAGCTTTTTCGGCAATTGCTTTCTCTATTTCCGCTATACTCATGCTTTCGGCATTTCGCAAAATCGGAACCATTAGTCCCTTGTCGGTTTGCACGGCTATGCCTATATCGCAATAGTCGGGTGTCACAATTTCTTCACCTTCGATTTGAGAATTGACTTTTGGAAATTGTTTTAGGGCAATAGATACTGCTTTTGTAAAAAACGACATGAAACCGAGTTTCAAACCATGTTTTTCGAAAAAAGCCTTTTGGTATTGGTTACGCAATACAATGATTCCACTCATATCAGCCTCGTTAAAGGTGGTTAGCATGGCTGTTTCGTTTTTCACGGAAACTAGACGTTTGCTCAGTTTCTTTCGCAATGGGCTCATTGGTTCGCGTTTTTCTTCGCGAATCGATATTTTTTTTGCAACCGGTGTGGTGTTTTTTAATCGAAAAACTGCTTCAACTTCTTTTTTGCCAATTCGTTGCAAGCCGTTAATAATATCGTCGACCGACAAATTGTATTCTTCCATAAGTTTTTCGGCAACGGGAGTGGTTTTAATTTCGTGCTTCGTGCTTTGAGCTTCGAGCTTCGAGCTTTGAGCTTCGTTGTTTAATAATGGGTTTTCATTACTTTCAACTTTCAACTTTTTACTAACAACTTTATCTGTATCAATTGTACAAGCTACCTTTCCAACACCGACAGTTGTTCCTTCCGATATCAATATTTTTATTTGCCCCGAAGCAGATGCTATCAATGGGAGCGTAGCTTTGTCCGATTCGACTTCGGCAACTTCCTGGTCTTTATTCACAAAAGCGCCATCGGCAACTAGCCATTTGCTAATCACAACTTCGTTTATCGACTCTCCGGGACGGGGTATGTTTATTTCTAGTATCATAATTTCATTAATTTGAAAATGTGCAAGTGTGCAAATGAATTAAAGGGTATAATTATTATTTTCCAATTTTCACATTTCCACATTCGAAATTTGCACATTAAAAATATAATTATGTTGTTTAAGTACTTCGGCTCTGCTTTTTCCTTGTACACATTGCAATCCGCAATATATGTTTTTTTGTTCGCAATTGCAATGGCGAAAAACTTTTGATATAATTTCTTGTTGCTCTAATTTGTGAAGTTCGTTGAGACCAACTGCCGGACTTCCACTTGGTTTTCGAGCTACTACTACCATTTGTTTGTCGTGCATTTGATAGTTTACATACATCCAAGGTCCCATGTTTTCGGGCTCTTCCTGAACCCACAGGTGTAAAAGTGCGTTCTTGTATTTTTTCAATATGGCATCGACTTGTGCATGAGGAAATGGATGCAGTTGTTCGAGCCTTACTATGGCTATGTCTTTAGCCTCATATTCTTCTTTCTTTTCAAGCAAATCGTAATATATTTTGCCTGAACAGAATACCAACCGGCGTACATTGTCTATATCGGTATTGTTATCGTCGATTACTTCCTGAAATATACCATTAGAAAGGTCGTTGAGCGACGAGATACATTTAGGGTGGCGAAGTAGGCTTTTGGGTGTAAAAACTACCAATGGAATGCGGAAGTCGCGTTTTATTTGGCGGCGCAATACATGGAAGAAATTGGCGGGTGTGGTACAGTTGACCACTTGCATATTGTTGCTGGCCGAAAGAGTCAAAAATCGCTCGATACGGGCGCTCGAATGTTCGGGTCCTTGACCTTCGTAACCATGAGGCAGCAACAGAGTAAGTCCGTTCATAAGGCCCCATTTTTCTTCGGCAGAGCAAATATACTGGTCTATAATAACCTGAGCAACGTTGCTAAAATCGCCAAATTGTGCTTCCCAAATTGTTAAACCCTTTGGGCACGATAGTCCGTAGCCATATTCGAAACCCAAAACCCCATATTCCGAAAGGGGTGAGTTGCATACTTGCACATGAGCCTGCTCGGGCGAAAGGTTTTTCATGGGGAAGTATTGCTGGTCGGTGTCTTCAATGGTATGAGCAGCATGACGGTGTGAGAATGTTCCCCGAACGCTGTCCTGACCACTTATACGAACTGGGTGGCCTTCTATACTGAGGCTTCCATAAGCCAATTGCTCGCCAAGTGCCCAGTCGACTGTCTCCTCTGAAATTAACTTTTTCCGATCGTCGACCAGTTTTATGGTTTTTGAGAAAAATTTTTTGTCTGTAGGTAAAAAATTAAGTTTTTCGGCAATCTTTATAAGCATTTCTTTATTAACTCCTGTTTCGGGCGACTGTGCAAAGTCTTTATCAATTGAATAACGCATTCCATTCCAGTCTTCTTTCAAGAACTGAGGTATCTGAACCGATTCGATAAGCTTCGACGATTCGAGTTGGCCTTCCATAAAGTTTTCAAATTCGGACTCAATTTTATGAATTTCTGCCTTATTGTAAATGCCTTGTTCTATAAGCTGTTGACTATATATGTCGCGGGGGTTTGGGTGTTGTTCTATTATTTTGTACAACAGGGGCTGGGTAAAACGTGGTTCGTCGCCTTCGTTGTGGCCATATTTGCGGTATCCGAGAATGTCGATAAACACATCGCTGTGGAATATTTGCCGGTATTCCATGGCCATTGTAACAGCAAATACTACGGCTTCAACATCGTCGCCATTGACATGAAATATTGGAGAACGGGTTATTTTTGCCACATCGGTACAGTATGTACTCGAACGAGCTTCGGTATAGTTGGTGGTAAAGCCTACTTGATTGTTGGTAACCAGGTGAATTGTGCCTCCTGTGCTGTAATTGGGGAGTTCCGACATTTGAATAGTTTCGTACACAACGCCCTGTGTGGCAATTGCAGCATCGCCATGCATTACTATCGGGCAAAGGCGGCTCTCGTCACCTTTGTATCTGTTAACGATACGGGCTTTTGCAATGCCTTGTATTATGGGTGCTACTGTCTCTAAGTGTGAGGGGTTAGGAGCCATGTTTAGTTTCACAGTTCGTTGGCTGTTTGTTACAATTTCGTTGCCATAACCTAAGTGATACTTAACATCGCCCAAAACGATATGTTCTTCAAATTTGTTGCCAATAAATTCTTTAAATATGTTTTCATAGGGTTTGCGCATGATGTTGGTAAGCACATTGAGTCGACCCCTGTGCGACATGCCAAGTACAAATTCGTCGATACCCAGTTCTGCTCCCCGATCTATTACTGCATGCAGAGCCGGAATAAGCGTGTCGTTGCCTTCTAGCGAAAACCGCTTTTGACCAACAAATTTCTTGTGAATAAACTTTTCGAAACCAACGGCTTCTTTCAGATAGTTATAGATTCGTTTTTTTTCTTCGACACTGTAATTGGGCAAATTGCGTGTGCTTTCCATTCTTTTCTTGAGCCATTCGACTTTCTCGGGCATTCGAATAAACATAAATTCAGCACCAATCGAACGGCAATAGGTGGTTTGCAGATGCTCAATTATTTGTCGCAATGTTGCAGCCCCAATACCAATCTCTTTTCCTGCCTGAAATGTAACATCGAGGTCGCTTTGGTTGAGTCCGTAGTTTTCGATATCGAGTGTAGGGAAATATTTACGCCTGGTACGAACTGGGTTCGTTTTGGTAAAAAAATGCCCGCGTTTTCGATATTCGTCAATGAGATTCAATACTTTAAATTCTTTGTCGACCAAATCAGGCTTAATATCTTCGATATTTGATGTTCGACCAAATTCAAAACCTTCGAAGAATTTTTTCCATTCGTTGTCTAAACTTTCAGGATTGTTAAGATATTGCCTGTATAAATTGTCTATTGAGCTAATGTCGGCATTGCCAAGGTAAGAGTGCTTTTCCATATTTAGGTTATGTTGCTTTCTTAAAATTACAAATTATTTCTATATTATGTCACAAACCTGTGATTTGTTCAAAAAAAACTAAAAAATAGTATTTTTACTATGTAGAATTTTTATAAACCTTATGCTTCGATTCTGTGAATTTGTTAACTTTATTAAATTCTTTAATTTGAAGTATTAATGAAAATATTTTTATTTTTCATATTAACATTTTTTCTTATTCATTCTGTAAACTCGCAAAAAAGTGTTCCTCAGATTGTAAATGGTGTAATTGACTTAGAAAATTGGGATCTGAAAAATGATGGCTCTATTAAAATTTCTGGCAATTGGCTTTTTTATAAAAATGTATTTCTTCAATCACCTAGCCAAGCCGATACAATGCCCTACTTTCATATTCAAGTGCCGGGTATTTGGAGCAAAATTGCCCAAATGGATAATACGGGTTACGGAACGTATCGTTTAAAGTTAATTATTCATCAAAACAAGCAATATCGATTGTCGTTTCGTATTAGGCTTATTGGAGTGGCTTTCACTGCATTGGTCAATGGCAAGGAAATGTATTATAGTGGAAAGGTTTCGAATTCCAAAGAAGGCGAAATTCCATTTTTTAATCCGGGAATTTTAGAGTTTAATTCGGAGCACGATACTGTCGATTTAATGATAAGGGTATCGAACTTTCATCACTATAGGGGAGGTATTTGGCGACATATTTGGTTTGGTGAGGAAGATCAAATTAGAAAAGAAAAAAGTATTACCGATTTTTACGATTGGTTTTTGATCGGTTGTTTACTTATTATGGGTTTTTACCATGTGAGTCTATATTTGATTAGAAGAACAGAGGTGTCGAACTTGTTTTTTGGATTATTAACTTTATTATTTGTATTTCGAATTGGTGTAAACGACAATATGTTTTTTTCGATAATACTCGAATTACCATGGAATGCGATCATTTTTACAGAATATTTTACATTTTATTGTTTGCCTTTTATGGTTATACTTTTTATGAATGAGATTTTTTCCGATAAGCTTTTGAAAAAGCTCGTTTATATTAGTGCAGTCGTTGCAATCGTTTTTTTAATACCAGTTTTTGTTTCACAACCAATTTTCTATAGTCGTTTTCCAATTTATTATAGAGTTTATGTTTTTTTACTCTGTGTGATTTTAATTCCCATCTTGGTTAAAATGGTGTATAAGAAGAAGGAGGGAGCTTCGATTTTTTTAATAGGATTTTCGATTTTTGCTTTTTTTACAATTATAGATCTTCTTAGTCATAGCTATGTGATTTACACTAGGCAATATGCACCTTTTGGTGTTTTGATTTTTAATTTTTCTCAGTCGTTTATACTCAATTTGCGTTTTGCCAAATCGTTCAAAAAGGTCGAAGAAATGGCTAATCAATTAGATTTTCAAAACAAAAACCTCGAATTGATGGTCGATGAACGAACACGCGAAATTGAAATGCAAAAAGAAGATATTGCAATAAAGGTTAGAACTTTAAGAGTAGCATTCGAAGAAATAAATGCACAACATAAAATTGTTCTTGACCAAAAAGAAGCTATTGAATTGTACAATAAAAACATCAATGCAGCTTTGCGTTACGCCTTCAATATTCAAAAGTCAATGTTACCTTCTGACGAAAATTTGAAAGACGTTTTAGGTGATTACTTTTTAATATACAAACCTAAAGATATTGTTAGTGGCGATTTTTATTGGGCATCACAAAAAAATAAAATTAAATATATAGCAATTGCCGATTGTACAGGGCATGGTGTTCCGGGTGCTTTTATGAGTATTTTGGGTATAACCATTTTGACAGAAACTATCAATAGGTTTGCTTCAATAAATCCATCCGAAATGCTACATTGGTTGCAAACTGGACTCAAAAATCTTATTAAGAATCAGGAGTATGCAGGTGTAACTCCCAAAGAAGGTATGGATATTATTTTTTGTGTGTTGGATACCAAAAATATGCAGCTATACTATGCGGGAGCTCGTATGAATATAATCTTAGTGCGTAACAGTCAGATTGTTGAATTGCCTATCGAGCGATTGCCGATGGGTATTACCAATACTACAAAGAATTATAATACTAAATCTGTCAAAATCGAAAAAAACGATATGGTATATATTTATACCGATGGTTTTACAGATCAGTTTGGTGGAGTTTTTGACAAAAAGTATTTAACAAAACGTTTATATAGCAATATATTAGAGGTTCATACAAACACAACTAATATACAAAAAACAACTCTTGAGAAAGCTATTTCATTATGGATGAAAGACCCTTCGAACCAGACCGACGATATAACTATACTTGGTATAAGAATTTAATTAATCGTTTTTTATTGTTTGTTGATCAATAAATAAAGCACTATTATCATATAAAATAGTAATAGTCTAACATTAATCATTTTTTTTCGTATTATACATTTATCAAACCATTGATAGCTTATTAAATGAAGCAAATTCTTTTTTTGATCATATTCATTAAATCTGTCCTTTCTGCTTATACACAGGAGGATACTATTCATTATATTTCACCATTCTATTTTAATAACAATTATTCTTCACCTAGTTCGTCCGGGCACTTTGATAAACTTTATGTCGTATTATCTACCTTTGAAACGACTCCTTTTAATGTAAATATTTCAACAAAAGATGGTTCTTATGATTCAACAGTTTCAATATCAACAACTACTCCACAGTATTTAGATTTAGGATCTAAATATACTGCTGCTTTAATGGTTGACAGTACTCAACTAAATAAGCCATTAAGTAATGAAGGATTTGTTATTTCCGGTTCAAAAAAATTTTTTGTCAATATTTCAGAAAGTGCAAATAATCATGCAGAGATTATTACAACAAAAGGAAGAGTTGGGTTAGGAAAAGAATTCTATACCGGTCATCTTTATTCTGTATTTGAAGGCACTGGACCCACAGATAATAAAAATAGATTAAGACATCATTTTATTTCATTTATTGCATCCGAGAACAATACTTTTGTAACAGTTTCAAACCCAAGAGTTAATTTTGAAGGACATGCTACAAAAATTTTTACAGTTATACTCCAGGCAGGTCAATCATATGTGTTGGGATTTAATTTTTATAATAAAACAGCATACAACGATATTACTATCAATGATGTAAATGGTACACATATTACATCTAATAAACCCATTTCAGTAACTTCAGGAACATGGACAGGAGGGCGTAGTAGTAGTAACTCTAGAGATGTAGGAATTGATCAAATTGTACCGGTGGAAGTTAACGGTAATGAATATGTATTGTCAAGAGGTAAAGGAAATGATTTTATGGAAAATATTATTGTAGTTGCGACTCAACCGTTTACAAAAATATTTATTAATGGGTCGCTTACTGAATATGCAACTGTCGTAAATTCAGGAGATTATATTGTGGTGCCTGAAAGTCAATTTGATGAAAATGGAGATGTTAATGAAAATATTTACATAAAATCAGATAAATCAATATATGTTTATCAATCATTTGCTGGCTCTACTAATGATGCTACACCCGGCTTAATAGCAGTTCCCAGACTTTCATGTAATGCTTCAAAACAAGTGCAAATATCTTTTGCAAATTTGTTGGCTAACCCAAGTTTAACCCTATCAACTCAATATGGTTCAATTGTAACTATAAATGGCAATGATACTATATCCGGAGAAAGAGCTGTGGCAGGTAATTCTGATTGGGTTACTTATAATGTAAATAATACACAATTAGCCGGTTACAATCCGGGCCCGAATTGGAATTTTAAAATTGTATCTACAGGTGCTCTAAATGCAGCATTAATTGTAGAAAGTGCTCAAGTAGGCGGTGGTGGGTATTTTTCTGGTTTTGGAACTCAACCATCCATATCAGTTGCTCCAAATATTGTAGGACAAGGACTTTGCTCCGGAAATGCAAAGATTATTGCTACAGGTTTTGTCAATTACACTTGGTACAAAGATGGAAATACAATTCCCGGCTTGGTCAATGTCACAACGAATGAATATATTGCTTCTACTCCTGGTCGCTACAAAGTTGTAGGTGTAAACTCTTGTGGCAACTCATTTCCTTCGAACGAATTATTGATTTCCCCCTGTTTATCTGTTAATTCATTAGTAACAGATGTTACAGAAACTGCCGGTGGTACTACTCAGACATTTACCATCAATCTTTCCAATGCATACTCCGAAGACGATGTTACTTTTAATTATTCAACACAGTCTGTAACAGCTTCGTCTGGTTTAGATTATACTGCAACCAGCGGAATTGCTTCTATTGCAGCCGGTAGTACTAGTACCACCGTTACAGTGCCAGTTTTGGACGATGCTCTGGCCGAAGATAACGAAACCTATAAACTTATAATTTCGAGTCCTGTAAACGCGGTTATTAGTGATACTTCTGCTACTGCTGCCATTATCGACGATGGTGATCCAAAACCGGTTGTAAATATTAGTGCAGATAAATCTGTTTCAGAGGCAGGAGGTGTTCAAACCTATACACTAACGTTAGACAGGCAAAGTGGTCAAACGATCACTGTTGATTATGCTATTTCAGATGTTACAACAACCCAGGGAAACGATTATTCAACGCCATACTCAGGTACGATTACTTTTGCTCCGTTGGAGACTTCCAAAACAATTTCTTTGAATGTTACCGACGACAATGTATACGAACCTGGTGCAGCCGAAACTTTGAATATCGCACTCTCAAATTTGGTCAATGTAATTGCTGGGGCTAAAACTACAGCCTCTTGCTCAATATCTGACAACGATACCAAACCTCTAGTAACCATTACCCCAACCAACAACGATGAAGGAGCATCGGTCAGTTTTACAATTGGGCTTAGCCACCCTTCGCAACAGACAGTTGCTTTTGACTATAATACTTCAGATGCTACTGCTACTTCACCTGCCGATTATACATCTATTTCAATTACCGGAGCTACCATTGCTGCTTATGCAACAAGTTCAACAATAACTGTTAGTACATTTGATGATGCCATTATCGAACCAAACGAAACATTTAATTTCAATGTTTCTAATTTAGTAAATGCCGAGTTTTCAGGAGGTCTAACATTCGGATCGGCTATCGGAACGATCATAGATAACGAAACACCTCAGGTAAGTATCGATGATGCTTCAGGTTCGGAGGGCGGTTCCATTGTTTTTACAGTTCGTCTCAACCGAATCTTGGGGGGTGATGTTACTTTTAACTATCAAACAGCCAATAATTCTGCAACTGCTCCGACCGATTATACAGCCATTTTACCAACAGCTGGTACTATAACTGCAGGGAATATTTCAACAACAATTACTGTTAATACCATTGAAGATACCGACGAAGAAGGAAATGAAACTATATTGGTTTTACTTTCTGCTATTTCAGGTGCTACATTTGCCGACGATCAGGCTACTGGAACCATTGTTGACGATGACAATACTCCAACAGCTGTAATTGACAATATTACTGTAACGGAAGATATTCCTTATTCCGGAAATCTATTTACAAACGATGCTTTGGGCGATTTGCCAACAGGTATTTCGGCAAATACCAGCCCCTCTCATGGATCTTTATCTGCTGTAAATGTGAATACTGGAGCCTTTACTTATACTCCAAATACAGATTACAATGGTACAGATGCTTTTACCTATACCATCAGAGATGTAGATAATGATGAATCTACAGCCACGGTCAATATTACAGTAAATAGTGCAAATGATGTTCCAGATGCGATAAATGATAATTATACAATTGCTGAAAATGGTACACTAAGTAATAATGTTAAAACAAATGACTTGGGAATGGGCGATGGAGGCATTACAGTTTCTTTGGTTTCCAATGTATCGCATGGTAGTTTAACTTTGAATAACGATGGAACATTTTCCTATACTCCGACAAGTCAGTATTTTGGTACAGACCAGTTTATTTATCAATTGAGCGACATCAATGGTGAAACAGACAATGCAACTGTTGTAATTACCATTAATTATTCGAACGATTCTGATCCGTTTGCTGTTGACGATACTTATGGAGTGCTCCCAAACTCAAACAATAATATTTTGAATTTATATGCAAACGATACCGATGCCGATGGTAATAGCACTCTGGATCTCAATAGTATCAATATAATTAGTGGACCAAGTCACGGAACATATACATTGCCGGGCAATGGTACTATTGTTTATACCCCCACTGCTGCTTATTCTGGATCCGATATGATTGCCTATAAAATTAGTGACAATGGTGGTCGAAGTTCAAATACAGCATCGGCAAACATTACAATCGAAACTGCTACAATTGGACTTACATCGAATGCTTTTGCTATATGTTCAACAACAGGAACTGCATTGGTAACAGCTTCTTACACGAATTCTTTGGCAATCACTTATCCGGTTACAGTTATTTATCAAATCGCAGGTGAAGGATCGACCCGTCAAATAACAACCAATAATGGTGATATGAATTTACTGGCTGCAACAAATTTTAGCAACCAAACGGCCCTAAATACTTCAAAGGAAGTAACGCTGGTATCGGCAACAGACAACAATTCAGTATTATTAACTATTTCGGGAACAACTATGGCAACAATTACCATTACACCCGAGCCATTTTTGAACAATATAACACAAAACCCATAATATGAAAAAAATAGATATAAAAAATATTACTAAACATTTAAAATTCAAGATTATGAAAAACAATTTATACTTCAGACTTTTGGCAATTGTAATAGTTGCCATGCTGGCAGTTCAAACGTATGCACAAGTTAGTTTTCAAGTTGTACAAGGCGAAACAAAAACATATACCGCCAATATCAACTCGACTGGTCACCCGGCTGCAGGTATTACTTTTAGTTGGTCTTTAACCGCTGGAACAAACCCATTTACTGATTCAGGTGCTGCAACACAATCGGTAACATGGAGTGGAGCTGTGGGTACAGGTTATCAAATTACTGTTACGCCATCGTATGGAGGCTGTCCGTTTTCTTCTCAAGCTAAAACAGCTAATATCGAGATACTTCCTACCACATTAGATATAGCTTGGACTGCTGCTATTTATACAAGTTGTTCCAATACAGCAATTGTTGTCGCTGTGCAGTCTAGTGGCTTTAACTTTACTACCGGAAACACTTACGATATTGAATTGTCGGTCGATGGTGCTGCTGCTGCTGCATACCCTGTTACATATACAAATGGTACAACAAATGGAACCATAAGTGTAACTATCGCAAATACAACTGCCGCAGATACTACACCAAGCTTGGAGATTAGTAATATTAGGATTAATGGTGGCGCATGGCA
Organism: Bacteroides fragilis; assembly: GCA_945889005.1. Lineage (GTDB taxonomy): Bacteria > Bacteroidota > Bacteroidia > Bacteroidales > DTGW01 > CAMDBI01. Next base: position 33,291 of record CAMDBI010000023.1, read on the forward strand.
AGCCAAATCACATTCTCGTACAGTTACAGTTACACCTGAACCAGTTCTTGATAATATTACTTCAAACTAAAATATTAAATGTTAACAATATTTTTATAATCACTTAAATAACAATAAAATGAAAACTAAAATTACATTATCAATCATTATTAGTGTGTTGTCACTAATTGGAATGAAGGCTCAAACTCCAGTTTTAGAGGTTTTTGCCACAGACGATCCTCGAACTCTTACAACTAGCGTTATAAGTGGTCCTGCTTCTACTATTAATTGGGAGGAAACATCTGACCCTAATTCAATTGTAACACTTTCTACACTTATAGGAGGCACTACGGTTGCAACATTTAATGCTTTAGCTACTGTAAATCAAGAAGCCACTATTAGTGTGTCTGCAACTCCAAATACAACTAGCTGTTCAAGTGATGCTAAACTTCTTATAATCCGAATAAAAGATCCGGGAAGTATAACCAATTCAGCTTCTATTACCTCTTTGGCTAAAACTATTTGCGAGGCTTCTGCGCCCGGAAATTTCACAATTTCCTTCAATAATAATGTTACGTCATATAAGTACTATATCGACGAAGATAATAGTGGCGTTATGGATGGAACAGAGACACTTCAAACAGAAGTTGTTGCCAATACAAACTCTGCTACTTTAAATATTGCAACTACCCTTAGTGCAAATGCTTCACTGAGGATTGTTTCGGTTACCGGTAGTGCAATTACATCGCCATCTTCAGAGAACCAACTTGTTACTGTAAACCCAAAACCGGTTATCAGCGATATTCAGTTCTAGTTTGAAGTTTTTATAATTAATATCAAAAGGTATTAAATTTAATCATTGCGTAAGTCTTTTATTTACTGTGTTTTATAAAACAATATATTGTAAAATATCTAAATATCAGAAACTATGTTATTGATTGTATTAATAATCTTGAAAATTACCCGATTGTAAACCTCGGGAAAAAGGTTTATTATAATTAATCAATTTATTATTTTGCGACAACGCGCTTACATAGTATTCATTTTATTGTTAACAATTTGTCTCCAGGTGGCTGGTCAGAGGGAACAAACCCTTATGGCCGGCACCAAGGGAGCCAAATATTGGGTAACAGGCACTCCAGGTATGAAATTCTTCTGGACAGTGCAAGGGGGTACTATAGTTAAAGGTGCAAACGATTCGGCAATTTATATCAATTGGGCAAATGTGCCAGGCATATATCAACTATCGGTATATGGCGAAACTCCACTTGGGTGTATATCTGTTGTAAAAGAACTTAATGTAAATCTTACCAATAGCAATATTCCTTCGCTCGATTCTGTGGTTTATATCTGCGAAGGCGATAGTTTTACATACGATGCTGGTCCGGGTTATATTTCGTACGAATGGAACGATGGATCTAAAGGTCGTTTTCTCAATGTTAAAAAAGAAGGACGTGTAATCGTTGCTGTAAGCGATTCGCTTGGCAATACAAACTCAGCTTCTTCAGATTTAATTGTAATACCACGACCCAAAATTAACTTAGGAGCAGATACTTTCCTTTGTACAAATAACGATATTATACTCGATGCCGGCAATTTTGCAAAATTATTCGATTGGTCAACTGGCGAAAAAACACAAATTATTACATTGAAACCGCCAACGCTCGTGAAATATGAAGTATGGGTGGTAGGTAAAGACTCGTTTGGATGCCAGACGTCCGACACTTTTAGAATTTATACCTGTAAAAATAAGTTATTTTCGAAAGGCATACCTTCGGCTATCACTCCAAACAACGATGGAGTAAACGATTGTTGGGAAATTCCCGACATAGAAAAATATACAAAATGTTCCATTGAAGTATACGACAGGTGGGGGCGTATGGTATATTATACCAAAAATGGATATAATAAAAAATGGTGTGGTCTCGATTTGTCTGGAAATATATTACTTACTGATGCATATTTCTACATTATCGATCTCAATGTCGGTAAAAGTGACCCTATTGTGGGTTCTATTACAATCTTAAGATAAACTTTCTACTTCATACATAAATTCAAATTTTCATCTTTTAAAACAAATACGTAAAGACTTTGTTACTTTTGAATCGTGATCGAATTATTCATAGATCAAAGTAATAATATTCTAAACATAATCAATTATTTAAATAATAAAATGGATTACAAATTTGAAACCCTTCAATTGCATGCCGGACAGGTAGTAGACCCTGTTACCAAATCGAGAGCTGTGCCTATTTATCAAACAACGTCGTATGTGTTTGATAGTTCAGAACATGCTGCAAAACTATTCGGATTAAAAGAATTTGGAAATATTTATACCCGAATAATGAACCCAACCACCGATGTGTTTGAAAAGCGCATGGCAGCGCTCGAGGGTGGGGTAGCAGCTTTAGCTGTTGCATCGGGTCAATCGGCTCAGTTTCTAGCCATTACTAATCTTGCCGAAATGGGCGATAATATCGTGTCTACATCATATTTGTATGGTGGAACTTTTAACCAATTTAAAGTACAGTTCAAACGATTAGGAATTGCCGTAAAATTTGTTACTGGTGATAGGCCCGAAGAATTCGATCGTTTGGTCGACGACCGAACAAAAGCCATATACATCGAAACCATTGGCAATCCGCGTTTCAATATCCCCGAATTTGTGGCTATTGCTAAAGTGGCTCAAAAACACAAAATACCATTGATTGTCGACAATACTTTTGGTGCCGGAGGCTTTCTCTGTAGACCAATCGAATATGGAGCCAACATAGTTGTAGAGTCTGCAACCAAATGGATTGGAGGGCATGGTACATCAATTGGCGGTGTAATAGTCGATGCCGGTAATTTCGATTGGGGCAATGGGAAATTTCCTCAGTTTACCGAACCTTCAGAAGGTTATCATGGACTTCGTTTTTGGGAAACTTTTGGCAATATTGCTTATATAATTAGAGCGCGTGTTGAGGGTTTGCGCGATTATGGCAATGCCCTTAGCCCTTTTAATGCATTTATGCTTTTGCAAGGTTTGGAAACTCTATCTCTCAGGGTCGAGCGTACAGTAAGCAATGCTCTTGTGCTTGCCCAATGGCTCGAAAAGCATCCTCAGGTTGAATATGTAAATTATCCGGGGCTGTTGACCAGTTCGTATCACGAGTTGGCTAAAAAATACCTGAAAAATGGTTTTGGCGGTGTTTTAACCTTCAAAATTAAAGGAAATAAAGAAAAAGCTGATAAATTTGTCGACAGTTTGAAATTGGTTAGTCACCTTGCCAATGTGGGCGATGCCAAAACTTTAATTATTCACCCGGCTTCGACTACTCACGAGCAACTTTCAGCAGAAGAACAAAAAGCTGCTGGTGTTGAACCAGGTTTGCTTCGTGTATCGATGGGTATCGAGCATATCGACGATATTAAAGCCGATTTTGAACAAGCTTTTAAATAATGTGAAAATGACAAATGTGAAAATTATTTTGTTTTTTTTATATTTACGCATTTGCATTTTTTCACATTTGCAAACTTAATTTTTTTTTTATGCCAATCAATGTTCCCGACAAGTTGCCAGCTATTGAGGTGTTGCGCAACGAGAATGTATTTGTTATGAACGAATCTGCTGCCAGTCATCAGGATATTCGTCCATTAAAGATCGTGATTCTGAACCTAATGCCTGTAAAGCAAACTACAGAAACGCATTTGTTACGTATGCTTGCCAATTCTCCTTTGCAAATTGAAGTTGAGTTGCTTCACATCGAATCGCATGTTTCGAAAAATACACCTATGGAACATCTCGAGACTTTTTACAAAGGCTTTAATAACATAAAGAAAAACAAATATGATGGTTTGATTATAACCGGTGCACCCATTGAACATTTGGAGTTCGAGCAGGTTAGTTATTGGAAAGAAATGCAAGAAATTCTCGAATGGTCAAACACGAATGTTACTGCAAGTTTATTTATATGCTGGGCATCGCAGGCAGCTTTGTATCATTTTTACGGCGTTCCAAAGTATATGTTGCCATCTAAAATGTTTGGAATTTTCCCTCATACGGTAAATAATTCAAAGTTCCCCTTAGTGCGAGGTTTCGACGATGTTTATATGGCGCCTCATTCGCGACATACCGAGGTTCGACGCAGCGACATTGAAAAGGTGCGAGATCTTGAAATTATTTCAGAATCGGAAGAGGCTGGTATATATATTGTTGTATCTAAAACAGGTCGACGAATTTTTGTAACTGGCCATTCGGAATACGACCCCGATACGCTAAAAACTGAATTTTTGCGCGATATGAATAAGGGGATGCAAGTTGAAGTGCCAAAAAATTATTTTCCTAACAATGACCCCAATAAAGCTCCAAAGGTAACATGGAAAGGTCATGCAAATCTGCTTTTTAGCAATTGGCTCAATTATTTTGTTTACCAAAATACGCCTTACGATATTAATGCATCTAGAGATTAAGTATTTTCAAATTTTGCTTCATTCAAAAAAAGCTATAATTTTGTCGTTCGAATAAATTAAAAAAAGTATTATGGAATTAGTATCGAATAGAGTAAAAGTCTTAGCCGAATCTGCTACCATTGCAATGAATCAAAAAAGTAACGATCTCAAAGCAAAAGGAGTAAAGGTAATTAATCTTACTGTTGGCGAACCCGACTTTTTTACACCCGACAATGTTAAGCAGGCTGCTAAAAAAGCTATTGACGACAATTATTCGTTCTATACTGCTGTTCCCGGTTATCCCGAGCTGCTCACTGCAATTGCAGCCAAACTTAAGCGCGAAAACAATCTCGAATATACTCCTGCTCAGATTTCTGTTGCAAATGGAGCAAAACACAATATAGCAAATATTATTCTTGCTATTGTAAATGCAGGCGACGAAGTTATAGTACCTGCTCCATATTGGGTTAGCTATCCGGAACAAGTGAAACTTGCAGAAGGAATTAATGTAATATTGGAAACCAGTATCGACAACAATTACAAGATTACTCCAGCACAACTCGAAAAAGCAATTTCTCCAAAAACCAAAGCTATCATTCTTTGTTCGCCTTCAAACCCAACCGGAGCATTTTATTCAAAAACCGAATTGGAAGCATTGGCAGTTGTTTTACGCAAATATCCTCATGTGTTTATTATCTCTGACGAAATTTACGAGCATATCAATTACTCGGGTGGTCATCACAGTATTGCTTCATGCGAAGGTATGTACGATCGAACAGCCGTAGTAAATGGTGTGTCGAAAGGCTATGCTATGACTGGTTATCGTATTGGATATATGGCTGCGCCACTTTGGCTAACCAAAGCGTGTAACAAGCTTCAAGGGCAAATGACTACCGGAGCGTCGTCTATTGCACAACGTGCGGCTATTGAAGCGCTAAATGGCGACCAATCGTCTGTTAAAGAATTTCAAAAAGCTTTTGAACGCCGTGCTAAATTGTTTTTCGATGGCATGTCGTCGATTCCCGGAATAAAATGCAACAAACCCGAGGGTGCTTTTTATGTTTTCCCCGATGTAAGCAGTTATTTTGGAAAGAGCGATGGTACAAGTACTATCAACAACTCTGACGATTTGTGCTTGTATTTGCTCGACAAGGCGCATGTTGTGGGTGTTGCCGGTTCGGGTTTCGGTCACGATAAGTGCATTCGTTTTTCGTTCGCGACTTCTGACGAAAACCTCAAAGAAGCATTAAATTTAATTAAAGAAGCATTGGCTTTATTAAAATAATTCTTTATATCCGAAAAATATTTTATAAAAGATTCCTCACTTCGTTTACAATAACTAAAAGTAATTTATGTTTTATTGAAGGTTGTGTTGGCAAAGCCGCCAAACACAACCTTCAATAGTTTCCTAGCATAAATAATTGCCATTTTGAGCGTAGCGAAGAATCTTTTTAAGTTTGTCGGACAATTGTGAAATAAAATATAGTCACAGAATCACAGAGAAATTAATTTGAAAATAAATCTCAGTGTCTCAGTGTTTAAAATAATATAAGACCTTTCTTAAGCTCCTACAGCTTTCAAAGCCTCGAAAACCAAAAATGCTGGCCAAACTAGTGCTTTTAGGAAACCTAACACGCCCATCCAAAAACCTACAGCATGCGAAATATAGTAAATTGCTGCACCAATTACGCCCAAACCATAGATTGCATCTGATGTATGGGCTCCCGAATCTTTTGACATATTTTCTTTTTTATTATCAAATATAAATAATAAATGTTTTATATCTTAGTAAATTAGTAATAAAAAAGTTTTGCCCATGACAATTCATCACCGCCCAATACCAATTTTACCTTGTCGTCCAAAAATTAACCCGATAGCTGGAAATGTCAGACGCTCTTATCCTGTTGGTCGACAGAGTTTTTCGCGAGCATGTATTGGTGATATTATGGAGCTTACAATAAAATCTGAATCCTCTTTTAGTGGAAAGATACTTGCCAATTTAATAACATCGATGAACTCGGTCAACGAAACTGAATATGAAAAGTATCCATTTATACCAACCGACGATCGAACATTGACATGTCATATTAAGCCTATGCATCCAGGCTTATTTTCATTTAGAGCCGAATTTTCGCTCGACAGTGGCGCTTCGTGGTTTCGCGACACAGTAGCCGATGCATGGGTTTTGGTAGATCCTCCTCAAGTCGATGGTTTATGCATTTATACTGTTATTCCAAATATTTCTGGTAAACTTTCGGATTGGAAAGCCAACTTAAAACATATACGAGAAATGGGTTTCAACGCCGTTCATTTGTTGCCTCTTACCACACTCGACACTTCCGAAAGCCCATATTCTGCTCGTGATTTATTTAATATTGATTCGAGTTATTTAAATGAAGGTTCAAAAAAAAATGGATTGGCTCAACTAGAAGATTATATAGAAGAAGCGCGTTCTCTCAATATTAGCTTATGTTTCGATTTGGTGTTGAACCATGTAGGAATCAATAGTTTTATGGCTCAACAAGCGCCCGATTGGATTGTGCCCGATTTGAACAGACCCGATGGACTTCAACGTGCCCGATATTGGGACGGTCAAGGTTGGCATTATTGGGAAGACCTTGTCCTAATTAATTACGAACATCCTTCTGATGCTATTCGTTCAGAAATATGGGCGTATATGATCGATTACGCACTTTTTTGGGCAAAATACGCAAATGATACTCGTGGTTTTGTGCGTTTCGACAATTTGCACAGCAGCAATCCCGATTTTGTTCAAGCATTAACGATAAGATTGCATAAAGATTTTCCTAATGTTGGCATTCTTGCCGAATATTTTGCCGACGAAACTACTTTGCTGCATACAGGGCCCAAATGGGGGTTAAACCTCAATTTGGCTACTCCTTGGGATTATAAATTTGTACCAAAATTGCGCGAATACCTCAATTATATTCATCGTGTATCAATGCACATTCGCTATTTTATGCCTTTAACATCACACGATTCGGGTACTCCGGCACAAGAGTTTGGTGGCGTAGAGTCTACAGTACCTCGATATGTTGCTGCAGCTTTACTTGGTACGGGTGCTACAGGAATTATTCAAGGCGTTGAATATGGTGCTTTACAAAAGATTGCTTTTATTGGCCGGAAACCAAAAATGGTTTTTCCTCCGGTACCTGTTTTTGCCGATTTTATAAGACGGGTTAATTCTATTCTTGCACATTTCCAAGCTTTTAGACGTGGCGAAAATTGCCTGTTTGTCGATAATGGCCATCATGCTGTTATTGCTGCTTTTCGTCAAGACATTGAACAAAATTGTTATGGCTTTTTAGTAGTGTGCAATTTCGATATTTTTGGCCAACAGCAAATTTCATTCGATCTTTCTTCATTTCTCCCTAATGTTGGTCCTTATTCTTATTGCGAATTAATTTCAGATCAAATACATGAATTTCCTAACTCTTCTTTTGAATTACTATTACAGCCTTGTTCGGCACAGGTAATTCGATTTTTAAAAAACAATTGATGGGCATCTCTAAAAATGAAGTCCAACAAAGAACCCCGAAGGGCTCAGCGTTGCTAAAAAGCAGTTTTTTGAGATGCCCATTACATTATTTATGATAACAGAAGCTTAAGAAACCAAATAAGGGATAAGGAAATAGATAGAAACCATATTTAAACCAAAACCTTTTACGCCAATTGTTTGAAAAATTCCCAAATAACTATACCTGCCGAAATTGAAACATTGAGCGAATGTTTGGTGCCAAATTGCTCAATTTCCAAACATATATCGCTTTCCGAAACTAACGATTGTTCAATACCTTTTACTTCATTTCCAAAAACAATAGCGTATTTTATATCTTTTTTTAAAATAAGCTCATGAAGTTTTGCACTGTTTTCGGCCTGTTCAATAGAAATAATTGTATATGACTTTGATTTTAAAGTATTAAAAGCGTCTTTTGTATCTTTAAAATAGACCCAATCTACAGAATTTTCTGCACCTAATGCCGATTTGTGAATTTCGTTGTTAGGTGGGGTGGCTGTAATGCCACATAAATAAATAGCCTCGATTAGAAATGCATCTGATGTTCTGAAAATAGCACCAATATTGTGTTGGCTACGAATGTTATCTAAAACAACAACTACCGGTATCTTCGTACTTGTTTTAAATTCATCTATCGACTTACGATTTAATTCAGAATTGAGCAACTTTCTCATCGTTTGTTTGTTTAAAAATTTGTTGTTGGCGAAATTAAAATAAAAAAATTACCTTTAAATAGCAGAAATTACTGTTTGGTTAATAAAATTCAGATTTCGCCCTACGGTCGCAATCTCATTTTTATATAATGGGCTTCTCTAAAAACTCGATTTTTTGAGGCGGACGAATTTTTAAACCCGGAGTTTACTACTGTAAATGTGTTACACTGAGCGAAAGCCGAAGTGAGGAGTTTAAAAATGAAGTCCAACAAAGAACCTCGAAGGGCTCAGCGTAGCTAAAAAGCAGTTTTTAGAGATGCCCTAATTTAATCGAACAATAGTGTAAAAAAAATATTAAACAAAAGACTATATAGTATGAATCTTCATGAATATCAGGCTAAACAAATTCTTCGTCATTATGGCGTAGAGGTACCCGAAGGAAAAGTTGCCGAATCGGTCGACTCGGCCGTAATTGCAGCTAAACAATTGTTAGACATTACTCATTCAGAGGTGTGGGCAGTTAAATCGCAAGTTCATGCCGGAGGTAGGGGTAAAGCCGGTGGTATAAAAATTGCAAAGACTATAGACGAAGTGAAAACCTATTCGCAAGAATTAATTGGAAAAATACTCGTTACACCTCAAACTGGACCGCAAGGTAAAAAGGTAAGAAAACTTTTGGTCGAACAAAATATATATTATAAAGGAGATTCGGAAATTAAGGAACTATATATAAGTATATTGCTCAACCGTGCTACTGGTCGTTATATGTTTGTGTATTCGACCGAAGGAGGAATGGATATTGAAGAGGTTGCAGAAACTACACCTCATTTAATATTCAGTGAAGAAATAACTCCTGAAACCGGTTTTCAGCCTTTTCAAGCTCGAAAAATTGCTTTTAAACTTGGCATGCAGAAGAAAGCTTATGCCGAAATGGTTCGTTTCTTGCAAGGGATGTATGATGCCTTTATAAAGGTCGATGCTTCGATGATTGAAATAAATCCTGTAGTAAAAACATCAGACGATTTAATAATTGCAGCAGATTGTAAAATGATTATTGACGACAATGCGCTATTTCGTCATCCCGATTTGGTCGAGATGCGCGATGTGCTCGAAGAAGATCCGAATGAGGTTGAAGCTGGCCGATTTGGTCTGAACTTTGTAAAACTCGATGGTAATGTTGGTTGTATGGTCAATGGCGCTGGTTTGGCAATGGCTACTATGGATGTAATAAAGCTTTCGGGCGGAAAACCGGCAAATTTTCTCGATGTAGGCGGTTCGGCCAATGCTAAAACGGTTGAAGCCGGGTTTCGAATTATTCTGAAAGACCCCAATGTAAATGCTGTTTTAATTAATACTTTCGGAGGAATAGTCCGTTGCGATAGGGTTGCACAGGGTATTGTTGATGCATACCATGCCATTGGCGATATATCGGTGCCGGTTATTGTTCGTTTACAAGGTACCAATGCTATTGAAGGAAAAAACCTTATAGACAATTCTGGTTTAAAGGTTTTTTCTGCAACAACATTGACCGAAGCTGCCGATTTAATTAAACAATTGGTTCATTAAAAATTATTTCTACTTTTATCGGACAAAACTTTATTATGCTCAATTTGAAGAAGTGTTTTTTTGTTCCGATATTTTTTATTATATTTCTTTTTGCTTGCCAAGAAGGTTCTGAGCAAAAGAGAATAAAAATATTTCGCTATAACGAATCGAAAAATATTAGCACCTTAGACCCGGCTTTTGCTCGTAATCAAATAATTATGAGACCGGTCAACCAATTGTTCAATGGTTTGGTACAACTCGACCATACACTCAATGTTAGACCGTGTATTGCACATAATTGGGAAATATCTCCCGATGGGAAAAAATATACATTCTTTTTAAGAACCGATGTATATTTTCATCCTCATAGAACCTTTATGAACAAGAGCAGGAAAGTTATAGCTTCTGATTTTGTATATTCATTCAATCGAATTCTCGACGAAAAAACAGCCTCGCCCGGACGATGGATTTTTAATCAGGTCGATATTGAAAAAAACGAAACAAATAATGGTTTTCGGGCCATTAACGATTCTCTACTCGAAATATATCTAAAAACACCATTCCCCGGTTTTCTTGGAATACTTACTATGCCATACTGTAGTGTGGTTCCAAATGAAGTGGTCGAAGAGCTTGGAAAGGATTTTGGTAGAAGCCCAATTGGTACAGGTCCTTTTATATTTAAAAAGTGGAGAGAAAACGAGAAGCTTGTATTTATTAAGAACAACAGGTACTTTGAACGCGATAGCAATAACAATCGATTGCCATACCTCGATGCCATTGCTATCACTTTTGTAAACGACCTACAATCGGAGTTTATGGAGTTTATGAAAGGCAGGTTCGATATCATTATTGGAATGAATTCGAACTTTAAAGACGAATTGCTCGACAAAAGGGGAGAGCAAAACCTGCAATATGCTTCAAAATTCTCATTATTGAAGAGTTCGTATTTAAATACCGAATACTTGGCTTTTAATGTCGATAGCAGCAAACTTAAGGGAGGTGACCGAATTTTGCTTAACCCCAAAATAAGAGCCGCCATAAATTTGGGAATCGATAAGGCGAAAATGATATCGTATCTTAGAAATAATATTGGAGATGCAGCAATATATGGCTTTGTGCCTATGGGTATGCCCCTATATGACAATACAAAAATAAAAGGCAACATTTATAACCCACAAAGAGCATTGCAGTTATTAAACGAAGCTGGTTATCCATCGGGAAAAGGATTGCCCAAGATTACTCTAACAACAACAACCGATTATGCCGATTTGTGCGAGTTTATTCAACACCAATTGAGCGAAATAGGCATAATGATTGAAATTGAAATAGCCAATGGAGCTACATTTAAAGATATGGTGGCCAATTCGAAGTTGTGTTTCTTCCGTGGCTCATGGGTGGCCGATTACCCTGATCCCGAAAATTATTTCTCGCTTTTTTATAGCAAAAATTTCTCCCCAGCAGGCCCAAATTATTGCCATTTCTCAAATATGACTTTCGATAAATTGTATGAACAATCCTTACTTACTACTGTTTATAGCAAGCGATTGAATTATTACTACCAAATGGATAGTTTTATAATGTCTGAAAATGTGATAGTTCCATTATTTTACGACAAAACACTGATATTTATCAGTAAAAAAGTTGACGGATTGGTGGGTAATCCTTTGAATACTCTTAACTTAAAATGTGTTTCTTTGGAATAGGATAGGTTGCTTTAAAATAATAGGTTATTTGAAAGATATTCATTGAGTTATATTGAATTGTAGAGATTTCACTATTTAATTTAATAAAAAAAATGAATAAATAAAATACCTGATATCGGGTATTGATAAATGAGAATAATAAATATTAATTTACAGCACCATTTGTTAACCAATAAAAAAGTATCCTTATGTATAAGAAAGTATGGAACAAGTGCCAAGCCTCCGTTTGTGCTATCAACTTTTATAGTGCCAGAGGTATCAGGATCAATTCAATATCGGGGTTTAAGTACGGTAAATATTTGATTACCGACGATATGGTCTACAAAATAAACAGGGCAAGTGAGGTTCAAATAAGTTTTATGGAAGACGATGGACTCACAGTTAAAACCAGTGTAAAGATTACCGACAAAGATTTTAGGCAGAGAATGGTCAAAGGGGTTCTCGAAAATCTCGGAAACTTTGCACTTATCAATATCGATTTTCCTCAATTCGATTCTATTCCTTCGCTTGTACTAAGTTCAAAAGCAACCCCAGTTGCTACACCAATTGCTGTTATCGGTTATTCGAAAGACAATATGAACATGGCTATCAAAATGGGTTATGTTTCATCGTATATAAAACACAACAATACCAAGTTTATTCAATTCGATGCTGCACTTGAATTTGGTAATTCGGGTAGTCCATTAATTGATGCCGAAACATGTGAAGTAGTTGGTATTGTGGGGCATCGAATTTCTACTTTTACCGATACCTACAACCAAATGATGAATATTATCAACAATAATCTTGAATTGTTGCAGCAGTCAGAAGGTAAAGTTCATTTCAACGATATAGATCCTATTCAGGTATTGGTAACCAACCAGAACCAAATAAAACATTTGGCTCAGGTATTCTTCAAGAATTCGTCGATTGGATATGGTTTTGCTCTCGAAGTTAGTAACTTGGTAGAGTATTTGGATTTGAAAGAATTGGTTAAAACAGATTCAAGAAACCAATCGACCGACGATAAGTATAAAATAATATTACAATAGTTTTTAGAAATACTTTCTTTTTTTATTAGATTTTATTTTTTGGGGAAAGATAAGGGTTGAGAAATTAACCCTTATCTTTTTTATCATCGTTATTTTTTAAAATTGCTTGCACTTCTTTTTCGGTTTCATACAGCTTTTCTTTACAATAAGCTATTAGTTCCGAAACTCGTTTTACTTTTTCTGCCAACTCATCAATAGCGTATTTTTCCTCTTCAATATTTCTGACTATTTCTTCGATCTCAGCTAATGCAGAGGCGTATGTTTGATTTTTTTTTGTCATTAGATTGTTTTTTATAAAATTTGACCCTTTGGAATTGTAAATATAAAACGACTACCCATTCCGGCATTGCTTTCTACCGAAATATTTCCACCATTTTTGCGAACAAATTCCTGACATAATATTAGCCCCAAGCCTGTGCCCGATTCGTTGTTGGTGCCTTTTTTGCTAAATTGACTGTCGATTCGGAATATTTTCGATATTTCTTCGGCAGTCATACCAATTCCGGTGTCTTTAATGCTTATTTCTTCTGTATTGCCAATGCCTATTGAACTTGCGCTTATTTGCCCTTGCAAAGGTGTGTATTTAATGGCATTTGCAAGTAGGTTTCGAATTATGAGGGTGAGCATATCTTTATCGCCATATACGATGCTTTGTTCCGATATTTTATTTAGCATGCTTATTTCCTTTTTGTCGGAATTGATTTGTAACAGTTTGAAGTTGTTGTCGACTATATCTTTTAGAACTATATTTTGTGGATTAAAGGGTATTCGACCCAATTGCACTCGCGACCAATGAAGGAGGTTTTCGAGCAATTCATATAGCTGGTTGCTAGAGTTATTGAGCTGTACGAATAGTTCTTGGAGTTCTTCGTCGGGTATATTTCGGTAATCGGAAGCCAACATTTCTGAAAGATTCATGATACCGCCTAAAGGATTTTTGATATCGTGTGCAATTATAGAAAAGAACTTGTCCTTGGTACTATTGAGTGTAGTTAATTCGGTTTTTGATGCTGTAAGTTCTGCATTTGTTTTCTCAATGGTTTCAACCTTTTCTTGCAAAAGCTGCTCCGATCGCTTTTTGTTTTTAAATCGATTGTAAAAAAGAATTCCAAGCGCTAAAATTAATATAGATATGATTATTAATAGGTTGCGAATCGATTTTTGTCGCGACAATTCAAGGTCTCTCAGTTTTTTTTCATTTTTCAATTCGGCAATTTCAATTTCTATCTGTTTTATTTCGGCTTCTCTTTGTTTGAGGTCGAATCCAATTTGAAGTTCGGTTATTCGTTTGTTATTTAGTGTATTGGAAATACTGTCTTCGTAAGCTGTAAATAATTGATAATATTCCAGGGATTTTTTATAGTCGTTTTTTATAAGATAGAAATTGTACAATTCGCTGTAACCTTTACGTAAAAGTTCAAAGTTGTTAAGTTTTTTACCATATTCGATCGATTTGTTGAAATACGGAAATGCTTTATCGTGTTGTTTGGTTTTGAAAAATATTTCTCCAATTTTTCTACTACACAGTCCTATGTTAAAATCAAATTTAATATCGACGGCTACCGACAAGGCTTTCGTGAAATAATTTAAGGCTTGATCGTATTTTTCTTCAATATAATAAATATTCCCAATATTGTTGAGCGATGTACTTATTCCGGCTTTATCGTTTATCTGTTGTCGAATAGCAAGTGCTCTTGAATAGTAGTATAATGCTTTTTTGAATTGCTTAAGATCGCTATACACGCCACCAATGTTGTTGAGCGACGAGGCAACAGCCATTTGTTCACCTATTTGTTCGCGTAGTTGTAACGACTTTTCGAAATGTGAGATTGCATCTTCGTGTTTTTGCATATTGAGAAATAGATTTCCTATTTGATTGTGAACCGAGGCTAATTTTATGTTATCTTTCAATTCGCTACTTAAACTTAAGGCATTTTTAAAGTAATCGTGCGCTTTTTCTGAATTGCCAATTTCGTAATAAATATTTCCAATATTGACTATGGCGTTTAAAGATTGGGACTTGTCGTCGATTTCCATCGATTTATACAACGATTCGAGAAACAATTGTAAAGCTTGACTGTATTTCTTCGTCTTTAAATACATGCCACCCATGTTGTTCAGTGTGCTAGCTATGCCTTTTTTGTTATTTAAAATTTTATATAAGTCGAGGGCTTTTTGAAAGTTTTGCAAGGCTTGATTTTCGAGGTTCATTTCTTTATAGAGCTGCCCAATATTTATATAACTTGTAGCAATATCTTGCTTTAAATCGGCTTCAATTCTAATGTTTAGAGCCTTTTGGTACATTTTTAATGCCTTTTCGAATTCTCGCATTTTTAGATAAATGCTCCCCATTAGATGATATATATTCGATTGTTGCTCAGTATTTTTATTATTGGTAAAATTGCCAATAGCTTTATTGAGCGTAGAAATGGCATCCTGAAACTTGCCTTGTTCGCGTTGGACCAAAGCAATATTGTAATAAGAGCTAATTGTAGCCTCTTTGTCGGTGTTTCGTGTGCGAATATCTAAAGCTTTTTGGTAAAAAAGTAGAGAATTTCTATAATCGCTTTGTTTGTAATATAAACTGCCAATTAAATTGTACGATTGAGCAAGTCCCAGCGAATCACTTATTTGCTTGTACAAGTCAATTGCTTTATTGTACTTTATGATAGCTATACTATATTCGTTTATTTCTTTATTGATAATGCCTTGCAGGTTATTAATTTCTGCTAGCTCTTTAGTTTGATTAAGTCGGGTATAATGAACCAGTGCATGGTTTGATTCGGAAAGTGCTTCGGTATACCTGTTGAGAGCAAGATAGGCGTGGGCTTTAATTTTTATTGCTTTGCCATTGTTCGTTTCATCGTGTAGTTTGTGCGATATAGCTTCTGCTTCAATAGCGTATACAAGTGCCTTCTCGGGCGAAACTTTTAAATAAGCTTCAGATAATTGATTGAGAAGTTCTGACTTTTCTTTAGTGTCAACTATTTCGAGGCGACTTTCAAGACTATCGATTGTTGAATTTGCAAATAGTTGATTTGTCAATAGAATTATGAAGAATGCAATGCGTTCTAATGGTTTTATCGACATAGATTTTAGTTTTTATTTTGCTGCAAGTTATGTCGAAAAAAATATTGTAAAAAGAAAGCTGTGAAAATGTTATAAACAATTAATCCAAGGTTATTTTACTCTTTATTTTTCCACTATATAAAATGGTTTCAATTAAATCATTTTCTTGCAATAATTCGGGATTTTTGATGATTTTGCCATTGTACAGGCTTATTGAAAAACCTTTTTTTAGTATCAATAATGGATTACTGAGTTCATTGGTTTTATGTAGTATGTTTAGTCGATTCTTTTGCTTTTCAAGGTAGTTGTGTGTTGTTTTATTGAGCGATTTGTATTGTTCGCTCAACCAATGGTCTTTTTCTTTGATCGTTTGAAAACAAGATTTTTTTACATGCTCGGTAATTACAGATAGTTTATTGCTCGATTGCATCATAATACCTTTTATGTTAAGAGCAAGTGACGATGTTTGTTTGGAGAGCAAATACTTATGGTTTTGTACTTGGTTTCTAATTAAAACCGGAAATGAGTTGGACAAAGTGTTTAACAAGTTGTTTTCTTGATCAATGATGTCTGTAACACAGTCGACAGTACGATGTTCGAGATCTAGAATCGATCCTTCAAAATCTTTTACATTGTCAATTATATAATTGGCAACTGCTGTAGGTGTTTTAAGTGCTGTATGAGCTACCATATCGGCAATAGATTCGTTTTCTTCGTGTCCAATACCTGTAAAAATGGGTATTGGAAACTGGGCAATGTTTGCAGCCAGCCAATAGCTATCAAATGCGCTTAGATCTGTTTGTGAGCCACCTCCACGTATTATTACTACAATATCGAAATTATGGATCTCGTTATTGATATGGTCTAAGGCATCGATAACCGATTGCTCGGTGCGATCGCCTTGCATGTACGATTGAAATAGTTTGGTGCAGAACTTGTAATTGCCGTTATTATTTGCCAAATGAGTTACAAAATCGGTGTATCCGGCAGCTGTTTCGCTCGATACTATTGCTATTCGTTGGGGTACAAGCGGTATTTCTAACTCCCGGTTCATATCGAAAATTCCATCTTCTTTGAGTTTCTGGACTATTTCAGCTTTCTTAATTGCCAAATCACCTACTGTGTAGCTTGGATCAATATCGAATATGCCGAGGCTCAAGCCATATATCTCGTGAAAGTCTATTTTGACGCGAATTAGAACTTTTAGCCCTTCTCTGAACTTTTGTTTGGTGGTAGTTTCGAAGTATGGCTTAAGCATACGCCATGTATTCGCCCAAATCATAGCTTTGGCTTGTGCCACAATTTTATTGCTTTTGCCAGTGGTTTCGGTAAGCTCTAAATAGCAATGGCCATTGAAGTTTTCTTTGTGTTGAGCTATTTCAGCTACAATCCAATACGTTTCGGGAAACGCATCGTACAAGCGCGATTGAACGAGCTTGTTGAGTTCGAGGAGCGATATGTGAGAGCTTTCCATGTATAAATGTTAAATTCGATTTGCTTTTGTTTCTTTTTTACTGCTCTTTTTAATAAACCAACTTATTGATGTTTTATTCATTGTAGCTACAAAATCTGCACGTATATGATGTTCAGGATTCAATACACATGTATAAGTCTTGAGTACCTTAATTCCTTTTGGTTTACATAATTCTATTTCATTTATTTACGGCTTCTTTAAATGCGTTTTTTTTATTCCCAAACCGACTCTACTTCAAATGTCAAAAGTGTAATAATCTCTTCAATTATTCAAAAAAAATTCTTCATCTTTTATATTAAAGTTGACAAAGCCCATAATTCGGAAAATGTATAGAAGTAGTATTATCCACTACTGTACCAGACGTTTGAGCAAATAAAAACAATAAATTGAAATAATAATAAATCACTATCAACCGACAAAAATGTAATTTACGAAATAACACGACGTAAATATCATATATGCAATTAATTATAAGTTCAGATTTAGCAAATTGAAAAACCTACCCCTTTGTTTTAAAACATAGATAATTGAATATTGGGGCTTTTATTTTTTGTTTTTACTTTTTTGACGTAGGTTCTTCGGCAATTTTCAACTACCCAGAACATATCTAAATGGCTTATTAGGTAAATTCTTATTAAGGCAGCAATAGTTGAAAATGCCTTTTTTGTTTTTGCCATTACCTTTAATACGGTTAGCAGTAAATGGGCAATAAGAGTACACCAAACTTGTGTTTTGATACCGTTCTCAGTTTCGGAATAAAAGTAATGGAGTTGAAAATTCTGTTTCAATTTTTTGAACATTAATTCTATGCTCCACCGGTTTTTATAAATGAAGGCAACCTCTTCTGCCGTTATTTCAAAGTTATTGGTTATGAACTGATACACGCGACCCTTTTCGTCTTTGTAAGTTACCTTGCGCAAACACAGGGTCTTTATTTTCTTGCTTTCCTTGTATTTGAGGTGTATGTGTTCAACTTTCATAACCCCAAACTCTTGGTCGGTCAGCGTTTCTTCGAACAATACTTCTTGAACTTCATAAATGGCGTTGTCCTTGAGGCGGCACACAAAATTTATTCCTTCGTTTGTCCATTGGGCAAATTGCAAGTAATGGTTGTAGGCTTTGTCGAACACTATCATGCTTCCTTTTGGCAGTATTAGGTGCTTCAAAAAATTCTTGTCGTGCATTTTTGCCTCGCTTATCGTGGCATATTTTGCCGTATTGGCATGAGCATCTATCATCATGTGGACTTTTAAGCCTCCTTTTTTCTTGCCATCGTTTTTGGGGTTGCGGCCAACCCCTTTCATAATGTCTGAGAACAAGCTGATTGTTGTGGAATCAAAGGCATAAAAGTTGGAAAATGACACTCCATGGATCCGGCTGACCGACAAAACTGACTCGAAATGTTTAATCAACTCGAAGTAAAAATCTTTAAACAATACATTGTCGCGTTCTCGCAACCCATCACCTGCCGTACTTTTGGCTGGCGAATGATCCATGCCAAAATAATTTAACTTTCCTTGTAAGGTCTGCAACCCATCGCAGACTTCACCCATTGAATCGCAGCGGCTAAATATACCGAATAGAAGGGTTACTAATTCGTCCCATGATGAAAATGCCTTGTAATACCGATCCGAATTATGCTGTTTGACCAATAAATCAAACTTATTACGTGGCAACAGATTTATTAGTTGCTTGAATATCGGCTGACCGACTAAGTTTTTTTCAATATCTTTGCCCATAGTTGTGTTTTGTTCGCAAAGTAAAACTACAACTTTAGGGTGAAACCTTCGGGCGGTAGCCCTTATTCGTAAAATTTTTGTCGGTTAGTAGTGAAAAAATTTAAAAAACAAACCATTCGAAATCTTAGGTTTTGACATCTCGTGGTCGAGATTGAAATTTGCAAAAGAACTATCAAAAGATTTTAACTTGAACAAGATTAATTTATTTACTGCCAACCTTTTCGAAATACCCCTTTTAGACAATTCAATAGACATTGTATATACATCGCATTCTATTGAGCCCAATGGAGGTAAGGAAGAAGAAGCCCTTAAAGAATTAATGAGAATCACTAAAAAATATTTGATTTTGCTCGAACCTTCTTTTGAGTTTGCCAATGACGAAGCTAAAGCAAGAATGAAAAAACATGGTTATGTAACTGAATTATATTCAACTGCTAAGAACCTAAATTATAAAATTGTTGAACACCGTCTTTTCGATTATTCTGCAAATCCATTAAATCCGACTGGACTTATCATTATCGAGAAAGAACAAAACAATTCAAATTCGGCCAATTTAGTTTGCCCAATATCACACACCGAACTAATGAAATACAACGAATCGCTACTTTATTCAAAAGAAAGCTTTTTAGCTTATCCGGTAATAGAGGGGATTCCATGTTTGTTAAAAGAAAATTCTATTTTAGCAACTCACTTATTGACAGACTATCAAGAATACAAAAAGTCAAACAATATCGTTATTTGACTTTTTGTATTCTTACTTTCTATTGTAAATTACTATTCAATATTTTTTATGAAGCCTTATCTATCTTAAGAGATAATGAATTAAATTTTTTAAAAATTGTAGCATCACCAATAATTTTTGCAAATACATTGCCTGGAGAAATAAGCCGAGGCTTATCGCTGGTCGAAGCGGGTGTACGACCATATAAAATGCAAAAACCTGAACCTAGCACCCAATAGGCTATATCGCCAACATTCTACTCTTCTTGTGTATTTTCTGCAGAGATTTTAATAGGTATTGTACCAAATAATTCGTCGCCCCATGAACTTAGATTTACAAAAAAACGAGTTTTTAGAGACGCCCATTAATATTTCGTAATTATTAACTTTTTTGATTTATTTTGAAATATCCAATAATATCTTTCAATTGATCTGCTTGGTTGTATAGCACTTCAGAACCATTTGATATTTTATCGCTAATGCTAACATTTTGCTGAGTGGTGCCATTAAGTTCTTGAATAGCATTATTAATTTGAGAAGCGCCCGACGATTGTTCAACACTCGCCGTAGTAATTTCTTGAACCAAATTTACGGTTTTCAAAATGTCGGCAACAAGTGTTTCGAGAAGATGAGCCGAGTTTTCGGTAACCGTAACACTATGCGAAGTAAGCGTAACAATCTCGTCGGCTGCAATTTTACTCCTTTCGGCCAGTTTGCGAACTTCGGCTGCTACTACTGCAAAACCGCGCCCTTGCTCGCCTGCTCTTGCTGCTTCGACAGCTGCATTGAGCGCAAGTATATTGGTCTGGAAAGCAATATCGTTGATAATACTAATTTTCTCAGATATAGCCTTAATAGAGTTAAAACTTTTTGTTGAAGATTCGCCTACAACTTTTATTCCTTGAGTTATAGAGTTTGCAATCTTCTGTGTTTGCTGAGCATTTTCGGTATTTTGTTGAATGTTAGCTACCATTTCTTCCATAGACGACGAAACCTCCTCTACAGATGCTGCTTGTGCCGATGAACTGGTCGAAAGATGCTGCGAAACAGTATTGAGTTGACTACTTGACTCTGAAAGTATTTCAACATTATTGTTTATTTCTGAAACAACCCTTGATAAATTGCTTTTAATTTTTTCGGTAGCAATCAGCAGTTTACCCAAATCTGTTTTTGGATTTACATCTAATTTGTCGATTTCTACATTGAGGTCGCCATTTGCCAATTTTTCGAGTTTGTCAACCGCCTTGGTAAGAGGACGAACTACCGATATTGAACCATAATAAAAACATACGACACTGGCTACAATATTAAATAACGTAATCACAATACTCACCGGAGCGTTATTCTCAAAAAACTTGTACTTGAGACCAACAAAAAACATGATGATAAAAAGGTTGATAAGCCACAATATTCCAACTTTTATAAATACAGAATTTTTAAAAAACCGACCCATGAATATTGCTCCAACAATACCTCCAGCTGCTAAACTTATTAAATTACTGACAAAAAAATTCATATAAAAAAAATTTAACTGTTCATTTGCATCAAAAATAGATTTTTTTTTCAATTAAAAAATTAATTTAACATCAATTTTAAAAATAAGAGCAGCCTCTGTAAAATTGGCTTACAGAGGCTGCTCTTATTTTGATTTACAAAATGCTCTTAAAGCATTGGTAAATGTCGTTAATTTTTTTTTACTTTTTGCAAGTACTAATTCCAAATGGTAAATACAAAGGGCACCAATTGATAAGTGCTGTAAAAATTGGCACAATACCAACTAAGCCCCACCAACTTTTGAAGTAAATACCTACAGCTCCGATTATTAAACCAATAACAATACGAATTACTTTGTCCGATTTTCCAACATTACATTTCATTTTATTAAATTTTAAGTTAAACATCTCTTTTTATTGTACAAAGATACTTACCTCCGAAGCCAAACTATGTGACATTAGTTACAAAGACCTAATTATTTTTATAATTCCCCGTTCTAAAGAGATATAACCATTGTTTTCCATTTGTTTTAAAAGTCGGGAAATTACTTCCCGAGCTGTTCCAATTTCGTTGGCCAATTGCTGGTGTGTAATTTTTATCTGATTGCCAGAACTCAATTGCAAGGTTTTTAACTTGTCGTACAATCTGCTATCGGTCTGCTTGAATGATATACTGTCGACCAAATTTAGAAGTTCGTCTAACCTCGAATAATAAAGTTGCATCACAAACATTCTCCAGCTTTTATAGGTGTCCATCCATTGTCTAACCATTGTAGCTGGAACAACAACGAGTTTTGAAACCTCTTCTGTAATGGCTTCTGCATTGCTTTTCTTTTCATTCAAACAAGAAGTGATAGAAAGGATACAACTTTCTCCAGATTTAATATAATACAAAATGATTTCTTTCCCGTTTTCGTCTGTTTTCCGAACCTTAATCTTTCCTTGAACAAGCAATGGAATTTCTTTGATATATGCTGCTTCTTTCAAAATTACAACTCCTTTGGGAATTTCCACTTCTTGTAAGACATATATTTGTTCTGCAAGATCCGGTTCTAAATTGTTTATAAAGAAAGTATTCATCTATTAAAATGCTAATTATATACAATAATACACTTAATTTTGCAGAAATTTGGAAAGAATGGACAGATTTACGAAGCACAACAAATTAATAGATTTAGTAGTTGCCAACTATCACTTACTTCCTGTAATAAACCGATTTGGAATAAGTTTGGGCAATAAAGATAAAAGTATTGATAATATATGTAAGGGACAGAATATTAATTCCGATTTTTTTCTAGTTATAATTAACACTTTTCATAATGAAGATTACTTTCCCGAAACCGAATTAAAATCATTCCCTCCAAAACTAATTATTGAATATCTTAAAAAGACACATCAATATTACATAGAATACTTGGTTCCCAAAATTGAGTCATTATTATTACAATTAATCGACAGCAATAAAACAGAAAATAAGCAACTCAATATAATTGGGCAGTTTTACCAAAAATTTAAAGACGAATTGTTGAGCCATATCAATGAAGAAGAAAGAAAAACATTTCCATATATCGCTACATTGTTTGAAAATAATAAAAAAAACAATCAATACAGTATTCGTACTTTTGAGAAAGAACATTCAAATGTCGATGTCAAATTAAACGACCTCATAAGCCTTATTGTTAAGTATATAGAACCTGTTTATAACAATAACATCTGTAACGATTTTCTTATTACGTTGTTTAGGTTTGAAAGAGATATAAAAAATCATGCCCGAATTGAAGATAAAATTCTTATACAGCAAGTGGTTGAATTAGAAAAACAGTTGAATGAATAAAAATGTTTATATAGTTCATGGTTCTGCAATTGTAAAAAAAGGGCTAGCTGATATTTTGCTCAAAAACTACAAATGTTCAATTGAATGCTTTGACAATTTAAACAGTTTACTATCAGAGAAATATCATCACACTTCAAAATCTGTTTTTTTTATTGAAAACCAATTTATTAATAGTAAAGAGTATATTCAATTTTTAGAAAATACAAAGCAAACATCATTATTTTGCATATCAAATTGCCTAGAAGACAAAACGCATGAAAATATAGACTACACTATTTATCTATATAATACTAAAGAAGAGATATTTGAAAAGGTTAAAAATGCATTTAATCAACAGGAAGTAATCGAAGAAGAATCGGAGGGTTTGTCGAGCAGAGAAATAGATGTGCTAAAACTTGTTGCACTTGGCTATTCAAACAAAGAAATTGCAGAAAAGCTTTTTATAAGTATTCATACGGTTATGTCGCACCGAAAAAACATTACCGAAAAGCTTGGAATTAAATCGATATCGGGGCTAACGGTCTATGCAATTATCAATAATTATATAGACACAACCAACCTCAATTTAAAAGACCTCATCTAAAAATCACTACTTTTAGGGATTTCACAAGCCACTTTATCATTATAGTTTTGCAGAACAAATTTATATTAATTGAAAAACGAAACAATGATGAAGAAAGAATTTTTATTTAGCGTTTTTACATTAGCTTGCGGTATAGTCTATTCTCAAGATCAAGACAGCACTTCAAATCGTCGCTCCAATATTGCCGAAAACCTATTGTCGAGCAACAGTAAATTTTTAGTAGGCGGATATGGCGAAGTACATTACAACCAACCTTTAGATGGTTCAAAATACAACAATGGCATACTAGATGTTCATCGCATGGTAATGTTGTTTGGCTATAACTTTAACGAAAAAACAAAATTTGTTTCGGAATTGGAATTTGAGCATGTTTCGGAAGTATATGTAGAGCAGGCTTTTTTGCAACACAAATTAAATAATTATATTAACCTACGTGGAGGTTTAATGCTTGTGCCGATGGGAATAATTAACGAATACCACGAACCAACTACATTCAATGGAGTTGAACGACCCCTGATCGATAATAGTATTGCTCCTAGCACCTGGCGTGAAATTGGATTTGGTTCTTCGGGCAATATCTTAGATGCATCTATCAAATACCAGGCATATATCATTAACGGATTCAATGGATATAATGGAGCAGCCAAACTAAATGGAAAAGACGGATTGCGAAAAGCACGTCAAAAAGGAGCCGAATCGTATATGAGTTCTCCAAACTTTACCGGGAAAGTTGAATATTATGGCATTAGGGGATTAAACATTGGCTTGTCGGGCTATTATGGAAAAACTCAAAGCACACTTTACCAAGGAATTGACAAAAACGACAATTCAAAAATTGATAAAGCAGACTCTTCTGTGGTTGGAGTTTCGATGCTTGGATTAGACACCCGCTATAGTATTAATGGATTGCAATTGCGAGGACAGTTGTACTATTCAGATTTGTCGAACACCAAACAATACAATGCATTTACAGTCGACACAAAAGGCAAACCCAACGATGTGGGTAGTTCTATGATAGGGTATTATGCCGAAGCTGGATACGATGTATTGCGTTCGGTAAAATCGGAAATGCAACTTGTACCATTTGTTCGTTACGAATTTATGGACACCCACAATTCCATTGAAAAAAATTTAAGTAAAAATAAAGCTTACAAAAAAACTGCAATAACTACCGGTTTAACTCTTATGTTAACAAATGGAGCAGTAGTAAAAACCGACATTCAGCTTTTGAAAGATGCTGCAACAAATAAATTTGCGACAACAATAAATGCCGGTATTGGCGTGATGTTTTAATAAATAAAATATGATTTTGAGATACAACATAACACTTGTAATAAGCATTTTATGTTCATATTTTGCTTTTTCTCAAATAGAAATAGACTATAAACATAAGACTTATGTAAAAAGCTTAGAAAAGATTGGTATTACAAACTTGTCGGATATTGAAGAAATAATACAGAGTGATTCTGGTATAAAAACTAACCAAATCAACGGAAAATATTTTTCGATAAATAAAAAAAACGTTGGTTTATACCAATACATTTATGTTGGTCGAGTGAACAGTTGCCGAGCAGGCGGCTGTTCCATATATAACGATCGTTCAAAAGAAGTGAATTCAGAATATTTCGATTATTTTATACTATTCGATTCAAATTTCAAAGTCAAAAATGTAAAAGTATTTAATTATCAAGCAACACATGGTCAAGAAATAACATCCAAAGGATGGTTAAAGCAATTTATCGACTACAATGGCTCAGAACAATTAGTAATTGGCAAAAATATAGACGCCATTTCTGGAGCAACTATATCGGTGTATGCAATTACTGCCGATATAGAAATGAAGACTAATTTATTGAAAAATATTATCAGATATTAAATAGATAGTTCAGTATATTTGACGCTCGATAATAAAAATTATATATAAAACCAATGCAAACATACCCGTGGGGTCACACCCGACGATTTAATTCATATACAGAATATTTTCGTAAGGAATTTGGAGAACGGGTACAAAAAGTCACCATTAATGCCGGATTTAGTTGCCCCAATCGCGATGGTACAGTAGCCTTTGGTGGTTGTACTTTTTGTAACAACAGTGCGTTTAATCCATCCTATAACATTGCCTCAAAAACAATCACGCTTCAAATAGAAGAAGGTATAACGTTTCACAAGTTCCGATACCGCAGGGCATCAAAATACCTTGCTTATTTTCAAGCATTTACCAATACTCATGCTCCATTAGCGGATTTGAAACGAATGTACGAAGAAGCGCTTTCGAATAGCAATATAATAGGCTTGGTTATTGGAACCCGTCCCGATTGTATCGACGCTGAAAAGCTCGATTACTTGGCCGAACTATCGAAACGTTACTATATTATTGTGGAATATGGCATAGAAACATCGAACAATCAAATATTGAAAGATATAAATCGAGGTCACGATTACCAGTGTGCCGTGTGGGCTGTTAATGAAACCAAAAAACGAGGAATTAAAACCGGAGCACATTATATTATTGGTTTCCCAGGTCAAACCGAAAATGATTATTTAGAACTTGCCAAACAAATAGCTGCACTAAAACTCGATACAGTTAAGTTTCATCAGCTGCAGATTGTAAACGGTACTGCCATGAAAAATGATTATGAGCAAAACCCCGACAAATACACCATTTTTTCGTTACAGGAATATTTAGACATACTTTGCAAAATGATTGTGCATATCAATCCCGAAACTGTTATTGAACGTATAGCATCTGAAATTCCTCCCAAGTATTTATTTTCGGAAGGTTGGGGACTCATCAGATACGACGAAGTGCTAAGAATATTCGAACAATTAATGGAAGAAAGAGATATATGGCAAGGGAAATTAATTACTAATTAGTGCCTCTAAGAAAACTCACAACATATTAACATACAGTTAATTATTGTTAATAACTTTCTTGAATCTTTTTTAGATTAAGTTGCAAAATTTGTATAAAATAAAGATATTTATACTGTTAACGATTCGACAGTCCACTATTTGC
>CAMDBI010000024.1 GCA_945889005.1 Bacteroides fragilis
ATTCTGTAATTGGGCCTTTGAATGTAGCAGCCGAATATGTCGACCGTATTTCGAAGGGTAATATTCCTAATAAAATTACCGACAATTATAATGGCGATTTCAACGAAATTAAGAATAATTTAAATACCTGTATAGACGCTGTAAATGCTTTGGTATCTGATGCTGCTATGCTCGAAAAAGCTGCTATTGAAGGTAAATTGGCTACTCGTGCCGATGCATCCAAACATGGTGGCGATTTTGGTAAAATTGTAGAAGGTGTCAACAAAACCCTCGATGCTGTAATAGGGCCTTTGAACGTAGCTGCCGAATATGTCGACCGTATTTCGAAAGGTAATATCCCTGAGAAGATTACCGATAGCTACAATGGCGATTTCAACGAAATAAAGAATAATTTGAATTTGTGTATTGAAGCTGTGAATATGTTAGTAGCCGATGCCGCCATGCTTGCAAAAGCTGCAGTAGATGGTAAACTTGCAACTCGTGCCGATGCAACAAAACATGGTGGAGACTTTGGTCGAATAGTGAAAGGTGTTAACGAAACCCTCGATGCCGTAATTGGACCTTTGAACGTAGCAGCCGAATATGTCGATCGTATTGCAAAAGGCGATATGCCTCAGAAAATTACTGATAACTACAACGGCGATTTCAACGAAATAAAAAACAACCTCAATGCAATGATCGATGCCTTGTCGCAAATAATCGACAAAGCCAAACTGGTTGCAACAGGCGACCTTACCATTTCGCTCGAAAAACGCTCCGACAACGACGAACTTATGATTGCTCTCAACGATATGGTTAAAGCTACAGCCAACATTATTGGCGAATTCAAAATAGCCATCGAAAATATCGTTTTGTCGGGCCAGCAAATGCAAGAAGTTGCCATGAGCATATCGCAAGGTTCGACCGAGCAAGCCGCTTCGACCGAGGAAGTATCGAGCAGTATGGAAGAAATGGTGTCGAATATCAATCAAAATGCCGACAATGCTAAACAAACCGAAAAAATAGCCATTCAGGCATCGGGCGATATTAGCGAAGGAAGCAAGGCGGTTATTACAACTGTTGATGCCATGAGAAGCATAGCCGATAAAATTTCTATCGTAGGCGAAATAGCCGAAAAAACCGACCTTTTGGCTATCAACGCCGCTATTGAAGCTGCACGTGCAGGCGAACAAGGCAAAGGCTTTGCAGTAGTGGCTGCCGAAGTCCGCAAATTGGCCGAAAACAGCCAAGCTGCTGCTAAGGAAATAAACGAACTGTCGAAAAACAGCGTAAAGGTTGCCGACCAATCGGGCACTTTGTTGCAAAAAATTGTTCCCGATATTCAACGCACTGCCGTATTGGTTCAGGAAATTTCGGCTTCGAGCATGGAAATGAACTCCGGTGCCGGTCAAGTAAACAATGCAATTATGCAACTCAATGCAGTAACTCAGAAAAATGCAGCTGCTGCCGAAGAAATGAGCTCAAGCTCGGAGGAATTAGCACGACAAGCCGAAACTTTGAAAGAATTGGTTTCGTACTTCACAACCGAAAAAGAAGAAGGATTGGCAAAATTGCGACGCGACAAAGCTCCTAAGGCTAAAGCACAACAACCAATCATGCATAGTGGTAACAACAACAATATTTTTAAAATAAGCAATACAACTGGAAAGGTTACTAGCTCGCTCATGGTCGATGAAACTGACAATCATTTCGAAAATTTCTAACAGATTGAAATAGAATTAAGATACCAGGCAAAAGTCAAATAAGTACAGAGTCTGGTATTTTTAATCATTTTTTTCAAGTTTATTACATAATCATTTATTAAATTTATATTAAGAAAATAAAAACATTAATACAATAAAAATATGAGTGTTATTACAGAAATGCTGAGTGCAAAGGGTGAAAAAGTTAAAAAACGTAATTCAATTAATTTCCAATTGAAAGAAGCCAATGCTTTTATTATGGAAATACTGAGTTTTGTTGCTTCACAGAAGGGAACAGTTATTCAGGATTTTTATGTGGGAACTACCAACGACATTAATATGCGCTTATTCAAAGGGCATAAAGTGAATGCACAAGAAAATAGATTTGT
The DNA here is from genome assembly GCA_945889005.1 of Bacteroides fragilis. Classification (GTDB taxonomy): domain Bacteria; phylum Bacteroidota; class Bacteroidia; order Bacteroidales; family DTGW01; genus CAMDBI01. Next base: position 2,072 of record CAMDBI010000024.1, read on the forward strand.
AAGTTTTGAAGCATCGATTAATCCGGTTGCAGATGAAGTTGTTTATCAATTGCGCGAAATGGGCATGAATGGCTATTTGCAACGTAATAGTGGTCAATTTGTTTATTGTTATCTTATTGGTGATCGAACGGTCGAATGGAGTAATTAAATATCGTAAGGATGAAGAATAAGATACTCATTGTTGAAGATAATGACACAAATTATATGCTTCTAGAAGATATTTTGTCGGAGTATAATTTGGAGTTGACCAGAGCTGCAGATGGAGAAGAGTTTTATTCGATTGTTCAAAAGTATCCTCCAAAATTTGATCTTATACTCATGGATCTAATGTTACCCGATACTAATGGTATTGAGTTAACTAAGTATATGATTAATAAAAAGAGTCGAATTCCAATTGTGTTTATTAGCGCCTATACCGAACGATGTGAAGAAGTATTCGATTTAGGAATTGAATACTTTATTTCAAAACCCATTGTTACAGAGTTGTTTATAAGTATTTTGAATAAATTTATCGTATTAGAAGCCTGTAAATTAGATGTGTAATAATGTCTATTCTGCTGGCTCAAAATCGGCTTTACTTACGCCACAAATAGGGCAATACCAATCGTCGGGAATATCCTCAAAGGCTGTTCCCGGCTTTATGCCACTATCCATATCGCCTTCTTCGGGATCGTAAATGTATCCGCACACAATGCACTTATATTTTTTATATTTCATTTATGTTTAATAATTTGAGTTTAAATTTCAATTCAGATTATTGATTTTTAAATATACACATATAAGTCAGATGTACTATTAACTTCTTAGTTTTTTTATAACAACCTCAAAAAAGAGTAGTTTATGTCTTTTTTCTTGTTCATTTTTATTTTCTTTGATAAAAAGTGAACGATTGACAAAACATGAGAAAAGAAAAAGATTTTATTGGTGAAATTAATATTTCGAAAGATGCATTGTATGGAATTCATTCCTTTAGAGCCAATGCAAATTTCAAAAATTCATTATTGTTTCACATCGAATGGTATAAATCTATGGCATTGGTCAAACATGCTTGTTATCAATGCTGTATAAAGCTCAACGATGCTATCGATGCTAAATATAAGAAGACGAAACCTGCCATCAAAATTCCCGACCCAAACGTATTAAACAGTATTATTTCGGCTACTACTGAAATGCAACAAGGCCAATATTTCGAACATTTTATTGTGCCCGGTATTAGTGGTGGCGCTGGTACCAGTATTAACATGAATGTTAACGAAATTATAACAAATGTAGCACTGGTAAAACTAGGTTATAAGCCAGGAGAATATCAATATATTGACCCAATCGAAGATGCTAATATCTTTCAATCGACCAACGATGTGGTTCCTACGGCATTAAAAGTTGCTGTGTTATATTTATTGCACGATCTGGAGAAATCGATCAATACTTTACGCATCGATATTGAAAAACGAGAATCGGAAAGTAGAAATTTACTTCGTATAGCCTATACCCAAATGCAAGAGGCTGTTCCTTCGTCGATTGGGCGACTATTTGCTACATACAACAATGCTCTGTCGCGCGATTGGTGGCGTGTATCTAAATGCGCAGAGCGCCTAAAAACTGTTAATTTGGGTGGTGGTGCTATTGGAAGTGGTTTGTCTGTCCCTCGTTTTTTTATTATGGAGGTGGTTCAAAACCTCAATCAATTGACAGGTTTACCCTTGACTCGAGCCGATGATATGATGGATGCTACCTCAAATCTCGACTCGTTCGTAGAGGTGCATGCTATACTCAAAGCCCATGCTGTTAACCTCGAAAAAATGATGGGCGATATAAGGCTGTTGGCATCAGATTTTCACCAAACTAAAGAATTGACAATATCTGCATGTCAGGTTGGTAGTAGTATTATGCCCGGAAAGGTCAATCCGGTAATATCGGAATATGTTATAAGCATAGCACATAAGGTGTACGCCAACGATCAACTTATAAGTTCACTCTGTGGGCAGTCTTGCCTCGATCTCAACGCTTATTTGCCAACTATTGGACATGCTATGATCGAGAGTCTCAAACTGCTTATTGCTGCAAATGATTCAATTTCCGAAAATGTAATTAATGGGATGTCATTCAATAGCGAGGCTTCGTATCGTCAACTTCTTTTAAGTCCAGCTATTACTACAGCTCTCATTCCAGTTATTGGCTACAACAAAGCAACAGAACTCTCTAAGTACATGAAATTATATAAGATTGATATAATTCAGGCAAACGATGAATTGAAGTTGATAGTTAAAGCTAAACTAGAAGAATTAATGAAGCCCGAGAATTTGTTGAAAGAAGGTTTTTCGTTGAACGAAATTGAAATTTAAAATAATGAAAGGTAGAGACTTAAAACCACATATTGGCATTTTTGGACGAAGAAATAATGGCAAAAGTTCGCTAATTAATTTAATTACCGGACAAGATACTGCAATAGTGTCTGAACACGCTGGAACAACTACCGATCCGGTCAAAAAATCGATTGAAATTGCAGGTATCGGTCCTGTTATTGTTATTGATACAGCTGGAATCGACGACGAGGGTGAACTTGGACAGTTGAGGGTCGAGAAAACCAAAGAAGTATTGGCTTGGATCGACTTGGCAATTATTGTTGTTACGTCAAATGAAATTGGACATTATGAACAACAACTGTGCGACAGCCTTTACGAACAGGGTGTTCCGGTTTTATTTGTTCACAACAAAAACGATTTAGATACATTGAAAGAGTCGACCCTTGAATTTGTTCAAAAACAGTATAAAACAACAATTATTGATTTTAGTATCCTTTATCCAAGCAATTTGTCTTTGTTGCTTGATTTGATTAGGCAAATGATGCCCGTCACAGCATATACTCAACCTTCTTTATTGGCCGATTTGGTTCAATATGGCGATATTGTGTTGTTGATAGTACCTATCGACATTGAAGCTCCCGAAGGTCGACTTATTTTGCCTCAGGTGCAGGCTATTCGCGATATATTGGACAACGATTGCACAGCTATTGTTGTAAAAGAACGAGAAGTAGATTCGTTTCTCAGGAATACAGGCATAAAACCCAAGCTTGCCATTTGCGATAGCTCAATTTTCTTGAAGGCCGATGCTTCTATTCCCAAAGATATACCATTGACAGGCTTTAGTGTGTTACTGGCGCGCTACAAAGGCGAATTTCAAAAGTACTTAGAAGGTACACCCACTATTTCTGCATTGAAAGATGGCGATCGAATATTATTGCTCGAGTCGTGCACCCACCATGTGTCGTGCGACGATATTGGAAGGGTTAAAATACCTCGTTGGCTCAATCATTTTACGGGTAAGAAACTTGAATTTGATGTAGTATCGGGGCTCAATAAACTGAATCGCCCTATAACCGACTATTCGTTGGTTGTTCAATGTGGGGGCTGTATGATAAGCCGAAAACAAATCGTTAATCGTTTAAAACCTGCTATTGATGCTGGCGTACCTGTTACCAATTATGGTATGTCTATTGCTTATGTTCAAGGAGTTTTCAACCGTGCCATTGCGCCGTTTATAAAAAATGTTTCAAATGTCGATTATCTCTAATATTCGACGTTTTTGTTATTTTTGCTCTCAAATTAAATAATAATGAATCAACAAACTCCTGAACAATTATTAAAAGAATTATATAGCCGTTTTTCGGGACTTTATCCAATGGAAATGAGCGAGTTGCCACCGTCTGGATCGTATCGTAGGTATTTTAGATTGAAAAACGAAAAGCTTTCATTAATTGGCACTTACAATGAAGATCAACGAGAAAATATTGCTTTTGTCGAGTATTCGAAGCATTTCTTTTCGAAAGGTCTTCCGGTTCCTCAAATATATTTCGATAAGCTTCAGGACAATATTTATTTACAAAAAGACTTGGGCGATGTTAGTTTGCTGCAGTTTATCAATGAACATAACGAGGACGGTAAATTTACAGAAGCCACCATCGATATGTATAAGAAAGTATTGGCATGTTTACCACGTTTTCAGATACAGGGTCACGAAGGCTTAAATTACGACAATGCATATCCTCGTCAGGCATTCGACAGGCAGTCGATGATGTGGGACTTGAATTACTTCAAATATTATTTTCTGAAACTTGCCAAAGTGCCTTTTAACGAGCAATTGCTCGAAGACGATTTCAATACATTTGTCGATTTTCTGCTGTCGGCCGATTGCGATCAATTTCTTTTTCGCGATTTCCAGTCGCGCAACGTGATGATTGTCGACAACGAGCCATTTTTTATCGATTACCAAGGGGGTAGGCAAGGAGCGCTCCAATACGACGTGGCATCGATACTTTTCGAAGCCAAAACAGCCATTCCTGCCGATTTGCGTGAAATCTTACTTAACTATTATTTGTCGGAACTTCAAAAATATAAAAAAGTAGATAAGCAAGAATTTGTAAAACATTTCTATGCCTATGTTTTTATACGACTTATGCAAGCCATGGGTGCTTATGGATTTAGAGGTTTGTACGAAAAGAAAACCTTATTTCTTCAAAGTATTCCGAAGTCAATTGAACATTTGCGCTGGTTATTAGAAAAAATTAAGCTTCCAATTGAATTGCCTGAACTTTCGAAGGTTTGGAAATATCTGACTGAGTCGGATTATATTGTAAGCCTTGCCAATAAAGCTGTTTCGTTGTCGATATCTATCAATAGCTTTTCGTACCGCAGAGGCATACCCTACGATGCATCGGGCAATGGTGGCGGCTTTGTATTCGATTGCAGAGGTTTAGACAATCCTGGCAGATTGGAACAATACAAACTTTTAACAGGCAAAGACCAGGCAGTTATCGATTTTCTTGAAAAATTGCCCTATATCGAGTCGTTTATCAATGGAATATATGTGATGGTCGATCTTTCTATCGACAATTATGCTAAGAAGGGTTACACAAATCTAATGATAAATTTTGGCTGTACCGGAGGGCAACATCGCTCAGTCTACTGTGCCGAAAGACTTTCAAAACATCTGAAAAAGAAATACCCAGATATTGCTGTAAGTTTGAGACATCGAGAGCAGGAGTAATTACCAATGACAAATTACTAATTACAAATGAATGCCGTTTAGTTAAGGCAAATACAAATAACCCCAAGACCTTATGTTTCGACTACGCTCAACAAACGGGGGCAATAACATTGCAGTACGGCGGTTTCCCCTCCTCGGATACTGAGCAAAGTCGAAGTAAAGGAGGGGCAGGGGAGGTTTAAAAAAGCGTAACTATTTAACTTTCAACTTTTAACTTTCAACTATTTACGCATTGTTTCCTGCCAACCAGCCTGTCGACCATGCTATTTGAAGATTGTAGCCTCCGGTATCGGCATCGAGGTCAATGATTTCGCCTGAAAAATAAAGGTTTTTAACAATTTTCGATTCCATGGTTTTAGGGTCAATTTCTTTGGTACTAACTCCACCGGCTGTTATTATGGCTTCGTTAAATGCTCGGTGTCCACTCACTTGTAAGCGCATTTCCTTCATCAGGAGCATTATTTTTCGACGTTCTTTGGCTGTTACTTGATGGCATTCTTTTGTTCCATCGAGTTCCAACAGTTTAAGGAATACTGCAATCATCGACGAAGGCAACCATTCTTTGAAAATGGTGTCGAGTCGCTTTTTGCCATTTTCGTTCATATCGCGTTGCAGACGTGTGTCGAGCTTTTGCTCGTCAAGTGCAGGTTTAAGGTCAATAGTAATTTCAACCTTGTTGCTTTTTCGAATTTCATCAACAATAAATCGACTTAAGGTTAGAATAATGGGTCCCGAAACTCCAAAATGGGTAAATAGCATTTCGCCAAATTCGGAGCATTGCTTTTTGCCATTGACCCAAACCGAAGCCGTTATATTTTTGAGGCTCAAACCTTGCATGCTTTGAGCTAAGTCACCACTTGTTTCGATGGGTACTAAAGCCGGCATTATAGGTTCAATGGTGTGACCCAGCGATTTTACGAGTTTATAGCAATCGCCACTCGAGCCAGTTGCTGGGTATGAGTTTCCTCCGGCACATAGTATTACTGAATTGGCTTCTATTTCATAGCTTTGTCCATTTTGGTTTGCCTCAATGCCCGAAATTGTTGTATCTGTACAAATAATTTTTTCCAGTTTGCATTTGTAACGTATTTCGACTTTGAGTTCGCTGACCCATTGCAAAAGAGCATAAACCACATCTGAAGCGTTGTTGCTAACGGGAAATACGCGTCCTCCTCGCTCAACTACGGTTTTAACTCCATATTTATTGAGAAGTTCAATTATATCTTTTGAAAAATATTGAGAGAAAGCTTGACGAAGAAATTTACTGTTGGGTTTTATATGTTCTAAAAAATCGGACATAGGAGCATCGTTGGTAATGTTACAACGCCCTTTTCCGGTTATAAGAAGCTTGCGTCCGGCACGTTCCATTTTCTCGATAAGCAATACTTGCAAACCGCGTTGTGCTGCTCGTCCAGCAGCTAACAAACCGGCTGCTCCGGCTCCAATTACAATTACATCGTATTTTTTCATATAAAAAAGTGGACTGCAAATGTAAATAATTACTAATGACAAATGACTAATTTGAAAAATGTAAATGTGAAAATTACACAGATTACTTATGTTTTACGGATGGTTTCTGCTTATTTGTTTAGAATATTAATGTGTTTTTCAAAAAAATATTTTCAAAAAAATAATAAAAAAGTTACATTTGCCGCCTGTTTGTAATTTATTATACATTTGAATGACTTCGTAGCTCAGCTGGTAGAGCAATTGACTCTTAATCAATGGGTCGTGGGTTCGATTCCCACCGAGGTCACAGGTAGTAATTTTAAGCCCTTGTAAGTTAATTATTTACAAGGGCTTGTTTTTTATATATACACGATTTTATACATGAATTTTGAAACTTTGATAGTATATGAATACCGAAAAATCTATGAAAGACTTTGCTAATAAACTTTCCTTTTATTATGTTTTATTTTCTTTGAAATCAATTTGAGCTCGTGCCAAAAGGGGGCGTTTTTGTAACGATTTGAAGTCATTTTTAAATAGAACCAGTTAACCTATTCCAATGTGTTTCTGCCCTAACTAACTCTTTATTATCTGAATTACGGATAATTGAATGGCGAAAAATTATACTTCGTATTTCTTCAGAAGTAATAATATGAACTCCATCCCCCATATTTGCCTCGGCAAAATAATTAATATCCATTTGCTTAAGTATATTATTCTTCCGGAAATTGTTAGGGATACTTTTCAAAATCCAATCGACATAACGAACATTATTAACATGCTTATACATATCCAAATCAGAGTAATCAACCACATAAGGGAATATCGTAAGATCGTTTTCTATAAATGGGGGTATACGATGTAGAGTCCCCTCAGTAGTTTTCTCACAGGAAACTAAATGTTTACGATGTGCACATAGCTTTTCAGGATCAACAGCTTTTTTGTTTTCAATATCAAAGGCAAAATAAACGGCAGAACAATTAATTAAGGGAGTCTGATTCTCATCCAATATCTGAAATTCTCTATGCACGTATATTCTGTTATAATTACGTGGCCAAGTTTTTACAGTAATCATCTCGCCCCATTTAGGGAAGCGATTTACTATTATACGTTTTCGCGCATAAGCCCATATTAAACCTTTAGGGTACATAAACTCTTTCCCTAATCCTAAATGATCGGCATGCTCCCAACAAGTTTCAGACAAAAAACTGAAAACCTCTTGTACCCGACAATTACTATGAAGATCAGTATCGTGAAATCTGATTTTAAACTTTTCTTCCCAAATAGCTTCCAATATTATTTCAAATTAAAAATTTTAAATTCTCTTTGCTAATTTTTAAATAATCAATATTAAAAATGGGTTCTAAAAATTATCTTTTCCATTAAAGAATTGATAATAATGCAGAATCCTTTATCGAAATTGTATTTTTTCAAATTTATAATATTAATTAATTTTATATTTCAAATGGACAAAAATTTACAATTTAATAATGTGCAGTTTTCATAATCTCAATCTGGCAAAACAGTTTCTTTGTAGTCAATTTTGTCGGAAGAGTTGCAATTTGGTTGATAAGTGAACACAAAATTATATCATTTACGATACAACAAAATTTTCAATTACTCGATTTTAATACCGTATTTAACCAAAAGCCCATGCAGGCTTTGATGTGAAAACCAGGCTTTCAAATAGAGTTATTTTACACTTTTCAAAACTTATCGACCTTGACTTTTAATAATTTTGAAACTCAATCAATATGTTCAGCCCAATCAAACAAATATTTATTTATATTCTTGCTTTATTTTTTATTGAGTAGATTCATTTTCTTTTTAATAAATACATTTGCACAAAATTTACAAGTGCAATTTCGATGGATAATAATACCCAACAGTCTTCAAAAATTACTTCAGCAGATATAGACTCCTGTATTTCAGTTTTGCAAACATTGCTTAACGATGGAAATCAGTTATTACATTTGAGCGAAGAGCAGCGAATTGCACTTATGAAATCGGCTGGTCAGCTTTCTCGTCCCGATCGAAAAGAAAGAAAAGAAAGAAATAAAAGTGTAAAACTCGATCGTAAACAGCGCGAAATTGCACAAAACCGCAATGCACGTGCAGCTACAAGCATACGAAGTGCTCGTCAACAAAGCGTTTTTGAAGCTCCCAAACAAATTGCAGCTCCAATTACAGATAGGTCGCAAGAAAAACGATATTTATCGTCGCCCCAAAATTGCTATGTATGCAAAAAGCTGTATACAGAGATTCATCATTTCTACGACTCTATGTGTCGCGAATGTGGCGATTTGAATTACGAAAAGCGCTTCCAGACGTGCGATATGACTGGTCAGATAGCACTTATTACTGGTTCTAGGCTCAAGATTGGTTATTATGCCACCCTAATGATGCTTCGTTCGGGTGCTACCGTAATTGCAACTACGCGTTTTCCAGCCGACTCGGCTATACGCTTTGCCAAAGAAACGGACTTTGCAGAGTGGGGGCATCGTTTACACATATACGGTCTTGATCTTAGGCATATACCCAGTGTCGAACTTTTTGCATCGTATGTCGAACAGAAATACGAACGGCTCGATATTCTTATCAACAATGCGGCTCAAACCGTTCGTCGTCCTTCGGGTTTCTACACACACCTGATGGAGAAAGAAATGCTTCCTTTTTACGAACACCCGAATGACGTTCAAAAATTACTTTCTCATCATAAGCAATGTTTGAATGAAATAGATGGTTTGATACATCAAAGCCCCGATGCTTCGAAAGCTTTGGCTGTAAACTGGACTGGCAATACGCCCGGTATTGGAATTAGGGCTTCGGCGCAACTTTCGCAAGTGCCATACAAGTTCGACAATTCAATAGAGGCTCGCGAAGTATTTCCCGAAGGCAAATTAGATGCCGACCTTCAGCAGGTCGATTTGAGAACCACCAATAGTTGGCGTTTGAAATTGGGGCAAATCGAGACTTTAGAAATGGTAGAGGTTCAATTGGTCAATTCTATCGCGCCTTTTGTGCTTTGCAATAGGCTCATAGCATTGATGCGTAAAGATAATACAGGCAAAAAACACATTGTTAATGTTTCGGCTATGGAAGGCAAGTTTCATGTTTTTATGAAAGCCGACCGACATCCGCATACCAATATGGCAAAGGCCGCCCTCAATATGATGACACATACTGCTGCCAGCGATTTGGCAAAAGATGGAATATACATTAATGCTGTTGATACCGGATGGGTTACCGACGAAGATCCCGTCGAATTGGCTAAGCACAAACAGCAGGTACACGATTTTCAACCACCATTAGATATTGTCGATGGCGCTGCGCGTGTATGCGACCCGTTTATTGATGGTATCAATACTGGTAAGCATTGGAGTGGACAGTTTCTGAAAGATTACTTTCCAATTAGCTGGTAACGGTTTTTGTAAAAAAAATCAAACATAAGACTTTAGACAAAATAATACCCAACATTAGTAATTTTTTTTATTACCGTATCACAATATCGTCTATTAGTACCATGCCGGCTTGTTCGTTCAGGGCTTTTACAATGCCTTTTTTGTCTAGCAACAGTAGTTCCGATTTGGCAACCGACGATGCCATGTATACAAACAAAACCCTTTTATTGATGGTCATTCGGTTTGTTTTACGAGCAATCATAACTCCTACAACCAAAGGCCAACTATCTATAAGGCGTATTTCCTTGAGCTTGCCATGTATGTCAATGGCCTGTAGGTACTGCTGCAATACTTCGCCAAAGTGCTGTGTGTTACTTCTCTTCATTGATCGTTCCTTTTGACATTCTAAACAGTTTGTAGGGTATTGATAAACTTCTAATAATATCGTCGATACGTCCGGCGTTGGTATCGGTAATAAAGATTTGACCAAATTTATTGTCGGCAACCAATTGAATAATTTTCTTGACCCTTTCGGAATCGAATTTGTCGAAAATATCGTCTAACAAAAGTAGGGGTACTGTCGATTGACTTTTCGAAATAAATTCGAATTCGGCAAATTTCAAAGCTACCAAAAAGGTTTTTTGTTGACCTTGAGAACCAATTTTTTTAAGGCTATTCTGGTCTATTTTGAATATAAAGTCGTCTTTATGGATGCCTACAGTGGTATATTCCATAGCTCGGTCTTTATTAGTCGCAGTAGTAAGCAAATCTTCAAAGTTGCCTTCGTGCAATTGCGATTCGTATTCGATTTCGACCTTTTCGAGATCTCCGGAGATGTATTGATAGTAATGATTGAAAATAGGCAAATACTCGACAAAGAATTTCTGACGTGTTTCAAAAAGAAATACGCCGTACATTGCCAATTGGACATTGTATGTTTCCAGAAGTTCGCTGTTGAAAGGCATTCCATTGCTAAATTCTTTCAAAAGCTTGTTGCGTTGTACAAGCGATTTGTTGTATTTTATCAAATATTCGAGGTACTTGTGGTTGTATTGCGAAATGATAGAATCGACTAACTTGCGGCGTTCTTCGCTTCCTTCGGTTATCAGTATATTGTCCGATGGGGTAATAACAATAAGCGGAATAAGCCCAATATGATCCGACAGTTTGTCGTACTCGTTGTCGTTGCGTTTAAACATTTTCTTTGCATTGCGCTTGAACCCGCAATATATTTCTTCGGTACTGTTGTCGGTATTGGCAAATTTCCCTTCAATAACAAAAAAGTCGTTGCCAAAACGAATGTTTAACGAGTCAGATGAGTTGAAATACGATTTGCAAAGTGACAGGTAATGAATGGCATCGAGCATATTGGTTTTGCCACTGCCATTGTTGCCAATAAAACAATTTATTTTCTCGCTGAAAGTAATTTCTGCGCTTTCATAGTTTTTAAAATTAACTAGAGAGAGGTTTTCGAGAATCATAAGACATTAGATTGTCACAAAAGTAATTTTTTTTATGCTTCAAATGCTTATTTATTTCTCAAAACCATTACTTTTGCCAAACTAAAAAAATAATCACAAATCCAATGTCAGAAAATACTAAAGATACTACAGAGAAAGGTGTTGAAAATGTTGAAGTTGCTTTAACAAAAGCCGAGCAATTTATTGAAAATAACCAAAAGATATTAACAATTTCGGCTGGTATAATATTGTTGATAGTTGCAGCTTTTTTTGGTTTGAAACGTTTTTATTTTGCCCCACTCGAAAAAGAAGCACAGGCTCAAATGTTTTTTGCCGAAAGATATTTTGAAACAGATTCGTTTCGTTTGGCTCTTAATGGCGACGGAAATAATTTAGGTTTTATTCAAATTATAGACGATTATGGTCTTACAAAATCGTCCGATTTAGCTAGTTATTATGCCGGTATTTGTTATCTTAAATTGGGCGACTTCGAAAATGCCATTTCATTCTTGAAAAAATTTGACGGAAACGATACCTATGTTAGTTCTGTTGCAAAAGGTGCAATAGGCGATGCTCATAGCGAATTGGGCGAAAAGGAAGAGGCTATTTCATATTATTTAGAAGCAGCAGAGAATAACGAAAATCAGTTTATTTCGCCAATATATTTGATGAAAGCAGCTCAATTGCAAGAATCGTTAAATAAATTTGACGAAGCACTTGAATGTTATGAGCAAATTCAAACAAAATATCCATTGTCGAGCGAAGGTCGCCAGATCGAAAAATATATTGCAAAAGCAAAAGTGCTTTTAAATAAATAATATTTAATGGCTACACACTTAAAAACAAGCAGCATTTTGCCTATTCCTTGGGCAGAGGGTATGAGATTTGGTATTGTTGTTTCTGAATGGAATAGCGATGTTACTTTTGCACTTCGCGATGGAGCATTGTCGGCACTCAAGAAATACGGAGCCGAGGAGGCCGATATTCAAATCGAATATGTTCCCGGCACTTTCGAACTTACACTTGGATCTCAGATTGTTGCAGAGAATTGCGAGGTCGATGCAGTTATTTGTTTGGGCTGTGTTATTCAAGGCGAAACACGTCATTTCGATTTCATTTGCCAAGGAGTTACCAAAGGTATTACCGATTTGAATATTCAATACAATATGCCTTTTATTTTTGGTGTGCTTACAACAGATACACTCGAACAAGCCAAAGATAGAGCCGGTGGAAAACTCGGCAACAAAGGCGAAGAAGCAGCTGTTACGGCTATTAAAATGGTTGCCCTTCAGAACAGACTTACTTCAGAGAATTTATAGTAGCTAATTACTATTATCTTATAATTTTTTTTTAAGATAGATTACTCCCTACTGTTACATTGGCGATGCTACCTCAAACCCCACTCCACTAAACATTTAACTAGTTGTCATTTCGACCGTAGGGAGAAGTTTCATGTTTTTTTTACAAACATGAGTGACTTATATTTTCGCATTTTCAAATTATTTTTACCCCCATAACAATTACATCATCTACCTGATGCCAATTTTCTCCTTTCCAGGCTTCGAAGGCATTTTGTATTTTTCTTTTTTGAGCCTCCATTGTATATGGTTGGATTTCTTGAAGTAGATTTTCGAAGTTTTTAATATTGTATTTTTCCCCTATTTTACCCCCGAATTGATTGATATATCCATCGCTAAAAGAGTATAATGCATCGTTTTCTTGAAGTTGAAATTCGGTACATTCGAAAAGTTTTTTTTCTAAATCAATTCCGATTGTATAAGGACTTGGATCGAGCTTAATTATTTTATAATTGTCAACTTCCTGTCGGACAATATAAAGAGGCATTTTAGCTCCAGCATAATATAGTATTTTGTTTACAATATCGATTGTAAATATTGAAATATCCATTCCGTCGCGTAGCTCGTTTGTACTTTCGGATTGGTTGAGCGCTTGAGCAACCTTTACTCGCAATTTGTCGAGTATCTGATTAGGTTTTACAATGTTCGTATTGTTAATTGGCATTTCGTTGAGAAACGAGATGCCCAATATGCTCATAAATGCACCCGGAACACCATGTCCTGTTGAATCTGCAACAACCATTATCAAATAATTGTCGATAGATTTCATCCAGTAAAAATCGCCCGATACGATTTGCTTAGGTTTCATAAGTACAAAAAATGGCGGGTGCAATAAATCTATTTGTTGGGGCGATGGCAACATGGCATTTTGGATTCGGCTGGCATATACCAAACTTTCATTTATTTGATTGTTGTATAGAACTATATCTTGGTTTTGTTGGTTGATACGCTCCGATTGTTGCTCAATATCAATATTTTGTTTTGTCAAAATTTCTGTACGTTGATCGACTATATTCTCGAGGTTTTCGTTGGTAATTTTCAAATCTGACGATATTATTTCCACTCTTTTAAATGCAATTGATATTCGAGATGAAAGCATTAACGTTTGTGTAATTATAAAAGCAAATAAGCCAAATTGAAGCAAATCTACTGAATTTATATAGCCAAGATAGCGAAGCAAATCATTTACTGCGGTGATTGCAAAAAAAACATAACCGACAAGAAAATGACCAGCATACTCTCGTTTTCGTGTATATGCCCATAATATAACTACTATTGACGATAATACACCTGTAAGCATAAATAGTCTGTAATAATCAGCTATTTGACGGTGAATGTACGATGGAGTAAGCAAAACAAATAATACGCAAATAGAGCCAATAATTACCAATGGGTACATTATAAACTTTTTATACTCATTTGGAAAAAAAGTATATATAAACAAGGTAAACGCTGGAACAGTTGCAAAAAGCGACATACGCAAAATTTTAAAACTAACTTCGAAGTTTAAATTGGGAAAAACAATATTAATCAGGTTGCTGGTATGAAAGAAATATAAGGTAAGAGTAAGGCAGGTGGCAGCAAAATATAAAAGTTCACGGTCTTTTTTACGAAAATACCATAAGCTTAAATGATAAAGAAACATAATGAAAAACACACCAATGAGAAATACATTTGTGAAAAGTTTTTTTTCGATTTGACGATCAAGACTCTCTGCATTGCCCAACGAAATGCTATAAATGAGACCGCTTTTGTCGACTTGTCGGTTCACTACATGCGCTACTATTTCGAGTGTATCGGTATTGGCTTCGAACTCTTGAAATTGATTACTAAACTCGGGTTCGATAGAAAAGTCGTTGTCGTTGATCGAACCACTCCAACCAACCAATTGATTGTTGATAAAATACCGCGATGCTGGTGTTTTGTGCAGTGTATTAAGTTTTAACCTATATTGTTTTTTAGGCAGTAAAATTATGAGTCTATAGGTGGCATAAGCATCGAGCTCGAGCTTTTGATTATCTATTCTATATTTGTCCCACGAACTGGGAACTTTTATATAAAAGTCTTGATTTAAATGTTTTTGCTTAAAATCAGAAGGATAATATATTTTTTTCCAGAAAAATTGCCATTCGCCATTCAATAAAACAATGGTGTTTTTATTGAAATCGATATTTCGTAAATCTAAAACACCGTCTTTTGCAAATGGACGAATGATATTATTGCTTGGTTCGGCAAAAATACTTGTTGCAAAAAAGAGTACTATACTTACAAGCAATGTTTTCAATGATACAAATTTAGTTGATAATGTAAATTTATTTAATTATAATCACTAATAACCGACTCATATTAATATTTAATATGAGATTCTTTGCTCCACTGCGTTACACTTAGAATAACAGCTGTTTAGTGTTTTAATGAGGGGGGTAAGCCGCAGCTTACCCCCCTCATTAACTGTTTCATCCTATAAAGACCGTCATTGTAAGCGAAGCGAAGAATCTTATTCATTTAGTCGGTCAGTTGAGTATTATTGTAATATATATAATCAATTGAATAATAGATTACGTATCGAACCATACTTTTACACCCATTACAATAACATCGTCTACCTGAAACCAATCGCTACCTTTCCAGTCTTCAAAAGCTTTCCTAATACTTTTCTTCTGATATTCAAGAGTGTATGGTTGTATGTTTGTCAGTAATTCTTCAAATCGTTTTTGATTAAATTTTTTGTTGTTTGTGCCTCCAAATTGATCTATTATTCCATCGCTATGTGTATAAATGGCATCGCCATTGTTTAGCTGAAACTCCCAAAATTCAAATGTTTTGTTTATTGATGCTATTCCTATGCCAAATTGATTGGGTTGCAAACGATGTTTAATATATTCGAAGTTTTCGTGGCGAATAATATATAATGGTAGCTTAGCGCCTGAATAATAAAGCTTTTGAGAAACTGTATCGATGGCAAAAAATGAAATGTCCATACCTTCGAACAATTTTTTGTCAAAATCGTTATGGTTGAGTGCGTTTGCTACTTTTTTGTTAATATTTTCAAGAACAAAATTGGGTTTTGTAACCATACTCTTGTTCATAATTATTTCATTTAGAAACGATATTCCCATAATGCTCATAAAAGCTCCAGAAACACCATGACCCGTGCAATCGGCAACGACGAATACTTGATATTGATCAATAACTTTATGCCAATAAAAATCGCCCGAAACAATATCTTTGGGTTGTAAAAAAACAAAGTAGTCCAACAATTTTCCAGATTGCTTGGGTGCAGGTAAAAGGGCATTTTGTATTCGGCTGGCATATACCAAACTCTCTTTTATTTGATTATTATATAGTTCGAGATTGTTATTTTGTTGTTCAATTTGTTTTGTTTGGCTTTCAATTTCTTCGATGCGTTGCGCGAGCTCTAAGGTGCGGATTTGTACAATGTCTTCTAGGTTTTCGTTAATATTTCTAAGATCGTTCGACAATTTTTCGGTCGCATTGTATGCATTTGAAAAACGCGATGATAATATAATGGCATTGGTAAGTATAAATGAAAACAATCCATATTGAAGTATATCGGTACTTTGAATGACTTCGAGGTTGAGCAAAACATCGTTTGTTGCCGTTATTCCAAAAATCCCAAAACCAAATAATAATAATCCAGAATATTTTCTTTTTCGAAAAAATGCTATAAAAATTACCGAAAAAGATACTATTACACTAGCAATAATATATACTCTGTAAAAAACAGCTATTTTACAATGAATATATGAAGGTGTAAATAACACAATTAACATAAAAATTATGCCATAAAAAATGATTGAGTAAGCAATTTTTTTGTTGTATTCCTTTGGAAAGAAAGCATGTATAAATATTGCAAATGCTGGTGTAGTTGAAAATAGTGAAATGCGAAGAAGTTTGAAACTTACCTCGAAGTCAATATTATTAAATATAAAGTTTATTAAATTGCTTTTATGAAAAAAGTAAGAAGACAGTGTAATGCAAAGAATTGCAAAATATATCAAAGCATTATCTTTTCGATGTAGGGACCATAAACTTATATGATAAAGAATCATAATGAAAAATACTCCAATTAGAAAAGAGTATGTAAGTAAAATATTTCTGTTTTTTGACTGTATTTCTTTTGATGTACCTATAGAAACGCTAAAATTCAAACCACTTTTTTCGACCTGATAATTGGCAGTTTGAACTATAATCTCCAATGTGTCGTTATTTGTTTCGAAATCAATAAAATGGTTGTTGAACTCCGGAACAATGTCAATTTTATTGATAGTTGAAGTATCTTTTCCAATAATTTTGCCGCTCCAACCAACCAATTTATTGTTTACATAGAAACGCGAAGCAGGCATAAGAGGGGGGGTGTATAGCCTCATTCGAATGTTCTTATTATTTAGAAGCACAATAAGTCGATATGTGCCATAGCCATTTAAGGGTAATATTTGTTCACCAATACTTGCATTTTTCCACGAACTTGGAACATTGAGGTAGATGTCAAAAGGGCTAGTGGATTTGTTTGTGTCGGATAGTAATTTGAGCCAATAAAATTCCCACTCTCCATCAAGCGTAGTGATGCCATTGATGGTGAAATCCCAGTTTCGAAGATCTAAAACGCCTTTTTGTGCTTTAGGCTTCTTTATTGAATTTGGGGTAATAGATGAACCAGCCCATATAAAGAGACAAAAAAAAAGAACTATGGCTATTATAATATTTTTCAATTGAAAAATTGATTGTAAGTAATCTTTTAAGCCTTATTTGTACTTTTTTTGAAATTAACTAAGACAAAGTGGCTCTTTGTAAAATTAAAAAAATCTTTTTTGGTATTATAAATATATGTACTTTTTTTGATATTTAATGCTATTATTAACAATAACTTCATGTTGAAGTGCGATATAAAAGTTAATATCTAACAACTCTTTTGCTAAGTATTTTATATATTTATACACTATTGTCCGATTATATTGAATATAGATGAGATTTCTTACAACGGCCGAAATCTGTATTTTTTTTACTGGACAGTAGTGATATTTATACTTTTATAAATTTACATTATGTCAGCATTAAAACTTATTGGAGCATCGGCCGGTTCGGGCAAAACATATACTATTACCGGCGAATATCTAAAATTACTGTTTCACGATGCTTCGAATTATAAAAATATATTGGCGGTTACTTTTACCAATAAGGCTACCGACGAAATGAAGTCGCGTATTCTTAAGGAATTGCATCTTTTGGCTTGCAATAGCCCCGAGAGTAATTATTTTTCTATATTACAAGAGTTTTTGCAACGCGACCGACTATCGATTTCGGACGAAGCACAAATGTTGCTTTCTAAAATTCTGCACGATTATTCTCGTTTTTCGGTTTCGACCATCGATAGCTTTTTTATGAGGGTGCTCAAGGCTTTTGCTCGTGAACTTGGTTTGCAGACCAATTTTACAACTGAGCTCGACCAAAAGGCTGTGTTGACCGATGTTGCCGATTTTATGATTTCGGAACTCGACAAAACTCCCGATTTGCAGCAATGGCTTCAACAATTTGCTTTGGAACGCCTCAAAGATGGCAAATCGTGGGATTTTAAGGCTGAAATCATCAAACTGGGAGTGCAAATTTTTAATGAAGAGTTTAAAGGCTTTAAGCCCGATTTTCTGCTCAAAATTGCCGATAAAAAGTATATAAGTGAATATAAACTTGAACTCGAAGATATTCAAAATAATTTTGAAAACTATATGCACCAGCTTGCTCAACAAGCTATTGCAATGATCGAAAATGCCGGTTTTAAAACCGAAGACTTTCTTTATGGAAAAAGTGGGGTTGCCAATTATTACAACAATGTATTGAACAACGATTTCGAAGTTAAAAAAAGGGTGCAAGATGCTATCGACAATGGTAAATGGGTAAAAGCCGATAGCTCGAAACGAAAAGATATTGAAGCTCTTGTTCATTCGGGCCTCGACTCACTTACACGCCAGTTGGCCGATTATACCAACAATCATATTGTCAATTACAATTCGGCATGTATTATTTTGAAAAACATATATACCCTAAGCATTCTGGCCGATCTTTCAAAAGTAATACTTCAATATTCTTCCGAAAACAACATTTTTGTATTGGCAAATACCGGAGAGCTCATCAAAAAACTGATTGAAGGCAACGATACTCCATTTATTTACGAAAAAGCCGGTAATCAATTCAAAAATTTCATTATCGACGAATTTCAGGATACATCGCGCGTTCAGTGGGACAATTTTATGCCGTTGATTGCCAATAGTATGTCGGAAGGCAATTTGAACCTATTGGTAGGCGATGTTAAGCAATCGATCTACCGCTGGCGAAATGGCGATTGGAAAATAATGGCTCATACTATCGACAACGTTTTTCAAAACTTCAACATTCAAAAACTCAATTTGGAAACCAATTGGCGAAGCATTGAAAATATCGTGTTGTTCAACAATGCCTTGTTCGAATATGCTGCTCACTTGTTGCAGATGCAATTTAATCCAAAAACTGAAGTGGATAACGATAAGGGTCTTGTTAAACTCGCGTACCAAAATCAAATGCAATTGGTACCCAACAAACCCGAAAAAAAGGGTGGGTGTGTTGTTGTTTCATTTTTCGACACAAAGGAAATTGAAGACTGGCGAACCGAGTCGATGAATAAACTTTTGACTCAGATAGAAGAATTAACATCTCTGGGCTATAAACAACGTCAAATAGCCATATTGGTTCGCGACCAAAAAGACGCTAAAGATATTGCTGATTTATTTTTGGATTACAATAACCGTGTAGATCGAAAATTGAAAATAGATTTTATATCGAACGAATCTGTTTTTATTCGACAATCGCCGGCAGTGAAGATAATCGTATCGGCTCTTCGTTTTCTTTTAGATAGCAACGATCTTATTCAACGCGAACTTTTGTTGACCGAGTTGAGTTTGATTTGTAATGAGCAAAATAATCTGAAAGTTGAAAAATATAATGTTTTTGAAGATTTGCCTCAAGAGTTTACCGAAAACTTCGATACTTTTTCGTCGGTACCTTTACTCGAACTTATTGGTCGGCTTATTACAATTTTCAAACTCAACATCAATAAGACTTATATACCATATATTCAGGCTTTTGTAGACTCGGTAGTGCTTTTTCTCAACAACAATTATTCCGATATTGCCAAGTTTATCGAATGGTGGGACGATCATGCCGAGAAGCTCAATATCAATGCGCCCGATCAGCAAGACGCCATCCGGGTTATGACTATTCACAAGTCGAAGGGCTTGGAATTCGACAATGTTTTTATTCCTTTCTGCGATTGGGATATAGATCACGACCCTCGCAAACCCAACATTATTTGGACTCAACCATGCGTTGCTCCATTCGACAAGGCTCCGCACATACCTGTTTACTACAACAAAAACCTTATTCAGTCAATATTTAAAGTAGATTACATGCTTGAAAAAGAAAATGCCTATATCGATAATCTTAATTTGCTCTATGTCGCATTAACAAGGGCTGTGTACAATTTGTTTGTTGGAGCACCTGTCAAAAAAGATGAAGCAGAAATCAAAAATGTTGGTGGACTTTTATACAAAACTGTTTCAACACAACAAACTCATAATAATGACAAATTGCCCGATCTGAAGTCGTTTTTTTCTGACTCGACCATGAATTTTAAGTTTGGTTCAATATTGTATCTGTTCAAAGAAGAAAAAAGTAAGCATAAAAGTTTGAAAATAAAATTGTTGCAATACAAGCCAGTGCTGGGAAATGTAAGGCAAAATTTCCAATCGAGCCATTTTTTTGATGAAACAAATGACGATCGTATGCACAAAATAAACAAAGGTGTACTGATGCATCGGATTTTTCAATTTATCGAGAAAAAGGAAGATGTTGAACAGGTGTTGTTGAAGCACCAGCTTAAAGGCGAAATAAGTGCTACAGACATAATTGAGCTTCAAAAGCAAATAGAACAAGTATTGACCGGGGAGCCTTTTTGCGATTGGTTTGGTGGAAAGTGGGATGTTCGCTGCGAAGCCGAAATAATTGTGCATCAGTCAGGTAGTTACAGACCCGACAGGGTAATGCTTCGGGGGCAAAAGGCTGTTGTCGTCGATTACAAATTTGGCAAATCGGAAAACGCGCAATATAAAAAACAAGTTTCGAGGTACATGAAACATCTCGAAAATATGGGGTACAACGATATAGAAGGTTATTTATGGTATTTCGATCAAATGAAATTGGAGAAAGTGTTGTTGCCAAAAAGCTGAAAACTTTGATGAAATTAATCAGTTAAATTTGACCAAAATAATCACTTGAATATGCCTCATTGTTTAAACAATCTTATATTTGACTTTGATAAAAGAAGCCATTTGCAGCCTCTAGGTGTAAAAACTTACTTTTATAAAATACAAAATTATTCGAACCAATTATGCATTTGGTCAATCTGAAAATCACCTAAAAGCCCTTGTTATCGTAATAACAATAATATTGGTATCTTCAATTTATTTTCATTTTAAATAATGAAAGTAAATCGTGCTTTTCAATGTTTTATATCAACTAAAAATAATTTAAAAATACCATTTCTCTGTTATCAAAATAACAAATACCTGATAATTAGAATGAAGTAATATATTTGCCACCCGAAAAAAACTTCAACTAACAAATGAGTCACGAGAACCATCGTCCCGAAAACGAACTAACAAAAGCTACGGGAGTAAATATAGACCAGTGCTATCAGTGTGGCAAATGCTCGGCCGGATGCACCATGGCTTCCGATATGGATTACCCGCCCAGCCTTGTAATGCGTATGTTACAAACTGGAACAACAGTAAACAAAGAGAAAGTACTTCGATCATATTCTATTTGGGCATGTGTTACCTGCGAACAATGCATTGCTCGTTGCCCTATGGAAATAGACATACCCAAAGTGATGGATTATATGCGCGAAAAATCGCTCAACGAAAAGAAAACCCATCCGAAAGCTAAAGAAATTATTGCTTTTCACAAAGCATTTCTCGATTCTATCAAACATACCGGACGTTTGTACGAAGTAGGACTTATAGTCGACTATAAACTCCGTACCTTGAATATGACACAAGATGTAACTCTTGCCCCAAAAATGTTTGCCAAAGGAAAACTTCATCTATTGCCCGAAATGGTAAAGAATAGAAAACACATGGCTTCGATATTTGCTAAAACCATAGAAAAGAAAGAGGAGGTAGCTGTATGAAATTAGGATATTACCCCGGTTGTTCGCTCACAGGTTCTTCGCGCGAGTACAACGAATCGGTACAGGCTATTTGTAAAGCTTTCGATATTGAACTGGTCGAAATTAATGACTGGAATTGTTGCGGAGCCACAGCAGCGCACAATCTCAACAAAAATTTATCGCTTTCGCTGCCGGCACGTATTTTGGCTTTGGCCGAAGCACAAGGTTTAGAAAAAATATTGGTTCCTTGTGCAGCCTGTTACAGCCGCTTGTCGGTAACACAGCACGAACTAAACCACGACAATATTCTCAAAAGCGAAATATCAAACATACTAGAGATGCCTGTTAATGGAAGTTCTCGAATTATGAATGTATTGGAAATGCTCAACGAATACGTGGTTGACCGCATAGACCAAAAGCTGGAAAAGCCATTTTCAAAAAAGGTAGCTTGTTATTATGGTTGTTTGCTGGTTCGTCCACACAAGGTTTTAAAATTCGATCGTTTGGAAGATCCACAAGTAATGGATACAATTATGTCGAAAATCGGGGCTTCGCCCATCGATTGGTCGTTTAAGACCGAATGTTGCGGGGCAGGATTTTCGGTATCACGTACCGATGTGGTGGCACGTTTGTCGGGCGAAATTATGCGCGATGTAACCGAACGACAAGCAGAAACTATTGTTGTAGCTTGTCCTATGTGTCACTCGAACCTCGATATGCGCCGTCCAGAAATTGACAAACATAACAACACGCGTTCAACTACGCCTATACTTTATATTACCCAGGCAATAGGTCTGGCTATTGGACTGAGCAAGGAAGAGCTTGGTCTACAACGTCATTTTGTACCAGTAACTGTAAATTAAAACATAATATGTCACGAATAGGTGTTTTTGTCTGCCATTGCGGAGAGAATATCAGCGCAACAGTCGATTGCGGTAAGGTTGCACAAACGCTTGCCAATGTCGAAGGAGTTGCACACAGCGTCGACTATAAGTACATGTGTTCCGATCCGGGACAAACACTTATAAAACAGGCTATAAAAGAAAAAGGATTGACCGGAGTTGTGGTAGCTGCCTGCTCACCTCGTATGCACGAACCTACATTTAGACGTACATGCAACGAATCGGGACTCAATCCATTTTTGTGCGAAATGGCAAACCTACGCGAACACTGCTCGTGGGTGCACGAAAAAGGCGATGCTACAACCGACAAAGCGATTGATCTGGTTCGTATGTTGGTCGAAAAAGTGAAACGCAACAAACCTCTCGAATCTATTAAGGTTCCAGTTACCAAAACTGCACTTGTGATTGGTGGCGGTATAGCTGGTATACAGACCAGTCTCGATATTGCCAATGCAGGGCATAAGGTTATTTTGGTTGAGAAAGAACCTTCTATAGGTGGGCACATGTCGCAATTGTCTGAGACTTTTCCAACACTCGACTGTTCGCAATGTATCCTTACTCCGCGAATGGTAGAGGTAGCGCAACATCCCAATATTACTTTGTATACTTATGCCGAATTGGAGAGCCTCGAAGGTTTTATAGGTAACTTCAAAGCTCGTATACGCCTCAAATCGAAAAGTATCGACGAAAAACTTTGCACAGGGTGCGGATTGTGTACCACCAAATGTCCTACCAAAAAGATACCAAGCGAGTTTAATGCCGAACTAGGTATGCGTACTGCTATATATGTGCCATTTCCTCAGGCAGTACCCAACAAACCGGTTATTGATCGCAACAATTGTACATATTATCTTAAAGGTAAATGTAAAATTTGTGAAAAAGTGTGCCCAACTCAGGCCATTCGTTTCGACCAAGAAGACGAAATCGTAGAAGCTGAAATTGGAGCAGTGGTTATCACCACAGGTTTTAGAGTGTTGAAACCCGATTTCTTCCCTGAATATGGCTATGGTAAGTACAAAGATGTTATTACTGGACTACAATTCGAACGCTTGGCTTCTGCATCGGGTCCTACACTTGGCGAAATACGTCGCCCATCTGATGGCAAAATACCCGAAAAGGTTGTATTTATTGCTTGTGCAGGTTCGCGCGACAGAGCCAAAGGCATTGAATATTGCTCAAAAATATGCTGTATGTACACTGCAAAACATGCCATGCTTTACCAACACAAGGTACATCACGGCGAGTCGACAGTGTTCTATATGGATATAAGAGCAGCAGGCAAGATGTACGAAGAATTTGTTCGCCGAGCCATTGAAGATGATGGTGTAAAATATGTGCGTGGTCGTGTTTCGCGTGTATACGAGAGAAACGGTAAGCTCATAGTTAAAGGAGCCGATACACTAATGGGCGGGCAGCCTGTTGAGATAGAAGCAGACCTTGTAGTGCTTGCTACTGCTGGTGTAGCCAATAAAGGCTCAGAAGAACTTGCGCAAAAGCTACATGTATCGTACGATGCACATCAATTTTTTGCAGAGGCTCATCCAAAACTGAAGCCTGTAGAAACCAATACAGCCGGTATTTATCTGGCAGGTGCTTGTCAGGCTCCGAAAGATATTCCCGAAACAGTGAGCCAGGCATCTGGTGCCGCAAGTAAAGTTGCCGGCTTATTCTCGCAAAACGAACTTACTCGCGATCCAGTGATTGCAGTTGTGAACCGTTGTGCACCTCCAATGTACTCGACTTGCGCAGGTTGTTTTATGTGTCAGACTGCTTGTCCATACCAAGCCATTGAGCGCGAAGAAATTAAAAACCGTGCCGGAGAAACAATTAAAACTGTGGCACGTGTCAATCCCGGATTATGCCAAGGTTGTGGAACATGCGTGGCATTTTGTCGCAACAAATCGATCGATATCCAAGGTTACTCAAACGATCAAATGTTTGCTGAGGTAATGGCGTTGCTGAATACGTGAACCGTGGACGGTGGAGAGTTGATAGTGAATTAAATAATAAAAAATATACCGATGCTCATTTTACCAAGCATCTTCGAAAATTGGATTAAGTTTTCGAATTTCACGGTAAACGGACAACTAATAACGATTTATATGGATTTCGAACCCAAAATAGTAGCTTTTGTTTGTAACTGGTGTACATATGCCGGGGCCGACCTTACTGGTACCAGCCGCATTAAATATGCTACAAATGTTAAAATAGTGCGTTTTCCTTGCACGGGTCGCATCGACTTTATGCTTTTGCTTAAGGCATTTGGCGAAGGTGCCGATGGAGTAATTGTTTCGGGTTGTCACCCAAACGACTGCCACTATACATCGGGCAACTTTCATGCACGTCGCAGATGGATTACATTTCGTAACCTGATTGATTTCTGTGGTATAGATATTCGTCGTATCCAATTTTCTTGGGTTTCGGCAGCCGAGGGAGCCAAATGGGCCGAAATTGTGAACACTACCGTTACTACAGTTAGAGAACTCGGCCCCTATACCGATTATCAGAAAGCTGCAGATGCATTTAATGAACAAGAAGCACAACATGGATGAAATAAAAAATAAAGCCCGCGAACTCCTGCAATCGGGAGATGTGAATATTGTAATTGGCTACGAAACAAGTAAATCGGGTAAAATACGCCCTGTTTTTATTACCAAGCCTGAAGAAGCTAATAAACTTGTGTTCAATAGCAGGTGTATCAACAACCTTGCAGTTTACCTTCACAAGCACGAAGTTAAATCTTATGGCATGATGGCTATTGTAGCACCTATTCAGGTGTTACGCACTATTGTTCAGCTTGCTGCCGAAAACCAATTGAAAGAAGAGAAGCTTGTTGTTTTAGGTGTTTCGCCCGAGGGAAAAGTAACACAATTTGGATCCTTTGATGAAATAGAAAAATATGTAGCGCTTTTTGATCAGGAAATTGACGAAAAATCGAATACGCTGATGGCAAAGATAGAAAGTCTTCCACCTCAAGAACGTTGGAAATTTTGGTCCGAAGAACTTTCGCAATGTTTCAAATGCTACGCTTGTAGAGCTGCATGCCCATTGTGCTATTGCGAAAAATGCACCATTGAGAGCAATCAGCCTCAATGGATACGTCCAACTTCCGATACCATTGGAAATTTCGAATGGCACATAATGCGAGCCATGCACATGGCTGGTCGCTGTACCGACTGTGGCTCCTGTGCCGATGCTTGCCCGCTTGGCATTCCCCTCAACCTGTTTACCCGAAAAATGCGGGAAAACCTGAAAGAGCAGTTTGGCACTATACCTGTTGTTAACAGTAAAGGGGGAAATGTCCTATCGACCTACAAAAGCGACGATAAAGAAAATTTTATACGATAAAAGACCCATGACAGAGCAAAGACTTATTTCAAAAGCCTCACTGGCAAAGCTTTTTGATCTTATAAAATCGAAAGGAACATTCGTTTATGGTCCTAAGAATCATAACAATCGTGTCGATTATTTGCCATTGAACGCATTCGAAGAACTTACCGAGGATTTTATTCAAACCACCCAATCGGCAAAGGCAGTAGCATTTCCTCGAACCGAAAAACTTTTTAGTTATAAAAAAGAATTTCAAAAAGTAGATGTTAGCGATTTTAAACCAGAAAGCATTCAGAATAACATATTGTGGGGTGTAAGACCTTGCGATGCTGCTGGTTTTATTCCATTGAGCAGTATTTTTAACTGGGATATACAAGATATTATGTTCAATACCCGACTGAGTAAAACTACGATTATTACTTATAGTTGCATAAAAGCCGACGATGCCTGTTTCTGTACATCGGTAGGTGGAAATCCGGGTAATACTGCCGGTAGCGACATTCAACTTACTCCAATTGGCGACAATAATTACCTAGCAGAGATACTTACACCTAAAGGTCAAGCCATTGTTGATCTTGCTCCCGATTTGTTTAACGTTAGCCAAACGATTGACAAACAAAAATACTTGGCAAATGTTCCCGTTCAATTTAACCGGGAAGAATTGACCAAAAAACTTAGTACAATATTCGAAAGCGAAGTATGGAAAGCACAATCGATGCGTTGTTTGGGATGTGGGGCATGTGCTTTCGTTTGTCCTACTTGTGCTTGCTTCGATATACAAGATCAAAAGCATGGGAGCAAAGGAACCCGAGTACGTAATTGGGATTCATGTGGATTTTCGATGTTTACTATGCACACCTCTGGGCACAACCCACGCGAAGTACAAAACCAACGTTGGCGCCAACGTTTGATGCATAAATTCTCGTATATGCCAGACCGCTTAAATGTTACGGGATGTACCGGATGCGGACGATGTTCCAGAGCTTGCCCAGTCGATATGAATATACTTGAACATATTATATCAATTGAAAGTTAAATTTGAAAATTATTAACTTTCAACTTTCAACTTTCAACTTTTAACTTTTAACTTACAATTATCATGTGCCAATCAAACATATATAAACCCTACCTGATGCTGGTTGAGAAAATCACCAAAGAAGCACCAGGCGTGAAAACATTTCGTTTAAAATTTACCAATCCCGAAGAAGCCGCCAGTTTCCAATTTAAAGCTGGTCAGTTTGGCGAGTACTCAATTTTTGGCGAAGGCGAATCGACCTTTTGTATAGCATCGTCGCCCACCCGCGAAGGTTATATCGAATGTACCTTTCGCGAATCGGGTAAAGTAACATCGGCACTTGCCAGTTGCGAAGAGGGTAGTATTATTGGTTTTCGTGGCCCCTACGGAAATACATTTCCTATTGATGAGTGGAAAGGAAAAAACCTGCTTTTCATAGCCGGCGGAATAGCGCTGCCTCCTATGCGCTGCGTAATATGGAACTGTTTAGACCTACGCGATCAGTTCAAGGATGTTACCATTGTTTACGGTGCACGTACAGTCGAAGATTTGGTTTATAAGCATGAACTCGACGATTGGAGCAAACGACCCGATGTGCGCCTAATAACCACAGTCGATCCAGGAGGTCAAACCCCCGACTGGAAAGGTGAAGTAGGATTTGTTCCTTCCGTATTGGAAAAAGCTGCTCCAATTGCCGAAAATTCAGTGGCTATTGTATGTGGTCCCCCAATTATGATTAAATATACATTCCCTGTTTTAGAAAAACTTGGATTTGCCGATCATAACATATTTACCACACTCGAAAACCGTATGAAATGTGGATTTGGGAAATGCGGACGTTGTAATGTTGGTAAAGTATATGTTTGTAAAGACGGTCCAGTATTTACTTATGCAGCTTTGAAAGAATTGCCTGCGGAATACTAATATTTATTATTTAAAAACATTTTTGCACTTCCTTTGTTCTGTTCTAATTAAAGATTAAAATTTAGAATCATCTTGAGGTTTCGTGTTCTATTGCCTTGATTTCATTCATCTTTTTCTTTATCATTTTTAAACATTACAAAAAAGCTGCATGAAAACATTAACTTTAGAAAACAACTCAACTATTGCTATAAACCAGGAAATTCCTTTTTCCGAATTTCTTGAAGGATTTAAATCTAAAATAAAAAAAGCATTTCATGTCGATGACGACATCGACAAACTAAGCGTTCAACGCCGTTTACCTGCACAAACGCTCAACGACATTATGTCGTACAATCCCTTATCTGTTTGCATTCCCAAGCAATATGGAGGTCATGGTTATTCAACCCACGAGTGTATAGCATTAATGTCAGAAGCGTCGTATGAATCATTGGCATTATCACTAACCCTTAGTATCAATTATGCTCTATTCCTGCAGCCTGTAATCAAATATGCTCAGGAAGATGCAAAATTACCGCTCTTTAAGCGCTTCTTGGAACATCAAAATATGGGAGGCCTTATGATAACAGAACCTGGTCATGGAAGCGATGCATTGAATATGCAAACCTTTTATACCGAACAAAATGGGTATTTTCACTTGAAAGGAACCAAGCATTGGGCTGGATTAACTGGAATGGCAAATTATTGGTTGTTGACAGCTCGTAAAAGTGGTGATAACGGATTGCTCCGCGATATCGATTTTTTTATATGCGATGTAAATACCGCCGGTCAAGAAATTGTGGTCGAGGAGTATTTCGAAAACCTTGGGCTTTACCAAATACCCTATGGTCGAAACCTTATCGATGTTAGTATTCCCCAAAATCAGAGACTAATACCTCAAACGAGTGGAGTGCAAATGATGCTCGATACCTTACATAGAAGTCGCCTTCAGTTTCCGGGTATGGGTATGGGCTTCATAAAACGCATGCTCGAAGAGGCTATTAAACACACAAGAGAAAGAAAAGTAGGTGGGCGAAATCTTTACTCGTACGATCAGGTGCAACACCGATTGGCTAGACTGCAAGCAAACTATACTATATGCTCTGCATTATGTGTTGTGGGCAGCGAAATGGCTGGTATTGAAAACGATTTAACTCAAAAAGGTCTTGAAGCAAATATTATTAAAAGCATAACCACCGATCTAATGCAGGATTCGTCGCAGTCGCTACTTCAATTGGTTGGAGCAAGTGGTTACAAACTCAATCACATAGCAGGTCGCAGCACTGTCGATAGTCGACCTTTTCAAATATTCGAAGGTTCTAACGATATACTATATGTGCAAATTTGTGAATCGTTCCTGAAATTGATGAATACAGCCAAGGAAACAAATTTATATCAATTTCTAAAATCATTCAGTTTAACATCTAGAGCTTCAGAAATAATTAAAGATCTTGTTGATTTTGAATTAAACAAAAATTTATCTCAACGTAAATTAGTTGATTTGGGAATTGTAATAAGTCGAATTGCCGCAATGAATAGCACAGCAATTATGATTGACCGAGGTTTTCGTCCCGATTTAATTCAAGGAGCAATTAATATGTTGAAACAAGAAATATCGGGCCAAATCAATACATTCTCGTTTGCCCAAAACACCACTCTTTTCGACGATTATAGTGAAAATAGCCATTGGTTAGATTTTGTAAAATAATGATACACTAGATTTAATAGTGTTTTTTTATTTTACAATTTTTTTTGACCTTAATTATTAACATTTTTAACTTGCAAAATTGCTAGAGTAAATGTTGTTATAATTCAATTAGTCAGATATATAGCATGCCGATTGTTAATAAGTTATCAACAAATTGTTAATAACTTATTGTTAATAATTTGTTGATGCCAAATATGAAGCGTATTTTAGCCTCATGAATGAGCTACAAAGCTTATAAATAGAACTATTTTAATTAATAACAACATTAAACCCAAGTAAAATGTACTTATTATTAGTAGAAGCAGCAAAAATGTCAATGACTAAAGGAGGTTTCAGATTGTCGTACAATTTCGAAACGGACGAAGTGCAGGTACTCGACAAAAGATCGGGAGATCTTAACTATATTATCAATGGCGAAAACGACCCTATGTTGTCTTCGACTTTAACATATTTTGGTTTACACAAAGTACCTATTATTGCATATTAATATTCATTACAAGTATTGGACTTATAAATAAGTTTGATTTGCAATATTTTTCGAATAATTAGTATTTATTTTAAAATGGTTCGTTGAAAAATGAGCCTGTTTTATTGAATACAAACAATAGTAATAATGTTTGTAATGTCAATACTTTAGCTTATATCAACTTGAGATCAAATCTACTTCTAATTATTCTTACATGCTTATTTTCTGATTATGCTGAAAATATTGGCTTAGGCTTTAATAATGAATCCCTGAAAATTGAGTTTGCAGCCAATGAAATTGTACAAACTCTAAATACTTAGGGCTTTGTCGTAGCCTCTTTTTCAATTTATAAGTCTAAGAAACTTTTTTCTGGACAATAAAAATTTTGTTTTATTTAACATGAGCGATTTAAGCGCTACTTCCTTTGCCCTAAAGGTCGGAATAATAACCACTGCAGATTTTAAAAAAGAAAGTTTTTTTTTCAAAAAACAGGATAATTCATTTACATGATAAGTTTTGACGATGCTGGTACTGTGTATGGCTGACTTGAAGTTGCCCAAATCATTAAAACACAAGGAATCGACGCGATACAGAATCAATTGTAAAATCGTTACATGAAAGTACGCGGAACCAAGTTTGACCTGCTTTCTCACTAGGGCACGGAAATTATCTCTATATCTAACTATGCAAAGGTATTTCTTTCAAATGCACCGGTAAATGGTTTTATAGAAAAAGGTACATTGGAGCACAGCAAACCCGGGAACTTGGGTTTGGGAACGTATATATGTCAATCTTGAATAAGGACATAATACTATTGAATTAATTTTTTGAAATTTTTGTATTGTTAGGTTGAATTAATTATTATTATGAATTCTCTATTGTCCGATTAATTTTACCAGAAATTTGTATTTTTAAAACCGAACTCTATTGTTAATAAACCTATTTTAAACCTTTCGGAAATATGTGATAACTATTGACAGCTGACAAAGTCAATTAACATTGGTAAATGGAACTAAATAATTTAATATTACTCTTTGGTTTTCTGTGTTAGTTCAGTTTTCCTTTGTGTAATTTAAACATACAAAAACTTTAAAAATGAAAAACAAAGTTATTTCAATAGTTCTAATAATAATTGCAGTAATAATTGTAGTTATTATATTTTCTGATTTTTTCAATGAAAGGAGAGGAGAAATGGGTGAAAACCCTTATGAATTGAATATTGATGAATATAAAATAATTGACACCGCATTGATTAAATACACTGAAATTCGCCAAATAAGAGTTGGGGGAGATACACTTCGTAGTTTAACTTGGAATAAAGATAAAATATATATTGCAAGTGATAATATGCTGATAATAATAAATGAAAAGGGGAAAAAACTAAATGAGTTATCATTTTCAAGGCCTCTTTATGCACTTTCTATTATGCCTAATGGAAATATTGTGATTGCCTTTAAATCTATGTTAACTATTGTATCAGAATTGGGCAAAGTGATATCAAACTATAATGCAATATCAGATAGTTCCTGGTTAACATCGGTAGCTTGTAATGACTCACTTATTTTTGTAGCAGACGCAGGGAAAAGACGAGTTTTGGTTTTTGATGAAAATTTAAAATATTTAAGAGAATTTAAAGGAGAATCGGGCAGTTATCATGTTCATGGATTTATTTTACCAAGTGCTAATTTCGATTTGGCTTTAAATTCCGATGGCGATCTATGGGTTGCAAATCCGGGTATTCATTCATTGCAATTGTATTCATATTTTGGAGTGTTGACTAGGTTTTGGGAAAAATCAGGAAATACTGTTGAAGGTTTTTGTGGTTGTTGTAATCCTGCAAATTTTTGTTTCTTGCCAAATGGCAACTTTATTACAAGCGAAAAGAAAATTGTAAGAATCAAAGAATATGGCCCATCAGGCGAATTAATAGGAATAGTAGCTTCTCCCGATAATTTTGTTGATGAAGGTTCATCGCCCGATGTTGTATGTGATCAATCAGGAAGAGTTTTTGTACTTGATAAAGATAAAAAGATGATACGGATTTTTTCTAAAAAATAAATGGAACGAAAAGAATTTCTAAATATAAGTGGTCGTATTGCATTATTAGCAGGGCTTGGAGTTTTGGCAGGAATTGGTGTAAACCGTTCATCTCAAAACGAAGATAGTTGTAATGTTAGTCTATGTAAAAATTGCGGCAAATACAACAATTGTAATTTGCCAAAGAAGCAAAAAATAGAAAAATAATCTATGGCAGAAGATAAAACATATAACCGTCGTGAATTTCTAAGAAATGGAATGAGGCTATCTCTTGCACTCTCTGTTATTGGGGTTGGCGGACTTACTGTTAGCAAATTGAATGCTAGTAAGTGGGTTTGGCAAATAGATCCATTTAAATGCACGCAGTGCGGACTTTGTGCTACTAAATGCGTAAAAACGCCTTCAGCTGTGAAATGCGTACACGCTTATGCTCTTTGCGGTTATTGCGATTTGTGTGGTGGATATCTCAAACCTACTGCAAAAGAAAGAAATTCAGCTGCTGAAAATCAGCTTTGCCCTACTGCTGCTATCGAACGCAAATATATCGAAGAGCCATATTATGAATATATTATCAAAGAAGAGCTTTGCATTGGCTGTGCTAAATGTGTAAAAGGTTGCTCAGCTTTCGGCAATGGCTCTCTTCACTTGCAAATAAGACACAACTTGTGCGACAACTGCAACGAATGTGCAATAGCAAGAGTTTGCCCATCAGATGCTATCAAAAGGGTTTCGGCCGATAAACCATACATTATAAAAGGAGATTTCAGTAAGGATGATAAAACTACAAATAAATGAAAAAATTATCCAAATATATAAAGTGGGTTTTAATCATTGTTACCATTTTTTTTACATTTCAAAATTCTTTTTCTCAACAACGATTTCCAAAACCTGAGTTTGAAAACGGTTATGTACAACCCGATACTACAACTCCATCTCCACGTGCAATTGCGATGGAATACATCGATGTATTTATTTTGCTTAGCTTATTGTCGTTAGCAGCTTGGTTTGTATTGAAAAAACGTTCTCGTAATGGGATTTTTTGGATTAGCTTATTTACATTGTTATATTTTGGGTTCTATCGTGAAGGCTGTGTTTGTACTGTTGGTTCTATTCAGAATGTAGCATTAACAGTATTTAATTCTGTTTACACGATTCCTATTACTGTTTTGTTATTTTTCCTTTTACCATTATTTTTTTCGCTATTCTTTGGCAGAGTCTTTTGTGCGGGTGTATGTCCTCTGGGAGTTATTCAAGATTTGATAATCTTAAAACCATTATCAATACCTGTTTGGGTTAGACGAACGCTTGGCTTAATACCTTTTATATATCTGGGTTTGGCTGTTTTATTTGCAGCTACAGACTCCGATTTTATTATTTGCCGTTACGACCCATTTGTAGGCTTTTTTCGCCTCGATGGACCGTTTAATATGATCATTCTTGGCATTGCATTTCTCGTTATCGGATTGTTTGTGGCACGACCATATTGTCGGTTTCTTTGCCCTTACGGAGCTTTATTGAAAATAACATCTTATTTTTCAAAATATCATTTATCAATAACTCCTAAGGATTGCATAGAATGTAAGCTTTGCACTAATTCTTGTCCGTTTGATGCAATAGAAACACCAACCAATTCAAAATTTATTAGCAACAAACCAAATCAGGTTTGGCGTTTTATATTTTTTGCAGCTTTAATTCCGCTCTGGATATTTATTGGCGGATATGCAATGTCGCAAATGCACAGAACTCTTGCTCTTGCACACCCCAATGTGTACCTTACTAGGCTTCTGACAGAACAACCCGAACTTATTAAAGACACTAAAGATATTGAGATACAAACCTTCCTTTCATCGGGTAAAACAATGGATACATTGGTTTCAGAGGCTCAGATGATAGAAAAAAGATATTATAAAGGTGGATGGTGGCTTGGCTCGTTTTTAGGTTTAGTATTTGGTTGGGCTCTTATGAACCAAGCGGTATTTAGAAAGCGAACAGGCTACAAGCCTAATAAAAGCGACTGTTATAGTTGCGGAAGATGTATGAATTATTGTCCGGTAAAAAAATAATTGAATGATGGATTTTGGTAACATAAGAAATTTAACAATAATAGCCACAATATCTGGCTTTTTTACGGTTCTTATAAGCACTATTTTGATATTGAATTATTTACACTTGTCTACAGCGAAGCCACTTGAGACAAAAGCAATAGATGTACTTATTGAACGTCTTGCAGAAAACCCTGACAACGAACAACTTCGCAATGAGATAAGAAACCTCGATTTTTTGGCTCGTAAAGCATATTTTAATGCTACTTGGCAAATTAAAACAGGAAGTATTTTGCTTTTGCTTATTGGAGTTACTTTTATTGTTTCACTGAGAATGTTATTTTCATTAAAAGAAAAGATTGAAGTGCCTATTCGTGTTGAAGTGCCCGAAAATATAACATCTATGTTATCTCAACGATGGATAGCCCTTGCTTCAGTATTTTTAATTGTAATAGCACTTGTATTTGGCTTTCTTTCAAATAAAAACATATCTGATTTGAATGCAAAAAAAGTTGCAGTAACCAATGAGCCTGTAATATCTAATGACAATATTGAGGTAATCGATATGACTTCAGATACATTATCAAACGAAGCAAAAACGGCAGAAAATGCCTTGGATACAGCTATTGCAAATGATAAGTTTGCAGTAAAATATTCGACAAAAAAGGAAATTGAAAAAAATCACAATTCATTTCGTGGAGCTTGGGGTTGGGGAGTTTCTGCTCATAAAAATATCCCTACAGATTGGAATGCAACATCGGGCAATAACATAAAATGGAAAAATGCTATACCTAAAAATGGCTTCAATTCTCCAATCATCTGGGATAATAAACTTTTTGTTGCTGGTGCCGACGAAAAATCGAGAGTTGTCTATTGCTACAACAGAAATACTGGTAATATTATTTGGCAAAAAGAAGCATCAGGTATAGATGGTTCACCCGCAAAAGCACCCAAAACCACTGATGACACTGGCTTGTCGGCTCCAAGTTTGACTTGCGATGGAACTCACGTGGTTGCATTGTTCGGTAATGGCGATATTATTGCATTTAACATTGATGGCGAAAAACTTTGGGCGAAAAACCTTGGCATACCCGACAATCACTATGGGCATTCTTCATCATTAATTTCTCTTAACGAAAAACTTTTTATACAATACGATACTAATAAAGGCGGACGTTTGTGGGCGATAAATATTACCTCAGGTGAAATAATTTGGGACAAAAGTCGCAAATCGGGCATTTCGTGGGCATCGCCTATAATTATTGACCATAAAGGTCAGAGGCAAATTGTTCTTTCATCTACTCCTTTTGTTTCTGCATATAACCCCGAAAATGGTACAGAGCTTTGGTCGAACAACTGTATGATGGGTGAAGTTGGGCCATCTCCTGCTTATGGCGACGGATTGGTCTTTGCTTGTAATGAATACGCCAAGTTGGTAGCTATAGACCCATCAAATGGCAAAACTGTCTGGGAAGCAAGCGAATTTCTTCCTGAAGTGTCGAGCCCTGTTGTATCCGACGGATTGCTATTTATTGTAACCACTTACGGTATGGTGGTTTGCTACGAAGCCCAAACAGGCGAAAAGCTCTGGGAACAAGACCTCGCAGTGAGCTTTTATGCCTCACCTATGGTGGCTGATAAAAGGCTTTATATTAGCGATATGGCTGGTACTACTCATATATTTGCAGTAGGTCGTGTAGCCAAATTGATTGCACAGCCTAAGATTGACGAGAAAATTGTTACTACAATGGCTTTTGCTGAGGGTAGAGTTTATTTAAGAGGCATTAAAAATCTTTATTGCATTGGAAAATGATGAATATAGATTTATACGATATTGACCTAATAGTAAATTCCTTAGGAAAAGAGAGGAAATTTGTAATACCTATTCTTCAAGCTATTCAATTAAAATACAATTATTTGCCACAAGAGGCAATAGAAAGGGTTTGTGAAATATCTGAAATAACAGCTGCCGAAATAATGTCTGTGGCTAGTTTTTATTCACAGTTTCGTCTGCAACCTGCTGGTAGGCATATTATTAAAGTTTGTGTTGGTACTGCTTGTCACGTAAAAGGGGCATCGTTGGTTTACGATGCATTTCAAAGAAAC
This sequence comes from Bacteroides fragilis, assembly GCA_945889005.1. Taxonomy (GTDB): domain Bacteria; phylum Bacteroidota; class Bacteroidia; order Bacteroidales; family DTGW01; genus CAMDBI01. Next base: position 38,506 of record CAMDBI010000024.1, read on the forward strand.
TTGAAGCTTAATGATGAAGTCTCAACTGATGCTTCAGGAAAATACAGCCTCGAAAAGGTAAGCTGTCTGGGATGCTGCACTCTTGCACCTGTTGTGCAGATTGATAATGTAACTTACGGACACGTTATTCCTCGTCAGATTGATGAAATATTATCTGATTTTGAATTGCAAAAAGGCAAATCAGACAAAAAACAATTTAGAAACTCAAAAGGCAAAGAGATTCAAGGTGAAATCCGCATTGGGCTTGGTTCGTGTTGCGTAGCAAGTGGTAGCAATGCGGTGCGAAAAGCTATTGAAAATGTGATTGCTGAAAATCATATTAATGTAACTATTAAACACGTAGGCTGCGTGGGTATGTGCCACCAAGTGCCACTTGTAGAGTTGGCTCCAATAAATAAAGAAGCAACACTCTTTGCCAAAGTCCGCCCTGAGGATGTAAAACCTATTATTGAATCAGCATTCAGCTCAGTAAGTCCATTGAGGCGAGTAATGAACTCGGCTATGAAAAAAATTGCAAACATTCAGAATGATGTTGAATGGGATGGTATTGAGCGATATTCTATTCACGTAAGTGAAAAAAGAGTTTCAGTTTTCTTGAGTAATCAAATTTCAATTGCTACAGAACATAGAGGAGAAAACAGTCCGCTCGATTACGATGCATTTATTGAAAGTGGCGGTTTACTAGGACTGAAAAAAGCTCTTTTATTAAAACCTAATGAAATTATAAAAGAGATAAGTGAAAGTGGCTTAAGGGGAAGAGGGGGTGCCGGTTTCCCGACTGGCAAAAAATGGGAAATAGTAGCAACCGAAAAATCAGATGAGAAAGTTCTTATATGCAATGGCGACGAAGGCGACCCCGGAGCTTTTATGGATCGTATGTTGCTCGAATCTTATCCTTTTAGAATTATTGAGGGTATACTTATTGCGGCACGAGCAACTCAAATAAAAAAAGGCTATTTCTACATTCGAGCCGAATACCCACTAGCTGTTAAAAGAGTTGGTGAAGCCCTGCAAATATGCCGTGAAAAAGGGATAGTTGGAAAAAATATTCTCAACAGCGGTATGGAATTTGAAATTGAAATATACCAAGGTGCTGGTGCCTTTGTTTGTGGCGAAGAAACTGCACTCATTGCATCTATTGAAGGTCGAAGAGGTTATCCGAACATACGACCACCTTTTCCTTCACAAGAAGGATTGTGGAGAAAACCAACATTGGTAAACAATACAGAGACATTTGCTCTTATATCATACATTATTAGTAAAGGTTCAAAAGCTTTTCAATCAATAGGTACCGAAAATAGTAAGGGTACAAAGGTTTTTGCTCTAGCTGGTAAAATTGCTCGAGGTGGATTAATAGAAGTGCCACTAGGCATTACCATCCGAAAAGTAATTGAAGAAATTGGAGGCGGTATAGCCAACGGACGACAATTCAAGGCTATTCAGATAGGAGGCCCATCAGGTGGCTGTATTCCGTATTGGTTAGCCGATACTCCTATTGACTTTCAATCGCTCAAAGAAATTGGGGCAATGATGGGCTCTGGAGGTATGGTGGTGCTCGACGATACCGACTGTATGGTTGATATTGCTCGATATTTTCTGTCTTTCACACAACACGAATCGTGCGGTAAATGTACATTCTGCCGAATTGGAACTCGCCGAATGTTAGATATACTTAACAGACTATGCACAGGTAAAGGAAAAGCTGACGACCTTTCAGAACTGGAAAAACTGGCACATGCAACAACAAAAGGTAGCCTTTGTGGATTGGGACGCACTGCTTCAAACCCTATTCTTTCTACTTTACGCTATTTTAAAGATGAATATGATGCCCATTTGCTTGGAAAATGTCCATCGGGGAAGTGTAAAGATTTGATAAAATATTCCATAAATGACAATTGTATAGGCTGTACTAAATGTGCACAGCAATGCCCCGTAAATGCTATTGATTTTAAGCCTCACGAAAAACATTTTATCACTCATGAGCTTTGCATCAAATGCGATACTTGCAAGCAGATTTGCCCAACAGATGCAATTACAGTAGATTAAACAGTTATTATAATTGAAAAAAATGAAATTGACAATTAATAACAAAGAAATAAATGTAAATCAAGGTGCTACTGTACTTGAAGCCGCTGAAATTGCTGGTTTTCAAATTCCTAATATGTGCTATTTGAAGGATTTGGGGCATTTCAATTCTTGTATGATTTGTTTGGTTAAAGACCTTAATACTGGTAAGCTTTTGCCTTCTTGCTCTCTGATTGCAATAGATGGAATGAATATAATTACCGATGATGAGGAAATAGCCGACTTACGAAAGACTGCACTTGAATTGATGCTCTCTGACCATGTTGGCGATTGCGAAGCTCCTTGTCAGACTGCCTGTCCGGCTCACATGAATATACCGCTTATGAACAGGTTACTTGCCGATGGTCAATTCGATAAAGCATTACAAATAGTTAAACAAGATATTGCTCTTCCCTCTGTGCTTGGTCTTATCTGTCCTGCACCTTGCGAAGGAGCTTGTCGCCGTAATACTATTGATACGGCGGTTTCTATTTGTATACTAAAGAAATTTGCAGCTGACCACGGTAAAGTTGAAATAAAGCTACCTTCAACTCGCCCTGAAAGAGTTGCAATTATTGGAGCTGGTCCTGCCGGGCTTGCAGCCGCATATTATCTGCGACTTAATGGCATAAAATCAGAATTATTTGATAAAAACCCAATGGCAGGAGGTGCTTTGCGATACTCAATTGACGATTACATTTTACCAAAAAAAATTCTTGACCGCGAGATAAAAGAAATATTAGATATAGACATCGTATTTCATTCTGAATCTAATATTAAGCCTAGTGATTTCAAGAAAATGTGCAGCGAATACAATGCCGTGATAGTAGCCACAGGCGAAATATCACCCGAAATGTTTGAATGGAACTTAGAATATAAAGATAAAAGCATTATAGTTGACAAATCGACCTACCAAACCAATATTAAAAATGTTTTTGCAATAGGCAATGCTAATCGTGTAACAAAATATGCTGTTCGTTCCATGGGGCAAGGGAAAGAAGTTGCTTATAGTATTATACAAATGTTCGACAATAAAAATATAATAGGTGAACCACGAAAATTCAATTCACGCTTCGGAAAACTTGTAAATGAAGAATTCAGCACGTTCTTATCAGAATCAGTTAATAATTCAAGAATTACACCTGCCTCTGGCAATATTATTGGCTTTACTGAAACTGAAACCATTGCAGAAGCTGCACGTTGCCTGCATTGCGACTGCCGAAAAGCCGATAATTGCAAGCTTCGTGATTATTCTGATTTATACAAAGCTCAGCAAACAAGATTTAAAGACAACAACCGACAAAATGTAAGAAAATTTGTACATCATTCATTGGTTTACGAACCCGAAAAGTGCATTAAATGTGGTTTATGCGTTCGAATTACCGAAAAAAACAAAGAAAAACTAGGACTTACATTTATCGGACGTGGTTTTGATGTCGAAATATCAGTTCCTTTTAATAAAGAAATTGACAAAGCTCTAATAGAAACAGCTAATTTAGTATGTGATAACTGCCCAACTGGGGCGATTGCGAGAAAATCGGTACCCAAAAAGGCTAATGAGGTAATTCTTGGGTCAGTGTCCCAAGAATCTAGTTCAATATCGTAATAAATAAAAAATTTTTTGACTACCAATATACAAAAGCTGGATAATTAACATAAAAGATAAAATACGTGCTGCACAGCTAAAAGCTGCCAACTGTAGAACAAATTGAAAACGAACTAATTAAATTCACCAATGATTAGAACAATTTTATTCATATTAATATTCTTTGCCTTGCATTTATTAGGGCAATCTAATACTTCGTGGCCGATATTTAGAGGCGACCAATCGCTTACTGGTGTTGCTTCTGGTAAGATTCCCGATAAAGTGGGTATTATGTGGACTTTTAATGTTGGTGACGAAATAAAAGCCTCACCTGTGTGGCACAAAGACCAAATAGTGGTTGGCTCAATGAGTGGAATAGTATTTTGCCTTAACAGTAAAGGAAAGTTTCTTTGGAAATTCGAAACGGGCAATGGAATTGAAGGTTCGGCATTAATACATAATGAAAATGTTTATGTCGGAAACCTTTCGGGCAATCTTTATGCACTTTCGCTTAAAACAGGTAAAAAAATATGGGAATATAAAACTGAAAATCAGATAAGTGCTTCGCCAAATTACTGGACTGATGGTAAAAAAATATATATTCTGATAGGAAGCTACGACTATAATTTGCATTGCATTAACGCCACAACTGGCAAGGGAGTTTGGAAATACGAATCGAACAATTATATTAATGGTGCCGTGTCTGTATTTGAAAACTTAGCAATATTTGGTGGTTGCGATGGTTTGCTTCATATTGTAGATATAAAAACAGGAAAGGCTTCATCAACTGTTGAAGTAGCTACTTACGTTGCCGGTTCAGCTGCTGTTAAAGATAAAATTGCGTATGTTGGCGATTATGATGGTGGATTTTCGGCTATCAATTTGAAATCGGGAAAGATTGAGTGGAAATGGACTTCTAAAACTACTCTTCTGCCGTTCATCGCTTCACCAGCAATATTTAATAACTATGTGGTAATAGGCAATAGAGATAAAAATATTTATTGTTTCGACCGAAAAAATGCTAATCTTTTGTGGAAACAATTTACCGGCAACAAAATCGATGCTTCGTCAATTATAATCGACCAAAAAGTCGTATCAGTAAATATGCGTGGCGACATAATGTTAATGAACCTTTCAGACGGCAAATTGTTGTGGAATTATGAACTCTCGAGTGCAATTTATTCTAATCTGGCAGTTATGAATGAAAAAATAATTGTATGTACTGCCAATGGTAATATTTATTGTATAGGTAAATGAAAATAATACAAATAATTCCTGGTTCGGGCGGTAGTTTTTACTGCAGCAATTGCTTACGAGATGCCACATATTTCAACGCGCTGCGCGGTTTGGGGCACGATGTGGTAAAAATCCCTATGTATCTTCCGCTTTTCTCCGACGATAGCGACATTGAAGACATTCCTATTTTCTATGGTGCAGTTAGTATGTACTTAAAACAGCTTTACCCAATTTTTCGTTATGCTCCAAAGTGGTTCGATAAGCTTCTGAACTCCAAATCAGCACTTAGATATGCAGCAAAGAAAGCTGGCTCAACCAATGCCACAGGGCTTGAAGATATGACCGTATCGATGCTTTTGGGCGAAGATGGCAAACAAGCCGAAGACTTAGAATTTATGGTAAATTGGATTGATATGCATTTCAAACCTGATGTTATTCATCTGTCAAATGCACTGCTACTTGGACTAGCAAAACGATTGAATCATAAAATGAATGTTCCGATTGTATGCAGTCTTCAAGATGAGGATACTTGGGTAGATGTAATGCAACCTTCGTTTCGTGATAAAGTTTGGAAATTGATGTCAGAAAAAGCAGCCGATGTAGATGCTTTTATTTCTGTAAGCGATTACTATGCTGAGGTCTCTATGCAAAGAATGAAGATTGAAAAGTCAAAAATTCAAACATTGCATTTGGGAGTTGATCCTGCAAATTACAGTTACAAAAATTCATCTGAAAAAAGCAGAAATATTGGTTTTATCTCACGAATGTGCGAATTCAACGGATTGGACACTCTGGTAGATGCATTTATTAATATTAAAAAACTAGCTGAAAATAACGATGTGAAACTAATAATCACGGGCGGTTCAACTGGCGATGATAGTAAATTCATTTCAAAACTCAAAAAGAAGATTGGAATAAGCGGTTTGTTAAAAGATGTTGAATTTTACAAAGATTTTACCGGACAAGCGCGTACCGACTTTTTCGACAAAGTTGCTGTAGTCTCTGTTCCTGTAAATACTGGTGAAGCATTCGGAATATACCTTACAGAAGCCATGGCTTGTGGAATACCTGTGGTGCAGCCACCTGTGGGTGCTTTTCCCGAAATTATTGCCAAATCGGGTGGCGGAATTATTTATGATGAAAACAATGCGGACTCGCTTAGTATAGCATTGAACAAGTTGATTAACAACAATGAACAATTAAAATCTTTAAGCGAGGCTGCTCGAAAAAGTGCAGAAAAAATATTTAATGTAAACTTACTAGCTGCCGAATTAATAAATAAATACGAACAAATACATAATCAATATGTTCCTACAAATCAATAAAATTGAAAAATCATACTACAATAGTAAAGGTGAGATAGCTCGTAAGGTGCTTGATGGTGTTGACTTATCGCTCGAACAAGGTGGAAACATTGCTATTATAGGGCCATCTGGATCTGGAAAAACTACAATCCTCAACATAATTGGCACACTCGATACACCCGATATTGGAAATGTTCGTTTCAAAGGTCAAGACATATCATCTCTTAAGGAAAAAGAAATTCTAAGAATACGAAACTCTGAGATGGGTTTTATTTTTCAGCAACATTATCTTCTGCCATACTGCAATGTGATAGAAAATGTATTGGTACCAACTATTCCTCAAAAGACTAACAATAAAGAAACTTTTGAACGTGCAGAACACTTACTAAATGAACTAGGCTTGTATGAACTTCGGTATAGTAGACCCGATGAACTCTCTGGAGGTGAATGCCAGCGTGTTGCTGTCGTAAGAGCATTAATAAATTCTCCCGCACTTCTACTTGCCGATGAGCCTACTGGTGCACTAGACTACGAAAACTCTTTAATTTTAATGGACTTATTGCTCCGTTTGAATAGTGAAAAAAATATTGCACTTATTGTTGTTACTCACTCTGTTGAACTGGCAAAAAAACTAAATTTGATCTATAAGCTTACCGACGGCAAATTACACATTCAACTATCCTAAATATGCTAGTATATCGCCTTGCTTTAAAAAGTTTTGTTTATTATCTGAGCCGCAATATCCTGTTGGCTTTAGGTGTAGCGTTAACCACTATGGTAATTGCCGGAAGCCTTATTGTTGGAGACTCTATCAAACACAGTTTGCTCCGTGTGGTCTATTTCCGACTTGGTAACACCGAAATGACTATAAATGCTGGTGATCGTTTTTTTAAAGCATCTCTTTCGCAACGAATTGCTGAAAAATCTAATATATTAGCATCATCTATCCTTAAACTCGATGGTATTGCTGTTAAAGAAGGAGGAGCATTGCGGTTGCCCAATATTCAAATATTGGGTGTCGATTCTATGTTTTATTATGTTACTGGTGCTTCAACTAATTTATTTACCGACAATGCAGGCGAAGTAGTAATAAGCCAAAATATTGCCGACTTAATGAATTTTAAGCTAGGCGATAAATTTATTCTTCAAATTACAAAAGCTAGTGCTATTTCATTCGAAACACCTTTTGTTACTGATGATGAAAGATATGTCTCAATTCTAGCTACTGTTAAAGGTATTGCTGATAAAAATGAAATGGGAAGGTTTAATATTCAAAATTCACAATCTGCATCATACAATGTATTTATCGACTTAAAACAATTAAATAAGCTTACAGGCTTGAATTCTAAAGCGAACCTTGTAATAATTTCAGATGCTAATTATGCTGATAAAGAGTCGGTAGTTAAATCGCTAAACGAAATATGGTCTTATGAAGACGCTGGTTACAAAATTGAACACATTGAAAATACTGATGAATGGAGCATAAGTTCAGAGAGAATATTTATTGACAAATCAGTTGGAGAGGATTTTATAAATAAAAACCCATTCACATTACCAATATTTACCTATTTTGTCAATTCTATTTCAAATAAAGAAAAAACTACACCTTATTCTTTTGTTTCTTCAATTGCTGATAGTTCGCTTAAAGATGATGAGATTGTAATAACTTCGTGGTTGGCCGATGACCTTGGTGCCAAGCAAGGCGACACATTGAGCATTAACTACTTTGACATTGAGCTTTTACGCTCACTTACAAAGCTTGATATTAAAATGCGAGTTGCAGAAGTTGTACCATTTACTGGCAGATTTGCAGACTCAACGCTTATGCCTTATATTCAGGGCTTATCAGATGCAGGTAGCTGTAGCAAATGGAAAACTGGATTTCCGGTTGATTTGGTGAAAATTCGCGATATTGACGAACAGTATTGGACCGATTACAGAGGCTCTCCAAAAGCATATATTTCATTAAAAACAGCTGAAAAGCTTTGGAGCAATCGCTTTGGTTCATATACTGCACTCAGGTTGCCTGCCGGTAAAATTTCGCTCAACCAACTAAATAAAGATTTATCGTCTATTGCAAATCCACAAACTCTTGGTATTAATGTTGAAGGGGTAAAAAATCAAGCGCAATTTGCGGCCTCTAATGGAACAGATTTCTCACAGCTTTTTATGGGTCTTAGTTTCTTTATACTTGTTGCAGGTATATTACTTACCGCTATGCTTTTTGTTTTATCAGCCGAACAAAGAAAAGTACAAACCGGAACATTCTCAGCTCTAGGTCTTTCAAAAAAGATAATAAGTAAAATATACATTACAGAAGCCTCATTGGTAGCTACTATTGGAGCTGTATTCGGCATTTTCCTTGCTGTAATTTACAATCAACTTATTTTTAACGCTCTCAACCATTTGTGGGGCGATATTGTAAGAACCGATGTGCTTGAAGTAAAAATAAATGCAAAAACATTGCTTTATGGTGGATTTGCTGGTATTGAAGTATCTGTTATTACTATTTGGGTAATGCTGATTTTTATGCTTAGAAACAAAGCCTTTGACCTTCAAAAACAAAGAAAAATAGGTGTTTTTAATAAAAAAATTTCACTAATTAAGACAATTATTATTGTTGTGTCTGTAATTTTGGGAGTTGTATTGATTGTCAATAACTTAATTAATGATAAATACCTAAATGCTTCCACTTATTTTGGAACAGGAATGTTGTGGATGATTGCTTTTTTCCTAGGTTTGGACAAATATTTTATCAAAATAGAAAAATCAAACAAAAAAGATTTTAATATTAATTCTCTTGCAACCAAAAACCGCATACGCAATCGCAAACGAAGCCTCAGCATTATTGCATTGCTCACCATTGGCACTTTTCTGGTTGTTTCAACTGGTATTAACCGCAAAGACCTTTCGCAAAATGCCGACAAAAAAGAAAGTGGAACAGGAGGCTTTACTTATGTTTCCAAATCTGTTATACCATTGGTTCACGACCTCAATAGCGAAAAATACAAAGCGGAGCTTGGAATTACTATTCCTTTTTTAGCTATCCCATTTCGTGAAATATCGGGCGATGATGCTAGCTGCCTCAACCTTAATAAAATCTCAAACCCAAAAATATTAGGAGTCGACCCCCTGCAATTAAAGGACAGGTTTAGTTTTGAAACATTTATTGAAAAATCTGATATTTCAGACACTTGGATGGAACTAAGCAAAAAACGTGGCGACCTAATACCAGCAATAGCCGACCAAACTGTTATTCAGTGGGGACTTGGCAAAAAAATTGGCGATACTCTTTTTTATAAAAATGCTAATGGCTATGAAATGAAGCTCTTGCTAATAGGCGGATTAGAATCGTCTGTATTTCAAGGAAATGTAATAATTGACTCAAAATTTTTGCTCGAAAACTATCCAAATTCTAGCGGCAATGCATTCTTTTTAATCGATACAGACACAAGCAATGCTGAAACGCTCAAAAATGAACTCTTTTATGCATTTCGCGACTTTGGTTGGCAAATGACCAAGGCATCAGATGTACTTGCCGAATTTAAATCAGTAGAAAATACTTACCTTACAATATTTCTTATGCTTGGCGGATTAGGTTTGTTTATTGGAAGCATTGGTTTTGCAATTGTTATAACTCGTAATATACGCGAACGCAAAAAAGAACTTGCTTTTATACTTTCGGTAGGATTTTCAAGAAAAGATATTATTAAACTCATATTTCGCGAAAACATATTTTTGCTGCTTACTGGAATCATTGCAGGTCTTGTTCTTGCAATTATTTCAACTATTCCTTCGTTTGTTTACAATTTTTCACATTTGCCAATTTTATTTTTATTTTTAGCAATTATGGCAATTATTATTAATGGGGTTGTATGGATTGTCTTAACAACCCTGTGGAACACAAGAAATATATACCCGGCAAGCGAGTTGAAGAATGATTAAACTATTGTATATATATAAACAGTTTCGAAATCAACATTTTTGCCGTTCGCTAATACTTCGACTTAGCTCAGTAACCAAGCATACTGCAATTGAAAAAAATTACCCTTAATTCGCATTAGTAATAGTTTTGCAATATAACCTGTTGCACATGTGAGTAGTATTTTCATTCAATCTAATAATTTGAATTGAAAAATCAAAATTGTCATTCATTTTTCGAAAATTGTCATTCATCCTAAAAAATATTAGGTGATAAGTCATAAGTTTATAATTTTGAATTTACAAATACAAATGGATGTGGTCGTTTATTAAAAATTCGCTAAGTATTCTCAATCAACAATATTTCGAAAAAGATTTTATTGCATATAGGCAGCGCAATCTGAAGATGGCATTTAATTCATTTTCATTAATTGGAGCTATCATGATTGCGATTTTTTCGATTGTGAATATTTTTAATAAAACTCACAATTTAAATTTTATTCTAATCATTGCTACTGTTTTTTTGGCAACCATCATTTTCAACTTTTTATTAGCTCATTATATTTTTAAAACCAAATATAAACAACACATTATTATATTGTTGTATCTATTGTATTTTTTTAGTATGTCAATTTCGCATTTGTCTGGCGATGTTCCAGAATACTATATGGGTAGTACAAATTTTATTTTACTATCGTGGTTTATTCTCATTCCATTTCGACATGCTATACATATATTAAATGGTATCATTATTTTTATTCTATATATTTTTGTTATTTCTGTACTTGTCGATCCGGTTAACAATACTTTCATGCATCAAAAGACCAATCTTATTTTCCCGGTAGTGAGTACATTAATTTTCGGGTCTATCTTATCGGTGGTTAACAACAATTATGCAGTCGACAATTTTCAAATTCAAAAAAAACATCAAGAGTCTGAAGAAAAATACAAAGCCTTGGTCGAACGAGCCAACGATGGTATTGTTATTTTACAAGATGGGCATATTCGTTTTATCAATCAAATGATGGCTAATATATTAGGCTACAATGTTTGGGATATTATCAATACGCCTTTTTTAGATTATGTTCATATTTCAGAGAGAGAAAAAGTTAATAATTATTATTTACGTCGTCAGAAAGGCGAAGATTTGTCGAGCATATACGAATCGGTTCTTATAGACCGAAACAATAACAATAGACCCGTCGAATTCAATAGCGCAATTATAACATTTATGGGTAAGACAGCTACCCAGGTTTATATTCGCGATATTTCTGAACGTAAAAAAAATGAAAGCGACCTTAAAGAAAGTCAGGAACGTTATCGAATTGTTTTGGAAGGTATCAACGATGGTATATTCGATTGGGATTTACGTAACAACGAGGTTTTTTATTCAAAAAGGTATAAAGATATATTGGGATTTAAAGACAATGAATTTTCCAACGACCTCAATGAGTGGAGAAATCGTATTCATCCCGACGATTCTGAAAGAGCTTTACAATTGAACTACGATTTTATTTCAGGCAAGATACCGAAATACGAACTCGAATATCGAATGAAGCACAAAGATGGCAATTACCGTTGGATTTTAGCACGTGGAATTTGTTTAAGAAACGAAATGGGTATGCCTTATCGTATGTGCGGTTCGCACATGGATATTACCGATCGCAAGCGTTTGGAAGAAGAACTATCGATCTCACTATCGATGCTCGAAAAGGAGCACAACTCGACTCTTGAACAAATGCAATCGTACTTTTCCGAATTGCAAGTCAAGAAAAATGAACTTTTGCAACTTCAAAACGAAAATATTCAAAGTCAATTTGCTACGTTGAAGAATCAAATAAACCCTCATTTTCTATTCAATAGTTTAAATGTATTGGCTTCTTTAATTTCTGTATCTCCCGATACTGCAGAGAAGTTTACTACCCAATTGGCTAAAATATATCGTTATGTTCTCGAATTTAAAAGCGAAGATCTTACAACACTGAAAACCGAATTGGATTTTCTTCATTCATACCTCTATTTGCTCAATATTCGTTTCGAAAATAAAATGAAATTTGAAATCAATATTCCCGAAAATAAGCTTAATGCCAATATTGTACCGCTTGCTGTGCAATTAATTGTCGAGAACACCATTAAACACAATACATTATCGGTCAAGTCGCCTTTAGTAATCCGAATATTTGTCGACAACAACAATTATTTGGTCATTGACAATAACTTGCAGAAACGTGAAAGAACTATTGATTCAACAGGAGTAGGGATCGATAATATTAAGAGCCGGTATGCTTTTTTTACCGAAAAACCAGCTTTTTTTGGAATTGTTGATAATAAATTTGTTTCAAGAATACCTCTATTATAGAATGTCCGATAATAAAAAAATAAAATAATGAAAATAGTAATTATTGAAGACGAAGATTTGGCTGCGCGTCGTTTGGAAAATATGATTCACAAATACGATGCAAACATCGAAGTTGTTAAAAAAATGGCATCGGTCGAGGAGTCTGTCGAGTGGTTTAGTAAAAACAATGAACCCAATATAATTTTTCTCGATATTCACCTCGAAGATGGTTTAAGCTTTTCAATATTCGAAAAAGTAAACATCAAATCCCCAATAATTTTTACAACAGCTTTCGACGAATATGCTATAAGAGCATTTAAACTTAAAAGTATCGATTATCTTCTTAAACCAATTTTGCAGGAAGATCTCAATGTCGCGATCGAAAAATACAAAGAGTGGAACAAGAGTACTAGTTCGCTTATCGATGTGCAGAACTTGTTCGACCTTATTACAAAAAAAGGACCGCAATATAAAAGCCGTTTTTCGATTACCTTGGGAGCCAAAATAAAAACCATCGAGGCCGCCGAAATTTCGTACTTTTACTCACTCGAAGGCAATACTTTTTTGGTAACCAATTCAAACAATCATTATCCGCTCGACCAAAGTCTTGATAATTTGATGGATATGCTCGATCCTAAAGAGTATTTTAGAATAAACCGACAGTTTTTAATCCGACTCAAAGCAATTAAAAATGTTCATGTTTTTCCGAAAAGCCGCTTGAAAGTCGACTTAAACCCTGTGTTTGAAGGCGATATATTTGTAAGTCTCGATAAGGTTACCAAATTTAAAGACTGGCTCGATGCGTAGTGTGTTTGTTGATGCATAAGAATTTGTATAAATAAGCGATTTTTAATCAATAGGCAATTGTTAATTAATAACTATTTTTTTACTTTAAAATTAGAGTGTTTAAAATATTTTTTTACTTTTGCCTTTCAAATAAAAGGCTGTTTGTAATAAAGGGCGTCTCTAAAAACTCGATTTTTTGAGGCAGACGAATTTTTAAACCCGGAGTTTGCTACTGTAAATGTTTTACACTGAGCGAAAGCCGAAGTGAGGTGTTTAAAAATGAAGTCCAACAAAGAAAAAGCAGTTTTTAGAGATGCCCTAAATAGAATGATTTTTGTATGCTGAATTTCAACCATATATTGAAATACGTTGGATTAATAATGGTTTTTTCAATATTTTTAATGGGTTTGTCGATATTAACAACCGATTATTTCACGTATATTCCTAATAATATGCGATGGGTATTTTCGTTATTGATAATGGCATACTCTGCATTACGTTTTTTTACGATACTCAGCAAATGGAAAAAAAATGAAGAAGATAATTAAATATTTCGTCATAGTTTTTTTACTGTTTTTTGCGCTCGCATGCAACAACAAGCCAAATTTGGCTCAAAATCAAAATACTCCAACAACAGGTGAAATTACAATTGCTGTCGACCAATCGTTTAGTTTGCTGCTCGATACCGAAATATATACCTTCGAATCGATATACAATTATGCAAAAATAAAACCGCTGTATTTGCCCGAACAAGAAGTATTCGACTTGTTTATGAAAGACAGTATACAGCTTATATTTACTACACGTAAGCTATCCAAAAACGAAGAAACTTATCTTAATGAGCATAAGCACTTTCCAACAACAACACATGTTGCATGGGATGCTTTGGGTATTATTGTTAATAAAAACAACAAAGATACTTTGTTAAAATACTATCAGGTAAGAGACATTATTTCGGGTGAAATCGAAAATTGGAATCAGGTCAATAAAAAATCAGGCTTAGGTAAAATAAAGTTGGTTTTCGATAATATTAAATCTGGAAATGTTCGTTATTTTGACGAACGATACGAGCTTAAGGGCAAATTCTCGACCAATTGTTTTGTTGCCGAAAGTAATGAGGAGGTAATCAATTATGTCGAAAAAAACTCCAATGCAATTGGAATTATTAGTGTTAATTGGATTAGCGATAAACACGATAGTACTTCATTAGCGTTTTTGAATCGTATAAAAGTTGTGGCAATTTCCTCTGAATTTAACTCAGACGGAAGCGATTATTATAGACCATATCAGGCTTATATTGCCGACAAATCGTATCCATTTATTCGAGAAGTGTATATGATAAATCGTGAAACATATATTGGGCTTAGTTCCGGATTTACCAATTTTGTAGCAGGCGATGTGGGGCAACGAATTATATTAAAATCGAGACTTTTGCCTGCAACTATGCCTATAAGGGTTGTGAAGTTTAGAAAAAATTATTAATTAATAAATAAAGGAAAGAAATATGAACAAATTACTTTTAGGAGTTTTAATAATAAACATGTTTGTTATTAATGCTTTTTCGCAAGATCTTACATCAGCAATAAAATTAACTCAAAGCGAACGCTACGAAGAAGCTGCTATTGCTTTTGAACAGCTTATTAAAGCACAGCCACAGTTTGCCGATAATTATTATTTTTATGGCGAAAACCTTATGTTGAGCTACAAAGCAGACCCATTCTCTGCTTCCCAAATTAGTGTTGCAGAGCAAGCAAAAGAAATTTTTTTTAAAGGGGTAAAAGTCGACTCTATGAACTTAATCAATTATGTAGGTTTAGGAATGGTCGTATTGTTCGAAACTAGCGATACTGTAAAAGCCGACAAATATTTCAACAGAGTAAAAGCTGGTTTGCCCAAAAAAATGAAAAAATATACCGACAACCACATACTAATAGCTACAAAGCTTGCTACAGCCGAAATTTGGTCGCAAAAACCTCGTATTGCTAGTTCAATTGCAATTCTAAATAAATTACTTATTTTTAAAATTAATAACCCATTAATAATTAATGCTATCGGCGACTTGTCGTTGGCTCAGAAAGATGTTGTTGGGGCCTTAGTTAATTACAATAAAGCATTGTATTTCGATACGCTAGACCAATCGTCTTTTATAAAGGTTGGTATGATATACTTGCAAAGCCTTAACCCAAATGCAGCAAAAGAAAAATTCGATGCTGCTTTAGAAGTCGATTCAACATTTGCTCCAGTATATAAAGCATATGGAGCGCTTTACAATAAAACAGGCCAATACTCTCTTTCTAAAAATAATTATAAGAAATTCCTTGATCTTTCGGGCAACAATATTCCTGCAAAAGTGAGTTATGCCAATTCTTTATTTAAAGCTAAAGATTATGCAGAATTGCTCAATATTATTGAAGAAATTCAGAAAATTGACACTACTCGAAATTATCTCAATCGTTTGGCTGGTTGGGCTTCTTACGACAAAAAACCTGCCGATTACAATAAAGCATTATTTTATATAGAAAGCTTTTTCAAAAATGCCACTCCCGATAAAATAATTTTAAAAGATTATTTGTATTACGGGCGTACTTTGCTCAGACTCAAAAAAGATTCATCGCAAATTGCTAGTGGTCTCGATCTATTGTTAAAGGCCTATGAATTAGATACTACCGACAACGAGTTGTTTAGTGAAATCGGAAATCAGGCTTATACTTACAAACGTTTCGACTATTCCGAAAAAATTATTAAACGCAAAATTGCGCGCAACGATGCTTCAATAGCCGATTACTTAACCTTAGGTAAGGTTTATTACCAAACAAAACAATACGGAAAAGCCGATACAACTTTTAATATTATGATTCAAAAGGATTCTACCTATTTTCCAGCATACGTTTGGTCGGCCAACACGGTTGCCGGACAGGATCCCGATTTGTCAATTGGCTTAGCAAAACAATCTTACGAAAGAGTTATTGAAAAGGGTTTGACCGATTCTGTTAAATATGCTGCCGATATTTTTAGTGCATATAATTATATGTTTTCTTATTATTTGTTTGTGAAAGACAAATCTAAACTCGACTACAATCAATCGCTTATATACGCTCAAAAAATGAAAAACCTCGACCCCAAAAATGCTGTTTGGGTTGCTCAAGGAACAAAAAATATTTCAATTGCATATTTTTATCTTGCAACATCTTTTAGTCTCAAGAAAGAATATAAAGTTGCCAAGGATTATTACAACAAAGTGTTAGAAATCGATCCGGCAAACGAAGATGCAAAGAAACAGATTGTATCAATCAATAAATTTTTAAACGCAAATAATTAATTGTAAATAAATTTAAATTTTATAAACTAATAACAAACAAATTTTATGAGTACTAAAGGACAATCATTAAAAGAAGCATTATCGTCGATGTTTGCAACATCGGTTATCCTTATCTGCTTAGTAACAGGTTGGGCTATTTGGAGTTATGTAATGGGTAATCCTGTCAACTTTGAAGGTGGAAACGTTCATGGTAAACCATTACCAGGAAATTATTTTGCCATTATTTATCAGGGTGGTTTTATTGTACCTATATTAATTGCTATTAACTTAATATTATTGACATTCTCTGTCGAAAGATTGATCTCAATCTCTCGTGCAAAAGGTAAAAGAAGTTTAATTTCGTTTCTAGTCGATGTTCAACATTTATTGAATCAAGGAAAAATTGAAGAAGTTAATGCTTTGTGCGATGAACAAAAAGGTTCGTTAGCAAATGTTGTAAAAGCAGGTATGCACCGATATCGCGACTTACAAAACGATCCATCACTTCCAAACGACCAAAAAGTATTGGCTTTCCAAAAAGACTTAGAAGAAGCAACTGCTCTCGAATTGCCTATGTTATCTAAAAACTTGGTGGTTCTTTCAACTATTGCATCTATCTCGGTGCTTGTAGGTCTTATTGGTACTGTACTTGGTATGATCAAAGCGTTTGGTGCGTTGGCAACTGCCGGAGCTCCTGATGCATTGGCTCTTGCAACAGGTATTGCTGAAGCGCTTATCAATACAGCTTTTGGTATTACTGGTTCTACATTAGCAATTATATTCTTTAACTTTTTCTCTTCCAAAATCGATTCAATGACTTTCAAATTTGATGAAGCAAACTTTAGTTTGTCACAAACTTTCGCTTCAACTCTTAAGAAATAATTCGTTATCAATATTTTATTTAGAAAATTAGAAGAAAATAAATAATGGGAAAATTAAAAATACCATCAAAACCGCCCCAGATTGATATGACGCCAATGGTTGACTTGTTCTTCCTTTTGTTAGTATTTTTTATTCTAACAACGTCATTTAGACCTGAAGAAGCTGTTGAGGTCGATACTCCCACCTCAATATCTGATAAATTAATGCCAGAGAAAAATATCTTTACGGTTTATATATCGAAAGATAGCAGGGTGTTTTTCAATGTTGATAATGGAGTCGATACTTCAATTCATGTAAGGAGAAGATTGTTAGAAGGTATGATAAAACAATACCCCAACACAAGGTTCTCAGCCGAACAGATTCTTAAGTTCGAGAAATCATCTTCTTTTGGGATGCCTATCGAAGATCTACCAAAATGGCTCGATGCTAAGAACCCTGAAGAACGTGAAGCGCTTCAAACAGGTATTCCTTACGATTCTATTAACAACCAGCTCAGAATGTGGTTTTTAGTAACTCGTCAGGTTAACCCCGATGCAGAAGTAGCTATAAAAGGCGACTCTGAAGCCGATTACAAAAACGTTAAAAAGGTTTTTGATATGATACAAGATGTGAAGATTAATCGATTTAATCTGACCACCAATCTTGAAAAAGTTGAAACTAAACTTGAAAACTAAAAGAAAATGGCTGAAATAATTCAAAACGAAGGTCATAAAAAAGGTGGTAAGAAAAGACCCAAAAAACATGGAACGCATATTGATATGACTCCCATGGTAGACTTGGCTTGTCTTTTGTTAACATTCTTTATGCTTACTACCGCGTTTAACAAACCAAAAGTAATGGAAATTGTTCTACCCGATAAAGACGATAAAGTTAAAGCGCCTGAAATTAGCGATTCACGCGTTGTAAATATTATTATCTCTAAAGACGATAGAGTATTTTGGTACAATGGTATGATCAAACCCGATGCTCCTACTCCCGAACTGGTCGAATCTGATTTTAGCAAAGATGGTTTGCGTGTAATGTTACTCAACAGAAATAAAAAATTGCACCAAGCAATTGAAGATTTCAAAACCGAAATTACTACTGGTAAAGTCGCTCTTCCTCAAGATTCTATAACTGCAAGGATTAGACGTTTCAAGAGTCAAGATAAAACAGATAAATCGGGCCCTATTGTTCTGATCAAAGCTATAGAAGGTGCAAAATATGGTAATATTGTCGATATTATCGACGAAATGGCCATTACAAATATTGCAATCTATGCTTTGGCCGATATTAGTGAGCCAGAGAAAAAATTGGTTGAAGCCAAGATGGCTGCATCACCTACTCCTGCAAAATAATATAAACTTTCAAACCTTTTATTAATATGATAGAAAATAATAAAATACTGGTAAAGGCAGAAAGTTTGGATGAAATTGTATTTGCCGGACGTAACAAAGAGTACGGAGCCTACTGGCTTAGAAAAAAATACAATAGATTCATATTTATTGCTTTTATTATAACGTTTTCATTGGTTGGAATATCGGTGGTTACCCCACTTATTTATAGCTATTTCAACAAAGGAATTTCAATGCAAAATCTCGATGAGACTGTAGTTGCCGATCTTGAAAAAGTCGATAACGAAGAGCCACCACCTCCTCCGCCGCCACCTCCTCCACCTTCGGCTATCGAAGTGCAGGTTAAATTCAAGGTGCCGGTTGTAGTAGATACCGTACTTGTAGAAGTAGAAATTGCTACTGTAGATGATATGATGGATATTGAAGATGAAGCTCCTCCAACCGAATTGGTTATCGAAACTAATCAAAATGAAGTAGTTGTTGAAGAAGATGAACAAGTATTTGTTGCGGTTGAAGAACCTGCTACATTTCAAGGTGGCGACCTCAATAACTTTAGAATTTGGGTACAAAGTAATCTTGTATATCCGGCATCGGCTGCCGAAGCTGGTATTTCGGGTAAAGTTGTTGCGCAGTTTGTAGTAAATACTAAAGGTGTAGTCGAGAAGGTTACTATCCTTCGTGGTATACACCCTGAATGTGATAATGAAGTTATTAAGATTATTAAAAAATCGCCCGGATGGTCTCCAGGTAAGCAATCGGGTCGCTCGGTTCGCCAACAATTTGTGTTGCCAATTTCTTTCACTTTACAGTAAAAATACTACTTATAACAAAAAAAGCCGCTTCAGATTTTTGAAGCGGCTTTTTTGTTAGTTTAAAATGATATATAGCACTATAATCACAATTATTTTTATGTTAAGTTTATTGCGCAATAAACTTGACAATCTTTTTTTAAGAAAAATCAAAAAATAAATTTCATATTAAAAGATTCATTATAAATAATCACTGTTGTCCGATTAAAAAAATAAACATGAGATTTCTCCCTGCGTTCGAAATGACTATTAGTAAGTTGCACTTTTGGAGGGGGTTGGTTTGCGGCAAAGCCGCAAACCA
>CAMDBI010000025.1 GCA_945889005.1 Bacteroides fragilis
GACGGAGTCTCTATATATTAATATTGGAACAGTCTAAGATTCCGGCGCTACGCGCCTGTTGACGCATTTACAATGATTCTCTAAAAAGGTTTCAGGGCTCTGCCCTTTTGTTTCAAAAATATTAAAAAAAGCAACGTAGTTGCGAAATATTTGTAGGAAATTATTGAAAGTCCATGTTTAGGGACTGAGTCCCGATATCTTTTTTATCATATTTATCTAAAATAATCAGCATATAATCAAATGTTCCGGCACTACGTGCTTTAAAATGCTACCGCTTTACTTTTCTACAAAGATTTCAGGACTAAGTCCTTAGATTTCAAAAATATTTAAAATAGCAACATGGTTGCGAAATATTTGTAGAAAAGAAATATCCAGCCCTTGTTTAGGGACGGAGTCCCGATATCTTTCTATTTACAGCCATTCAAAAAGATATTGCTCATTAAAATCAATATCCAGTTTTTTTAGAATTGACAAATATTCATCTTTAAACGTATTCCTTTGATGATGAACTGGTTGATTTAAAATGTATTTTATTACGGAATCGATTTGCGATTTTGAATATGTAAACGACCCATAGCCATCTTGCCAATTAAACTTACCTAATACCAATTTTTCCTGATTGATCCATTTCGAAGAACTTGCTTTAATATCGGCTGTAATTGTTGCAACAGATATTGCCGGATGCAAACCAACTAAAACATGAGTATGGTCTGAATTGCAGTAAATTGCAAGAAGTTTTGATTTGTTGTTGGTAACAATTCCTGTTATATATTTTTCAAGTTCATCTCGAAAGCTTTCTTTAATAAGATTTTCCCTACCTTGAACAGCAAAGATAACCTGAACATAAAGCTGAGAATAGGTATTGGCCATGATGATTCTAAGATTTCGGTGCTACGCACCTGATTTCAATTTTTGTTTTATTTCTACAAATGTTTCAGGACTAGGTCCTTAGATTTCAAAAATATTTAAAATAGCAACATGGTTGCGAAATATTTGTAGAAAAAATTAAACAGCCCTTGTTTAGAGACGGAGTCTCTATATATTAATATTGGAACAGTCTAAGATTCCGGCACTACGTGCCTGTTGACGCATTTACAATGATTCTCTACAAAGATTTCAGGGCTCTGCCCTTTTGTTTCAAAAATATTTAAAATAGCAACATGGTTGCGAAATATTTGTAGGAAAAATTAAACAGCCCTTGTTTAGAGACGGAGTCTCTATATATTAATATTGGAACAGTCTAAGATTCCGGCGCTACGCGCCTGTTGACGCATTTACAATGATTCTCTACAAAGGTTTCAGGGCTCTGCCCTTTTGTTTCAAAAATATTAAAAAAAGCAACGTAGTTGCGAAATATTTGTAGAAAAGAAATATCCAGCCCTTGTTTAGGGACGGAGTCCCGATATCTTTGTATTCTCCTCCAAATACAATTTTTCGAATTCTTAAATATTAATCACAAAGCTATTATTCAATTGTTAACTAATGAATAAGAATAAATAAACATTTTGTTAAAATTTAAAAATGCATTATAGCCAGCCAAATGTGCTACAAAAAAGCAGGTTTTGGCTGGCTATAAATCGATAAAAAGATGTTCGAGGTCAAGACTGTTTTGCACAAGCTGTTTGCTGTACTCGTTTTCTTTTATTCCATAGGTGGTTATAAATGTAACAAAAATGCTTTTGCGGGTTTGGGTGCTTTTTTTGAAAGCATCGATTTTGTTAGAAATGGCGAGCATATAACTTTTGTCTATAGTAAACTCTGTGTTATAAAATTTCATTTCGCACAGATTTATTACATTGTCGTTGCGGTCAATAAGCAAATCAATTTGAGCACCGGTTTCCGAGCCTTTTTCAATCCAACTACCTTGCGTTGAATGAATACCCGATATTTTTAAGCTTTCTTTTATTTGAGCAATATGTTTCATACAAATGGTTTCGAAGCTGTAGCCTGCCCATGTCTTATATGCCGGCTGTTGCTGCATCGTTAACCAATACCCGTTGCCTGCGGGCTTCGTGTTTTCGATAAATCGAATGTAAAAAACCGAATACTCGTCAGTAATACGGTATAGGGCATCCTTGCTGCCGCTGTATGGTAAATACTTTTCGATAAAGCCCGAATCTTCGAGTTCCTGAAGCACTTTGGTAAGTGTACCGCCCGATTGGAGTTTGCTTTGTTGCACCATCTCGTTACGTGTCATGCCCTTGCGCACGCTAGCCAAAATACGGATAATTCTCTCGTGGTTCTCGTGTTGGGCAAAAAGCGATGCAAACACATTTGAAAATTCCGATTTCAGAAACCCGTCTTTTGTAAAGCACAGACGGTCGATAGCCTGCGCAACGCTTTCGCCACGGCTTATCTGGTCTATGTAATATGGAATACCACCGATGGCCATATATAACTGTAGAACATCGTATTGTGTAAAAACTATATTGTTTTTCTTAAGCAATTGCTGTGTTTCGTGGAGGTTAAAAGCCTTGAGGTTTATTTTTTGAGTAATTCGGTTGTGTAAGCCCCCCTTGTTTCGTATAATTTTATTGACAATATACGATGCAGCCGAGCCGCAAATAACTACAATTATATCCTTGCGCTTTGATGCGTATGCATTCCAGAAATTTTCGAATGCCGGAAGAAAATTCGACTTAGCCGAGTCGAACCATGGAAACTCATCGATAAATACTACTTTTTTGCTTTTTATCTGTATCGAGTCTAAGTATAAACCCAACTGATGAAATGCTTCTATCCAGTTTGTCGGTCTTTTTACCTTAGATGTTTTAAACTTCAACAGAGCATTGTTGAAGTTCTGTAACTGTTCTTTGAGCGTTACATTGTAAATGCCTGTAATTTCGAAACAAATGGAGTTTTTAAAGAACTCGCGAATCAAAAAAGTTTTGCCAATTCGACGACGTCCAAACACAGCAATCAATTCAGACTTTTTGCTTTGTAATGTACTGTTAAACAATGCTTTTTCGTTATTTCTTCCAACAATCTGGGTCATAAAATATGCGTTATAGCCAGCCAAATGTACTACATTTTTGATAGTTTTGGCTGGCTATAACGCATATTTTTTTAAATCTTACTTTCTTTGAGCTTTTTCACCCATCCAAAAACCTCTTCAACCTGCATTTTATGGTCGTTGTGCCAAGGACTCAGGTTCAAGCTTTCCTCAATTTTAATAAACTTCAACTCGTGACTTTCAAACGACTTTTTTAATTCGCCATTCATATAATTGCATAAATAGAGAAGATGAATTGACCCATGAGGTTGGTTAAACTTACCGGGTTTTCTGGTATATATTTTTACAAGCTTCTGAATTTCAATAGTGAAGCCGGTTTCTTCTTTAAATTCACGAACGATGGCTTCCTCGGGCGATTCGTGAACTTCGACCCATCCAGCCGGTAAACCCCAGCAACCATCGTCGGCTCTCCGGTCTAAAAGTATTTCACCTTCTGCATTTATTAATGCGCCTTGTACGCCAACTTTTGGGGTAATATACCCAAGTTCTTGTGTAAAACGGTTTTTTATTTCATCAGTTGGCAGGCCTGTTAAATCAGAGTATTGAGCTGAAACCAATTCCATCAATCTAAAGTATCTATCTAAATTGTACTGATCTTTTGTGTAGTAAATACCCATTTGAGCGATAGCGCGAATTTCGTCTAAGAAGTCTAATTTGTTTGGCATTTAGTTTTGGGCACCTTTAATAATTTCTTCTTTTTTAATACCGATACTCCAGAAGGCATTCTTCAACATGTCGGTCACACTATCGAAGTTCATTTGGTCGAAACCATCTTTTATCGTGTATTCAATTGCCGTTTCCATACGTGTTAATTAGCAATACTTCTCAATAAATTCGTCGATCGAAAGTAAGTCGTTGAAACGTGTTTCGAGCATTGGGCGATCCCAGTTCCACCATTCCGATTTGAGAAGCTTGGCTATTTGTTCGTCGGTAAAACGCTTCTTGATAACTCTTGCCGGTGTACCTACAGCTACTTCGTAGTCGCCAATATCTTTGGTAACAATGCCTCCGGCACCAATCACTGCGCCAATGCCAATTTTTACGCCAGGCATCACTATTACCCTTGTTCCAAGCCATACATCGTGCCCAATTTCGCAGTGGTGGTCTTTGCGCCATCCAAAAAAATCGGTATCGTCGACCTCGTCGAAACCATAACGTTTTCGTCGGTATGTGCTGTGGTGCTGTGTAACTCTCCACTGCGGATGATTGCCGGGATTTATGCGTGTGCCATTGGCTATAGAGCAAAATTTACCGATAGTTGCCCATACAATCGATACATTGCCCGCGGTATAGCTGTAATCGCCAAAGCTCGACTCCGAAATTGAAGTGTTGGCACCTAAGGCAGTCCAGCTACCTATATGACTGTCGCGTATTTTGCAGCTAGGGTGAATGTATGGCTGCTCGCCCAACTTGCGATCTTCTGGCTCAGCTGGTTTTTCGGGGAAATAATCGATGTGGTGTAGCATGGTGTATATTTTTATTTTAAACTCAAAGGCGCAAAGACGCAAAGAAATTATAATTCAAAAAACTTAGCGTCTTGGCGACTTAGCGTTAATATTATTTATTTTACAAAGTTAAAAATGGGGTAGTTTGGCTCGGTTTCGAAGCTCGACAAGTCGGTGTAGCTTCTCAACTCGGCTTTTGCTATATGAAATACAGCTTTCTCCCAATTATATGATGAGTTTATATCGTTGATGGTATTAGCAAGCAAGGTTCTTTCTTCAGTGTTTATTGCCCTTCCGAGATAAGCCAGTGTTGTATGCCCAACGAAAGGTCGTGTCCAACGAACATCAGCTTGTTTCATCTCGGGATTGCCATAAAACTGATTCCTGAAACCCGAAATAGCACTATAATCGCTTTCTTCCGAAAATGTTCCCAGCACTGCTAAGCAACTGCCAAATACATTGAGCCCCGTCATTTGCATTTTCAACGGGTTGTTTATGTTACATAGTTTTATTTTGCCAAATGCTTCGCGAATCATATCGGGATATTGGTTCAAAATGCCTCTTTTTACTATATTTTCGAAATAGCGGGTGTCTGAAAGGGTGTTGGCTACTGTCTGGTGGTAGCTGTCTTCGGGTAAAATGAAGTAAGTCTGCTGTTTGTTGAGTCGTTCGTTGAGGTAATGGTTAATGGAATTGAGGAAATCGACCAAATCGTCGTTAAACGGATTGTTGGCAACCATCGATACCACTGCAAAACCGTGGTAGGGTTTTATGATCCACTTGTCGCCATCGAACACGAACTTGTCGGAATTGCGAAGCGCATGCGATTGCAAATGAATATTATCTGAAGTTACAGCGTATTGCTGGCGTGCCTGATACTCGGTATAATCAAAGTCAGAAACCGGTTTTTCAATTGTAGTATTCATACATTTTTATGGGTTTTAAAGAGTATTCTCCGGAAATATTGCCACCCACAATGGTTTTGTCTAGTATAGGTATTTCATCCGAAGCATCGACCAATAGCATGTCGGCATCTTTGCCGGGTTCAATGCTGCCTTTGAAACCATCTATGCCTGCTGCTTTAGCGGCATTGAGCGAGGTAAGGTTGGCGGCTTGTGGCAAGCTTAAGGTTTTGTTGCGCCACAAAATAAATATGCTGTGCAAAATCGAGGGTGGATAGTAGTCTGAACAAAGAATATCGACAATACCTTCCGATACAGCTTCCTGTACGCTTAGATTACCGAGATTCGACCCTCCACGAAGCACGTTTGCTGCACCGCCAATGGAATGCATCTTCAATTCTTTTGCTCTACGAGCGGCTTGCATAGTTATAGGAAATTCGGCAATTTCGATTCCCAAAGAATAATTACGGTCAATGGCTTCTACTGTGCGGTCGTCGTGCGATGCAACGGCAATATTGTTTTTCTTAAGAAAGGAAGCAAGTTCCTGTATTTGCTTCAGGCTTATTTTGGGGCGCTCCATGCGTTCTTTAATATCTCGTTCTGCTTGTTCTTTGGTCATGCGTTTGCGCTGACAGAACTTCTCAAACTTTTCACCCGACAGCAACTCTTCGGTTGGGGTATGATCCATAAACGAGAAAAAGGAAACAAAACCTCTTTTTACCAGTTCAAAACACAAAATGTATTCGTCGAGACCGGTAATTTCGTAGCGCAGGTGAATTTTATTGTTGATAAGGGTATGATGGTTACAGGCATTGAAAACTTGCTCGAATACTTCCATTCGGGAGTATTTACTTCTGAAATCTTTTTCGTATTCGCGCGAGCCGAGGTGCATAGAATGAAACACGGTGGTAATCCCATTTCCACACATACGTTTTTCTAACTCACGAAAGGCAACATGTATAGGAAAATCGGCAGCCGGGCGAGGACAAATCTCGTTTTCGATAGCATCGGTGTGCAAATCGATAATACCCGGTAACAAATACTTTCCATCGGCCTCTATTACTTCTTGAGTATATATACTCGAGTTGAAAGAGCTTTCAGAAATTCTTACAATTTTACCATTTTCGACCAATACCGAACCATTGGCAATTACTTCGGTAGGCGTTACTATATGCGCGTTGTTTATAATCAAGTTATTCATAATGATCTGCTATATTCAAAAACCGGATTTTGTTTCAGTTTAAAGTTAGAAGAAATATTGCCCGAAGCAATGGTTTTAACCACTAAAGGTACATTGTGCTCGTAGTTGACCAACACTAAATCTGCTATTTTACCCTTCTCGATACTCCCAGTAGTTTGGTCAATCTTTACTGCTTTTGCAGCATTGAGGGTTGCTAGGTTTACGGCCTTATGCAAAGGCAATACACCTTGGTTATGCAACATGAATATACTGTGCAATATTGCAGGTGGGTAATAATCGGAACAAAGTGTATCCATGAACCCAGCAGCAATGGCATCAAGAGCATTTAGATTGCCACCAGTTGATCCTCCGCGAAGTACATTTGATGCACCTCCTATGACCGATAGTTTAAGCTCGGTTGCACGGCGTGCAGTGTCCATTGTAATCGGAAACTCGCATATATTAATTCCTAGAGCATTGTTTTCTTCAACTTTCTCAATAGAGTCGTCGTCGTGAGAGGCAATAGGTATGTTTTTGGAATGCAAAAAATCGGTTAACTCACGAATTTGCTCTTTAGAAATCTTGGGTCTCGATTGTTTTCGCTCGAGTTCCAAAAGTGCTTCTTCTTTTGTCATCCCTCTTTTAGCAGCCATTGCTATAAATTTCTCTAATGGATATTGTCCTTGACCTGGAGTGTGATCCATAAACGAGAACAACGAAATGTAACCCTTTTCGACGAGCTCGTAGCAAAGCTCATAGTCTTTGTTACCGCTTATTTCGAAACGAAGGTGTATTTTATTATGAATCATTGTATTTTTCTGCGATTCATCAAACACCTTTTCGAATACTTCCTTTCGAGAATATTTACTTCTCAGGTTATACTCAGCATCCATGTATCCGAGGTGAATAGAGTGGTATACTGTTGTGATTCCAACACCACAAAGTCGTTTTTCTAGTTCACGAAATGCCACATCGATTGGAAAATCTGCTGATGTACGAGGATTTATTTCGTGATCCATAGCATCGGTATGAATATCGATGATACCCGGTAAGAGGTAATTGCCCTGAGCATCGATCATTAGGCAATCGTGCTGGTGTTCCATAAACGGAGTTTTAGCAATTTCTGCTATATTGCCGTTTTTAACCATTAACGATCCTCCTGCTATAGTCTCATTGGGCGTTACAATGGTCGCGTTATTTATAACAAAGCTTTTCATTGATTTTAGGCATAAATTTGTTCGAGAATTTGACCATGCTGCAAGTGAATGGTTTTATCAGAAAGCTTTTGAAGGGTATATTCATCGTGTGTAATAAGCAATACCGATGTTCCATTTTTCTTAAGCTCTAATATCAGAGCTATTACAATGTCTTTGGTTTTAGTGTCGAGCGAAGCAGTAGGCTCATCGACCAGTAAAAATCGTGGCTTGGCAATAATAGCGCGCGCTATGTTGATACGCTGTTGTTCGCCACCGCTGAATGTCGAAGGAAATGCATCCCACAATTCGGTAGGTAAGCCCAAAGTTTTAATCAAATCGGTTGCAATTTCTCGAGCCATAGGTCGGTCAGATTCTTTTTTAATAATAGTATCGGCAACCACATCAATAGCCGTTACACGAGGTATTACCTTTAGAAACTGTGAGCAATAAGTTATTTCTTTGCGACGAAGTTGAAGTACTTGATGTTCGTCGGCTTGCACAAGGTCAATAAGTCCAAATATATTTGAAAGGTAATTGATAGAACCCGAATTGGCCAAATAGGTGCGATATATGGTTTTCATGAGGGTCGATTTGCCCGAACCCGATTTACCGGTAAGTCCCACAATTTCGCCTTCCTCCATCGAGAAATTGACATCGATGAGTGCCTCTATTTTTTTGTCGTTCAAAATGTGCAAGTTAAAGCACTTTTGAAGATTTGTAACTTCTAATATTGTAGCCATTTTTGAATTTTTAATTGATTATTGACAATTGTCTATTGTCTTTATTCTTTGTTCATTAATCTATTATCTATTACAACAACGAACTCACTAGCAATTGAGTGTATTCATGCTGCGGATCTTGAAGTATTTGGTCAGTGAGACCGCGTTCAACTATCCGCCCGTTTTTCAATACTAATGTACGGTCGGTAAGCATACGAATAACACTCAAGTCGTGCGATACAACAATCATGGCTATTCCAAGCTCGTGTTGTAAGCTGCGAATAAGGTCGAGCACACGCGCCTGTACCGATACATCGAGCCCCGAAGTAACCTCGTCGAGAAAAAGCAGCGGAGGATTGTTGGCAATTGCTTTCGAAATCTGGACACGTTGTTGCATACCACCACTGAAATAAGCAGGCAGGTCGTCCATACGAGCAACCGGTACTTCAGTTTTGCTAAGAAGGTCTGATGCACGCTCACGAATTTTACCCACATGAAACATATCGGCCATCAGTAACTTCTCGGCAATGTTTCCTCCCGAAGTAAATGCAAAATTGAGACCATCTCGGGGATTTTGATAAACCATGCCCATCAAATGGTTACGCATGTATCGTTTCTTTTGGTTCGATTCTTCAAATATGTTTACCGATGCGTCTTTATATGGTTTAAGATAGGCTTCGCCCATGGTTACATCCATATCGAAGAACAATTCCTTAACAATAGTCGATTTTCCGGATCCGCTTTCGCCAACAATGCCAAGCACCTCGCCCGGGTATAAATCGAACGATATTTCGGCACATGCAACTATGCTTCCTGTCTCGGGACAAATATTGCTACCGAATTGAGGACCTGTATTGGCTATCGTGTTGTCGGTATAACTGCCGTATATTTTAGTTAAATTTTCTACTTTCAATACCCAATCGGTGTTCGAAGTGCTATGATTGTCTTGCATTTTTTATCGTATTTAAGTATTTATTTGAATGTTGGTTCACTTCTTTTTTATCAATTAATTTATCGAGAAAATTGCTGTCGTTGACGTAGAATTTTTTGGAAATTCCATCGTCCTGAAACATTTCGTCCATGTAAGCCAAATTGTATCCAGTTGAAGCACAAAGCACTTCGCTAAAGTCTTCGATATGAAATTTAACATCTTCGAATTCCAACGGAACAACTTTAGTATGCGGAGGTACAGCATATAATCGTTTTTCGCGCCCGGCTCCAAACAAATACAAGCAATCTGCATCGTTAAGGTTTGGAACATCCCAACGCGGTATAGGAGAAGGCGACATAATGTATCTATTGTTGACCATTACCGGGTAGCCGGCACCTTGCATAACATCGCCCCACTTAACATAAGCTTCGTAAAGAGTAAGCCACATTTTTGCATAGTCGCTTTCGGCATGCATTTGGCGAGTTTTGTACTCGTAGCGCTCAACCATTCGAAGGGGTTCGGGTTGAGGAACCTGAAACACCATTATTTGTTTGTCGTTGAGTTTTTCTTCGGTAATACGATGGCGAGTTTGAATGATAGTTGCCTCGCAAGTATCAAAAGTAGTATCGCAACCTGTTGTCATGTGTACAAAATCGCGCAAGTTGCAAGCGTTTACACTGGCATCGCTTCCCTGGTCAATCATTTTCAAAGTATCCGATTTACCTATTATAGCTAAGGTAACATGCAATCCACCTGTACCCCAGCCACGTGCAATGGGCATCTCGGGCGACGAATATGGAACTTGATAACCGGGTACACATACTGCTTTGAGCAGTTTACGCCTGATTTCTTTCTTAGTCGACTCGTCAATAAACGCAAAGTTGTAGCCTGTATTGAATTTTTTATTTTCGATCATTATTGTTTTTGTTTAGAAAGTTCACGGTATAGTTTCATTTTGTCTTCGTTTTCTACGGCATTACGTTTGACCGATTCACGAACATTGTTGAGTCCCGATTGGAATGTAACATAATGTGGCAGTTTCAAGTGGTTGGTAAAACCCATTGCTTCTACCCCTTCGGTATGGTAAAGCACAAATTCCTGGTTGTTCGATGGATTGTCTTTTTTGCCCGAACGAATGCCACGCTCGAGAATGCTTACACAAATTGCTTTGGTTTCGTTCTGACCAAATACCAAAGCGTAACCAATTGCAAAATATGGTATCTTGGCTTCTTTGGTAGTATTTATTTTGGTAATCATTTCACATTCGGTAACGTTGATGCTTCCAATGTATCGTTTACGACCCTTTGGGTCAGTTACACGCACTTTAACAGAACCATAGCGAAGCTCACCAATGGTACCGTGTCCATCGCCAAAGCCACGCATACTGCTATATGCCAATGCCATCACACCTCCAGTTTCGGCACGCGAAAGCATTTGCAAGGTAACCGAGCGAGGAGCCGGGTATTTAATAGCTTCGAGAGTTACATCTTTTACAGTTTTGTCGTAATGTGCTTCGGCAGGCTGTAGAAGTCCCTCTGCCTTAAGCAAATCAATTACTTTGGCATAAGTATTCACTTCCTGAAGCTT
This sequence comes from Bacteroides fragilis, assembly GCA_945889005.1. GTDB lineage: Bacteria > Bacteroidota > Bacteroidia > Bacteroidales > DTGW01 > CAMDBI01. Next base: position 10,974 of record CAMDBI010000025.1, read on the forward strand.
ACTATTATCAATTTTGCCATCGAATTCTTTCAAAAAGTTTTCGATATCTTCAGTCGATTCGTTGTATTTAGTAGCATCGATAAGTCGTTGAGTATAGTCGCGAGTTGGCCCGAGAACTTGTCCACCGGGGATTTCGCGAAACGACGAAGATATTTTCCTGCGAATAAACATATCGCGAGTATCGAGTATTTCGGAATAATACCTGCGTTGAAGTGTAGCCCGAAAAGCACGTAAGACGAATGCCGCTTCGAGCACATCGCCTTCCATTTGTTTCAATGCAAGTGCAGCATACTCGGGCGAATAGAGCGATCCTTCGCCCATTATCTTGTCTATTGCCAACCTAAATTGCGATTGTATTTGCTTAATTTCAAGAGGTTGGGTTTTATGTTTGAGTCGGTAGTATTCGACCAATTCTTTTGCATTTGCAATTGCATCGGCACCACCTTTAACTGATACGTAAGCCATTTTATATTGTATTTTAGTTTGTTAATGTTTGAATAAAAAACCCTTCGACCGCTTCGTCTCCGCTCAACGACCAACTTACGGTCTACGATTCACGGTTCACTGTTCACGATTTCTAATTCCAACTGAAATTATTCGAACGAGGAATACACATAATATTTCCTTCGCTATCGGTCAATATAACATCGACACCCAAAGGGTATTCAGAGTTTTGTACTTTCAATGCCATCAAAATATCTGTAGATATATTTCTTACATACACACGCTTTTCGCCATTGACTCCCGGGCCTTGCAATATGATTTCGTGGGTTTGGTCTTTAGGAACGTCAAATATATGGTCAACATCTATTATGATTGTAGCCGATTTTTCTGGGTACTCGAGTACTCCCGTGTTAGCTTCTAACACTGCTTGTCCGTTGCTTGTGCCGCTTATAAAAACAAAGTCGGCTTTGTCGATAGCCGTTGGTTTCGAATTGGTATTTACCACAAAATATTCGGCAATAGTTTCTTGGTTGTTTTCGGCATAAAAAGCCACATCGCGATTGAGCAATGCAAATGCTACCAATGCCGATGCAGGATGCAGGTTTTCGGGCGACTGAATTTTTATTTCTCCTATCTTATTTACTTTACCCGGACGAGCCATGCTATCCAATATTATTCGAAAGTGCTCCTGTGCATCGAATATTTCGTTATAGTTTACTTCTCTAATCATTTTGTTAAGTCTAATGTCCTTTATCTTTTATATTTTGTCTAATATCTTTTGTCTTTTATCAAATTCTTACGCTTGCTCCATCATTTTGAAGTCGACACGGGTGCGTTGTATCTGGTTGTATTCGCGTTTTTCGTTCATGCTAATTTTGGCTTCGTGCTCTGCAAGAAATGCATTTAATTCGGGAATATCGGTACCCGAAATCAACAAAGCATCAACAACGGCAATGCAATATGCACGTACTGGTTCATCGCCAAGGCAAATGCCATAACCAGTATTGCCATTGAAACTAACTTCGCAATCGGTAGAAAGTGCTTCGCCAAGATAGAATTCTTGACTTTCGACTGAATCTTCGGCTCTAATCATGGTTAATCCAAGCGAAGGTGCTTTTACTATGGTAAGTGGGAACTTTTGTTCGAGTGAGGTTATAAATGCCTGCAACTTGCTCAGGCAGCAATGATTTAGAATATAATCGGTTTTTTCCATTTGTATTTTTGTTTTTATTGTGCCAACAAAAATACCGACCAATTATTTGGAAAATGTTAGGGCTTTAATATGAAAGGATTAAAAATGAATTTTTGACCTTATTTTTACACTTCATGTAAATTGAACTTGTAACCAACTGAACGTATGGTTGCTATATACGATTTGTATTTACCCATTTTTTTTCGAAGCCCAACAATCTGAACATCGACCGAGCGTTGAGTTACATAACTATCGTTATCGTCGACATTAAGCAAATCAATTATTTCGTGGCGCGAAAAAACTCTCCCGGGTTTAGATGCCAACAATTGTAATATTTTAAATTCGTAGTTGGTCAGGTTTATTTTTTCGTTATTAATATAGGTAGTATAGCTATCGGCATCGATACGAAGCCCATCGCGAACAATAATATGTTTTGTAGTTTCGGTAGGCTGGTCGAGTTTCTTAAGAACTTTTTTCATACGAACAATAAGTTCCTTCACCCTAAATGGTTTGGTTAAGAAATCGTCGGCTCCAATTTCGAGTGCAGTTACGATATCAATTTCATCGTTTTTGCACGATATCATAAATATAGGTATAGTTGCTGTTTCTTTATTCGATTTTAAAGCACGGCATACATCCAAGCCATCCATTTCGGGCATGAGCCAATCGGTAAGAACCATATCGGCCGAATATCGCTTAATATATTCAAGTGCTTCTTTGGGTTTGTTAAAACCTTCAACCTGATAGTTTTCCTTTTTCAAATTATAGCTTATGAAGTCAACAATATCTACTTCATCATCGATAATAACTATTTTCTTTTTCATTTTTGTTTAATTTTTAATATTTAAAAATGAAAACTTTAAATTTTCAAATATCATTTAATGACAAATCCTTAAATTTCAATAAAAAAAATTGAACATTTTTTTTATTAATAAGAATCGAAGGTATATATACTGAACGAATTAAATAATAATTTATCATTAAGCTTATATTAATTATTTGTTTGCCTAGATTCTGCATTTTTTGCTACTATAGATAAACAGTTACCAAAAAAATAAAAAAACTACATCTAATGTTAAGTTTATGTTATGTTGCTAATTTTTAAACTTCTTATTCATTACAAATATTTTAATATAACTATATTTGAAACCAAACTCGTACTCAATGAATAACATTGTAATCTCCTACCACTTAAAGCTATACAAAGAAATTGACGTTGTTGTTGGATTAATAGAAAATGGGTTAACGCACTTTCACCTCAGAAAACACGATTTAAGTATCTATGAATATCGTAAAATTTTACTTGAAATTCCTAGTGAATATCACAATCGTATCATTTTACATTCGCATTTCGAATTGCTTCAGGAATTTGATTTAAAAGGTTATCATCTGACAAGCGAAGAACGCTCAAATGTTGTGATTCCCGAAAATAATTTGACAAAGTCTACATTTGCTAAAGATTTCAATATATTACCTGAATTGGATGGCAGGTTTGAACATATAATTATTGGACCTGTTTTTAAAAGCATTTCGAAACGCGACCTCGAGGTTCGCTACAACCACGATTTTCTATGTACCCAATTTAGAGAGAACGATTTTAAATCTCAAATATTGGCCATTGGAGGTATTAAGGAAAACACTACAGAAATAGCTTTGAACTATGGGTTTAGTGGTGTTGCAATTTTAGGTTCAATTTGGGCTACCTATATGGAAACATTCAATGTACAGGCTGCTATAGACAAATATATAAGCATCAGAAATGTATCGGTAGTAATGAAGAACTAATAAATGCTACCAATAGATTGTTTCTGAATAATATTAAAAAACTGATCTGCGGATTTATCAAGCGAGTAGTCGTTATTTATCACTTTTAGATTTGGGTGTTGTACCTGAAAAGCATCGGCACGTTCGAGACGTTTAGCAATTTCTTCGTTGGTCTCACGCCCACGTGCAAGTAATCGTTCCTGCAATTTTTCTTTACTTACTTTTATCAAACACACCATCATATCGGGATAAATTGACGAAGCAAGAGGTAAATATTCGCGCGAACCATTTACAACAACAAAAAAGCCTTGTTGCATCCAAAGGTTTATTTCTGTACCTATTCCATATCTGTAGCCATGACTATTCCAACTCATAGCAAATAGTTCGGCTTTTTGACGAATGGTAAACTCTTGTTCAGAAAGGCTTATATAATTTTCGCCTCCCATTTCGGCCGGCCGGGTTATATAGCGATGTGCAAACAATACCGGCATATCAGCATCCAGCTGTTTTTTAACTTCGTTTATCACCGAATCTTTGCCCGATCCAGATGCTCCAATAAGATATATCAATTGTCCCATTTATCAATCAGTTTTGATTGGCAATTTCACAACGAAATATTAGGATTTGATATAGATTTTATGAGAAATGTGTTAAAATTTAGGGATAAACTCTATCTCATTGCTTTGTTTTCGATAAGCTTGTTTAATTAATACCAAAGTGCTATTGAGCGCTTTGCGGCACGACTCTATTAGGTCAAGCTCGTGAATAATATAATTTTTAAGAAAAAAAGATGCAAAAACATCGCCCGTTCCATCGAACTTGACCTTATACATTTTATGTAAAAATATTTGATTATCTGAACCTTGCATAAGCATAATACCTACACGATTTTCGATAATATAACTGGTTACAATCACCTTTAAATTTGGAAAACGTTTTGCAAAAGCATCGGCGCGAAAAGAATCGGAAGGCGAATTGCCCAATAAACCAGAGAATAGTCTCAATTCTGTGATGTTGGGAAATGCAACATCGGCCATTGCCAATATCCTTGGCCAAAAATCGACAATTTGATGGTCAACATATATTTTATTGTTGTCGCCCGAAATTGGATCGACAAATATTCCAGACAATTGATTCTTGTATTTTACAATAAATTTTTCGACTACTTCTGCATTTTGAACAGTTGCCAAATATCCCACAAAGAGGTATATTTTTTGTTTTTGATGCATAGCAAGTTCCATGCTTGCATGCAACAAAGGTTCCAGATCGATGGTTTGCTTGTGAATAGTCGAAAAACTTGTTACACCATTGAGCACGATAGTTGGAACCGGCAACACCGCGGAACCTAACACAGCCATTTGTGCTTTTAGCCCCGATGTCCGGTGAGCTGCCAAACTTGTAACAGATATGATTTTAGACGTTTGCAATTTATTATTGATTATTGATTATTGAATATTGATTATTGATTATTTTAACGATTTACGGTTCACGATTCACGGTTCACGGTTCACGATTCACTGTTCACGGTTCACGGTTCACTGTTCACTGTTCACTGTTCACTGTTCACGGTTCACGATTCACAATTCACGTTTTCTAGCTCAATCTCAACAAGTACACCATTATGATCGCTTGCTTTAACTCCATATTCAGTATCTATCGAGTGAAATATTATTTTCGAATCCAATATTTCGAGTTTTTTTGCAGCTTTAGACCAAAGTTGTAAAATATGGTCGATTTTCCGGGTCGAGAAAGTACATATTAGCTCATCGTTGGCTTTTTTATACACAAATGTATCTTCGATTTCAAAATATTTGTTTTCCAATTGAGCGATATATAAGTCATTCATAGTACAATTGAAATCGCCTCCAATAAAAACTCCATCAAAACTTCCTCTCAAAAACGGCTGATCAAAAATATGAAACAATTGCTGCTTACGAAGTTCTGCGCCATCGCGAAGGTGACTCAAATGAACGCTTATAACCATTAGGCGTTTATTGCCTATCTCGATCTCAGCAGCAATGGCTTCGCGACCTCCATCGGCTTCGTTCGAAGGCAACGAAAAAATATACCTGTTTATAATGGGATATTTCGAAATTATCGAAACATTTGAATAACTGTCGGTTAAAACATTGTTCACCTTACGATTTTTGAATCTCGATCGCGATGAAACATAAAAATAGCCCAATCTTTTGGCGATAGACCGTGAAGTATCTATTTGGTTGTCTGAGGTTTGAAAAGACTCTTGCAACAGTAAAATATGAGGTTGTAAAATTTGAAGCTCTTTAGTAATTACTTCGAGACGTTTAAAATAGTCTCCATCGCATTTCCATGTATTTAGAGTAGCTATGCTATTCATGATTTTTTGCACATAAAGCAACACTTTAATTGTTAGCAAACAATTTGGAAAATATTATTTTTTCAATCATTTCTGAGCAAACGAGGAAAAAAAAGATTTTCTAAACCAAATTTGATTTCAACATTACCTAAATATTAATAAATTTTTAAGTTAAAAATTCTAAAAAAAAACTAACATATTGCTAACAATTAGCCTCTACTTTTCCAAAAAATTAATTAACCCCCCAAAACAAATTTTAAAATGAGAAAAGTAGAAAAAGTAAGAACAACAAGAAGTAGGTCGGCTTTTGTCAGTCGATTTCTATTCCCTTTACTTGTTTCTTTTATGACCGTACTTGGAGCCATGGCCCAGGAAGCCGTTGTAAAAGGAAAAGTAGTCTCGTCCGACGGTTCGAGCGTGATTGGTGCCAATGTTACCATCAAGGGTACAACCAAAGGTACATTGACCGATGCAAACGGCGAATTTTCGATTAAAGTCGACGGCCCAAGCGACATGCTAGTGTTTGCATTTATGGGACTCGAAACACAGGAAATTGAAGCAGGTAGCCAAACAAACATCAATGTAAGCTTGAAAGAAAGTGTTAAACAATTGAAGGAAGTTCAGGTAACTGCAATGGGTATTAAAAAAGAGACTCGTACTATTGGTTATACCAGTCAGGAGATTCGCATCGACGACTTGTCAAAAGCGAAAGATGTTAATCCTATTAACTCACTTACAGGTAAGGTTGCTGGTTTATCTGTTGGTCAATCGTCTGAATTTTTGGGAACACCTCAAATGATTCTTCGCGGTTCATCTGAACTACTTTATGTTGTAGATGGTGTACCTATTAACTCAGACAGTTGGAATATCAACGGCGACGATGTAGAGTCATATACCATTCTAAAAGGACCCAATGCCGCAGCTCTTTATGGATTTCGCGGACAAAACGGCGCTATTCTTATTACTACAAAAAAAGGTACTGGCGACGGTGTAAGTGTCGATTTCAATTCGAGCAATTTGATTCATACCAAAAGCTTTTTAACAATTCCTGTTCGTCAAAGCGAATATGGGTATGGCGATAATTACCAGTATTTTTTTGGTAACGACCGCCTAAATGCCGATGGTGCACCTTATCAACGACCCAATGTATGGGGACCACGCATGGAAGGTCAATTGATCCCACAATGGGATAGCCCTGTTGTAAATGGAGTAAGACAAGGCACTCCCTGGGTTACTAAAGGCAAGGACAATTTTGTGAATTTTATGGAAACCGGTTATTTAACATCAAATAACTTGGCACTTTCGGCTAGCAGCGATAAATACAATATTAGACTTTCGGTTTCAGACAATTACCAAAAAGCAATGAATCCAAATACCGGATTGAATATTTTAAACCTTAATATTTATTCGGGATACCAGCTAACCAAAAAACTTCGAGTTGACGGTAATATGAACTACAATAGCCAAAACTCGCCAAATGTTCCCGACGTAGCTTACGGACCAAACAGTTACACATATATGATTCAAGAATACGGCTCGGCTCACTACGATATCAGAGACATGAAAGACTACTGGCAGGAAGGATATGAAGGTGTTCAACAAAAATATGCTGAATACGGACGTTGTAATAACCCATATTTTATAGCAAACGAATGGTTAAGAGGTCATTACAAAACAGATATTTATGGCTATGTAAAAGCAAGTTACGAAATTACACCCGAATTAACTGCAAGTGCTCGTACACAAGTGAGCAATTACAATGTACTACGTAATGAAAAACTACCTATTTCGGCAATTGCTTATGGTAGTAGCAATAGTTTGCGTCTAGGCCAATATCGTGAGGACCGCCGTAATTTTAACCAATTTAAAACAGACGCTATGTTGTTGTATAACAAAAATATAACTTCAACTATTTATTTAAGCGCTCTTGCCGGAGCTGAAATGTCGCAACTTACATATAACTCGAGCTGGATAACTACCGGTTACCTCAATGTGCCAGGTGTATATAGTTTTGGAAACTCGTTGAATGCAACTACACCATATAGTTGGGCTTCGGGAATGAATACTCAAAGTGGATTTTATTCGGCCGATCTTTCATTCGACAAATATGCCACCCTCTCGCATACCAACCGTGTAGATAAAATAAGCACATTACCCGAAGGAAAAAACAGCTATTTTTATCCATCTGTAAGTTTAAGTTCTGTAGTGACCGATTATGTTAAACTCCCAGAAGTAATATCACATTTAAAAATAAGAACATCTTTTGCTGATGTTAAAGGAGCATTAACAAAAAATACTGTCGGTCCTGCTTGGTTTGAACTTGAAAGATCAAATCCTATCGGATACGGTACTGGATATATGTCACCATACGGTGGACCTACTTACGCCAACCAAACCAACTTTAACTCAGCTTCAACAGTAAATAATACATCGTCTGTAACTCTTTCAAATACACTTTCAAACCCCGATTTGAAACCATATACTGTTAAATCGTATGAAGCAGGTTTTGACATCAAATTTTTAAAAAACAGATTGGGTTTTGATGTTACATATTTTACAACCATCAACGGCCCACAAATATATCAATGGGACATAGCTCCATCTACAGGGTTTACTTCGAAAATGGTTAATGGCGTTACATCGCAAAAAACAGGATGGGAAATTACTTCGTCTATCAATCCTGTAAAAACATCGTCGGGATTTAGTTGGGATATTATGGCTAACTGGTCGACCCATAAAGAAACACTTAAAGAACTATATGGCGGTGCTGAAGAGATATTGTTGAACGACCACTATTATAAAGTTGGTGACCGTTTAGATGCATATTATGGCTACAAATTTTATCACGACAATAACGGCAACATCATTCACGATGTAAAGGGTATGCCTTTGTTGCCTCAAAAAGGTACTTTAAACAAAAAATTCCTCGGATATCTGAACAACGATTTTGCTTGGGGTGTTTCTAATACCTTTTCTTACAAATTCGCTAGTCTTTCTTTCTCATTCGACGGACGTGTAGGCGGCGTTATTCACGATCAGGTATATTCTGATATGATGCAGTCGGGTGCTGCAATTGATTTGGTTCAAGGCGATTATGGAAAAGCAAGACTTGCTGAATGGGAGACATTAAAAACTACAGGAGTGACAAGTTCAGGAGCATATACAGGACCGGGAGTTGCTCTTGCTGCAAATTCTGTTGCTCCAACTTTTGACAAAAACGGAGATATTGATAATTTAGATAAGCTAACTCTTGTTGAAAATGCTACTGCTGTTCAACTTAAAACATATGTTAATACCATTCAGGGCTTTCCATTTCAGGAGCCTTACATGGTTTCACGTACTTATGCAAAACTTAGAGATATAAGTTTAACTCTTCAAATACCGTCAAGCTTATTGGGCAAAAAATATATCAAAAAAGCTTCTATTTCATTTGTTGGACGTAACTTGCTTTACATTACGAAAACACGTAAAGACTTTGATCTCGACCAATATGCAACAGGTTTCGATTTTGCACGTATTGGGCAAAACACTGCAACCAATAACTCGGGTTCGTTTGCAACCGAAACAGGAGCAAAAGCCATGAGTCAGGGTGCCAACGCTCAAATGCAGACTCCTACAAGCCGTCAGTTTGGGGTTAATCTAAATTTTACGTTTTAATAATTATAAAAATATATAATAATGAAAAAAATAATAAAAATGAAAAACTTTACGATTGGTATTGCCATGGCAATACTTGCAGTTGGTTTTTGGGGTTGCGAAAAATACGACCACCTCAATCCCAACGTTGCAAATGAAGATGCATTGGTCTCGAGCGGACAGATTTTGGCACGCTTACAATACGAACTTTATCAGGGAGGCGGTCATTACGACAACATGCCAGATAGATACATTGAAAGCCCATTTGCCGACCCTCTCATGAAATGGAATCAATATTTTGTATCGAACGACATCTACTATGGTGGCGATAACCAGTATTTTTGGTCGAGTTCTGCATCGAACTACAATATAATTAAAAATTGCAATTCGATGGAAAAAACTGCTTTCGCTACTACAGCAACCAATTTAAATCCATACTATGCATTGTCGAGATTTTTTAAAGCATACTCATATATTTGGATGACCCAACGCGTAGGTGATATGCCAATGACTGATGCCGGAAAAGGTGGTATTAACGAAACTCCTGCTTTTGACAAGCAAAAAGATATTTATATTAAATGTTTAGAATTGCTCGATAGCGCAAATTACGAATTGGGTTTGATTATTACTGAAAATAAATTGAAAATTACAAACGATATTTATTTCGTTAACAATCTAACAAACTGGAGAAAAGTAATAAATACGTATCGTTTAAGAGTACTTGTAAGTCTAAGCAAACGGGTAGACGACACTCCTGAATTGAATGTTAAAGCACAGTTCGATTCAATTGTCAACAATTCTGCTCGTTTTCCAATTATGGCTAGTAATGACGATAACCTAAAATTTACTTTTTATACAACATACAACCCATATCCTAGAAGTCCGACATCTTATTACAATGACAGATTAAATGTTTCTACTACCTTATTAGACTTATTGGTTCCAAACAAAGATCCGCGAACATTTATGATAGCTGTACCAGCTCCAAAACATGTCGACACAACTAAATCAAAAGGCGGACTTGGAAAAAAGGTAAAGGATTTTACTGCTTATGTTGGTGCAAATTACGCTCTTAGTTTTGGTGAATTGAAAACAAACAAAGATAACGGAGAATATTCGTTTATCAATTACCTTCGTTACTATAAAACTACCACAGGTCCGGCTTCGACTTATGGCGACGAATCGAAAGGCGCAATTATTATCGGTTATCCCGAAATGTGTTTCAATATTGCCGAAGGTCTTAACAGAGGTTGGGCTACAGGCGATGCTGGAGCATGGTACAAAAAAGGTATTGAAGCATCTATGAAATTTTTCGGTATTGCCGATGGTACCAAGATTACTATTGCCGATAAAGGAGGGAAAGTCGATAATCCAGATCCAAACGATGCAACCAAAAAAATACCTTTGATAGGTACAGGTTCGGTTACTATCGGAAAAGATTGCGATTCTTTAAATTATTTCTATAAATATAAAGGTATTGCATATAATACAAATAACAAAGACTCTGCATTGATGCAGATTGTAAATCAGAAGTATATAGCCATGTGGCAAAACTCGGGTTGGGAAGCATATTATAACTGGCGCAGAACAGGTTTGCCAAATACATTTGTTACTACAGGTGCCGGTATTAATCCTGTTCAGAAAATACCTCGCCGTTTCCAATATCCTACAAACGAAGCTAAATACAATGCTACAAACTACCAGAAAGCAATTGCCGACCAATTTGGTGGTGAAGACGACTTGTATAAAGATACTTGGCTAACTAAATAATGGATTTTTAAAACTTAATACAAAGGCTGCATATTCTGTATTTGCAGCCTTTGTTATTATTTAACGAATAATTAATACAAGGCCACTTTTTTATATCTAATAAGGCTTTCTAATTGCCTTAAAGTCAAATTAGCTTTGTTAAATGCCTTCTCAAATTTTTTCCTAACAATTCCCTAACAATTCAAGCCTACTTTTATTGTGTCAAATTAAATTTTGATAAGCCCGATGATCTCTACCAAACTTAATGTTTCATTAGCTTTTGTTTAATAGAATGATAATAAAGATGATATATTTTTGAACTTGGATAAAAATTTTTAAAAATGAAAAAGTTATTAATTAGTGTTTCGATTTTATTTTTTTGGCAAATTTTGGCAAATAGCCAAGATGTTATGTTGGCTTCGAACGAAAAAGCAGGATTTACATCTACAGCTGATTACCCAACAGAAGCTAACACTCAATTAATTGAATTTAAAGTTCAGTGGCTCAAAACCGATCAGGTTAAGGAAGTGAAATCTGAAGATGTCGACGACCACGTGTTTGGCGAATTGGTTGCCCGCAAAATGGTTTTAGTAGACGAAACTTTTACCTACAAGGTCGATATTGCCCCGGGAAACCCCGCCAAAAAAACTATGTTTCGCAAACCTGTTATATACAATTCGGTAGTCGATATCGAACGTTTCTTGAAAAAGAAAGTACGTAAAACGGAAATATCGAAAGAAGTAGCTGCTCAGCTTTTCAACACTGTATTGGATGTTGCATTAAATACCTACTGCTGCGATACCGAAAAACTCGAAAAAGTGATTCGCGAAACAAAAAACACCGAAGAATTGCTTTTGCTTTTTACCCAAATCGTAAAGGTTGTAAAGGCGGTTTAATAGAACCCTTCGACTCCGCTCAGGGATCAGCACAGGGACAAGAAAGAGAAAAAAAAGAGATAGATTCCAATTGGGTCTATCTCTTTTTTTTGTGTATATGCCATTAAGAATTGAAGAAACATTTAACCAAAAAGGCTCCCAAAGGAAAAAAATCACTTTTAATACCGTCAAAATTGCCTTACACTGAATATTACTACTAGTCCAATTATTTTATATTCTTATAATATAGTTTTTTAGTGTTGCTTTGTTCAATTGAAGCATTTCTGAAAACTAAAAAAATATTTAAAATTTGTATCTTTGAGAAAAAATAAAATATGCTTAGGGTAAGCGGTACATATTATAATGGTCAACTTCGATTGGATAAACCAGTTAAAACTAAAAAACCAATAAACGTTGTAGTAACTTTTGAGGAATTAGATACAAAAAAACGGTTGAAGTTATCTGATTTTTCTTTTTTGGAGACCCAAGAATTATTGAAGGATTATAAAGGTTCTTTTAGTAATGAAGTTGTCGAAGAAAGACGTATTGATTTATGAGAATCTTTTTGGATACGTCATCTCTTTTCAAACTTTATCATATTGAGGATGGTACTGAACAATTAATAGAATTGTTCAACAATAATTATGTTGAAATTATTTATTTGGCAGAGATTACTAAAATCGAATTTGATTCAGTTGTTTGGAAAAAGTTTCGCAAGAAAGAACTTGATGAAGTAAAAGTTATAACAATTATTAAAAACTTTGAGAAAGATTCTAAAAAATTCACTTTTATTAAGGATAATTCAGAATTGAGAAAGAATGCAAAAGGTTTAGTGTCAAAATATGGCAAGGATGGCTTAAGAACTCTTGATTCAACACAATTATCTTCAGCTATTGCAGTTAAAGAAATAGCTGAATTATACATCACTTCTGATAAATTGTTACAACAACTTCTTGAATCTGAAAATTTAAAAATAATACAATAATAACTGGGCTAACATATTCTTATAGCCCTCCGCGCTCGATTTCGGTTGTTTTTGCCTTAAAGTTGTATTTGTTAAAGTTGTATGAAATGCTGAGTAGTACAGACCGCAACTCCCAATTGGAGTATTTATCGTAACAATATTTAAATTGCAATACCTCTCCGCCCTTTTTTCGAGTTTGAAAAATATCGTTTGTTTTCAAGCTAACCGACAAATTCTTGTTCATAAAGCTCTTTTCGATACTGATATTGGTAAACCCCGAGGACTTGAAATAGCCCTGAGGCATGGCATACTTGCTGAAATACATATTGTTTATTTCCATTCTCATAGTTTTAGAGAGGTTTATACTCGCAATTATGTTCAAGTCCCATGCAGTATTGGAGTTGTCGACCGTTTGCGAATCAAATACATCTTCAAACTGGTTGTAATATATATTTGAATTGATAGCAGTACCTAAAACCTTATTCCATTTAATGTTGTTGTTGAGTTCTATACCTTCAGTCAGGTGCCGGTCGATATTGGTGTACTGATATAAATTATAAATACCCGATACGTTGTGCATTTGCCAAACTTCATTTTTTAAATCGCTTACAAACAGAGTAGCCGATCCCGATACTTTTTTCAAATCGTAGTGTAGTCCGGCTTCGAGCTTCGAAGCATACTGTGGCAATAGTTCGGCGTTGAATTGTGTTCTTACAAATTTGTCGTTGATGTATGTGTTGGGTATAATAAGCCAGTGCCTGGGTATTTCTTTACGGCGGCCATACGAGGCAGAAAGCTTATAAGTGCTATTGATTCTAAACGAAACCGATACACTTGGGAATAATTCCAAGGCTTTGTAATCGAATACGGTATCGGCATTCGAAACTCCTATGTTTCTTTTTTCCTGCTCCGCTCGTATGCCGGCATTGTATTCGAGCTTACCGGAGTAACCGTTGTAATTGATGTAAGTAGCAATGGCTGTATGGTCGACCGGTATTTCGTTTTCGATCATGCCGGAGTAGTTCCATTGCTTTGTTGTTTGGTCGAAAACACCATTGCTAAACAGATGCAACCTGATGTGATTTTTATAATATAAGCCTGTTTCGAAATACTTACCCGAATCCAATGATAAACTGTAATCGATTTTGCTTTGATAGTAGCGGTAGCTATTGACGAGCCGCTGTTGGTTGCGCGCAATGCTCCCCGTGCGTTGGTCACCGGCTGTCAGCATTTCCGAAACAAGCGTGTAATAATCGTTACCGCTCTCGTTCGACTGAAAATACTCGGCTTCAATCGTGTGTTTCTTATCGGTCGAGCGGTATTTCGCGTTGAGGTTGACCTCTCGAAAAGTAGTTTGAATATTGCTCGAGTAATCGTTCCACGAATTGTTGTCCGATGCGTGGTAGTCGTCCCATTGGCGTTGTGTGCCGCTTTTGTACTTGAGCAATTGAAAAAGACCGAATTTGACGTTGCCAAACAGGTAAAAGTTTTTGTAATCGATGCCTGTTCCCGCATTTACATAGTGGTTGTTGTGAGTATATTTCCGATAGCTCCAGTAATCGTTAAAATACAGGCTAGTATCGAGCTGTAAATCTCTGTATCGGGTCGATATGTTGAAGCGCGACAAAGAGTTGTAAACCGCTTGAATATTGAAGTTCCAAATTTCTTTACCGACAAAAGTATTGATATTACCGGCATATTTGTCGCCAGTTCCAATTTTTGCCCCGGCAATGGCTCTCACGACATTCTTTTTGTTTTTTTTCAAAATAATATTAATAATTCCGGCTGTCCCGTTGCTTTGGTACTTTGCCGACGGGTTGCTCATGAGTTCAATGCGCTCTATCGACGAAGCCGGCAACGACGACAGCACCGAGTTGTCGACTGCCGATTGCGGACGACCATCGATGAGTATCGTAACATTCGAATTGCCTCGAATAGAAAGAGCTCCCTCGGCATCGACCTTCAACGAAGGCGCTTTCTCAAGAATGTCCAAAGCACTTCCTGCACCTGCATCGATATCTTTACCGACATTGATAATTTTTTTCTCGAGTTTTTGTTCAATAGCTTTGGCATTGCCCAGTATCTCTATATCGTCGATATGTTTCGAACGTGCTGTAAGTCTTATGGTGTCGGTTAAATGCAAATTGTTTTGTCCTGTCAACAAGCTGATTGCTATGGTTTGGTCGCCGAAACCCATGCTTTTGATAATAAGCAGGTATTTCCCCGATTGCAGGTCTTTTATTTCGTACTTTCCAATATTGTTGGTAACAGAAGTAGCTATAAGAGCTGAATCTGATGCGCCGATTAACTCCAACTGAGCAAATTCGATTGCTTGGTTGTCGGCATCGACTACAATGCCCTCAATTGAATTGCCTTGAATGTTAGTATCAATTGCTTTTTGGCTATATGCACCAAAAGAAAGTAAAAAAAACACAAGTACAAACACACCCCTCAAACACATAAGATAGAATTTTTTGGAAAGAGAGTGGAAAAGTAAAAAACGAATATTAGCGCATGGTTAGGAGGAAGGGAATTTTATGTTAAAATTTATTGATTCACTTTCCAATTGAAGTAAATTTTAAAAAATTTTTTAAATTTGTTATATAATTACCTTAGACAATACCCGGGATTTGGACGTATTGAAATAATCCCATTTAGAATTGGGGTTGGAATAATAGGGAAACCATAATTTTCATTAGATCCTTTCTCGAAACGAAATTTACAAACAATTTCCATAACCCATTTACTACAACGCCCCTCTTTCGGTCTCGGTAAGCTTATACTTCGACTTGTATTTGTTGAAATTGTAGGTGAGGGCAAAAAGCAGGTAGCGCTTTTCCCAGTTGGAATAAGTGCCATAAAAATCTTCCCAGAAATTGTCGCGACCTCCCAGTCGAAGCGTGTTGAATATGTCTCGCGAGCGAAGGCTCAGGGTCAATTTATTGTCCATAAGACTCTGACTGATGCTTAGGTTCGACGAGTACGATTCTTTATAAAATCCTTGAGGTAAAGCTGTTTTACTATAGTAAGAATTGAAAAGTTTTATTTTAGTATTTTTTGTCGGAGAAATATTAATGAAACATTGTTTAATAAAAGCAACATAGTTGCGACAACTTTGTAGAAGGACAATATACCAAAACATTAAGGTGCGTAGCACCGAAATAATATTTCGCCACTATGTGGCTTAATAATTTTTAAATAACATTTTTCTACAAATATTTCGCCGTTCTGCGGCTATTAGAACGATATTGCAAATCTGTCAAAGTAGAACTAATATCTATTTTATCAAATCGTACCTTTTAGCAATTACCCTGAGTTCGTTGAACATGCTGTCGTTGGCATCGATAAAGCAAAGCGAGTCGTATGGCAAAATAGTTTGTTTGGCTATGAGTTGCGAGTATAGTTTCCAGTTCTCAGGGTCTTTGAACCTAAAGTCAGCATGGGCTATTTGCAATTTCTTTTTGAAAGCATCAGGCAGAGCTTTACGTACACAAATGGCACCATTGATAATGCGCTCCGAACGCCACAAAACCACAAAATCGCTTTTGTTTGCTTTGCCCTCTTTGGTCAGTTTATTAATAGTGCTTTCCGACACACAGCCAATATCGGTTTTGCCTGCCCTCACCGTGAAAAACGAGGTAGAATGGCTTCCCGAAAAAAACACCTGCTTGAAACTCTCGTTCTTCAAGCCCATCGACTCGAGGTAGGCGCGAGGTATCAGGTGACCTGAAGTCGATGCCGGGTCGCTATATACCAAAGTGAACTCAGGGGCATGTTCTATAACATCTTGCATGGTTTTTATATTGCTTCCGGCACGGGTTATAATTACACTATGGTAAGGTTCAACCAGTCCTTCTATGGTTCCGCGACACGAGATGGCCTCAACATTGGAATTGGTAGTGGCAAGTATATAGGTAAAACTGCCAATACTCGATATATCAAGCTTGTTGCTTCGCAATGCTTCTATAACCGAACCATAACCCGATGTTTCATATATTTTTACTTCAATACCCAGTTCTTTCTCGAGGTAATTCTTCATACTTTGCATACGCGAACGAGCATTGGCAGGATCTTCGTCGGCGGTCGATACTCCATATCGCAATACTTTCGGGGTGTCTGCGTTTCCTTGATTTTGCATACAGGAAAACAAAACCGGGAATAGTATAAAAATTAACAAAAGGGCTCTTAATTTCAGCATGATAGATTGGTTTTTTTCATGGAATTAAATTAGGTGTCAATGATTAGAAAAGAATAAAGGCTTTGTTATAATTGGGTTAGGCATATTAATTGAAGGTTATCATTTCGTTATTTTAATTTTCCTCATTTTCTTTTAAACCTTTATTGTCAAGAATTTTTGCATTTAAGGGTGTAACAACATTTTTTCCAGTATTCTTTTCCAACTGTATACGTGCTGCCTTTGCAACATTTCCGCCCTTTACAGCTACAATTTTATTTTCTATAAATGTTTTTGGCTCTATTTTTTTAGAAATTTCAGTTGTAGATGCTTCTGCCAACATATTTAATACAAGTTCCATATTGGTCATGTGGTCACGAAGATTTTCTTTTTTTAAATCTTTGAAATTCTTGTATTGCTTGGTAGTGAATCCACTCCATGCTTTTGTTATTTCATCAGTTAATATAGCGTATTCCTGTCCTTTTTGTACACCTCTGTTTTCCCATTCATCTGTGAGCTCTTTGCGAATTTCAATGCTTTTTAGTCGTTGATTTATCCATTCTTTACTGTAGCCTTTTTTTAAATATATCTCCATTAATCGGTCAATGCCAATTTCAGGGTCTTCCAACTCGTCGATGCGTTCACGACCAACTTGTGCCAACCACATTTTAAAAGGTTCAGCTTTTGGAGATGGTATGCTTTGAATTAACCTGAAAAGCTGCTCTGTATCTGCAACATCTGTTTTGTAATATTTCCCATCTGTTGAAAGCATTTTCAGTTGGTTACAATTTGTAACCAACTCGCTTCCTTCCTTTGTTAGTCTGTGTTTCAAAACTTTCCAATAGTTGTTGGGATTGGAACTGTTAGTTAGTATACCAATAACATCAACTATGGAAAAATACCATTTTTCAAATTCTTCGTCCCAATGAGTGCGGATTTGCTTTTCATTGAACAATTTTATCGCGGTTTCTTTTGTCATCATTCATAATTTACCCCAAAGATAAAACAATAATCATAATATCTAACTGATTAGCTATAATTTACAGTGGGTTTCCTGTTATGTTTTTTCAACAAATAAACCTATATGTAATAATTAATATGTTAATAAAAACCTAATAATTCCTTCAATCATTCCTAATAATCGGGCAATACCTTCGTATCATAAACTACTTGCCCCATGATAGAAAACATCAAATTCAAGCAGAGCTACAATTTTGCCTTTATCGACGAAAGCACTAAGAAAGAGATACGCCGGAGTATTCTGAAAGGAATTGCCCTTCCCGGTCACCAGATACCCTATTCGTCGCCCGAAATGCCCATCGCCCGTGGCTGGGGAACAGGCGGACTGCACATTTCACTTTCTATCATCGGGCGCGACGATACTTTCAAGGTGATAGACCAAGGCAGCGATGCCAGCGTGAATGCCTGCAACATACGCGATTTTGTAAACATGACTACCGGTTGTACCACCACATTCGAAACCGTGGAAGCATCTATCATACAGTGGTTAACCCATTGGAGTTCGAAGACATTAAATTCGATATCGAGAACTTTTCGGAATATGCCTGCGAAAAAACAGGCATCAACCAAGCATACCTCGACGAGCTATACGACGACCAGCAAGTGCGCAAATACTTTATCAACGACAGCAATTTTCTGTACAAAGTCGCAGGTAAAGTACCCGTAAACCAGCATCAAAACAAATATTTAGAGCAACACAAGGTAAAAACGAAAGAATTTTTGAATGCGAAAAAGAATTGATATGAAAGATAAAATCAATATTTTTTAGTCACAAATCAATAAAAAAGACCATGCAAAAAGAAACAACACTCGATTGGAGCAAGACATCGCAGGACTATGCCCGTTTTCGTCCGGGCTATCCCGAAAAGTTTTTCAAAATACTGCAGTTTTTCAACATTGGTTTAGAAGGCCAACAAATACTCGACCTGGGCGCAGGTACGGGCGCGTTGGCCGTGCCCTTTGCCGAGAACGATGCCACTGTAACCGCCAACGACCTTACAGCAAGCCAGATTGACCAACTGCAAGCCATCTGCCTGCGTCACAAACTCAACATTGCTACCATTGTGTCGCCTGCCGAAGAGCTCGAGTTTGCCGACCAATCATTCGATTGCATCACCGCAAGCATGTGCTGGGGCTACCTCAACAAAGACCTGATGATTCCAAAAATTAAACGATGGCTCAAGAATGACGGCGTGCTTATGATTAGTTCGCTCAATTGGACATCGGGCAGCAACGAGATTGCCATTAAAACCGAACAACTGCTGCAACAATACAACCCCGACTGGCGCAAAGACCGAAAAGTGGGTGTTCACAACATTGTAGACGAAGCACTGTTGAACGATTTCGAGCTCAAAACCTACCATAAGTTCATTTACCCCATGCCGTTTACCCTCGAGGCTTGGCGCGGACGCATACGTGCCTGCAAAGGAATGGGAGCATTCTTTCCCGAGGAAACCGTTGCCAAATTCGACACCGAACTCAACAACGAGCTACAAGCCATTGCCCAAGGCAAATTCACCATGCCTCATGCTATTACGATTAGGATTTACGGGGTAATTTAATTGAGTATATTTGTATATGCTTAGATATGCTGCTATAAACAATTTTCCTGAATTATTAAAGCTTTACCGCCAACTTCATGCCGAAGAAGTTATAGACGAAAATGTTTTTTAAAAGCATTTACAATATGGTTTAATAATTGTGAATAACATATTTCTACCAATAATTTACCTCCCCTTCGACAAGTTCAGGTACCAACGAGGTTTTTAAGTGCCATAGGCACGAAATATTGGTAGGTATAAATCACCAAATATTCATCGAAAAGTCCCGTAGGGACGATATATTTTTAATCTGTTGAAGTAAAAATATTAAAATGTGTTATGAAAAGCACAAAATGAAAACTAAGTCTATATATAATTGTATTTCATAGTATTAGGCAATATATTTTTTTTACATATTCCGAAGATACCTCTATAGTCTGCAAAAACAATATTCATTTTAGTTAACAAATTATTTGAAATAGCTTCTGCCATTAAAACTAACAAACATGTAACATTTCTCTATTCAATTACAAATAGGCAATCAATATTTTTGTTTTAAAAACAAAACATTCAATGAAAATAGCATTAATTACTGACATTCATGGCAATACAACTGCACTTAGAAAAGTATTAGCCGACATCGAAAACGAGAAAGCCGAAACAACAATTTGTCTGGGCGATTCGTTTATCAATGGTCCAAATCCTATTGAAACCCTGAGAATACTCAAAGAGCACAACATTCAATCGGTAAGAGGAAATACCGAAGATTTTATTACCGATGCTTATCGAAGCAAGCTCCAAAGCGAAAATTACAATAATCTCAAAGAAGGTCTTAGGAAAACGGTGGCTTGGTGCTGCGAACTTTTCTCGGAAGCGGATATCGCATATTTGGAATCGCTCCCTTTAACTATTTCGCTACGTTTATCGAATAACCATCAACTGCTTTGCTATCATGCTACTCCCGATAGCAATACAGGATTAATAAGAGAATCGTCAGACGAAGAGCTTTTTCAAAAAATAATCGACACCAATCCCGAAACCATATTCGCCGGGGGGCATACACACGTTACCTATTTGAAAAAATTCAAAGGTCGCACATTTTTAAATCCGGGTAGCTTGGGAATGCCTATTGCACTTGTAAATGACGATAAAAGCTATCATTTTTTCATGGGAACAGAGTACACAATAATCAACGTAGCTGAAAATGGCAGCATTGACTTTGTTTTTAAAAAAATAGCCATCGATCGCGAAGAAATGCTTGCAGAAGTGAACGAATCTAATATGCCAGATAAAGATATAAGAATAGACATGCTCAAAAATGCAGTTCTTTAGATAAAAAAGTCGGGTTACTGGCAATTTATTGCTGGTGGTGGAGAAGACAACGAAACGCATTTGGTGTAATTGTCGAATCTAAAGACTTGCTTTTATCGCGAGAACATTCGGATTACAAGTGGTGCAAGTTCGAAACGGCTATCGATACTTAAAAATTTGATAGCAATAAAACGGTCCTGTGGGAATTGAACGAAAGATTGAAAAAATAACTGTTTGAAGTCTTTCAATCATTGTAACATTGGAATTAATCCAATAATAATTTTAAGTTGCTTATCAAATCATAATCTATAGCTAACAATCTTCAATTAATTATATCTAAACTTTGAATAGTCACTTGTAAGACTTAGTGTTTTTTTGATGCTTTACAACCTTGTCTAATAAATTAGTAAAATCAATATCAATGAAAAACAAATTCTACTTGTTAAGTGTATCAATTCTTTTTTTTGCATTTAGCATCAGCATTAAATCACAATCGAGCCAACAGGTCTTGAAAATTGACAGCTTTCAAAGTATCATCCTGAATGGGTGCATGCAGAAAATACGTGTGCAAAGCAACAATCCGGATCTTCCAATTCTGTTGAAACTTCATGGCGGGCCGGGTTCTTCTCTAATATTATTATCACATTTATTGCCTCGACTCAATGACCACTATATAGTTTTTGACTGGGATCAAAGGGGAACTGCTTTTTCCTATTACGAAGGTATGGATAGTTCTAAAATATCAGTGAACCAATTGCTCGACGATGCAGTAGCTTTGACACAATACCTAATGAAAACATATAATAAAAAGAAAATATTCCTACTTGGATATTCTTTCGGAAGTTTTTTAGGATTAGAATTGATTAATAAGCACCCGGATTTATTTTATGCATACATTGGCATGGCACAAGCCATACCCGGCAAACAGAAGGAAGGTCGTGCATTGACTTATAAGTGGTTAAGAGATACATTAAATACTATAAATGATACAGCAAGTTTAAGAATGCTGGATTCAGACGAGAAAATGTACAGAAACTTAGTTGTTAAGTATAATGGATATCAACTTTCGAAAACACCTAAAGATTCACTCCAAAAGACTTCTCCCTTTTTTTTCGAAGGGTATAAAGACATTGATCGAAAAGGGGCTAACTTTTCCAACTATCATATCAACAGAAACAGTAAACAAGATGCACGATATAATTCGCCACCGAGTGAATTACAAATACCGGTTTATTTTTTTACCGCTTCGCATGATCATGCTTGTGAACCACAACTGGTTGTTGAATATTTCAACATTTTGAAAGCTCCAAAAAAGGAAATGGTATGGTTTACAAACTCAGCACATCGAATGGCAACGGATGAACCCGAAAAGTTTCAAGATGAATTGATTAGAGTTGCCAAAGAAAACCGGCAGAAATAATAAACAATCATTTTTTTTGTTCAAATAAGAATGGGCTAAAGGCTACGACACCGGCTCTGTCTATGCTTCGAGTCGAACTTTAGCTGCACACGAGAACTGGATGAGGAGAATTATATGCCCGATTTTGGAAATAAGGGAAGATACCACGGTTGATGAAAGAATTGCGCTTGTGCTTGAGAAACTGGACGAAATAGGGTTTAACATAAAGGCACACAAAGTCAATAACACGAAGTTGCACAAAGTAAGAGATTTATATTAAACACTTTGCGATACTTAGTGAAAATACTTTGTGTCACTTTGTGCTCCCCCAAAAAAAACATTTATGGAAAACCAATACGACGAGAAGTATGCCTCGAAAGACTATTACTGGGGCAAAAGTCCCTCAACTTCAAGTTAAACCATTTTAAATAAAACACATAGCCTCTGAAAAACTGAAAACTCTGATTGTTAAAAGCAACATAGTTGAGCAAACTTTGTAGAAGAGCAATACACCCTAATGTTAAGGTGCGTAGCATCGAAATATTATTTTGCCACAACACAGCCATAGTAGGAGCCGATGTATTTGTTGTAAACCAAATCACAAATGCCTCTTTTCATTGACAATTCTTGTTATTTCAGGTAGCTTTCCGAAATAAACTATCGCACCAATTATGCAGGTTATCCCACCAACCAATATAGTTAGCGGTGCACCCACCAATTTTGCAGCCGACCCAGCCATAATACTTCCAAAAGGAGCTGTTCCCATAAATGCCATGGTGTAAAAGCCCATTACACGCCCTCGTTTGCTATCGTCGACAATGGTTTGTATCAATGTATTGCTCGAAGCTAGTTGCAGCATCATTCCCAAACCTGTAATAACCATCATAGCAAGCGATATGTAGTAATTGCTCGACAACGAAAATGCAACCAAGCCCAATCCAAAAACTCCTGCACAGTATGGAATTAACTTTTCGAGTCCTTGGGTACATTTTCGCGAAGCTAGATACAATGCACCCATTAAAGCACCAACACCCGATGCTCCCATGAGAAAACCAAATGTTTCTGAACCCCCATGTAAAATATCTTTTGCAATTACCGGCAGCAATACTATATATGGCATACCCATTAAGCTTACAAGACTAAGCAATAGTAAAATGTGCTTTATGGGAATATTGGCTATTGTGTATGCAAAACCCGTTTTCAATTCGCCAAAAACATCCAATGCTTTTTTATTTTTTGCCTGAAATTCAACCTTCATGAAAAGCATAGATGTGATAACCAACAAGTAGCTAAGTCCATTGATGAGAAAACAAACATTAACGCCTGCCAATGCTATCAGAACTCCTGCCAGTGAAGGACCTAATAGTTTTGCACCGTTTACCATTGTTGAGTTCAATGCAATGGCATTGCTCAAGTCTTCTTTTCGGTCTACCATTTTAATAACAAACGATTGCCGAACCGGAATATCTATGGCATTGATACAGCCCAGAAAAATGCTTAATACAATCAAATGCCATACTTGAACGGTATGACTTTGTGCCAAATAAAACAGTATTAAGGCTTGCAACATCGACAATATTTGAGTCGCAATCATTACATAATAGCGGTTCCATCTGTCGGCAAACACCCCTGCAAATGGAGAAATTATAAATGCAGGAATTTGCCCTAAAAATCCCACTAAACCCAACAAAAATACCGAGCCTGTAAGCTCAAATACCAACCAGGGCATAGCTATACGTTGCATCCAAGTGCCTATAAGCGAAATACTCTGACCGCTGAAAAATAGCCGAAAATTGCGATAACGCAACGACCGAAATATACTTTTTAATCCCGTCGGTATATAATTAGTAATCTTTTTCATCAGGAACAAAAGTATAGAACCGAAATTGGAAAAACGTTAGGCAATTATTTACATTTGGTTAGATGTATAAACTAATCATTTACTAATAATTCATTATTCACAGGCTAATAATCGAACTATAGATTTGTAAAAAATAAAAAAAACATGAAAAAAACAGCATTATTTATTTTAGTTGCTCTATTTATACAAATGAGCATACAAAGCCAAACTATTTCCCGAAGGGAAATTAACATTCCAAATATCAACGGTTTTCAAACCTTGAAATGCGATTTTCACATTCACACTGTATTTTCTAATGGCTTGGTTTGGCCAACAGTACGTATTCAGGAAGCCTGGATGGAAGGGCTCGATGTTATTGCATTTACCGACCACCTCGAGTATCACACCTTCGACAAAGATGTAGTATATGACGACAATCGCGCTACCGAAATTGCCAAACCTGCAGCCGACTTATACAACATTGTATTGATCAAAGGTACAGAAATCACACGTAAGCAGCCTTTGGGCCACTTCAATGCTATTTTTACCACCGACAACAATGCCATTCGTGTTCCCGATTCAATTAAATCAATTGCAATTGCTAACCAACAAAATGCATTTGTATTTTGGAATCATCCGGGCGAGGATTCGGGAAAATGGACCGATGTACAGGAAAAACTTTATAAAACAGGTCAATTTAAAGGTATTGAGGTAGCAAATCACAACAACTATTTTTCGATTGCTCAACAATGGTGCATGGACAAAAACCTCACTATGATTGGCACATCAGACATTCACAACCCTATTACATTCGACTACAATTTTGCTATGGGCGAACATCGCACCATGACACTGGTTTTTGCCAAAGAACGATCTGCAGAAGGTATCAAAGATGCACTTCTCAACCAACGTACTGCTGTTTACTGGAAAAATAAACTGATTGGAAAAAATGAATTTCTGAAACCAATATTTGACCAAAGCATCAGTAACCAGAATTTACCCTTTAAATTCAAAAAATCGCAGCGCAACAAATCATTCTTATTTATCAAAAACAGTTCATCGGTCCCTTTTTCCATTGTGGTTAAAAACAAACCTAAAGAACTCAGTTTCCCAAGTAAAATAAAACTTGCCGCAAACAGCACCACTGCAGTTGCTCTAGAATACAACAGTCAGGAAACAGGGGTAAAAAAAATAATATTGCCTGTTGAGGTCGATAATCTTTACATTTTACCCAATACGCCGCTCTCATCAGAAATTTCGTTTGAACTAACCATAGAATAAAAAAACATGAAAAAGTTAAGCTCAAAAACAACAATATTTTTTGCCATTCTTGCCCTGTCTATCGTTTCGTGCAAAAAAGAAACAGCCGACATGGTTGTATTCAATGCCAAGGTGATAACGGTCGACGAAAAGAATCTGGGAGCAGAAGCATTCGCTATCAAAGATGGAAAATTTTTTGCTATAGGAACTACCGACGAGATCCGGAAGCTTGTCGGCGACTCTACTAAGGTAATTGATGCCGAAGGAAAAACTATTACGCCGGGGTTTATCGATGCACACTTGCACGTTAACCCGGTATATCCCGAAAATCACCGTTTAGGCATTATTGACCTCACACCACCAAGGGTTTCGTCGATGGACGATTTGATAGCCATCATGAAAAAAAAGGCCGCCATTACTCCTGCCGGTCAATGGGTTGTGGGCTCGCGCTATTTCGACACAAAAATAGGCGGTCACCCTACTGCAAAAGACTTAGACAAGATATCGACCGTACACCCGATTATGGTACGCCATTCGAGCGGGCATGTAGGTGCCGTTAACAGCTATGCGCTAAAAATGGCCAATATTACCCGTCAAACGCCCAATCCTCCCGGAGGAGCCTTTGACCGGCTTCCCAATGGCGAGCCCAACGGTGTATGCCGCGAAGGAGCATCGGGAATCATCAGAAAAGCCGGACCTAAAATGCCCGAAGCCAACGAAAATGAAGAGTTAGAAGGCTTTCTCAAATGCTTCGATAATTTTGAAGCCATGGGCATAACAAGTGTGGGCGATGCTGGCATGAATCCCGAAAAAATAAAGCTCTACGAAAAAGCATACCATGCCGGACAAGCTGTACGAGTAAATGCCATGATTAGCGAGCGTTACCTTAACGAAGCCAAAACACTTAAAGTAGATTCGACTATTCCCGAAACCAACCTCAGAACTAAAACCATTAAGGTATTTCACGGAAATTCATTGTCGGGGCGTACCTGCTGGCTAAAGAAACCTTATGAAATGATTAACCCGACAACTGGAAAGAAGGATTTCTACGGTATACCTCCGGCACGTTCGCAACAGCAGCTCGACTCGCTAATGCTTGCCATACACTCGGCAGGTTTCCAAATAGCTACGCACTCCAACGGCGACCGCGAAATACCCATGGTACTCCTTGCATACGAACGCGCTCTTGCACAATATCCTAACAAGAACCACCGCCACCGCATTGAGCATTGCAGCGTTGTGGACGATACCATTATGCAAAAGATCAAAGAACTTGATGTTGTATTGGCACTGCACTCGTACGAATACGAACACGGAGACAAGGAAGAAGAATACGGCGACTACCGATGGGACATGATGCACCCAAATGCTTTGGCACTGAAAATGGGCATACATATAGCCGGCACATCCGACTACAGCGTTAGCCGAGCGTTTCCTATGCTTCGTATACAAAGTATGGTCACACGCAAAGGTTCTAACGGCAAAGTATATGGCGAAGCCCAAAAAGTATCGGTCGAAGATGCTATTAAAATATGGACACTGGGCAGCGCTTATGCTTCGTTCGAAGAAAAAATGAAAGGTTCTATCGAGAAAGGAAAATTTGCCGACTTTGTTATACTTTCAGAAGATCCTCGAAGCGCAGTACCCGATTCAATTATGAATATTAAAGTATTAAAAACCGTAATCGGTGGTAAAGTTGTTTTTGAACTATAAAACAAATCATTTTAAAAACAAATAACATGAAAAAATTATTTTTAATTTCAGCTTTAGCTGTATTCATATTTGTTCAGCTTTTCAGCCAATCGAACATTCGCAGAGAAATAAACATTCCCAACATCGAAGGTTACGTAACCTTAAAATGCGATTTTCACATTCATACGGTATTCTCCGACGGCATGGTTTGGCCTACAGTACGGGTAAAAGAAGCCTGGAAAGAAGGGCTCGATGTAATTGCTTATACCGATCACCTCGAATACCAACCGCATAAAAAAGATATTTCAACCGACCACAACCGGGCTACAGACATAGGTCTCGAATTGGCCGAACAATACAACATTATTGTGATCCGCGGTACCGAAATAACACGCAAGAAACCTATGGGACATATCAACGCTATATTCACCCTCGATAACAACCCAATTTTTGTTGCCGACTCGATGGAATCCATCAATATTGCCAAAAAACAAAATGCATTTATCACATGGAATCATCCTTCTGAAAAATATGGTAAATGGTCTGAAATACAGGATATTCTTTACAAAAACTCTATGTTTCAGGGCATTGAAGTGGCCAACCACAATACCTACTACCCCGATGCTCACCAATGGTGTATCGACAAAAATCTAACCATGATGGGAACTTCCGACGTGCATGAACCTATCGATTTCGATTACAATTTTGCAAAAGGCGAGCGACGAACTATGACCCTGGTCTTCGCGACTCAACGTACTTCAGACGCTGTAAAACAGGCGCTTATCGACCGTAACACTGTTGTTTTCTGGAAAAACAAACTCCTCGGTAACGAAAAATTTCTGAAACCTATTTTTAATCAAAGTGTCAGCTTACAAAAAAAATCGTTCACTTTTAAAAAGGGCTTTAAAAACAAAGGATTGCTTTTAATCAAAAACAACTCTGATCTTTCATATACCATAAAATTAACTAATACTAATCCTGAAATGAAGATAGACGCCAAAAGCATTGTTCTGGAAGCAAATTCAGTTACTTCTGTTTCCTTTGATTATAAAAGCGATTTAACCCAAACAAAAAACATTGTGATACCGGCAGAAATCGAAAACTTATATGTATTGCCCAATACTCCTCTTAAGACAGAAATGTCGTTTGAAGTAAAAGTTCAATAATTTTTCCAATAAAAATGCATGGCCTTCTAGTCATGCATTTTTTCAATACTTAACTCAATTCTAACAAAACTTTAAAAAATTTCTTACATATCTATCGTATATTTACGATATAAGATTAGTATATGGCAATTAATAAAAAAGAACTGTTTGACAACTCGTTACAAGAGACTGCCGATTTTGCAAAAGCACTTTCGCATCCGGCACGTGTCGAAATAATCAACTTGTTGGTGCGGCAAAAATCGTGTATTTGTAACAGTATTGTTGAGCAACTACCTCTGTCGCAATCTACTGTTTCGCAACACCTAAGAGAATTGAAAGATGCCGGGCTCATACTGGGCGAAATTGAAGGACAAAAAGTTTGTTATTGTATCAACAAAGAACGATTCAACAAGTTGGCCCAAAAAACGATAAACGATCTGAATACATTGTTAAACCAAATAAATAATTAAAAAATATGTCGGAAATTAAAGAAATCAACGAACAGGAAAAAAGTACCTGTTGCAAAAGCAGCACCGAAAATACAAGCTGCTGCAGCGAATCGAAAAGCGAAAAAGCAAGTTCATGCTGCGACTCCTCCAATGATTCTTCATGTGGATGCGACAATTCCAAAAGCGAAAGTTTAGGGTCGGCAGAAGATATCAAGCAAGTAGTGCAGGATCGTTACTCGAAAGTAGTTACAAGCCGTGCGTGCGGATGTGGTTCGTCTGGTTCATTTGCCGACGGATACGACAAATTGGAAGGTTACAATCAATCGGCCGATTATGGTTTGGGCTGCGGAATCCCGACCGAACATGCCAACATCCAACCCGGAAACTCAGTTCTCGATCTTGGATCGGGTGCCGGCAACGATGTATTTGTAGCTCGCGCCATTGTTGGCGAAACAGGTCATGTAATTGGTGTCGATTTTACCGATGCTATGATCCAAAAGGCTAACGATAACAAAGAAAAAACCGGTTTTACCAACGTCGAATTCCGCAAGGGCGACATCGAAGATATGCCCGTCGACAACGATTCTATTGATGTTGTTATAAGCAATTGTGTCATCAACCTGGTGCCCGACAAAAAGAAAGCTTTTTCAGAAATATACCGTGTATTGAAACCAGGAGGGCATTTCTGCATTTCCGATATGGTTGTAAACGGCCAAATGGAAGATAGCATTCGTCGCGATCTTGAACTTTATGCAGGTTGTATTGCCGGTGCTGTTAGCCAAGACGAGTACATGGGCATGTTACGCGAAATTGGCTTCTCGAACCCCGAAATAAGAGCATCGAAAAAAGTAATTACCTCGCGCGAACGTCTCGATACAAAGTATAGCCCCGAAAAAGCCGAAAATATGTGGAGCCTTTCCGATAAACTTTTCAGCATAACTTTTTACGCAGTAAAATAATTTTATTAACGCAAAGACGCAAAGGCGCATAATAAGAAACTTAGCGTCTTTGCGACTTTGCGTTTAACTAAAACAATATACACATGAAAATTATTATAATTGGCGATTACAATCCCGAATACCCTCCGCATCCGGCAACAGAAGCTTCGTTGAAGCATGCTGAAGAAAAAAACAATATTAGTGCTACTGTTGAATGGCTCGACACAGAGAAATTGCAAGAACCGGTAAACGAAATGCTGTCGAATGCAAACGCAATTTGGCTCGGACCTGCACCTTATAAAAACAAAGAAGGTGTGCGTGCTGCTGTGAAATATATTCGCGAAAACGACATCCCGTTCATAGGTACTTGCGGGGGCTTATATCAATCTGTTGCCGAATTTGCATTAAACAAATTGTCGGTAGATATTTCGAAAATAGAAATGTCTGACGATCCATCTGGAGAAAGCCTTTTTATTCGCGATACATGCTGTGTTGCACACGGGTTCAAAGTTGTAAATTTTAAAACAGTCGAAAATACCAAAACTCGTGCTTTTTATAACGCGATCGATTGCGAAGAAGATTCCAACTGCGGGTTTGCGGTGAATGAGAAGTATCATGCCGCTCTTGAAGCGCAAGAATTCATCGTTTCGGGAACCGATAATGAACACGAAGCCAAAGTATTCGAACTGAATACAAACAAATTCTTCATTGTTACCAAATTCTTGCCTCAAATGCGCTCTACTCCAGAAAAACCTCACCCACTAATAAATTCCTTTATTGTAGAAACTCAAAAAACACTGTAAAAAATAGCATTCATCCATTTATCCCATTTTGTCATTTCAATCTTCAATTTAAAACATTACTTTTGCGCCCAAAATAAATAAAATTCAATGGGATTACAGTGTGGTATCGTAGGTTTGCCCAACGTGGGCAAATCGACTCTTTTCAATTGTTTGTCGAACGCCAAGGCACAAGCAGCAAACTTTCCGTTTTGCACCATAGAACCAAACGTAGGGGTGGTCAATGTTCCCGACGACCGCATGGCCAAACTTGCCGAATTTGTTAAACCCGACCGTATTGTTCCGGCAACTGTTGAGATTGTCGATATTGCAGGACTTGTAAAAGGAGCCAGCAAAGGCGAAGGATTGGGCAATCAATTCCTCGGCAATATACGCAATACCGATGCCATTATACACGTACTTCGTTGCTTCGACAACGACAATGTGGTTCACGTCGATGGATCTATTAACCCCATTCGCGACAAAGAAACCATCGATTTTGAGCTACAAATGAAAGACCTCGATACCATCGAAAGCCGCTTGAGCAAAGTATCGAAAGCTGCCAAAATTGGCGAAAAAGATGCCAAGAAAGAAGCAGAAATTCTTGAACAACTCAAAACGCATATTTTACAAGGTAAATCGGCTCGCTCGCTAGATATTGAGCAAAAAGATTGGGTTTTTATCGACGAACTTCATTTACTTACTGCAAAACCTATATTGTATGTTTGCAATGTCGACGAAAAGTCGGTATTGAAAGGCAACAAATATGTCGATATGGTTAAAGATGGCGTAAAAGATGAAAAAGCCGAAGTACTAATCGTTGCAGCTGCCACCGAAGCCGATATTGCCGAGCTCGAGACATACGAAGAGCGTCAGATGTTTCTTGAAGAAATTGGATTGAGCGAACCGGGTGTAAACCGCCTCATTCGCACTGCATATAAATTGCTTAACCTCGAAACCTATTTCACTGCCGGCAAAGTTGAAGTTCGTGCATGGACAATCCATGCCGGAATGCTTGCCCCTCAAGCAGCAGCTGTGATTCATACCGATTTCGAAAAAGGCTTTATTCGTGCCGAAGTAATAAAATACGACGATTATATAAAACTCGGGTCTGAAGCTGCTTGTCGCGAAGCTGGCAAAATAGCCATTGAAGGAAAAGAATATGTGGTTAAAGATGGCGATATTATGCACTTTAGGTTTAATGTGTAGAAAATAGATATAAGATGTTAGACAAAAGAAATAAGAAATAATTGAGGCTATTTATTACAATATTGTTTCTAACTACTGCTCTGATAGTCAAAACATCAGCATACAGTCGTGAACAAGCCGATTCTATTCTTTCGCGTCGTGGCGAAGTTGTTATTAGTTTCGATGTTTCAGACCCATTGCAAATACAGGCATTTACCCACGAAATGTCTATCACGAAAGTTACAGGCAAAGCAATTGTAGCCTATCTCAACAAACAACAATTCTCAAATTTTTTAGAAAAAAACATTCCTTACACCCTGCATTTTCCCACAAAAACTCTAAGCAGCAAACAAAAATCGACGCACAATCCTTGGAACTGGGACTCCTACCCTACTTACAAGCAATATCTGTCGATGATGGACAGTTTCGCAAGAGCCTACCCCGCTATTTGCAAGCTCGAGGAAATTGGACAAAGCGTTAATGGCAGAAAAATACTGGCACTTAAAATATCTGACAGTGCAGCTGTTGAGCAAAACAAAAAAGAATTTCTGTATACATCGACCATACATGGCAACGAAACCACAGGTTTCATTCTATTACTAAGGCTTATAGACTATATATTAAGAAATTACAACACCAATCCCGATATTCAAGATTTGGTTAACAACTTGCAAATCTATATCAATCCAGTTTCGAACCCCGATGGTTTATTTAGGGTCAAAGATTCTGTCACATACGAATCGACACGTAACAACGCGCAAGGCATTGACCTCAATCGCAATTTCCCCGATCCGGTTGACGGAAATCATCCAGATGAAAATATATATGCAACAGAAAACCTAGCCATGATGGCTTTTCTCGAAAAACACCATTTCGCACTTTCGGCAAATCTGCACGATGGGGCTGAAGTGGTCAATTACCCTTGGGATACATATTCATCGGACAGTTTAAGCCAATTTAATATAAATAATGCTTCTCCCGATAGTGCCTTTTTCATTAAAATATCGAAACAATATGCCGACACCGCTCAATTTTATGGCACAAATTCCTATTTCCGCTCCTTTAACAATACAGGATATATACAAGGAAACCGTTGGTATGTGATTACAGGTGGTCGACAAGATTATGTCACTCATTTTTTAGAAGGGAAAGAAGTTACCATCGAATTGCGCAACGAAGTATCGTATGTAGTTAATATTACGCCCGAAAGTATGCTAAACAACTTATGGGAGTACAATTACAGGTCATTGTTAAACTTCATAAAAGCAACGCATTCGGCGCCCGTAATGAATAAAAACACAGGAATTAATAGACATACATTAGCAAACGGAAATATAAGGCTTATCAATAAAAGAACTTATTTGGAAGTACATTGTAAAACACCGACACAAGAGACTTTTATTGTCGACTTCATTTCTGCGAGTGGTCAAATTGCATATTCTACTAAGATACTGTTGGAAGGATCAACATCGTTAAGTGTTCCAGAGAATTTAAAAGGCTTATACCTTATCAGACTAAGAAACCTACATACACAATATACTCAGAAAGTGCTATTTTAGAGTGTATTGGATTGAAGCAAACGGAGAAATACCAAGTATTTCCTGCATCGAAAAAGCCATATCGACAGTTAATCGTTCAAATTCATAGCCCATCCCAAACGAAAGTTGTGTAACACCCGTCGAAACACCTGTTCTAAATTTTATTTTTTCATTGAGAAAATATTCAACCCCGGCTTTTACTATGCTTTCATTGTCTAAATCTTGCTCAATTTCGGCAGTTAGAAAGCCTTTTTCGGAATAGTAATATGCAGCACCTAAACGAAATACAGTCGATAAACTATAATACTCATTTCTGTTTTTCGAAGGTAAAGGATTAAATAATTTAAAGCCCAAACGAAAATTTTCATTAACGTGAGCCAAAATACCTCCTTCAAAAGTTATACGATTAATCGGCTCAATACCATACTGGTATGAATTGAAGTAATCGAGTTGCATGCCAAGCGCAAATTTACTGTTTAACTTTTTAGCAACTGCAAGTCCGACCTTGGTTTCGTTAAACTTATCGAAGCCATATCGGCTTAGTTGTACACCCAAAGTTGCCATTTTTTGGGGCACAACCAATGCCATTGAGCTCATGCCTAGTTGGCTCAACACAAACATCGATTGGTGGTGAAAACCAAAGCTTGTATTGTCTATATAAGCCAAACCAGCTTGATTGTGAGCAATAGACCAAAAATCGACCAAAGCTACAGAGCTATTAGACATACCCGAAAACCGGGTACCAGAATCGAACCTAGATTGAGCCAATAAACCTATTGTATTAGTTGTCGAAACAAATAAAAGAAAAAACAAAAGGCTTAAGGCTCTGAAAAAATTCATATTAGTTAACCTTAAAGTCCATTTTAATAGCCTTCAACTCTTCATTAGCTTTTTCAATCTTTTTAGCTAAACCCTCTTTATATTCGATAATTTTTTGCATTACAGACTCGTCGCCCGTAGCAATTATTTGAGCTGCCAAAATACCTGCATTGAGAGCTCCATTTAGACCAACAGTTGCAACAGGTATTCCCGGAGGCATTTGAACAATCGATAGTATTGAATCCCAGCCATCGAGCGATATAGAAGCCTTAATGGGTACTCCAATAACCGGTAGTGGAGTCATAGCTGCAATTACACCTGGCAAATGTGCAGCACCGCCTGCTCCGGCAATAATTACTTTTATGCCTTTCGATTTTGCTTCTTTGGCAAATTTCATAACCTTGTCGGGGGTGCGATGTGCCGACAATGCAAAAACCTCAAAAGGAATCTGAATCTGAGCCAAAAACTTGGCAGCCTCCTCCATAATCGGATAATCGGATGTACTACCCATAATAATTGTTACTTTCGCTTCCATAATATCATTTTTTTTACAAAATTAATAAAATCCTATTAAAAATAATTTTACATACAATATACAATAAAATTTTGTATAACGATTTTACAAATAATTAAAACATGAAAAAGATTTTGTATCGATTTATTTTTGTAAATTTATAATGTTAAAAAACGCTTATAATCCTTAAAGACTTAAAATACATTTTGATAAAAATCATAAAGGATGTAATAGTTTATAAAGCAAATATTTATAACATTATTAATTCATTATAATAGGTAAAAAAATTCAGACCTATGAGTTATTTAAAATTTGATAAAAACAAGCTTGTAAATCTCGATTATTCCTTAAAAAAGGAAAAAATTCGTTCGAACAGAGCTGGCAGCTATTCGAGTTCAACAATTATAGGTTGTAATACCCGTAAGTATCATGGATTATTGGTAAGCCCTATCGAAGAAATCGATGGCGAAAAACACGTATTACTCTCGACCCTCGATGTCACAGTTGTTCAGCACGATGCGGAGTTCAACCTTGGCATACACAAGTATCCGGAAAATACATATCATCCCAAAGGTTTCAAATATATTCGAGAATTAGAATTTGACAAAATACCCCTAACCCGTTACCGTGTTGGAGGCGTTCTTCTTACCCACGAAAACATACTGGTATCGAAAGAAGAGCAACTTATTGTTAAGTTCACATTGGAAGATGCCAATTCGCCTACAACGCTAAAAATAAAACCGTTTTTAGCATTTCGCAACCACCATGCATTGAGCAAAGCCAATATGTGGGTCAATACAAAGATCGAAAATGTTACCAATGGTATAAAAACCCGAATGTATAGTGGTTACCCAGCACTGTATATGCAAATGTCGAAAAAATGCGAATTTGTTACAGCACCCGACTGGCATTACAATATTGAATATGCCGAGGAGCAAGCACGCGGATACGATTTTCAGGAAGACCTATGGGTACCCGGTTATTTCGAAGTGCCTATAAAGAAAGGGGAAAGCATCTATCTGTCTATTTCGCTGAAAGAATCGACCCAGGCAAATATTGCAAAGCGTTACACATCGGAACTCGACGAACGAATAGCTCGAAACGATTATAAAAACTGCCTGTATACAGCTGCGCAACAATTTATAGTAAAAACCGACAAAAAAACAGAAATTATTGCAGGCTTTCCTTGGTTTGGAGCATGGGGGCGCGACACATTTATATCGCTACCCGGCCTTACACTAGCGATCGACGATATAAAAACATTTAAAGCAGTTACCGACACCATGGTTGGGCGCATGAAAAATGGGCTTTTCCCCAATATGGGAAACGACAACAATCCGGCCTTCAATTCGGTCGATGCGCCACTTTGGTTTTTTTGGGCCTTGCAGCAATACATTCACACAACCGGCAATGCCGACGAAGTATGGGAAAAATATGGCAAAGCCATGAAAGGCATACTTGAAGCCTTCAGAAAAGGTGACGACTTTAACATACGAATGCTCGAAAATGGCTTGTTGTATGCCGGCGAAAAGGGCAAAGCACTTACTTGGATGGATGCCGTTGTGTTTGGCAAACCAGTTACCCCACGTATGGGATGCCCTGTCGAGATCAACGCCCTTTGGTACAATGCAATTTGCTTTACCTTGGAATTGGCTCAAAAAGCTAAGGACTCCAAATTCGTCAATCAATGGAAAGAAATACCCGCAAAAATTGATTCCATTTTTCTCGAAACATATTGGGATGAAGAAAAAGGATATTTGGCCGATTATGTGCTTCTCGATTTCAAAGACTGGAGCGTACGTCCGAACCAAATAATTGCAACCTCGCTCGATTATTCGCCACTTCCGAACGATGTGAAAAAACAAGTAGTCGACACCGTAGAGAAAGTGCTATTAACCCCTCGTGGGCTTCGCACACTGAGCCCCAACGACGAGAACTACTGCGGCATATATGAAGGAGACCAACCTACACGCGACAGAGCCTATCACCAAGGAACAGTATGGCCATGGTTGCTCGAACCTTTTTGCAGAAGTTATTTGAAATTGCATAAAAAGTCAGGTATATCGTTGGTTACAAAAATATACAACG
Source organism: Bacteroides fragilis (assembly GCA_945889005.1). Lineage (GTDB taxonomy): Bacteria > Bacteroidota > Bacteroidia > Bacteroidales > DTGW01 > CAMDBI01. Next base: position 47,628 of record CAMDBI010000025.1, read on the forward strand.
GCTTTGAGGAAACATTGACCGAGTATGGCATAGGTACCATTGCTGAGATATACGACGGAGACCCTCCTCACAGTCCGAAAGGCGCTATTTCGCAGGCATGGAGTGTTGCAGCCTTACTTCAAATATCAAAAATGTTAGAGGAATATGAGAAATAATTAATATGTATTATTTTTTTTACCTAACTTAGAGAAAATAATGTTTACATATTTTATAATAGAATACCAGTTTAGTTTACCTATAAAATATAGCTCATGAGAGTTTTAATGTTTGGGTGGGAATTTCCGCCACATATTTCTGGAGGTCTTGGTACTGCATGTTATGGATTGACCAAAGCAATGTCGGACATACCCGGTTTAGATGTATTGTTTGTTGTTCCCAAAGCCTTTGGCGACGAAGACCAAAGCATAGCTCAATTTATTGGAGCCAATGATGTATATGTCAGTAAGAAAAAACTTTCACCAAAAGGTTTTTCTAACATCTTGAATGTAATTGAAGTAGATTCAAAACTCATTCCATATACTAGTCCTGAAGAATTTTACACGCTCTTAGAAAAATTTGAGACAGCCCATTCGCGCATTCGTCAAAGTGGCGATTACGAAGGGCATTTCGAATTTTCGGGAGGCTATGGATCATCGTTGTTTATGGAAATCTATAATTACTCAATTGTAGCATCTATTATAGGTGTAGAAAACGATTTTGATGTAATACACGCCCACGACTGGCTTACCTACCCTGCTGGTATTGCCGCCAAGGAGGTGTCGGGCAAACCACTTGTAATACATGTACATGCCACAGATTTTGACCGAAGCGGAGGAAATGTAAATCCTGCCGTATTCAAAATCGAAAAAGAAGGCATGATAGCTGCCGACAAAATAATTACAGTTAGCAACTGGACACGCGATATAGTAATAAATAAGTATGGCATAAACCCCGACAAAGTTGTTACAGTTCACAATGCAGTTGAGCCCATTTCAGATGTCGAAAAATATGCCATTCGTAAAGGAATACAAGACAAAATCGTAACATTTCTAGGACGTATAACCATGCAAAAAGGTCCGGAATATTTTATTGAAGCAGCCTATAAAGTACTTCAAAAAATGGACAACGTTCGATTTGTGATGGCAGGTAGTGGCGATATGATGAATAAAATGATTCTCAGAGCTGCTCAATTAGGAATAGCCAATCGATTTCATTTTACCGGCTTCTTGTCGGGCGAAGATGTTTACCAAATGTACTCAATTAGCGATGTGTATGTAATGCCCTCGGTTTCTGAACCATTTGGAATTTCACCACTCGAAGCCATTCAATCAAATGTACCGGTTATAATTTCGAAGCAATCTGGCGTTTCCGAAGTTCTCAAATATGCGATTAAAGTTGACTTCTGGGACATCGATGCCATGGCCGATTCTATTTACGGTATTTTAAATTACCCGGCTCTTTCAATGTTTTTTAAAAAACATGGGAAAGAAGAAGTCGATAATTTAAAATGGGAAAACTCAGCCCACGCTATCAATGACATTTATCATTCAGTTGCTAACAAAGTATTTGCATAAACACCTATAAAAAGATATACTCAAGATGAGAAGTATTTGTTTGTTATTTCAGGTTCACCAGCCATTTCGTTACAGAAGATACCGTTTTTTCGAAATTGGTACGAACCATTATTATTACGACGATTATACCAACGAAAGTTTGTTGAGAAAGGTTGCAAGTCAAAGTTATTTGCCCACCAACAAACACCTTCTTGAATTGATCAAAGAATACGGCACAAGATTTAAAGTTAGCTTTTTGATCTCAGGAACAGCCCTCGACCAATTCGAATTGTATGCACCCGATGTATTAGAAAGTTTTCAAAAACTGGCAAAAACTGGCTCAGTCGAGTTTCTAGCCGAGCCTTATTCGCATACGCTCGCATCGCTCAACAATAAAGAGATATTTACCGAACAGGTCAAATTACATTCTGAAAAAATAAAACAATATTTTGGAAAAAAACCTTCTGTTTTTTGCAATTCAGAACTCATTTACAACAATGAAATTGGCGAGTGGGTAGCAGAAATGGGCTATAAAGCAGTAGTAACAGAAGGTGCAAAACACATTCTTGGATGGAAAAGTCCAAACTACATATATTTCAATGCAATAAATCCGCGCCTGAAAATATTGATGAAAAATTCAAGTTTAAGTGAAGACATTGCTTATCAATTTTCAAACAAACACTGGTCGGAATTTCCAATTACAGCCGACAAATTTGCCAATTGGATCAACCAATTCGATTCGAAAGAACAAGTGGTTAATCTCTTTATGAATTACGAAACCTTTGGACATATTCATACTAAAGAATCGGGTATATTCGAATTTTTAAAAGCTATGCCATCGAAAGTGTTGAAACATAGCAATCTCGAATTCTCAACTCCCAGCGAAATAGTAGACAAAACTCAACCAATTGCCCCATTATTTATACCACATCCTATATCGTGGTCCGACGAAGCCAAAGACATTTCGGCATGGATGGGCAACGAACTTCAGAACGAAGCGTTCAACAAACTCTTCCTTCTACACGATAAAGTGAAAAGTAACTCGGATGAAAAAATTCAAATAGACTGGAAATACCTTCAAACCAGCGACCATTTGTACCACATGTGTACGAAGTTTTTTTCACATCCAAAATCAATGTCGTTGCACAACCCCTACAACACACCATACGATGCTTTTATAAATTACATGAATATTTTGAGCGATTTTGAACTTCGATTGAATGAGCCTACCAACGGACATGCAATTGAACCTGAAAAGATAAAAAAGCCAAAAGAAACTAAACCCAAAGCATCGGCTGCAAAAAGTGTTGAAAAAGAAAAAAGTGAAAAAGTTGAAAAGAAAGCACCGGTAAAAAAAGAGTCTAAAACAAAAGACGATAAAAAAGCAAGTACAACAAAAGACAAAAAAGTGAAAAAATAATATTCTATTTGTTAATAACAAATAACCTTAATGAAAAATTACATGAAGCAAGATATGATCAAACCCGATTATTTGTTTGAAGTGAGTTGGGAAGCCTGTAACAAGGTAGGTGGCATTTATACTGTAATTTCTACAAAAGCACAAACTTTAGTAAACGAGTTAAAAAACAATTACATATTAATTGGGCCCGATGTTTGGCGCGATGTAACACAAAATCCCGAATTTGAAGAAGATAAAAAACTTTTCAAATCGTGGCGCGACAAAGCAATTGAGGAAGGCTTACGTGTAAAGGTCGGACACTGGAAAGTACCCGGCAAACCGATCGCCATTATTGTCGATTTTACAACTTTTATGTCCCAAAAAGATTTTATACTAAGCGACTTTTGGGAAAAAAACAGGCTCGATTCGTTGAACGGACAGTGGGACTATATAGAACCTACCCTGTTTGGTTATGCATGCGGAAAAGTTATTGAAAGCTTTGTAAAATTTAACCTGAGTGTTCGCGAAAAAGTAGTAGCCCAATTTCACGAATGGATGTCTAGCTCAGGTATGCTGTACCTCAACAGCAATATGCCCAACGTAGCAACTGTGTTTACAACACATGCAACCGTACTTGGACGATCGATAGCTGCCAGCGATCAACCACTTTATAGCAAACTCAACGAATACGCCCCCGATATTAAGGCTCGTGAATTTAAAGTAATAGCCAAACAATCGCTCGAACGTGCTTCGGCAAAATATGTCGATTGCTTCACAACTGTAAGCGAATTGACCAACAACGAATGTAAGGTATTTCTCGAAAAACCGGTCGATATTGTTACCCCCAATGGATTTGACGATTCGTTGATTCCCTCGGTCGATCTGTTGCCCGAAATACGCCAAAAATCGCGAAAACATCTGATTAATGTTGCCGAAAAACTTACTGGAACAAAAATATCGAACGATGCACTTATTATTTCAATAGGTGGGCGTTACGAATTTAAAAATAAAGGTATTGACCTATTTATCGATTCACTCAAACAACTAAACGATTCGCAGGAATTGACCAAAGAGGTAATTGCATATATTCTAATACCTGCAAATCACTACGGAGCCCGCAAAGACCTTGCGCAACGTATCGAAAACAACGAAATTGTTGGATGTTCGGACTGCATTCTTACGCACAACCTCCACTATGCCGAAAACGATCCTATACTGAACCGTTTAAAAAACCATGGACTTACTAATATTACTGAAAATAAAGTAAAAGTAGTATTTGTACCCTCGTACCTCAATGGCGACGATGGTATATTCAATATCTCATACTACAACCTGCTTCTAGGCTTCGATATAACCATATTCCCATCGTACTATGAGCCTTGGGGGTATACACCTTTAGAAAGTCTTGCTTTTCATGTTCCTACAATAATAACTTCGTTGACTGGTTTTGGATTGTGGACCAAAGAACACATTGCCGACACCGGTAATGGTTTGCAAATAATTGAACGAACCGACCATAACGAACAAGAAGTTGTTTCTAATATTGTTCAGGAAATTACCTCGTTTTCGAAATTAAGTGTTTCACAAATTGAAGAAGCCCGCGAAAAGGCATTTGAAATATCGCATACCGCTCTTTGGAAAAACATGATTGAATATTACTATGAGGCATTTTCCATTGCATTACGAAAAGCATCGGAACGCTCGGGTATAATGATTCAGAACGAAAGTGTTGATACACTTACCTCGACAGAACAGATCATAAATGCCAACAATGCTTCGTGGAAACGAATGTTGGTACAAAAAAATATCCCCGACAATCTGTTGCCATTAGAAGAATTGTCGAAAAACCTTTGGTGGTGCTGGAACGAAGATGCTATTTCGATGTTTCGTTCGATAGATCCTAAACTTTGGGAAGAAAGCCTTGAAAACCCCATAGTATTGCTCGATCTTATTACATACGATATGTTTCAAAGTTTGGAAAAAAACACCGACTTTGTCGATCGAATGAACCGAGTATTTGAACGATTTAAGAATTATATGGCCCAGCCCATGAAACCTGGTGCCAAAATAGCCTATTTCAGTATGGAATTTGGCTTACACGATTCGCTTAAAATATTCTCGGGTGGTTTGGGACTATTGGCGGGCGACTATTTGAAAGAAGCCAGCGATGCACATGCCAATATTGTGGGAGTCGGCTTATTTTACAGGTATGGCTATTTCAAACAAATCATTTCGGCTTATGGCGATCAGGTTCCATCGTACGATGCACAAACATTTTCGAAAACCCCTGCACAACCGGTAAGAGACAGCAATGGTAACTGGATTCAAATAAACATAATTTTCCCAGGTCGTAACCTTACGGCACGTGTATGGAAAGTAATGGTAGGTCGTATACCTCTTTACTTACTCGACACCGACATTGAAGAGAATCTCGAACAAGATCGCTCTGTAACTCATCAATTGTATGGCGGCAATTGGGAAAACCGCTTTAAACAGGAGCTTCTACTTGGTATTGGAGGAATTAGAGCACTCGATGCAGCAAACGAAAACTGCGAGCTGTTCCACTGCAACGAAGGTCATGCCGCATTTATTGGTATTGAAAGGCTTCGGAAGTACATTATGGACAAGAACCTTACATTTGGCGAAGCACTCGAAATTGTAAGAGCATCGCAATTGTTTACTACACATACACCGGTTCCGGCAGGTCACGATGCATTTGAAGAAGAAATGGTTCGTATGTATATAGGGCATTACCCAAACCGACTCAATATTTCGTGGGAACAATTTATTAGCCTGGGTCGCTCGAACCCCGACGATAAGGTCGAGAAATTTTCGATGAGCAACCTGGCTGCAAATCTTTCGCAAGAAATAAATGGTGTGAGCAAATTGCACGGACGCGTGAGTCAAGATATATTCAACACGCTATATAAGGGATATTCGCCCGAAGAACTCCATATAGGCTATGTAACAAACGGAGTGCATTTACCAACCTGGGCAGCTCCGGCTTGGATGGAACTTTACCGCAAAACATTTGGCGATGACTTCCTCGACCGCCAACACGATCGCGAAATGTGGCAAAAAATATATCAAGTACCCGACGCGAACATTTGGAAAATTCGCAACACATTGCGTCAAACCTTGATCGATTATATTAAAGACTACTTGAAACAGTCGAGCATACGCAAATACGAAAACCCCCGTATGTTGGTCGAAATCAGCGAAAATCTGAATAAACATACCCTTACCATAGGTTTTGCCCGACGATTTGCTACGTATAAACGTGCACATCTTCTATTTTCGGATCTTAAACGATTGTCGGCAATTGTAAACCACCCTACCACCCCAGTGCAATTTTTATTTGCCGGGAAAGCGCATCCTCACGACAAAGCAGGGCAGGATTTAATCAAGATGATTGTTGATATTTCGAAGAAACCTGAATTTATTGGCAAAATACTGTTTTTACCAAATTACGAAGTGAAACTAGCCAAATTGCTGGTACAGGGAGTCGATATTTGGCTCAACACCCCTACCCGACCATTAGAGGCATCGGGTACCAGCGGCGAAAAGGCTGTAATGAACGGATTGCTTCACTTTAGTGTGCTCGATGGTTGGTGGGCCGAAGGTTACAAGCAAGATGCCGGCTGGGCATTGCCCGAAGAAAACATGTACGACAATCCCGAATTCCAGGATCAGCTCGATGCCGAAATGATATACAACCTCTTGGAAGACGAAATTGCTCCCCTGTTCTATTTCAGAAACGAAGAAGGCATTCCTTCGAGTTGGATACATTTTATCAAAAACTCGTTGGCCAAAGTGGCTCCTGAGTTTACCATGAACCGCCAATTGGTCGACTACATTAACAAATACTACAAACCACTCGAAGATCGTTCGAAACGAATACAAGAAAACGATTTCTCATTGGCAAAAGAACTTTCGATCTGGAAAAAACGTGTACGCAGCGGGTGGGAAAGCATAGAGGTTGTTTCGGTCAAATACCCCGATATGAGCCGCGAAGCTGTAGTTCTTGGCAAAAATTACGAAGGTGAAGTCGTGCTCGATCTCAACGAACTAGCTCCCAAAGATATTGGTGTAGAATTTGTAATTGCCGACCTCGATTCTAATACAAACAACAAGCATATAACCTTAGTTCAAGAGTTTGAGCTCGTGAAAGTTGATTCGCGCCTGGCGTATTATAAAATCAATATTGTGCCTATGCGAAGTGGCGTGTTTGAATTTGGTATACGTGTATTCCCAAAGCATCCGGAATTGCCAAACAGACAAGATTTTAACTATATAAAATGGCTCGACTAGAGTCTAAATAATTTCAACACAGAGACACAAAATAAAAAAAGCCCCATTCTATCTTGAATGAGGCTTTTTTTATTTTGTGTTGACTGTGTTTCTGTGTCTCTGTGTTTTTGCTACTATTTAGCCAGTTTAATATTTACACCCAAACCGACAATTAGAGTGTTTTTGCTATAAGTTTCCTTTGCAGCAATTGGTGCAGGAACTCCGGAAACAATATAACTCATATCCTTGCTATTGTCCTGATATAAAGCATAAGCAACACCTAAGTCGATATCGATTTTGTCGTTGATTGAGTATTTGCCACCCAAACCAATGGTAGTCGATGAATTTGAATAACTCAAATCGCTGTTGTACTCAGGTTTCACACCTGTTTTTCCATACAAACAGCCAGCACTGAGCAAGAGTTTGTCTATGACTTTGTACTCCAAACCAGCCGATATTTCGTAAAAATTGTTGTCGATAAGCTTGTCGTTGCTCACATATACATTATTGAGCTTTTTGCCATAGTTGGCGCTTTTGTCGAAATACATAAAACCTCCTGCCATGGCTTTCATTTTTTCGGTTACCTGATACGATGCTCCAACCGACAACATAGCCGGCATATCGGCATCGATCTCGGCACCATTGGGAAACATGGTAATTGAATCGCCATTAGCTGCAAAGCCGGTCATAAAGTCTTTTGAAGTTTCGTTTTTGATTTTGATTTTTGTAACAAACTCGTACTTGATGCCTACATTGAGTTTGTCGAGCGAAAGGTTAAGACCCAATATTGGGCAAAAACCTGAACCAGTTTGAACCACATCGGCCGATTGGTCGGCAAGTAACTTGGCTTTTATAGCATTTTGATTAGCAACAGTATTTGCTGCAGATTGAAATGCGGCTATTGCATTAGAATTAGTAAAACCTGTTGCAATAATCCCCAATCCTGCTAAACCTGTAACAACGTTAGCACTAGCGGGATCTGATGCTTGAATTATTCCTAAATTAATCGCATTCTGTAATCCAATGGCATTTTTATTAATTTCATATGGTATTGAATCTTTTAAAACAGAAGAAGCTGATGTCCATGAACTTCTGCCCTTATAATTGACATTAACCCCTTTTAAATAGCCTTCATAAGTATTTTTAACCATTACATAACGAGCTCCAGCAAATAAGGAAATATTTTTATTGATTTCATAAGTTGCTCCAAATTGTAGGCCATAATTAATAGCCGACCCTTTAAAATAAGCATTCATTTGATATTTACTAACTCCAAATTTTGTTAAAGCTGGAACTAAATCAGATACAGGTACCTCAAGTGAAGGTATTCCTTTCTTAAACTCGGCAGAACCACCTCCTCCAATTGGATTAAATGCCATTGATATTGCAAGTTTTTCCTTTTTATATGCTGCATATACAGAAGGAAAAAGTGGAGCCACAACACTACCCTTATAACCAGAAACGTTAGAAATATCGTTATAGATTAAGTTTGGGTATGAGTTTATTATTTCTCGACTTTGCGAAATATATTGATTG
>CAMDBI010000026.1 GCA_945889005.1 Bacteroides fragilis
CTTGTGCATTCTTCCTATCGCATTGAATTAAAAGGTGAGAGTTTAAGAAAAAAAAGATAATATTGCCAAACTAATCGTTCTTTAACAAAACAACATTTTCAGGGGGTCAGTATCTCCGAAAGAGGGGTCAACATCACCGAAATATCCACTAAATATCCAATCCCAAAAACAAGGAATGCCCATGCAGCCCAATCGCCTCGAACCGACTCAATAAGTTCCAATTTATGTAATGCAATACCAAATAAGACCCCAATACTTCCTATAATAATTGACCCCGCCACATGCCCAATGCCACATAAAACTGTAATCGATGTTGTTTTGAGCAATGACCATCCTCTTGCTTTCGACATTACAATAAACGGTAAGTAATGGTCTGGCCCCAACAGGGTATGTATAAACCCTATTGAGGCTGATGTTATCATCAAAACCCAAAATTCGTTTCCCATTACCTTATTTGTTTAAAATCTTAACATCTAAAGAAGTGAACACCTGATAACCTTCATTATCGGTAACATAAATATGGAAATGATAATCGCCCTCATCATATTGTGTAGTAGCATTTTTACGGGCAGGAAGAGTAAGAATTGTATCGAAAATAAATTCCTTTTTTTGAACCGGCAACGAAAAAATCCATGCGCTGTCCTGACTTCTTACGTATGGGTTTACCGGAGTTTTTGGGGCATCTATATTGCAAGCTTCGTGCATGCCGTGGCTGTGTTGGCCAAAATTGTTGTGCATATCCATGCTTATATTGCCAAGTCCACTATTGTCGGTTATCTTAACCGTATAATGAAATGCTTCGCCAAAATAAATTGTATCGCATGGCATTGGCGAAAGTAATGCTATTTCAGGCTTTTCTTTTTCGGTATCTTTTTCTTTAATACAGCCAACTAAAGCTGCTGTTACGAAAAAACAAACAACTATAAATATTTTTCTCATAATCTCAGATTGATTTGAATTCATTAAAAAACATAAAATCACGCTGACAGCCATTTCAGTTGCCAGTCGTGATTTAAATACTTTGTTCGGTTTGTTATTTTGCTACAATGGTTACATGGGTTTCTAATGTTTCGGTATCAACCGAATTGCCATCTTCATCAACCACAACAACCACAACATGGTACGAACCTAAGTTTGCGGTATCGGGTACAGTAACATGCTGATGAACGTTTGCATTTCTTAAGCCTTTAAAGGTGCTTAAGTTTTTAAAATCTTTGTCAATAATCTTGTATTCATCTTCTACTCTATCAGAAGCAGGATGGTCGTGGATTTCAACATGGTAAAAATCCAGACGGGCATCATCGCCGGCGGTAGCAGTAAAGTTAACACTAATAGTGCCGCCTCTTTTAATTGTGCTTGTAGCATCATCGTGGTTTTCGGCTTTTACATTGGTAATACTCAATTTTGCTTTGTCATCGTCCTTTTCGCACGAAATGAACATAATTGAGGCAACAATAAGAGCCACAGAAAGTTTAAACAGATTTTTCATTTTATAAAATTTAAATTAAACATTGATTTATTATTAAAATGGAATGTTGACAAAAAGCTGAAAATCTCTTCCCGGCTCAGGTATCCGTAACCGGCGGTAAAAACTGATATGATTGTAATATTTTGTGTCCAAAATATTTTTCACATTAAAGACAATAGAAACCCGCTGACTACCAATTTTTATTTCGGTTGCAGCATGCAGGTTCAAACATTCATACCCGGGGGTAGTGAGCTCGTTGGGTACTGTATATTTTTGTCGGGCAACACTCACCAATTCTATTCCAATTTTGGTTTTACTAATTTTCTTACCCTCTGTAAATTGGTAATTTAAACCTGTTTGTACGTTGAATGGTGGTGTAAAAGGCAAAGCGCCCATTAAATCGAGATTTACAGCATAAACATATTCAGCACCCACGTTAAAGTTTAGTTGAGAGGTTAAATAATAATCGAGACTTGTTTCACCTCCAGCTAATAAGGCATTTGCTTGTTGGTATTCGTAAATTTGTCCTTCGGTACGTAATTCGGGGGTAGGATTTAAGAACAGGTAATTTGTAAAATAATTCAAAAAAGGACTTAGGGATAATTTTAGCGTATTCCATTTTTGTTCATAACCCAAATCGAGTTGCCAAGCCTGTTCTGGCTCATTATTCACGTTGCCTTTTTCAAATCGGCCTTCGTGTCTGTGTAAACCATAAGCCCCAAGCTCATAAGCCGATGGTACACGATAACTTTTACCTATATTTACCTTAAATGTAGTATTCTGCGACGGTAGAAAATTGAAACCCATAGAAAATGCCAATCCAGGATAGTTTTTATCAATAGAAGGGTTGAAAATAGAATCGCTATATTCAGGGTCTGGATTTAATGATTCTTTCATTTTAAAAGCATTATTATCGAACCTTACACCACTGTTCCATATCCAATTTTCGGAATACTGGTACTGATGGGTAATAAAAAGCCCCGATGAAAAGCGATTGTATTCGGCAAGGATATGACTATAACCATCGGTATGGTGCAACTGGTATTGGGTATTTACCCCAATTTTAGTTTTATGGCCTTCAATTCGGTTAAGGGTGTAAACGCTATTGGCTGTAAAAGTTTGCAAATCGAGTTCCAGTTCAAGATTTCCCCGACTGCGATAATAGTTTAATGCATTGTTGCGATTCCCTGTACGGTCGTCTAAGTAACTGAACTCACTTGAACGGTTGGATTGATACCCGATAGCCAATTCCAATTTATCCTTATTAAAATACAAATTGGTGAAATGATAAACCGAATAATTATCTACCTTTTGCCAAGGGAGCTTTAAATCACGTGTTTGGGCAGCATGGCTATTGCGTAATGAATCGTTCTGCAAACCCTGCCAGTCGAAAAAACCCATTTGGTTTGAAAAATAAGAAAATTCGACCATTGAATTACCCCATTCTTTAACCAGCCCTGTGTTTAATGAAATTGCTCGTTCATTACCCGCTGTATTGTGCATGCGGTTACCTAACTTCACTTTATGCGATGCTTCGGAGGCACTAACCGGTGTAGGTACTAAAAAGGACTCAGTTTCTGGAATTTTGAAATCGCCATAGGAATTATACCCAAGGCTAATATTCGAAAAAAAAGCACTTTGCCGAAATGATGCATTTGCCGAGGTGCCTAACCAGCCGGAATTAGATTTTCCGTTAAACGATATTTCTCCTTCTAAACCGTCGTTTGTAGGTATATGAGTGGTTAATACATTAATGACCCCACCCATGGCATCGGTGCCAAATTGCAACGATGCAGGGCCTTTAACAACCTCAACATGTTCTACCGATTGCTGGTCAATAGACACACCATGATGGTTGCTCCATTGTTGCCCTTCGTGCTTAATTCCATTTTGAGCCACCACTACCCGGTAATAGCCCATACCTCTTATCATTGGTTTCGAAATTCCTGTTCCAACGTCCATTGAATTTACACCGGGTATTGCGTTTAGTGTTTGCATAAGACTCGAAGCTTTTGCTTCTTTCAGAAAAGCATTGTCGATAATTTGAATAGCTATGCTTTCGGTTCTTTTTAACTTATCGCCATTATTGGCATTTACTGTAACTTCTTGAAGTTGTTGTACCAAAGGACTTAAACTAAAATTCACATAATGCCTTAAAGTATCCGAGCTTATTACAATAGATTCTTTTTTATACCCAACTGCAGTTACCAAAATTTCATATTCCTTTAAAGGAACATTTCTAAACTGATACTTCCCTATGGTGTCTGAAGTACATACAAACTCCCCCTGGTTAAGTATAACTATAGCCCCTGAAAATGAAAGTTTGTTTTCATCAGTTATATAGCCTTGAATATCAGATTTTTGCGAAAACATCAAATTGTTAATAAAAACAAATAATAAGAATAACGTATTCTTTAAGTATGTTTTAGAGAATAAGACAAATAAATATAGTGTTAACTTTTTCAAATTTCGTGTTACTATGTGAGCAAAAAAATATTTTATTCTGTACGACTCATAACCAATTTGCCGTGAATAATGCCTTTAATGCCAATAAGCTTGTCGGATAATTTGGTTAACCTGTTGGCGATTCCTTTAACTGCAATAATTTCTAAGCAATTATCATGGCTTAAATGAAAATGCTGTGATGAAAGGATTACATCATAATATTCGTGTTGAATGTCATTGGTTTTTGTTGTTACATCACCTTTATGATGGTCATATAACAAAACAACAGCCCCAGCTACTACATGGTTGCACTGCCATTTCTTTTCAACTAAGTTTTTTTCGATTAAATGTCTTATTGCCTGAGAACGATTGGGTAAATTATTCTCAATAACAAAACCATCTAAAGCTTTTAGAATATCTTCATCTAAACTTACTCCAAAACGGGCTAAAGACATGGTGTTATTTTTTATTAAAATCGTGGCACAAAACTATAGCAAATAATATTAAGAATCAAAATTAATTAATACGAATTGATAGAAAATAGATTAATTTGACATTTTGAACACTACTTTTTAATACAAAACATCATTTATTTATTGGTTTTGAGCGAACCCCATTTTTGATACGTTTGAATTATTCTGCATTTTAATTTTTAGCTCTTTCATATCATCACTCACTTTTCTGTCTAATATCTTAGCATAGTGCTGTGTTATAGTTAAATTTTTATGCCCAAGCATTTTGCTTACACTTTCTATAGAAACGCCATTGGTTAAAGTTACTGTAGTTGCAAAGGTGTGACGGGCAATGTGATAGGTCAGTTCTTTTTCGACTCCGCAAAAATCAGCAATTTCCTTTAAATAACTGTTCATTTTTTGGTTGCTGAGTACAGGCAATAAAAAGCCTGAATTTAAACATTGTGGATGATTTTTATATTTTTCAAGTATCTCTAACGCTACTGGTAACAAAGGAATATTTGCACGGGTATCTGTTTTTTGACGATGTGTGTATATCCACTTTTCACCATCAATGCCCATTGTAATTTGAGAGCTGTCGAGCTTTTTTACATCAGCATAGGCTAAGCCAGTGTAACAACTGAAAAGAAAAATGTCGCGTACCTGGTTAAGCCGTTCAGATTTGAACTTTTTATTTGTGATAGCCAGTATTTCTTCGTTGTTGAGGTAAGCACGTTCAACCTCTTTTACTTTGGCTTTGTAGTTCCTGAAGGGGTTCTTTTCTAACCAATCGTTGGCTATGCAAATACGAATTACTTTGCCAAAATTCTTAATGTACTTTACTGCTGAATTGTTGTTGCACTTGCGAACGCTACGGAGATAAAATTCAAATTCTGTTATAAAAGCATGGTCAATTTGCCGAATGTCAATATCGGAAACTGAAAACTTCCATTTTAAAAAGTCAATGGTGTGTTTTAACGATGTTTTGTAACGCTGCAAAGTACCTGCTGCATACTCTGAACCCACTAAAGCCTCAATTTGTTTGTTGTGGTTCTCGAATATCTTCACCAACGAACGGGGCTTTTCACCTTTGCCAATGTATTTATTTTTCAATGTTTCGGCTGTGATTAAATCTCCTGAATTTAATAGCTGCCGATGGGCTTCGTAAATTTTGGACTGAATGGTGTCAAGGTAGATGTTCAGGGCTTTCGCTTCTTCTTTGTTTCCTGAAGCCCGACCTGCTGACGGAATCCATTTGTCGGGTAAGCATTCCCGGCCTGTTGATGCTTCAGCTCGTTGGCTGTTAACTGTAATACGCAGATAAATAGGAACTGGACCCGTTTCATAGGTCTTTGGCTTCTTCAAATAGAAGAGCAAACTAAAAGTTGTGTTCATGGCTGGTGACCTTTTTAACTCACTTTTTAATGATTCAAATTTAGATTTTCAGCCAATGCTATACAAGATGTTCAAATTATGAACCGCCTATTGTACAAGCGTTTGAAGTAGTTCTGGTGAGTAAATTTTAGCCTATGTTTTACTCACCGAATGACTCACCAAAGTTGTGTTATTTGGTGAATATTATGATGAGAGCTAAAAACACAAAGTCCTGTATATCATACGATTTACAGGACTTTGATTCGTTTTGGTTATGTTTTTGCGGAGAGAGTGGGATTCGAACCCACGATACCCTTTTGGAGTATACACACTTTCCAGGCGTGCTCCTTCGACCACTCGGACATCTCTCCTTTAACACCTCGCAAAATAGAAAAAAATCTAGTTTTTTATTCTATTCTGCAAAGTAAAGATATTTTTCGACACTGCTATTACCTAATACCTCGTTTTTTAAGTACAATTTTATAAAGCATCAATTTTTTTTTTGATTATTTACTCAAATTTCGGTGCATTTTTGCTATAAGTATCAAATAACATAAACCATTATGAGTTAAAAGATTTTTAAAAATATGATTTATTTTACAATTGTATTTCTTTATCTTTTATTAATTCTACTTTGATAGATTTGTATTGCCTTTCTAATAGCCGCAGAGCGGCGAAATATTATTTCGGTGCTACGCACCTTATTGTTTTGGTATATTGGGCATCTCTAAAAACTGCTTTTTAGCTACGCTGAGCCCTTCGGGGTTCTTTGTTGGACTTCATTTTTAAACTCCTCACTTCGGCTGTCGCTCAGTGTAACACATTTACAGTCTTTCTACAAAGATGTCGCAACTATGTTGCTTTTATTATACTTTATTTTCGTCTTATTCTATGCTATGTATATAGTTTTCAGTTCATTTAATCTGTCAAAGTTGAATTAAATACAATCATAAAAAAATCGACTACCATTAATTAATAAATTAACATTCATTTTACACAAACTATTAAAAATAGTTTTTACTTTGAAAATCAATTATTGATTTATTTTAAAATTTTATAAAAATGAAAAATACATTTTTGATTTTGGTATTATTGGTTTCATTTTGTTCAATTTTTGCGCAAAATAATAACACTAAGCCACGCAATATTATACTAATGATTGGCGATGGAATGGGAACTGCACAGGTATTCAGTGGAATTGCCGCATCGAAAGACAAACTCAATATCGAGCAATTTCCGGTAGCAGGTTTTTCAAAAACACAATCGTGGTCAAATTACATAACCGACTCAGGTGCAGGTGGTACTGCTATTGCTATTGGAAAAAAAACCTATAACGGTGCTATAGGAGTCGACAAAGATACTGTTGCATGCAAGTCGATACTCGAAAGAGCCGAAGAGCATGGCAAATCGACTGCAATGGTTGTAACCAGCCAAATGACCCATGCAACCCCGGCATCGTTTATTGCTCACCAAGCATCGCGCAAAATGACAGAAGCCATAGCCCTCGATTTCCTAAAAACCGATATCGATGTTTTTGTTGGTGGTGGCAAAAGCGATTTTGCAAAACGAAAAGACAATCTAAACCTTATCGATAGCCTTACAGCTCGCAAATATAAAATTGCCTATACAATTGACGATGTTAAGAATACCAAATCGGGAAAATTAGCTGGATTCTTGGCAGACGACAAATTGGATCCGGTATTTAAGGGACGAACCGATGTGTTGGCTCAATCGACCGAAGTTGCTATCAATATTATAAAACAGAACGAAAAAGGCTTTTTCATGATGGTAGAAGGCTCCCAAATAGACTGGGGCGGACATGCCAATGATGAAAACTATGTGGTAAGCGAAGTGCTCGATTTCGACAAAGCAGTGGGCAAAGCATTAGAGTTTGCAATAAAAGATGGAAATACACTAGTCATTGTTACAGCCGACCACGAAACAGGTGGAATGACCGTATCGGGCAGCGATAAAGACAAAATACAGGTGAAAGCATCGTTTACTTCTAAAGACCATACAGCCGTAATGGTTCCGGTATTTGCTTATGGTCCAGGTGCCGAAAATTTTGGAGGTATTTACGAAAACACAGCTATATTCGACAAAATGATGGAAGCTTTTGGATTTGAAAAGTAGTATGTTACATATTCAATAAAATCTCAAGATGATGTTTTTTAATTCCAAACATTTGCTTCAATGAAGCAATATTGTCAAGAATTTGCTTTTTATTTTTAGGTGTTTCATTTGTTTTTTTTCCAACAATCATTACATTTTTGGGCGTGTGCTCGGTCGAGATAAATTCAAACACATTGGTTTTGTATCCATAAGCTTCCATAATCATTGCCCGAAGGCTGTCTGTAACAATTTCGGCTTGTCGTTCCTTTAAAATGCCAAATCGTACAACATTGCTCAATACATTAGTAACATCAAATTCTTTTCTAATTTGCTTGTGACAGCAAGGAGCACATACAATGAGTGATGCATTAGAAGTAATTCCGCGGTAAATAGCCTCGTCGGTAGCTGTGTCGCAAGCATGCAGGGCTATTAACACATCTATATTATTAATTTCAGCTTTTTCGATAGTTCCCTGCACAAAATGTAGATTGTCGAAACCCGACTTTTGAGCAATCGTATTACAAACATTTACAAGATCTTCACGAAACTCTATACCAGTCATGTGTGCATTGAGCTTTTTTTTACAGGTCAAAAAATCGAACAACGCGAAAGTCAGATATCCTTTGCCGGCACCCATATCTACTACATTCCACTTGTCGCTATGGGGCAAATCGCTCAAATAGGGCGCTAATAGCTCTATGTAACGGTTTATTTGTTTAAACTTGTCGGTCATTTCGCGGCGCACTTCTCCTTGCGCATTCGTTATTCCCAATTCGCGCAGATAAACATTGTTTTCCGACACAATGAGTCGTTCTTTTGCTCGATCGTGGCTAAAACCTGACGAAACTTGTAAAGTAGGTTTCGAATATTTTAATTGAGCTTTTCCTTTTGAATGCGACAAAAAGTTAATATTTTCGGTGTTTGAATAGATATCGGCATTGTAAAAATCTTCATCTAATGCTTTGCCGATTAAATTTAAGCCTTCTATAAAAGAGAAATTCTTTGTAACATCTTTCGTGTTATGTCGATAAACAAAACACAAATGATAACCATTCTTGAGTTTTACAATGGTAACAATAATGTTTTTTAAGTCCGATGCAGCGTTTTTCTTATTAGAAAGCAACAATCTTATTAATTCTTTCTGTTCGACAAGAATTTTAAGCTTTTCAATAAAAGTTTCTTTTTGTTGATTCAATTCAGTATTTTTTAATTTGTAACAAAAACTCAAAAGTTAAAAAAACAATCACTACTGTCCGTTTAAAAATACAGATTTCTCCCTACGGTCGAAGTAATAGAGCAATCTCAACTCTATTTAATTTAATCGGATAATAGTGTTAATCAATATTAATTTCTTGGCGTCTTTCCGTTTCTTTTTCACTTTTCGACAGCCTATTTTCGAAAACTAATCTGAAATGGACTTTCGAAAATTCATTGCTTTGTCATAAAAGGCTTTCTTCTCGCCAAATTCCATTAAACGCCCTACTCTGCCGTTGCAAACCTTGCAAGTACCTTGAACTGCAATGTCGTTGAGGTTGGTCAGGAACATTTCTTCAACAACAATGCCTTTTTGTGCAGTACCTTCACACGTTGTGCAATATACGCCATGTTCGAGCAAATATTTAAAATCTTGTTTTTGATCATCGTCGAGCAAAATCGCCAATTGAAATTGGTTAATTTTTATTTCCGGTGGACGTTTCATTGTTTGTTTCTGTTTAAAAATTGGTATGCAAAAAAACGAAACAATTTTAATAAACACAGTAGTTTATTGTAAATATTTCTGGTATTAATGCTATTGCCATGTGAAAATCAATTGTCCAATGGTGATTATATAATAGTTGGCGGAAATTTTCGAGAAGATTTCAGCATTGTACATCAATAATTTGTAAATTTGCATTCAAAATTTTAAAAATTATAACTGAATTTAAGATTAAACTTGAAGATAAGGTTGTTCAAACAATTGGATACGGAACAATTGAGAAATATTTGAATGAATATATTAACCAGATAATATTAAAGATTTCTGCCCAAGATGCTTTAAATGACTTAAAGTCGATTGATTTGGAGAATGATAGTAAATGGAAAATAGCTAGAGAGCAAGCTTGGAAAGAACAAGGATATAAATATCACAAGTCATTAGCTTGATTATGCAGGAATATGTAGTTGATGCGAATGTTTTGATTAGTATAATGATAAGTGGGAAATCAACGTATAAGCCAATTCAAGAAAGGATTTCGAAAAATAATTTCATTTGAAAATTTCCTTTTGTCGATTTAGAAATAAAACTTCCGCCAACCTTGTCAGTAAGTTTCGGGCAGTATTACTGTATTCCCAAATTAATATAAAAAAATACGAAAAATATGGGCAATTGTCGCATTTTTTTAGATAAATGTCTGTTTTTTTCGATTGTCACGTCAAAAGTTTACTAATGATTTATCGGGCAAAGGGGCTGCAATAAAAGGTGCAAGATGGAATTCAATAGATGTCGAATTGATTTATACTGCATCGAATTGGTCATTGGCGATGGCAGAGGTTGCTGTTTAATGAAATCTCTTTTCTAAACTATATTGCTATCTGTTTTTGCGACATCCATATTGTTTCGTCTTTCAAGTTGACTGAAATTTCAATTCCCGAAAGACTAGTATATATATCTATTTGGTTTCCCATGCTTTTCAATTAAAATACAATCATTTCGGCAATACTCTATTGTAGTATGTTTTACATTTATTACTCATAGTATTCAATATAAAACATTAATATTTTTTGAACAACACATTGGATTAACCCCAATACTGGAGCGACCAATGAAACAGGCTTTACAGCCCTGCCAGGAGGCGACCGTTACCATGATGGACAATTCTTGCAAAATGGTGATAAATGCGTCTGGTGGAGCGCTACGGAAATCGGTGGCGGAATTTCTTGGACTCATGCCTTGTACTCCTTTGACAGCGCTATATCCACCCATGGTACTCGAATGGATAATGGTTTGTCTGTCCGTTGCGTGAGGGATTAGTATTTATTTGATTCATTTGACTATTTGATTTCATTGTTGACCAGTAAAAACCCGTTTCATTCGAGTCATCTTGCCGCAATATTAACTTAACAAAATGCCTGTGGCTAAACAAAAAAGTTATATTGCTAAACACTATGTCTTAAGATTAAACCATCTATATTATTAGCAATGATTTAAATAAACAAAGCAGGTAAACTCAACCTGCTTTGTTTATTTAAATAGCTATTGTTAAAAAATTGACTCAGTGTCTCCGTGTCTCTGTGTTCATTTTACCCCTTCACCAACTTCACCTCATGCTCCGTAACTTTTTCCTTTTTCGATAGTTACCATTATGCTTTGTAAAGCATCCGACAATTGAATCAATTACATTGAATAAGCCTTAGGTTGTTTTTACAATTTCAACATTTCTAATTATGCCAACAATACCAATGCGAAAAAATTGGAAGACTTGAATAACTGGTGTAAATTTGCATCAAATATAATTTTCATGACAAGACAAAGCATTTCATTTACAAAACCAAACGATGAATGGTTAAAAGCACAAGTCGATTGTGACGAATACTCAAGCAAAAGTGAACTTGTCAATGATTTGATAAGACAGGCAAGGAATCAACAAATACAAGTTCAGTGGATTAGAGAGAAGTTAAACAAATCGGAGAAAAGTGGATTTACAAAAGACTCAAAAGAACTGATTTTAGCACAATCTAAGTCTTTACTTAATGGCAAATTATAAGTTAAGTAATGCAGCAAAGGAAGATTTGATAAGAATTCATCATTATGGAGTAAGTCAATTGGGACATGATCAGGCAGATAAATACTTTGATGCTTTTTTTGATTGTTTCGAAATGATTTCTCAACGACCCTTTTTATTTGAATCAGTAGACAATATTAAAATTGGATATCGACGTTGTGTTCGTGGGGTCGATAGTATTTTTTTTAGAATCGAAAATGATAGTGTTGAAATCATGGCAATAATTGGAAGACAGGACATTAATGGTATCCTTTAAATGTTCAAACTTTAACAAAAAGCATAATTTAAAACACAAAATCATTTATTCTCCGTATCTCCGTGCCTCTGTGTTCATCACATAATTTTTTACGCTTTGCGTATCATTATTTTTCATAATTTAGCGCTACAATTCCCGTTAAAAAATGATTGAAATACTAAAATACACCCTTCCGGCACTAATTGTGCTGGTTTGCTCATATTTGCTTTTACGTTCCATGCTCAAGTTTAGACTCGATCAGTTGGACAAAGAATATCGTTCAAAAGTAAGCGAAAACTCGTTGCCTATTAGACTGCAAGCCTACGAGCGTATATGCCTTATGCTTGAGCGTATTTCGCCCGAGTCTTTACTTATACGTGTCAACCGTACGGGTATGACCGGTCTACAACTACAAGCCGAGCTAATGGCTGCCATCAGAAGCGAGTTTGAACACAACTTGTCGCAACAAATCTATATGTCGGACAAGGCATGGGAAGCGGTTCGCAATGCCCGAAACCAAGTTACATTGCTTATAAACAAAACTGTAATCACCAATAATACTCAAATGACGTCGACCGAATTGAGTAAAAAAATACTCGATGGGCTTTCGGAATACTCGAAAAGTCCAGTACAAGATGCCTTAGATTTTATCAAAAACGAAGTTCGTCAACTTTACTAAAATGAGTCTAAAAAAAAGAATTAAAAGCTTCGGATATGCCTTTCATGGCTTGTTTGTACTGATTTGGAGCGAAGCCAATGCACAAATACATTTTGCAGCAACAATTATTGTTATTATTGCCGGATTTTTGCTTAAAATAAGCACTATTGAATGGCTTTTTGTGTTGCTCAATATTGGTACTGTTTTTTCAGCCGAAGCATTTAATACGTCTATCGAAAAGCTTTGCGATAAAATAACATTGAAAAAAAGCAAAAAGGTAGGACTTGTCAAAGACCTTGCGGCATCGGCAGTTCTTATTGCTTCAATTATTGCATTTATATCGGGCATTATTATATTTGTGCCCAAGATTATCAAACTATTTTAAAACGTATGGACAGGCAAACACTCAGAAAATCTAATATTATACTATTATTACTAATTGTAGGTATTGTTGTTTCTGCAATATATATATCGACTCGTTTTTTTTACCGATTTGATCTCACACAAGAGAAACGATATACACTTTCGCCCGTTTCTAAGCAAGTTTTACGAGATCTCGATCAGGTAGTCTTTGTCAAAGTATATCTACATGGCGACTTACCCGTAAAATTTAAGCGACTCAGCAACAGCATACACGAGATGCTCGACGAATTCAGAATTTATGCAGGTTCCAACATCGAGTACCAGTTTGTCGATCCATACGCCGACAATTCGAACGAAAAAACCAATGAATTTATAAAAGAGCTCAACAAAAAAGGCTTGCAACCAACCAATATCGAAATAAAAGATGCCAAAGGCGGTGTTTCGCAAAAATTGCTTGTTCCCGGGGCATTGGCTATTTGCAATGGCATCGAAATTCCGGTCAATCTGCTGGTCAATCTGGCAAGTGTTTCGGGCGAAGAAAACCTCAACAAATCGATACAAGCACTAGAATACAAACTCATTAGCACTATATGGAATATTTCGCGTTCCGAAATCGACAAAATAGCATTTATCGAAGGACAAGGCGAACTAAACGATTATTCGACTGCCGATATTACCAAAGAACTATCGAACTTTTATCAGGTAGACCGTGGGGTTATAAATGGAAATGTAGATGCCCTTCGCAATTACAAAGCACTCATAATTGCTAAGCCTCAATACCCTTTTTCTGAATTTGACAAATATGCGCTAGATCAATATTTAATGGACGGCGGTAAGATTTTATGGCTGATCGATGCTGTAAAGGCCGATTTGGACAGTATGCCCAATGGTACCACTTTGGCATCGATCTCCGAACTAAACCTCGACGATCAACTTTTTCGATATGGGATACGCATATACCCGTCGTTACTACAAGATGTGCAATGTGCCATGTTGCCGGTAAACATTTCGCTCAAGCAATCGGAACCAAAGTTTGTGTCTGCTCCGTGGCTCTATTCGCCATTGCTTATGCCGGCAAACAACAATCCAATTGCACGCAATACCGGAATGGTGCGTGCCGACTTTTGTAGTTATATCGACACCATTCAATCGCCCGGTCTGCAAAAAACCATTCTTTTAGCAACTTCTCAATATACCAAAATAGTTAAAGTACCAGTATTGATATCGCTCGACGAAGTCAAAAAACAACCCACACAGCAAGAGTTTAACACAAGCCATTTACCTGTTGCTGTTTTGGTCGAAGGGAAATTTCAATCTGTGTTCAAAAATCGCATGACTCAACAGTTACAAGTCAAAAACTCGAAACCATTTGTTGAAGAAGGCATAGAATCTAAAATGGTGGTAGTATCTGACGGCGATATTATCAAAAATGCGGTTCGTATGAGTACAAAAGGCGTTCAGGTTATTCCGCTTGGGGTCGATAAATACACAGGACAACTATATGGTAATAAAGAGTTTATTGTAAATACCATAAACTATTTGACCGACGACAAAGGCTTACTCAATCTTCGAAATCGAGAGGTGAAAATGCGCATTCTTAGTAAATCCGAAATACTATACAATAAAACCAAATGGCAGGTCGTTAACATTGCGGTTCCAATACTTTTGGTTTTGATTATGGGTGTTTGGTACAATCGTTATCGGGTAAAAAGATATGTGAAATAGTTGAAAGTTGAAAGTCGGGAGACCGAAGACGGAAGTTGAAAGTTGAGAAGAAAGAAGACAGAAACCGGAAGATGTCGTTCATTACTGTCCACAGTCCACGGTTCACAGTTCACAGTTCACGGTTCACGGTTCACAGTTCACGGTTCACGGTTCACGAGATACAGAAAAAATTCTTTATATTAACAAGATGAAAAAAAACATAGCAATAGTAGGTGGAGGAAATTCTTCGGAATATGAAGTGTCTGTTAAAAGCACACAAATGATGATGAATTGGATAGACGCTCAAAAATACAACCCATACAGAGTAATTATTCGGGGAAAAGAATGGAATGTCGAATTGCCCGATGGATGCAAGTTACCTATAGATCGCAACGATTTTAGTTTTAACCATAGCGGCACTAAAATCACGATCGACTGTGCCATAATGGCTATTCACGGCACACCTGGCGAAAACGGGATACTCCAATCGTATTTCGAACTTATTGGTTTGCCTTACAATACTTGCGATGTATTCTGCTCGGCTCTTACGTTTAACAAATATGCCACCAAACTTTTCCTTAAAGAATACGGTATACCTTCGGCCGACTGTGTTTTCTTCAGGAAAAACGACACTTACGACGTACACCATATTGCCCAAAAACTTGGTTTCCCTTGTTTTGTAAAACCCAACTCGTCGGGTTCGAGCTGCGGAATAAAAAAAGCTGACAATATCGAGCAATTGAAAGCAGCTATTGAATTTGCTCTTACCGAAGATTCCGAAATACTTATTGAAAAAGGCATTGTGGGAACCGAAGTAACATCGGGTCTGCTAAAACTCAAAAACGAACAATGGATTTTCCCGATTACCGAAATTGTTACTAAAAACGAGTTTTTCGATTACGAAGCCAAATACCAAGAAGGCAAATCGGAAGAAATTACCCCAGCTCGTTTGTCGGATGAATTGACTTTGAAAGTAAAAGAAACCTCGTTGAAAATATACAACGCACTCAATTGCAGAGGCATAGTACGTATCGATTATATCATCAGCAACAACGAACCCTACTTCTTGGAAGTAAATACAGTGCCGGGCATGAGTCCGCAAAGTGTAGTTCCTCAACAAATAGCAGCCATGGGACATACTGTTACCGAAATATATAGCAAAATAATCGACGAACTGCTCTGCTAAATTTCATTAACTTTTTTCTGCCTTTTAACAAATATGCTTATTTTTGCAAAAAAGAAATAATGGACGAAGAACTGGAGCTTAATCAGAATCATATTTTTGAACAACTACAAGATTTTTTAAGCAATTTCTCGGGCGAATTAAACATACTCGAAGATCAGATCGATGTGAACGTGCAGCTCGAATACTTCAAGAGAACATCTGAGCTCAAATCGAACAACAATATTGACGAATTGCTCTTGCAAGCTCCAATGCTTAGTTCCGACGAAGAAATTGACCGCAAACGCGAACTGCTTTGCCGCTTGGCATCTGTAGAAGATGTTCGTGCATATAGGTGTATTGAATCGTATTTAGAAGAAACAAGAGATACTCCCATATTCACATGGTGTCGTTTGGCATTGGAAGAAAGCAAAATGCTGCTTCACACCAAATTGCTCGATCAGAAACAACTGTTTATTTCGACCGGTTTGGGCGGACGAAAAAACAAACTTCGTTATTTTATCGTGTTATTGACCGAGAACCTTCAACCCATTTCAGAATTTCAAAAAAGTATTGTTACAAAAGAGTTTAATTATATTTTTAAAAGACACAAAGCCGAAGTCGAAGAAATAAGCTTCAACGAGCAATATGCCACAATGATGGTACTTATACCAGTTAACATTTTGCTTACCGACCTTTTTGCAAAAGCCATTGAAGAATGCAACCAATTTGGCAATTTTCTGAAGAAAGACTGCATCATTACCAACGTGCGACCTCTCAGTGTCGACGATATTACAAAAATTATCAACAATCCAGAATCGGCAAATTCGATAGATTGAGGATAAGACAAGAGATTTAAGAATCAAGCTATTAGACTTAATATATTGGATTGAGAACGGCTGTTTACTGAGATTCAAAAACTCGGCAATCAGCTTAACAATTTAATAATAAACTTCCGATTAACAATTATTAACAATTTTACTATATTTGCCCCAATAAATGAAAAAAGCAAAAACAATGACATAACATTCAACAACATATAGAAAAGCGTTAGCTTTTATTCTTGCAATCGAAATCTGGTAAATTTCTAAAGAAACAAGGAATAATAAGTGATACGCTCACGCTACGGCGTGGGCATTACTTATCCTGTTTCATGGGTTTACCAGAACCTCGATTGCAGATAAGCTAAAGTCCCACGCTTTTTTTATTTTATATAAGTGAGCGTTGGACAGTAAACAATTTGCATAAGATACAAAACCAATATAATAAACAAACCGAGTAAAGCGGAGAACTTTACAAAATATTAACCTTTAATAATTTAACATTTATGAAAATCTATTCATCAAAAAAAATCAGTTCAAAAAAGCATTTATTGTTTTTGATAGCATGTTGCTATTTTAGTTCAACATTTGGTCAACTAAAAATTAATAGTAGTAATAACGTTGGTATTGGGGGAGAGCCCGAAGCTCGTTTTCACATTCATAGCGGAGACTTTAGACTTGGGCACCCGGGCATTTTTAATATTGATGCATCCGGAGAAATTGGCGGTCGATTTAAAATATTAGACAATGGTAATGTAGGTATTGGAAATACTTCGACATATTACAAGCTAAATGTAGCAGGTGACATTTTAGCCAATGGGGGGTTGGTTACTAACTTCAGGAAATGCCGGTTGGCGTAACGACACTTACGGTGGCGGATTTTATATGAATGACAATGTTTGGATTAGAACCTATGGCGATAAAAACTTCCTTCATAACACAGGAATTATGAGAACTAATGGCGTATTTCAGGTGGGAGATAATGGAAATAGGTTTTTAGTAAATCAAAACGGCAACGTTGGTATTGGTGGTGTTGCCAACAATGCAAAATTGTATGTAAATGGTATAATTAATACATCTACCTTACCTTTGGTTGTAGGTACAGACAAGCCTAATGAACATCCAAATAGATTGGCTACCTTTTATGACAATTCAATGAGTGGTAGCACTAAATATTTAAATTTTGGAAAATATGGTTCTTTCTTTAACTGTGGAGAACTATCTTTTAGTCATGTCAGTGATAATTCTTCAGACAATTACGTTTCACTTGGATTATATGCTTCGAGTTCAAGATTAAATATAGATGGAGATGGCAATGTTGGATTTGGTGGTGATTATGGTCATGTCAATGACTGTGGAGAACTATCTTTTACTCAAGTCTGTGATAATTGTCCACTAAATTACGTTTCACTTGGAATATATGGTTCGAGTTCAAGATTAAATATAGATGGAGCTGGCAATGTTGGAATTGGGACTGATGCACCTAAACACAAATTAGAAGTTCACGGCAGAACTGCAATTGGTCAATACACCAATGGAACTGCTGTAATAGATGCTTATAATTCATTTGCTTTTTTGGGTTGCAATGCACCAGAAAATGGAATAGCAGTTGGACCAACCGGCAATGTTGGAATTGGTTTAACAAAACCCTCATTTAAATTAGAAGTAAAATCAACTGAACCTAGTAAATGGGCTGCTAGATTTGGAAGATATTCAGCTTGGGATAATTATGTCTATCTTGCATATTCTCCAGGTTGGAATGATGGATGTGGTATGCATATTCGCACCAATAATATTGAGTCTGATAGGTATGCAATTAATATTTATAATGTTAATGAAAAAATTTTTTAAATTCTTAATTCTGGGGATGTATGGAGTAAATACGGTCAATGGACTGCATCTGACAAACGGTTAAAAAAAAATATTAAAAAATTAACACTGAATAATCTTGAAAAGATAAATAAAATTAATGGATATCAATATCAATATCAAAATGATAGTTCCACAACAAATAGTTCAATACAAAAATCATTAAATGATAGTGTTCAATCAGAAGAAAAACAACGTGTCGGATTACTTGCTGATGAAATAAAGATCCAATATCCCGAGTTAGTCAAAGAATTTAATGGTTTTCTTGCAGTTGACTATATGGGAATGATTCCCATATTGTTAGAAGCTGTTAAAGAAATCGATGCAAAAACAGAGAATGCAAAAGAAAATAAAAAAACAACCGACAGTCTTCTTTCCGTTATCAAAACCATGGACAAAAATTACAAAGCCCTCGAACAACGTGTAAAAACCCTCGAAGGCTGTGTCAAATGCACCGGAAAGCAAAAAAGCTCAGAGTCGAGCAATATTCCGGTTGAGACCATCAATAGCCTTGGGCAAAACAGCCCCAACCCCTTCTCTGAGCAAACAAGCATAAGCTACACCATAGCCGACGATGTAAAGAAAGCAACCATATATGTGTACGATATGCAGGGCAAACAGAAAAAGAGCAACTCCATTACCACCCGTGGGCAAGGTTCGCTAACTATACAGGGTTATGAATACGTGGCTGGCATGTATATGTACTCGTTGGTAACCGATGGAAACGAAGTGGATACAAAGAGAATGATATTGACAGAATAAATTATATTGTAATGTAATATCTTTATAAAAAAAATGAAAAGATTATGAATTACAAGATTTTATTAAGCACTATTCTGTATTTGTTGTTTTTGAGTTGCAGTCAGAAGAATAATGAAAGCAATCAAATTCAATCTAAAAACACTACTCCGTTATATTTATTAGCAAATAAAGCTACTGTAAATAAAGATTCTATTGATATTATAAATCGGAAAGAATTTGAGGAATTCTGTAATAAAATTCCAAACCTTCCAATACCCTTTAAATTTCATAAAGATATTTTACCAAAAGGGCAGGATGATATTCTTGATCAAATTAGAGGCACTAAATTTGATTATGGTAGAGGTGTTCCTTCAGGTAAGATTGTTAAAGATAATTTTGTTGCAATTATTTATAATCAAGCGGTATCAAACACTCAATATGTTTTAGAGACATATACAAAAAATGGAATAAAACTTGACAATATTGAGGTTTATTTATTTCTTGGAAACGACATGGTAGATCCTCCATATGAGCTAATTGAAGAATGCGAATCATTTATAAAACGCGACCTAAATATATTTTTCAAATACAAAGCTTTACTTGTTAAAAATGATAAATCTAATAAACATTTAAAAGATTCTGTTTTAAAGGACCTTAAAGACATTCATTATAGAATTAATGAAAATGGAAAAATAATTGAAATTAAAAGAAAATGAAATGAAGAATATAATTAAAACAATAATAATACTTGTAATATTAATAAACCTACCTATAGTAATAAGATGCCAAGATGAGTTTGGTGTTGATTGGGGTGATCCTGTTTACAAAAGTTTTTTTGATGGCACATGTCAATCTTCTTTAAAATCATCTGTTTCTAAAACAATTTCTACTATATATGATCAACTTGCATATACTTCTGAAATTTATGATTGTTATGCCTATCAAAAATCTTCTTGTGGTAATATGATAATTAAAAACAAAGGTTGCAATTTGACATGTTTAGCTATGATTATGAAAAACGGCGCCAATTTAAATGTCAATCCACGTTCTTTAAATGATCATTTAAAAGGACTTAAAGATGATACTGATCGATATAATCCCGAAAAAAATGGTTTTACCAAAGATAATGGAGTTAGTTATATAGCATGTCAATCATATAATGGGAATACAGATATTAATGGTAAGTTTATATATAAGTATAATAGTTGGATAAGTGCGGCTGATACAAATACTAATCCTTTAGAAGTTTTAAAAACACATCTTTCCAACTATGGAGGTTGGGCAATTGCCCGTGTTATGGGTTCTGACACTTGTAGTCATTGGGTCTTAGTTTATGAATATACATCTACTGGAACTCAATTAAGTCATTTTAATGTTATTAATCCTGAGAAAGGAACAAAATCAACACTTGATAAATTTTTATTATGTACAAAAGGAAATGTTTATCATCTTTTTACAACTTCTTCTACTATTTCAAAAGTATATCTTAGGGCAAATAATTCCAAAAATAAAATCATTACAGTTAAAAAAGGCAGCTCAATTTTTTTTCAAAGAGAAAAAATTACAAGTTTGAAGAGTGCACTTTCTTGTGAAAAAAAGATTTGGGTTGTAAAAGACTCCTATGGAAAGATTGTTGAAACTCCAGTTTTAGATATCGACTTATATACTTTCTATCCCCAAAATACCGGAACATATTATGTTTCACTTGCTGTAAGCGACTACAATGGGTTTGATGCCGACGTTATAAAGGTTATTGTTGAAGGAAATGCTCCAGCAGTTATTAATAGTGGTAGTAGTGGTAGTGTTGAAAATCATTATACTGACAATCCCTGCCCTGGTAGTAATTATTATGGATTATGGTGTCCAGGCAATTGGCAAAGAGAGACTAAAGATAGTTGTAACTATTGTTTTTGCAAGCAAAAAATTGGAGAAGGATTTAATATAAATCATCAAAACACTGAAATAGCATTAGTAAATTTTTTAGACATAACCATTTACCCCCAAAAGTGTGATGAATCTGAATTTTTTGTTAATGTTGGAGATGATTATTCAATTTGGACAGGAAATCATTATTATTATAATTATTTCCTCAATATCTCTTTTAATATAAATCTTAATGAAAGTGGTTTTTATGAAATAGGGAGATGGAATAAAATCCCCCTTGAATATGGAGATTTTTATCATTACAATAATACATTTTCTTTTAAAAGATTGGTTTTAAATCAACCTTTAAGTTCTTTGTATGGTGAAAGACTTGAGGGTCGTTCTTATTTTGTATCATCATTAAAATATAATACCCTTTATAGCTTGAAACTATCAGGAGAACCATGGATGGAGTATTCACAAAAATTTTATATCATATCAGACAATCTCAACCGACAAAACGAAACACTTCCAGGATACGATTTTGCTAAAAAAAATATTACAGTTTCTGATTGTTCAGTTAGTAGTAGTCAACATGTTTATTTAAATGCCGGGCAAACTATAACCCTCGATAAGAATGTTACCATAGAAGCAGGAGCAATCTTTGAAGCCAATGTAGATACAACTTTTCAAACTATTGCAGGCAATTTAGATAGGCAAAGAGACACTTCTAATCTTGCAGCTCCTCGTCGTGTGGAATGAAATAGTTTCCCAGATAGGCCTAGAATATAAGCGACACACAGTAGGGCGAAGTTTTCACTTCGCCCGTCTATGTTGGTAGCATACGCTATGCCCCCGCGTTCGTCGTAGCGTCACGCTACGATGGATCATTCGCGGCATCTTGCCGTATTTGAGTTAGATAATATGCCAGAGGCAGAAAAAAGCAAAGCGGTCATCGTGTTCATTTTGAATACCGAATCCTCGTATATAATTATAAAACTGAAATAAATACCTTAATTGATTGACATAATCAGAAATAATTCTCAATTTTGAAAAACAATTAACATAAGTAACAATGAAAAATAATATATTAATGAACTTCGAAGAACCTTCCGACATACAGTTGATAGAACTGATGAACGAAGTGGCAACTAAAGCCAAAAGTAAAGCATTGATAGAAAGAAAACATTTAAGCGAAAAAGTTACAAATGAAATAATGGCTGTTCAAAGTAGGATCAATGCCAATAAAAAATGAAGAAACCAATTTTGATCATAATAGCCGGTCCAAATGGTTCGGGCAAAACCTCTATAACGAACTCGATATTGCAACACGAATGGGTCGAAGATTGCTTATATATTAACCCCGACAATATTGCCAATGAAACTTTTGGAGATTGGAATTCGGCTGAAGCTGTAATGCGTGCCGCAAAACTATCAACCCAAATGCGAGAAAATTGTATTAACGAAGGTAAAAGCCTCATATTCGAAACAGTACTTTCGGCATTCGATAAAGTTGACTTCATTCAGCGGGCAAAAGATAAAGGCTACTTTATTCGCCTGTTCTTTGTAGGAACCGACAGTCCTACCATTAATGCAAGCCGAATAGCACAACGTGTTATGGAAGGAGGGCACGATGTACCTATTACAAAAATCATATCTAGATATAGTAAGTCTATTGCCAATTGTTGCGTTGTGTCTATAATTGTCGACCGGGCTTATATGTACGACAACTCAGTCGATTTTGTAGAGCCTAAACTTCTTTTCCGTGTTATAGATGGTGAAATTACTAAAGAATACGGTAAAATTAACGATTGGGCATTGCCAATTCTACAGTTTATTAAGAAAAAAATTACTGACTAAAAAAAGCAATATTTCAATCCCCCCACGTTCTGCGTATGCGTTGGTTATTGAGCGTAGCCGAAATACACGCTACGCCGGATTATTCAAGGCATCTTGCCTGATTTTATTTATGAACAATGCCAGAGGCAAATGAAAATGAAACGTAGCGAGACGATACGCTAAACAATAGGTATTTTCAACACAAAATCATTTAATTCTCTGTACCTCCGAGTCTCTGTGTTCAATATTACCCTACACCCTTTCGAGCAGTATTTCAGCAAGTTCTTCTTTGGTAAGTGTAACGGGATTGTTTTTGATGTTTGTTTTTTCTACTATCTGATCGACATCGGTAAAAGTTATTCCATACCTGCTTAAGAGTGGTATATTGAGTCGTTTGATTTTATTATCAATCTCTTCGGCAAAATATTCAATAATAAAATCGTCGGTTTTCATTTTGAAATTACCCATCAATTTTGCCATTTTTAGGTATTTGGCATAAATCTCTGTTCCTTTATGTTCTTCTAATACTTTGAATATATTTTTTCGGTTAACAGCGCCCAACAAGGTGCCACAAATAACTCCATGCGGAATATCTTTAGACCCGCCTACCGACGTAGCAAAGCCGTGTACAGCTCCCAAACCGGCATTGGCAAGAACAATACCCGACAGCATAGAGGCATAAGCCATATTGGTTCGAGCTTCAAGGTCTGTGGGTTCCTGGCAAACTGTTTCAATATTTTTAAGTATCAGGTCAATTCCCGAAAGTGCTAAGGTATCAGTCAGGATCGATGCATTTGTCGATAAGTAAGCTTCCATTAGTTGAGTTAAAGCATCTAAGCCACTGGCAGCCGACACTTCGAATGGACACGCTAAAGTAAGTCGAGGATCTACAATTGCAACATTGGGCACAAAATTGTTGTGACGCAAAGAGCTTTTAAAGCCATTTTCGCCCGACATACTGATTACAGCATTTTTGGTCATTTCGCTTCCTGTTCCTGCAGTTGTAGGAACGGCTATAAATGGCACTTTGTCGCCATTGTGTTTCAATGCAGGGCCACTCACTTCGAGGTATTCGTATACCGAACCTTGAGCCTTGAGCATAGCCGATATTGCTTTCCCGGCATCGATGGCACTTCCTCCTCCTATAGCCACAATCACATGAGGCATGTTTTCACGATATTTTGTAACCATACTGTCGATAAACTCGACACTTGGCTCTCCTTGCGATTTTATATTTTCGTAGCTTATTTGAGCAAACGACATTTCTGCAATAAATTTTCCCCACGGACGGGTTTTGACAAACGACGATTGACCGGTAACAATAAGCGCCTTGTTGCCAAATGGCTTCATTTTGGCAATAAGTTTATCGTATGAACCTTCGCCAAAAACAATTTCGGGTACTCGAGAAAATATAAATGGATTGATCATTTCTGTTTGTCTTTAGGGCATATTATCTGATGCTTAACCCCTTTTCGAGGTACAGCCATCATGGGTTCAACATTGTTTCGCCAAGTCTTGTAATGATCGGTACTTTTATGAGCGGCGGCGGCTGCTTCACTTTCATAAGCTTCATATAGCAGAAAACATCCTCGATCTTCATCTTGTTGCATCACATCGAACCGAACATTGCCATCTTCCTTTACCGATTCATTGTGATTTGCAACACACTCTTCGATGAATTTGTCAATAAATTCGGGCTTTACCTGAACATAAACACAAGTGGCAATCATTGATTAAAATTTAAATTTAATAAAACTATACAAAAATAGAAATAACAAGCAATTAGAAAAGTAGTTTTAATTATTTTTGTAATAAATTATTAGATATTCATACTATGTTAACAATCATTCTTCAAGTTACCGATGCTGTAAATAAGGTTCAAGTGTCTGCTGCCGAAGTTGCAAATGCTAAACAATTAACATTTCTCGAACTATTTTTTAAAGGGGGCTATATACTTATACCTTTAATAATACTTTCAATAATTGCAGTGTATTTGATTATTTCCAAAACAATAGAAATATTTAAACTGTCGAATATCGATGATGGCCTGTACAATAAGTATTACAGCTTAAGCCAGGAAGGCGACACTCAAAAACTTCAAGCATTACTTAAAAACCGCGACGATTCGTACTCTATTGTTTTCTCCAATGCCATTGAACATGCCGACAGACCCATTAAAGATGTTGAAGCTATTATTGAAACTTCGGCCAATATTGAGGTAGCACGCATGAACAAACATTTAGGCTATTTGAGTCTTATTGCAGGAGTGGCACCCATGCTTGGTTTTATTGGGACTATTACAGGTGTTATCAAAATATTCTACAACATTTCTGTTACCGACAACATTAGCATTGGAATTATTTCGGGTGGTTTGTACGAAAAAATGATTTCGAGCGGCACAGGCTTATTTGTTGGAGTGGTTGCATTTACTGGCTACCATTTATTAAGTTCGAAAATCGACAATTTTGCAAGCACTATTGAAGCAGAAGCTTTTAGATATATTAATCTGCAACACAAGAAAAGCAAATGAAAATAAAGCGCACCAAAGATCTAAGACCTAAGGTTTATACCGAATCGTTAAACGATATTATGTTTTTCTTGCTCTTGTTTTTTCTGATTGTAGCTACTTTTGCCAACCCCAATGTAATAAAGCTTATTTTGCCAAAAGCTACTACAACACAAACTTTATCGAAAAAGCAAGTTACATTATCTATCACAAAAGAAAAACACTACTATCTCGACAATAAACCCATTATTTTCTCAAATTTGGAAGAGGAATTAGCCGAAGCTCGCCGTCACATCGAAGATCCAACCATACTTATAAGAGCTGAAGGAACACTCTCTATTCAAGATTTGGTCGATGTGCTGGAAATCGGCAATCGATTGCAAATACGCATGATTTTGGCTACAGAAAAAGACAGTAATTAAAAAAGACAAACACAGAGAATACATTAAATTTTGTTTCTCTGTGTTAAAAAAAAACATTTATTGTGCAAAGAACAGGTCGTTGAGTTCGTAGATATCTTCGGTAGTATATTCGACTTCGAAATCGAAGAATGAATCTATAGTTTTCAGAACCTCGTCGAACGAAATGTATCCATCGTTATCGGCATCGACAGTTTTAAACTTTTCGGGTATTTCAACTTGTCCAAGTCTACGGTTGCCACCTGCTCCAAGTTTGTTCATCATTTCCAAAAACATAGGCACCTCTCCCCTAGCCAATCCTTCGAGATTTAAATTTTCCCAGACCTTTTCGTCTTGAATTTCGACCCCATCGCGATCGACTATAGCACCTTCCATACTCTTTTGCTTATCCATGTAGTTTGGTATACCATCGAAATCGTCGTCGAAAGGGCAACCTACGGTATCGACCTCGGTACCGGCAGGTGTTCTAAGGCATTTATCAAATGCATCTAAAGCTCCATCACCATCTTCGTCATCGGCCATTATCATGTCAAAATCGGTCATTTCAGCAAACAATTTATTCATTAAAACGGTTTCGTCGTCGGAGAATAAGTCGAAATGCAGTGTGGCATAAGTATATGTAAAAGCATCGTAGCCGCTGTTTCCTTTAGGAGTGGTATTTTGAGAGATACCATCGATAAAATCGGTAAATGAGTAATGGTACGATGTTCCCACTCTCATGCGGGTACGCTCAGTAATTTTAAACTCTAAACCAAAATCTAAAGGAATGGCCAACGATCGTTGTGTATAATCGCCCCCATTAAAAGCATTTGAGTTTTTAATATCTGTTTCGTAAATGTAATCGCGGTTTATATAATTACCCAGTTTATTTGCACTTTCAGGCACATCGCGAATACTGCCATCGCTCCAGTAGTTGTAATTGACCCTAATATCTGTACCGCTTGTATTATCGATACGAAACCTGTCTGTTTTTGAACTAAACATCAAAAACTCTGTACCCAGAGAAACAAATGGACGAACAAATGATTTTTTTGCGACAAAATGATCGAAATCGTAATGAACATTAAGACCAATGGCGGTTAAATCGGTCAAGAAGTTTATATTTTCCTCGGGTTTAAGATATGAAACAGTGTTACCTTCAATCTGCCCTAAAGCCAACACATATACATTGGCTCTGGTATGGTGTTCCTGATCTAAAAAGAAGTTAATATTCACCTTTCCACAAGGTTTTCCCGAAAGAAACGTAGCATTGGCATTTCTTACATCGCCATAAAAGCCTAAAATACCATAACCAAAGCCGATATGAGGCATATAGTCGGGATTTGGATTTTCTACTTCTTCTTGTAAGAATTTTTGATTAAAATAATCGTCGCCTTGAGCCAAAACATTGGATACCGTATGTATGGAAAGCAATAATATGAATAAAATGCTTTTTTTCACTTGTTTATTATTTAACGATACCATTTTTGGTTAGAAATCATCAATGCTTCCTGAACTGTTATACGCCGCCCACTATTATATGCTGCAACAAAAGCATCGCCAACTGGTGTTGTATTCCAAATATGAACGCGATAGTCTCTGGCAAGTTTATAATCGTTGAACGAGCCAATTGAATATTTTTTCCATCCTTCGTGTTCTTCTATACGCACTTCGTCCGAAACATTGAGTTTTTTGAAATAGCTTTTTATATTTATTTTATTGTGACCAGCAGCCAATTGCACCCTGTAATATACACCATCTTCGGGTTCGAGCAAATAACGTTTGTCGATAGACAACTTCATACGTTGCCAAGCATTTTTCTTTTTTGTTGTTGGTTTTTCAATTTCAGGCTCTGGTTTTTCGGCTGGCACTTCTGCTTCTGCTATCAATAGTTGTTCGCCCAAAGGTTTTGGAGCAAGTATTTGAGCAATCAATGCCTTTACCGAATCACCAGTCATCGACGACAATTGAATATCTTTTTCAACTATATCGAGAATTTTTGTTTTTTCGTTGTCGACATACGAAAACTGACCTTTCAATTGAGGGGCACCAACAACACCAGCATTTGGAACCAATCGATACGAAACAATAAAATAGGCTTCTTGTGGAAGATTCATCCACAAAAACTTAGCTCTTCCATCTTTAAATGAAAAAATACCTCCTTTAGCATCTATCTTAAGAGCAGTATAACCAGCAGGTATATCTTCTTCAATTTTTGCAAATTTTTCGGCAGATTCTTTGTTAACTAAAAGATTAACAACAATTCCACCATCGGGATCGCCGCTAATTCTAGGTCGTTCGCGGACACATGCAACCTGCAACTGTCCTCCACTAGTCAAATCGGGAATTACCTGATCTTTGAAGTCTTTGACATCGACCAGTAAATTTGGATCGATCGTTGGGTTTGGGTTTATTGTAACTATTAAAGGTTCAGCATCGACCGAGCGGCGTTCGTTGTCCTGAATAAACGAAAATTTACCTCCCAGTTCGAAGCTACCTTTTAATCGTTGATCGCTTTGTATTGTATAGGTTACCGACACCTGACCCTCTTCGGGCATTTTGAGCCAAATAAGACGAACCTTATTGTCTTTAAAAGTAAAATCGGCGTTGGCACTGCTTACCGATTTGGCTTTCAAACCGGCAGGCAATTCTTGCATAAGTCGCGAAAAACTTTCGAGATTTCCTTTGTTGAGTGTAACTGTTACCTGAAATTCATCACCTCCGGTAACCATAGTAGGTGCCGAAACACTTATTCCTATATCATCCGCAAAGAATAAGTTGACCAGCATTACACTGAAAAAATTAAATACTAAGAATACCCATTTAATCATAGGTTGGTAGTTGTTTTACTATCATACTGCAATTATAAGCAATTTATTAGCAAATATAATCATATAATAGTCAATATTTAGCAGTAAAACCCCAATATAAGTTATCAACAACCCGATTGTTAATAACTTAGAAGTTTGGACTCAACATATACTTAGAATAGAACGAATCTATAATGTTTACAACCTCTTCGGATGTATCCACTACATGAAAAAGCTCCAAATCTTCGGGACTAATATTTTTCTGATCATTAAGCATCACTTCCTTAATCCACTTAACCAATCCATCCCAATATGAATGCCCAACGAGGACAATTGGAAATTTGCCAATTTTTTCGGTTTGAATCAAGGTCATAGCTTCGAACAATTCGTCGAGTGTACCAAAACCACCAGGCATTATCACAAAACCCTGAGCATATTTGACAAACATAACCTTGCGCACAAAAAAATGATCGAAGGTAATAAGCTTATCTGCATCGATAAACATATTAGGATCTTGTTCGAAAGGTAAATGTATATTGACTCCCACAGATGTGCCATTGCCTTTTTTGGCACCCAAATTGCCGGCTTCCATAATACCCGGCCCACCTCCTGTTATAATACCATATCCCCTCTTGGTAAGCTTAAATGCAATGTCTTCGGCCAATTTAAAATAAGCATTCTCGGGAGTTGTACGTGCCGATCCAAAAATCGAAACGCAGGGTCCAATTCTTCCCAACTTTTCAAAACCTTCTACAAACTCCGACATTATTTTAAATATACGCCACGAATCAGAAATCTGCTTCTCCGACCATGTTTTTTTCTTAAATGCATCTTGAATCTTTTCTTCACTACTCGACATATTCTGAAAGTTTTATTTTTATTTAAATCTTATTTACGAATATAAATAAAAAATAATTTAAATTATAAAAACAGGCAATATATCGCAGGGCAAACGCATTATTATTTAGTAAATATAACAACCCCAACCCCTTGAAAAGGGGCAATAACAGAGTAATGCTTTTTATTTTAATACATTTGCCCTGATTATGTAGTTTCTCAAAACTTCAATCAGAGTGGGTTTGACAAATATATTTGGGCAGGAAGTGTATAGCAATAAACCTATACACTTCTTTTAAGCTCTGCACGAAGGAATTCGGCAGTATAACCTTTTTTGTTTTTTGCAATTTGTTCGGGTGTGCCAGTACAAAGTATTTCTCCTCCTTTTGCCCCACCTTCGAGACCTAGATCGACAATATGATCTGCAACCTTTATCATGTCGAGATTATGCTCGATTACTACAACTGTATTGCCTTTATCTACAAGCTTATTTAGAACACCGATAAGTACATTAACATCTTCAAAATGAAGGCCTGTAGTTGGCTCATCGAGAATGTAGATAGTCTTCCCGGTGTCTTTCTTTGCTAACTCAGAAGCCAATTTCACCCTTTGACTTTCGCCTCCCGACAATGTGGTGGATGGTTGCCCAAGGGTTATATATCCCAAACCTACTTGTTTGAGGGTTTCTATTTTTCGATGAATGGGAGGTATATTACTAAAAAACTCAGTTGCTTGATTAATAGTCATATCCAACACATCACAAATTGATTTTCCTTTATAATGTACTTCTAAAGTCTCAAGATTGTAGCGCTTCCCGTTGCATTCTTTGCAAACAACAAAGACATCGGGCAAATAATTCATTTCAATAGTTTGAAGTCCGGCTCCTTTGCAGGTTTCGCAGCGTCCACCTTTTACATTAAACGAAAAGCGACCGGCACCAAATGCTCTAATTTTTGCATCGGGTGTTTGCTCAAACAACTTTCGTATATCCGAGAAAACCCCAGTGTAGGTGGCTGGATTGGATCTTGGAGTTCGCCCCAAAGGCGACTGATCGACCTCAATAACCTTATCGAGATGCTCAAGACCCGATATTGACTTGTACTTTAGTGGTTCGGCAAGCGATTTGTAGAAATGTCGGCTCAATATGGGATACAATGTTTCGTTGATAAGGCTCGACTTACCGCTTCCCGATACTCCGGTAATGCAAACCATTGTACCAAGTGGGATCGATAAAGAAACATTTTTAAGATTATTGCCCTGAGCGCCTGTTAGGATAAGATGCTTCCCATTTCCCTCACGACGCTTGTCGGGAGTTTGAATGGCTTTTTCGCCCTTCATATATAAAGCTGTAAGCGAGCATTCTTTAAGTATGTCCTGTGGTATTCCGGCAGCAACAACCTGTCCGCCTTTGCGACCAGCATAAGGCCCAATATCTAGGACATAGTCGGCTGCTTCAATCATTTCGCGGTCGTGTTCAACAACGATAACCGAATTGCCCGAGTCGCGAAGCTTCTTGAGCGAATCTATGAGTTTCACATTGTCGCGTTGGTGCAAACCTATACTAGGCTCGTCGAGTATATAAAGCACGTTGACCAATTGTGAACCTATTTGAGTAGCCAAACGTATTCGTTGACTTTCGCCCCCCGAAAGGCTTGCAGATGGACGGTTTAGCGATAAGTAATTGAGCCCGACATTGAGCAGAAAACCTAAGCGAGAACGAATCTCTTTCAATATCTCGTGAGCTATGGCTTTTTGCTTATCGCTCATGTGAGACTCAATGTTTTCGAGCCAAAGAGCCAATTCGCCAATATCCATTGCCGACAATTGGGCTATATTCTTGTCGTGCACTTTGAAATATCTCGATTCATTTCTTAACCTTTCGCCTCCACAATCGGGACAAGTAATTTCCTTGAAATAATGATTGCCATCTTTTTTGGTGTCGCTATCGTCTTTCTCGGCTTGTTGGTTAAGGTAGCTGATAATACCGTCGAAACTAAGAAAATAATTGGTGCCTGTTGGAGATATATTTCCCGGTAAGCGAAACGATTCGTCGGAGCCATACAAGATAACATTCATAGCATCTTCGGGAACATCCTCGATCGGATCGTTCAGTGTAAAGCCATATTTGATGGCAATTGCTTCGAGCTGCCAGAAAATAAGCGAACTACGAAATGCTCCCAATGGAACAATAGCGCCTTTCTTAATAGATAGTTTTTGATTGGGGATAAGTCGATTGATATCAACCTCTCCTATTTTGCCAAGCCCATTGCACTTGTGGCAAGCTCCTTGTGGCGAATTGAACGAAAAGGAATGAGGAGCTGGTTCGTCGTACGACAAACCCGA
The DNA here is from genome assembly GCA_945889005.1 of Bacteroides fragilis. Lineage (GTDB taxonomy): Bacteria > Bacteroidota > Bacteroidia > Bacteroidales > DTGW01 > CAMDBI01. Next base: position 31,762 of record CAMDBI010000026.1, read on the forward strand.
CGTAGGACACATAAGGCTTTTGCTAAAAAAGCGAACAGTCTCATTGTCTTTGTCGAGAATCATTACAATACCTTTACCTTGTTTCATGGCCGTTTGCAACGACTCCTTCAAGCGCTTAGTATCAGAAGCTGATACAACAAGTTTATCAATTACAACTTCGACATGATGCACCTTATATCGGTCGAGCTTCATACCATGCTTGATTTCTCTGAGCTCGCCATCGACCCGAACATTGATAAAGCCTTTTTTGGCTATTTGCTCGAACAATTCCTTGTAATGACCTTTACGCCCACGAACCGATGGAGCAAGTAAAAGTATTTTTTTTTCAGAATATTGCTCGAGTATTATATTTACAATTTGATCTTCGGTATAGCGCACCATTGGCTCACCAGTCTCATAAGAATACGCAATAGAAGCCCTAGCATAAAGCAAACGCAAAAAATCGTATATTTCAGTGATGGTTCCGACAGTCGAACGAGGATTTTTGTTGGTCGTCTTTTGTTCGATAGAGATTACAGGACTAAGTCCGGTTATTTTATCGACATCGGGTCGTTCCATACCACCCAAGAACTGACGAGCGTATGCCGACATGGTTTCCATATATCGTCGTTGACCTTCGGCATATATTGTATCGAAAGCTAAAGACGACTTTCCACTCCCACTTAAGCCCGTAATTACAACCAGTGCATTGCGGGGAATCGAAACATCAATATTTTTAAGGTTATGTACCCGGGCACCATAAACATTAATAAAATTGGGATCTTCGGAATATCTATCAATTTGGGGCACTTCTATTTCGTCAGTTTTCTTCATTGTATATTTGACTCCTCTGCGATGCTTTGTTTTCGTTGTACAACAAACTACGCATATTTTTAGATGGTATTTTGAGAGAATATTTTTTATTACCATTGGTATTGAGCACATTGTCACGCAACCAAGGATTGAGCAGCTTAAGCAACTTATAATTAGTGCCCTGTGAATTAGCAAAACCTGCCAGGTCGTTTATAGTTGTATCAACTAAAACTTCAGAATAATCGAATGGCGGATACAATTCGTCTTTTTTTACAACAAAGCCATATTTCTCGGGACTTTCTATGATTAATTTTATTGCCAAAATTCTATATACGTATCGAGCCGTTTCTTCGGTGAGCAACAAATTGAAGTAGTTTATTTCTTTCTGACGTTCAACATATTTCATCAAGCCATTAGGCCCACAATTGTATGCAGCTGCAGCCATTGGCCAATTTCCATATTTATCATATAGTTTATTGAGATAAACACAAGCAGCTTTGGTCGATTTTTCGAGATGAAAACGTTCGTCGACCTTATCGTTTACCTCAAGACCAAGTTCAATGGCTGTTGGCTTGAGAAATTGCCAAAAACCTGCTGCATCAGAAGGTGAGACCACATTTGCCAAGCCACTTTCGGCAACAGCCAAATATTTAAAATCGTCGGGAATATTATTTTCTTGTAAAATCTTTTCAATTGTTGGAAAAAACCTTGCTGCACGTTTAATATAAAAAATCGATTGCGACTGAAAATAGGTATTTACATGTATTTCGCGATCGAGGCTTTCGTAAACATCGAAATATTCGAGAGGCACCTTTTCTCCTGCAAAATACAATTCACTTGGTAAGGAAATGGTGAATTTTAAATAATTTTCGGCATGTGACTCCGTTGTATCATTGACCGAACTTCGGGAAAAAGCTATAAAAATTATTACAAATCCTGCAATAGCTAACAACACCCATATCTTTCTCATCATGTACCTCCATCGTATTTTGATCTGCAAAATTAGGAAAATAGCCGAACTTATGAATAAAAAAGATTTTAACAGTACAAAAAACTAAAAGTTTTGAAAATTAAAAATCTTGAAAACTTGTCTTCAGTTATAATTAATTTGCTTTTATAACCGATTCGTAGTATTTTTGATAAAAAAAACATGGATTGGTCTTTACATATTGAATCTAAACCCGAAGTTTTGTTTGGCAAACCAGCTATTAAAAACACTCGTATCCCTGTTGATTTAATTCTTGAGAAACTTGCATTTGGAGATACTATTGAAAGCTTAACAGAAGCTTACCCCAACCTAACAAGGCTCGATATTACTGCTTGTCTTTTATTTGCAGCAGATTCAATTAAAAATGAAGTAGTTTACTCCAAAGCATCATAAAATGTTTTTATTGGTTGCAGACGAAAGTGTTGATTTTGGAATTGTTAGAAACCCCAAAAATAAAAAAGGCACAAAGAAAAAAACTCTCTGTGCCTCTATGACTCAGTGTTCTTTAAATATTACAAATGTATTACCTCTCCATAAGCCGCTGCTGCTGCTTCCATTACTGCTTCGTTCATGGTTGGATGTGGGTGAATGGTCTTTATGAGTTCGTGACCAGTAGCTTCGAGACCACGAGCCAGAACAAGTTCCGAAATCATTTCGGTTACATTGGCACCTATTAGATGTGCGCCAAGCAATTCGCCATATTTGGCATCGAATATAAGTTTTACAAAACCATCTTTTGCACCCGAAGCACTGGCTTTGCCCGATGCCATATAAGGAAATTTACCAATTTTCACCTCATAGCCTTTTTCTTTTGCAGCTTTTTCGGTCAAGCCAACCGACGAAATTTCGGGTACTGTATATACACAACCTGGTATGTTGTCGTAGTTGATAGGATGCGGGTTTAGTCCTGCTATTTTCTCGACACAAGCAATACCTTCGGCCGATGCCACATGCGCCAATGCCGGACCATGAACGATATCGCCAATGGCATATATCCCAGCTATATTTGTTCTATAAAAATCGTCAACTTTTATTTTTCCTTTTTCTAAAACTACACCCAATTGCTCCAAACCAAGGTTCTCGGTATTGGGGGTTATACCAACTGCCGAAAGCACTATTTCGCTTTCAACTTTTTCTTCACCAGCTGGTGTTTTGATAGTAACCTTGCACGAATCACCAACTACTTCAACCTTTTCAACACTTGAAGAAGTAAGCACCTTCATTCCTATTTTTTTAAACGATCTCTCGAGTTGCTTCGAAACATCTTCATCTTCAATAGGCACAATATTGGGCAAAAACTCAACGAGTGTAACTTGTGTTCCCATGGTTTGGTAGAAATAGGCAAATTCGCTACCTATAGCACCAGAGCCAACAACCACCATTGATTTTGGAAGTGTAGGCAATGTCAAAGCTTGTCTGTATCCAATAATTTTTTTTCCATCTTGTTTTAAGTTTGGCAACTCGCGCGATCGAGCTCCTGTGGCTAATATTATATGTTTGGAGGTCACTTCAGATGTTTTACCCTCGGCATCGCTTACTATTACGGTCGAAGCATTTTTGAGCTTAGCTGTACCTTTAACAATTTCAATTTTGTTTTTCTTGAACAGAAATTGAATACCCTTACTCATCCCTTCGGCAACGTTGCGGCTTCGGTTTACAACTTTCGAAAAGTCGAAACCTGCTTGCCCGTCGATTGACAAACCATAATCCTCGGCATGTTTGAGATATTCGTATACTTGAGCACTTTTAAGCAACGATTTTGTAGGGATACAACCCCAATTTAAACAAATGCCACCCAATTCGCTTCGTTCGACAACGGCTGTTTTCAAACCCAATTGCGAAGCCCTAATGGCTGCTACGTAGCCTCCAGGGCCACTTCCTATAACTAAAATATCGTAATTCATTTTCAAATTTTTTTGATGTAATTAACAAGCCAATTCAAATATTGTTTTTAAAAAGCCATATAATGACCTGCTATTCCAAAGATAGCGCCAATTAAAATGGTTGTTGCTTTTAAAATAATAAAACTGCGTTTCGATTCGGCAATTAAGGGTAAACCTCCATGACCATCTTGCACAATACTATTGGCCAACAATATACTAAATGGAATTGTTCCTTGAGCAAACAATGTTACAAAAAGCAAATGAGGTCCCGAAACTGGCAATATCCCCATTAATAGAGCCAAAGTCAAAACCAGCCAGTAATTGGCACCTACCCATTGTTCAAAATCGACATAATGCGTAAGTATGGCTATTGCAGCTAATGCCCCAAATGTCCACAAAAACACACGCATAAAGTGCTTTTTGATAATATGCTCCCACAGGTGTTCATCCAGAAAGTGCTGAGAAACAGCTGTAACAGACCATAAGGTAAATAGTGCTACTAACAAAAATGAGTAATTTACCCACTCTTCTGCCGAATGTTCTTCAGCATGATGTGTTGACTCGTGCCCCAAGCCTCCGGAGAGAATTCCCACCATAAACAAAATTAAACCAAAAATTAGAATGGCTCTCGAAAAGCTTATCTTACTAAGATTTTGAAATATATTTTTGTACGAAAGCGATATTTGCTCCGTTTCGTGATGATGAACATGTAAATGAACACTCTGGTTGACCATAAATCCATTGGGTGTTAATCGGTTGATTAACCAACCCGCTAAAAACCCAATCACTACCAATATACCAAAAAGAAAAAGAGCTTTTGCAGGAAATAAACTGAGCATAACAAATGCTTCGTCGCCTGTAGACACAACCGATGCGGCAACTAATGAACCAAACTTAATAATATTGTGCGTATAAAGCGACACAATAGCATAGGGCCCTAAACATCCTGGTATTACAGCAATTCCAATTGCAAAAAACAATTGCTTGAACCGCGAATGTTGCATGCTGTTTCCCCAATTACCTTTGGTTTTAATGTTAACAAATTCAACGAGTAACATCATTACCATCACAAAGCTAGTAATCATCACTGTCTCGTTCAACAAATGCAAAATCTCCATATATGTTTTTTATTAAATATTTCTAAGAACAAAAATAGCAAGAAAAATTGCATTCTTAGGAATTGACTTATAAACAGAATAAAAAACACAGAGTCACAGAATCACAGAGAATAGTTTTTTATTTAAACTCAGTGTCTTTGTGTCTCTGTGTTTAAATTTCAATTTCGTTTAGTTAAGGATAATAAAATTAACCCCAACCCCTTAAGAAGGGGCTATAACAGCCTAGTGCAGCAGTCTTCCCTCCTTTTTAAGGAGGGCAGGGGAGGTAAGACTTTAATGAATCGGTTCTAAATCAAATTGATATTATTTTTTTTGCAATCATCGACAATATGACTTGGCCAAATACTCGATTGCACTTCGCCAATATGAGCTTTGCGAAGCATAAACATACACATACGCGATTGGCCAATGCCGCCACCTATCGACTGAGGCAACTCACCATTGATCAATCGTTTGTGCCAGTACAGGTCTTTTCTATTTTGCAGACCTCTTATTTCGAGTTGTTTTAGCAATGCTGTTTTATCGACTCTAATGCCCATCGACGATATTTCGAAAGCAATTTGTAAAACCGGGTTCCAGAGCACAATATCGCCATTAAGTCCCTTGTAACCAGCCGAAGATGGTGTAGTCCAGTCGTCGTAATCGGGGGCACGGCCATCGTGTTCTTGTCCATTGGCAAGCGCACCACCAATACCTATTATAAAAATTGCACCATACTTGCGAGCCGCTTCAGTTTCTCTTTCTTTGACCGACAGGTTGGGGAATTGCGCCAATAAATCTTCTGCATGTATAAATGTAATTTCATCGGGCAATACAGGAGTTATTTCCGGATAGTTTTCGTAAATAGCATATTCGGTACTTTTGATAACTGCATAAATTTTATTTACAGTTTTTTTGAGAAACTCTATGTTGCGTTCACCATCTTTCATATTGCGTTCCCAATCCCACTGGTCGCAATAGATCGAGTGAATATTGGTAAGCTCTTCGTCGGGTCTAAGGGCGTTCATATCGGTATATAAACCATAACCGGCAGGAATTTCGTAGTCGGCAAGCATCATACGTTTCCACTTTGCAAGCGAATGCACTACTTCAGCTGAAGCCTCATTCATATCTTTAATAGGAAAAGAAACGGCACGCTCTGTACCGTTCAAATCGTCGTTTATTCCTGTACCTTTCAATACAAACAATGGAGCAGTGACTCTTCGCAAATACAATGCCGACGATAGATTTTTTTCAAAATTATCTTTAACCAACTTAATAGCTTTCTCGGTTTGTTTAACATCGAGAATCGGATTATAATTTTTAGGAATAATTAGTTTTGACATGTTAGATTGTAATTTTTGATTGTTTTAAAACGTAAAGATATCACTATTTACTTTTTAGAAAATAAAAAACAAAGTAAAATTGGTAAAATTTCAAAATATTTAACGATAATACTCTTCTTCTTCGTTTTTTGAAGTATTTAAATTTGGTTGTATTTTGTTGCTTGGTAAGTCAATTGGTTTTTCAATTTCCGAAACAATCGTTTTTCGAATGTCTACATCTACAATATTGTTGTACACGTTACTTTTTAAGTCATTGACATCTCTAACAATGTCGTTAATAGTAGGGTCTTTGGTAATTTCGTCTTTAATTTCGTCGGTGGCTTTTTTTATATCGCGCAAACCTTTTCCAAGCCCCTTAGCTATTTCGGGAAGCTTATTGGCTCCAAACAACAACAAAACTGCCAATAGTACTAAAAATATTTCTGAACCGCCTATCATTTAGCAAATATACCTAATACACTGTTTATAAAAAAAAGCAAAGCCCTCAAAATTTCTATTGAGAGCTTTGCTTTTTATTTTTATCATTCAAATGACCAATTCCAAATTTCGCTATATTCTCATTAGTAATTAGTCATTTGTCATTCGTAATTACTATTTGTCTTTATCTTCTTTTTTCAGTGTATCGTATACTATTGGAGCTGCGTTGAAAATTGAAGAGTAAGTACCAAATGCAATACCAATAAGCATTGCAAAAATAAATCCTCTAATTATTTCTCCTCCAAATATAAATATTACCAGAAGAATGAATAGAACAATGAGTGAAGTATTGATTGTTCGACTTAATGTACTGTTCATACCTCCGTTAAATAATTCTTTCAAAGAACGTTTTGGATATAAAGTCCTCCACTCTCTAATACGGTCGTATATAATAACTGTATCGTTAATTGAAAACCCTATTACCGTTAGAACTGCAGCAATAAATGCAGAGTCAATATCCATAGAGAACGGCATTATGTCTTTAAGAAGAGAAAAAGCTCCAATTACAATCAAAGTATCGTGAGCAAGCGAAATAATACCGCCTAATCCATATCTCCAGTCTTTAAACCTGATAAATATATAAAGGAAAATACCAATTAAAGAAAATAACACAGCCCAAAATGCTTTAACCTTAATATCGTCAGAAATTGTTGGACCTACCTTTTGCGATGTTTGAATATAGTTTTGTGCAAATTGATCTGATGTAACAGTATCGTTAAGTAACTGTTTTGAACCTAAGAAAATCTTATTTTCAACGATACTATCTACAGTTGCATTGTCTTGTTCAATCATGTAGTTTGTAGTTATTTTCACCTGATTATCGGATCCAAAAGTTTTGACTTCTGGATTATATCCCTCAAATTGAACAACTAAAGACTTCTGCAATTCGGGAGTATTCACGTTTTGGTCGTAACGAATTACATACGAACGGCCACCTTTAAAATCGACTCCATAATTAAAGCCTTGTAAAGCAACAGAAACCAAACCTGCAACTATAATAATTCCTGAAAATACATAGAAAATTTTACGTTTACCAATAAAGTCGTAGCTGGCTCCTACCATAATGTTAGCAGTAAATTTATTTGAAAAATGAACTACATTGTTGCGGTTCAAAAGCCATTCGAAAATTAAACGAGAAATAAGGATTGCCGAAAACATCGAAGTTATAATACCAATAATAAGCGTAGTAGCAAAACCTTGAATTGGTCCTGTTCCAAAAATAAAGAGTATAATAGCTGTAATCAAAGTCGTAAGGTTACCATCGATAACAGCAGACATTGCATGCTTATACCCATCGCTAATAGCCATTCTAACGCCTTTTCCATGTCTAATTTCCTCTCGTATACGTTCATAAATAACCACGTTATTATCTACAGCAATACCCATTGTTAGGGTTATACCAGCTAAACCGGGCAATGTAAGTACCGCTCCAAAGGAAGCAAGAACTCCAAATATGAAAAATAAGTTGGTAAACAATGCTAAGTTAGCAATCAATCCAGCTTTATTATAATAGAAACCCATATACAACAACACCAACACAAAAGCAATAATGAATGACATCATACTTTTGTCGATCGATTCCTGACCCAACGATGGTCCAACAATTTCTTCTTGTAAAATACGAGCAGGAGCAGGCATTTTACCCGATTTCAACACGTTGGCCAAATCCTTTGCCTCTTCGGGAGTGAAATCGCCTGTAATAGAAGAATTGCCTCCGGTTATTTCGCCATTGACACGTGGTGCAGAATATACATAGCCATCAAGTACAATTGCAATACAACGACCAACGTTTTCTTTAGTCATACGAGCCCAAATTTTGGTTCCTTCGCCATTCATAGACATGCTAACCTCGGCAGCAGCTTGGTTTTGGCTTATATCGTCACGAGCACTGGCTACAACATCGCCAGTTAATGGAGCACGACCATCGCGAGTAGTTGATTTTATTGCATGAAGTTCAAATATCGATTCAGATTTATCGAATTTTGGGGGTTTAATAGCCCAAAAGAATTTAATATCTCTCGGGAAACTTGCCCTTACTTGCTTAAGCGATAACCAGAAATTGATCTTCCCGGTATCTCTGTAATGTGCATAACCAACAACCGAACCATTCAACAATTCGTTGTTGTTACCAACATTGGGGCGAAGTAATGCGAATAAAGGATAATTTTTTGCAAAATCATTTTCGTTTAACGACGATGTATCTTGTTTGGTAGTATCGCCTTTAATAGTTTTCAATAAAGCCAAATCTGAATCTGCTGAGTCAGCTTTTACAGCTGCAACATCACTCTTCACCTCTTTATTATCAACACCTTTTACAGTATCGTTCAATACCTTTTCGGCTTCCTGAATACTTTTTATAGTATTGTTTGCCTCAAGCATAAATTTGTAAACTTCTTGATTTTCGTATGTTTCCCAAAATTCGAGGTTTGCAGTTCCTTGAAGTAGTTTGCGTACGCGTTTTTGGTCTTTAACACCAGGCAATTCGACCAGTATGCGACCAGAAGTACCTAATTTCTGAATATTGGGTTGGGTAACACCAAAGCGGTCGATACGATTGCGAAGTACGTTAAACGAGTTGTCGATAGCCGAATTGGCTTCTGCATCAATCACTTTTAACACCTCTTCGTTGGTAGAGTTGAAGTTAATCCTATTTTTCAACTCGGGAGTATTAAAAACTGCAGCCAATCGAGCATTTGGATCGATCTGTGTAAATGCTCTTCCGAAAAGTGCTATTGTATTTTCGTCGCTATTGCGTTGAAGTTTCTGAGTAAGTTCGATTGCTTTGGTAAAAGTTGTATCGGTACTAAAATTCGACATGGCTTTGATAATATCGATAACCGAAACTTCCAATACCACGTTCATACCACCTTTAAGGTCTAGACCAAGATTTATTTCTAACTCTTTGCAATCTTTATAGGTATATTTTTTTATTCCTAAATTATAAATTACCTGACTCGAAACAGAATCGAGGTAGTAATATTCTTTTTTATAATCTCCATTGGAATATTCAACAGCTTTTTTTTCGGTTCGTTTGGCGAAAAAAGTAAAAGATAGCTGGTAAATACAAACCAGACTCAATAAGATGGCTAATAGCCTGATGGCTCCTTTATTCTGCATGTGTAATTTATTTAAGTTATATTTTTTAAATTCAAATTAAGAACCGCAAATATAAAAATTTTTACTATTCACGGTCTTCCGATTTCAATTTTTATAAAAAATACTTAATTAATGGTTTTGTAAATGGAATGATCCATATTATAAATTTTCACCTGACTGTTTGGAACATCCATCAGATAATATTTATAACCCAATGTTTCGAGCTTTACAACAGATGTAGAATAATTATAAGTCTTTTTTAAAGCAACTTGTCCATGAACATTAAGAATTGTCAGAACCAACAAACCGATAAGAATTATGTTTTTCATGATTTCGAATTTATTTTATATAAACTATTATATACGTGTTTACATCATTATTTAATCAAGCCCAAGCCCTCATTTGCCGATTTATCGCCCGGGTTATAAAGATTTACTTTATTGAAAAGAACTTTGGCTTGATTGTTATTTCCAAGAAAATACGAAGTCCAGCCCAGCATTAACAGACCATCGTAACCAAATGGATATAGATCGACTACTTTTTTGAATAAGCTGTTTGCACGATTGTAATCTTTACGTCCGTAATATACCAAACCAAGGCGGTACAAAGCCACCGAATTGTTTGGACTCACCTCCAAAATAGCATCATATATTTTTATAACTTCGTTCCACTTTCCCAGTGCTGTCAATGGCAATATCAATCCAAATCGGGCTTCCTCAGAATACGGCATAAGTTTTTGAGCTCGGTTATAAAAGATAATCGACTCGTCGAACAATCCGGCGTTGTAGTTTAGCCAACCCAACCGGAGGTTTAATTCATACGACGATTCGTCGTACACTTTTTTTAGTGGATCCATCGATCCGGAAAAGTTGCCACTTTTCTCCAAGGTGTAACTTTTTGTAAATGCTGCCTGAAGGGCTTCTTGATTGACTTGCGAAAATGCAGCATTAACTACCAACAATGTCAAAATAAACGCGATACTTTTCTTTAAAAATTCCATGATATTCCAGCTGTTAAAGTGTTTTTTGAATAATTATATTCCAATGAATTGCTTTTGATTCCCGAAGTATACACCTGATATTTCTCGTCGGCCTTCTGATTGATATACCTAATTACAAACTGATATTTTTTTCCAACGGGGAAATATGTACTAAGCATTAGTTTTCGATTTGTAGAACCGGGGAAATTGGTGACCACATAGCCATTAGATTCCACAAAATTTGTCATATTGCCCCAAAGGTAATTTACATTCAAAAACACCTTTCCAATCTTCGCTCCACCAGTAACTCCTATGGCATTCCAATCTAATCCATTTGAGCCCGATTTAAAATACACCTGAGGTGTTACATACAGCTTTGTGTTTGAAAGCGGATAGTATGTGACCCACGACGACAACTGGGTAAACTTTGAATCATTAACATTTGCTGTGTTAAATTCGAATCCCGGCGAGAAATTTCCAAAATCGGACCACAAGGATGTCGAAAATACCGCATCGCTGTATTTGCTTTTTCTGAAACTAAAAGTTTTCGCCAAATTGTTGTTTAAACCGCCTAAATAATCATTGCCACTTCCAAAAATTAAATTGAGAGAAGGCGAAATATTTAATTTTTCACCGATTACCCACACCGGATTTATATAATATTGGTATTGATTCGTCTTTACAGATGCGCTTGTTTGACCGCTCCAATCAACTACCGTTTCACGATTTACACCAATGTATGTCAGATTGTGGTTCAACAAAAAATTTGGAGCAAGCCTATGGCTGAGATCTAACGAATGAAAACTATAATTTTTGAGTAAATATGCTTCGCCGTAATCGTTGCCCAAATTTACTTCGGTACTGAAATCACGTGTTTTTAGGTTCTCATAATCAGAATTCACACAATAACCTGTTTCATAAGCCAAACGAGCAAGTCCGGTTTCCTTAAAGCGAATTTTATTTTTAATTGTATCTGAGAAAAATGCAGCATATTTAGCTGCTTCAGCATGTCGTCCGCTATAAAGCAAGCTATAATAGACATATTCCTGAAGCCAATCGAGTGTTTTGTTGTTTTCATAAGCTTTCAAAAACCAAGGGACTGCATTGCGGTATTTCCCTTGATTGTACCAGGCAATTGCAGTTCGTACCTGAAGGTAGAAAAAATCGATACCCTGCTCTCGTGCTTCGGTAGCCAACGCTATCAATTCTGTCCATTTGTTTTCAAGATAAAGCTCATAAGAACGCTTATCGACATCTGCGTAGGTCAATTTATCCTGAGCATTTGCCAAAATCGAAAAAACCATTAGTAGCAATAGTAAGCCTATTCGTTTCGACATATCATTTCTATTTTTAGGTTGTTATATTGAATTTCGATTTCAAAAATACCGTTGTCTTTAATATTGGTATTAAACTTATATTTTTCAATTTCTTGTCCTGCAAACTTTTTTGTAACTTCCGAAATCATAACAATATCGCCAGACGAAAGAATGTCGCCAGCTTTCACAATTTCGAGCGAATAATCTACTTTGAGAAATAAAAATAAGGGTGCAATAAAATCCTGAATAAACTTTTGAATGCCGCCAAACATGATATTTACGGGTATCTGGTCGCTTATTTTACTATTGGGCAAAAAACCCAGCGGCACTTTGAACAATGTCAAGAAAAACCAGTAAAGTGGTGTTTCTTTTTTTCCTGTGAAATTGGTAAAATAATGCAAATTACCATTGTTATAGAGATAAGCCAGCGAACCATCGTCTTCGCTTTGCAGATAGGTCGAATTAAAAACATCGGAATTTACCTTCCATCTGAAATTGCTTTCTCGAATGATTGAACCGGTTTTGATCGATGAGATTTTAAATTCTCCGCCAATCAGCTGCCCTGGTATAAAATGCAAGACTTTGGTCAATATTTCATTTTTTGCCGGATTGGCAATAATTTGACCTTTTAGGGGAAACGAAAATGTTTCGAAGTTATATTTTTCGCCTTTCAGAAGGTAGTTGCCAATAGGATAATCTATCGTTGGGGAGCCTATATAAGGCGTTGCCTGAAACTGAAAATGTAAATGCGGATAGGGCGAACGACCCGAATTGCCACATTTTCCGAGCAACTGACCTTGTTTAACATGGTCGCCTTCTTTTACTTCTACAGAATGAAATTTCAGATGACTGAGTTTTGAATAAATTCCCTCAGAGTGTTTTATAATTACGGTGTTTCCCCAATTGTTTTGGGTATCGACATCGCCAATCACATTATCTTTAATGGAATTGACAACCTCCATAACAGTTCCATCAAAAGGTGCGGTAATAGCTTTGCCGAAACAAAAATAATCTTCGGGATAATCGCCTGTTCCTTTAAATTGTTTGCCGTTTTTGTCGGTAACAATAAAATCCCAAGCATGTTGCCATGCTCCGCGGTGTGTAATTTCGCCATTGTGCCCCTGACTTACTTCCCATTCGCCCATAAATGGCAAGGAAGCAGCAATAGGAAATCGTGTAGGAAAACGTTTCAAATTTCCGGATTGCAAATAAAGGTTTCGTTCGGGATTTCCTAGTTGCACAGGAGTTTCGAGCAAACCTCCCGGTCGTTTTTCACGAAACTTCAAGGCATACAAAAACATGAGTACAACTATATTGAACGGCAATGAATAAGGCGAAATATGAAATACCAGGAAAAACTTCTGTGTGCTAATGGTAATTAATACCACAGAAGGCAGCAGAATCATAATCCAAGCGTAACTGATTCGTCCCGGTATTAAATAATAACCGCCCAATGCAATGGCAGTTAGTATGTAATTAAAGCCGATAAACGTATAGCTTAGCGAATTAAATTCAATGCCAACCAACATATAGAAAAAGTAAGAAACAGAAAACCCAAGTATTGAAAGTCCAAAAGTGATTCGGGAATATATAAGCAAACCAAGCGAAATAATGATACCAGCGAGTAGGCCTTTTTGAAAAAAGATAGCACCAAGCGAATAAAAGTAAATTCGAATAAATGAAGAATCTACGATACTATCCAACCAATTGTACAAACGAACCATGGTATTTCCGCCCATTCCAAAAAGTTCGTTATAGGTATAAATGCCACGTTCGCTAATGTTTAGTGCAGTTAGTTCGTTTCCCGACAAACCAATAATCCAAATGGTAATTAGAAACGGGATGCTCAAAAACGGAAGCCCATATTTCCCGAGTATGCCCTGAAAAGCAATCGTTAAGAAGAAACATGTAATAGCAGCAATACTAACAAGAGCATACAATTCAAGCGAAGGCTGAAATGCCAAGCCTATGCCAAGTCCCACCAACAAACTATTGAATCCATATAAACCCGATTTTATGAAATAGGTGTTGTACCCTAGGAAATATGCCAGTATATTCGAAAAAACAACTGCCAATAAACCTCCAATTCCTGCTCCATAATCGAAGAAACTAATGAGTACCAAAAATACAGCCAACACTTTCGATTGAGAAAAAAACACCTGTGAATAGCTGTTTAATACCGAATCTGAAATGTCCTTGCCATTTTTTATAATGGATTTTACCATATTAAATTGTTTGAAGTGCTTATGAGTGGTTTTGCTGTAATCAACTTTTTCTTATCTCTTTGGATTCAACTCGCTGTTCTTATAGGTTTCCAGGTCTTCCTTTTTACGAATAACATGTACTTTGCCTTCCATATCGATAAGAACCACATTGGGACGGTATGTTATAAACTGCATCCATTGAGTCAAATTGTATGCTCCGACCCTTTCGATTACCAGTTGATCTCCCGATTTTACCTGCGGAAAAACAATAGCATCGCGAATTACATCAATATTCATACACAAAGGTCCATAAATGGTTGATTCTTCAGCGTTTCCGGTTTCTTCTTTTGTAGGGTAAACGCCCAAATTGTACCAAAAAGAAGTAAATAACAGGTTGACTCCGGCATCGATTACCATAGAACGTCGACCATTGTTGAGTCGTTTGTTTGCAATAACAGTAGTAAGCAAATAACCGGCATCGTCGATCAAAGCGCGACCTGTTTCAAGAAACAATACAGGTAAATTTTCATGAGGAATTTCCGACGAAATGATTGCATTGGAAATTGCCTCTGCATAATCGTCGAACGAAGGACAAGTTTCGGAACCGGGCATATATGCGCCTTTCAAAGTGTTCTTAGAAGCAAACCCACCACCCAAATCGATGTATTTTAACCAATAATCAAATTTCCGATGAACAGCCATGTATAGATTTGACAGTTTCGAGGCAGCAATTGCATATGCCGATGGAGCCATAATGTATGTACCAATATGCGTGTGCAAACCAATTAGTTCAAGACTTTCGGCAAGCATTATGCGGTTAATGGCATTCCATGCATCGCCATTTTCGTAGTTAAAACCAAAACGATCCCAAATGGGGTAAATACCGGCATCGAGGTTTACACGAATGGCCACACGGGCTATCTTCTGCAACTGCCGACTGGTTTCGATCAACAAATATAGCTCGTCGAAATGGTCGATATGGATACAGGCATTATTCTCGATAGCCAAAGTTAAATCTGCTTTCGATTTGTCGGGACCATTAAACAAGATTTGCGATCCATTTACGCCATTTGAAAGAGCTTTCTCAAATTCGAAACCCGAAACAACCTCTGCCCACGAGCCTTCTTGATGATAAATGCTGCAAACGGCATCGAGGTAATTGGTTTTGTACGACCAGGCAAACTGCACTTTGGGGTATCGGGTTTCGAAAGCACGTTTTGCCTCTGCATAAACATCTCTGATGGTTTTTTCGGAAATGACAAAAAGAGGTGTTCCGTATTCTTCCATCAAACGCGAGACTTTGATCCCATCTATTTCCGAAATAACTTTTTGTTTTACCGGCAGTCCGAATTTACTAGGCATTCCGGCATTGATTTTACTAATTGTTGGTTTATCGTATTTTATTTTTTCCATGACTATTTTCTTTTTAAATTTCTCCGTTCATTGCAATTGTTTCAAACTTTTCGAGGTCGACAATAATGTCGTACGAGTAGCGAACAAACATTTTTCCTGTTTTGTATTTTTCCATGGGTGCAACTTCTTGTCCCAAGGCTAATTTCACGAGTGCTTCCGGAATATTTTGTCCGGCACCTACGGCCAAGTAAACCCATGCCGGAATACGTGGATTGATTTCGATGAGATAATATTCATCTTTAATTGTTTTAATCAATTCGAGTTCCATTCCACCTTTCCAATTAGTTTTTCGGATTAGGTTTCGGGTAATATCAAGCATTTTGTCGTCCGATAGGGTTATTCCGCCCCAGGCTTTTCCTTTGTCGGTAATGTACTGTTTGCGCATGGGTACAGCCGAAATTGTATTTCCCTGCCCATCGCCCAGTGCAATCACATTCACTTCAGTGCCTTTTACAAACTCCTGAATAATAACCGGCAAACCCCATTTGGAAGAAATCTTGTTGAACGACTGTTTAACCTGTTCGACATTGTATGCTATAAATGCATCGTAGAATTTACCTTTTACCATCACCGGGTATTCAAATTTCTCTTGAATTTCTGAAATCTGATTCAAGCTGCCCAAGTTTAAACTGGCGGGTACTTTTATTCCGTATTTTTCGCCATATTCAGGTAGCTTGTCTTTATCTCGTTCCTGAAATTGTTTCAATGTTGGCAAAAAGGTGTGTATTCCTTTCTTCAAAAGACGTTCTTCATTTTTCATAAACGAGAACAATTCGGCATCGAAATTGGGAATCAACACATTGATTGGGTCGCGTTGGTGAATTTCTTCTATACGGTCAATCAACTCATTCGATCCGGTAGAAGGATAAGGGATTTGAAAAATCTTATCGCACAAACCTTCCATGTATATACCCGGTTCGAGTGTCTCATAAACGAGGCCAATGATCCGGACTTCAAACTCGGTCGACTCTTTCAACGAGCGAATTACAGGAACTCCAGGTCCGGGATTGTCCGTATTGTTGAGCCCTGTAACGGCAATTGTTATTTTTGTTTTTGACATGGCTGTTTATTTAAAATCGAGTGGATCTTCTTGCGAAGTAATCTGGTGATGTTTGATCAATGCTACAAATTCGTAAAAGTCTTTTTCAAAAGTCAGATCATCAATATCATATTTTTCAAGAAATGAGGCTTTGATTGTATCAAAGTCAAGACCTTGTGCAATCATTTTGGCAAGCTCCAGCCCTGTAGGGTTTACATTGAACGAATCGCCTGTTCTCGAATTGAAAACAAATCCGTTGTCGCTTATTCGAACTTCGTCTGTAATTTTCATGATGTTACTTATTTTATAATACAAAAATACAGCAAGCCAAAAAAGATAATGTTACATGATTTTGTAAATGATTTACAAAATTTGGTAAAATGAAAAAAGTGTATTTAGTGTCTCTAAGAAAACTCATCAATTTTAAAAATTGCAACAGTTATTTAGAATGTTTCTAAATAGTCGGATCTGTTTTTATTATTTTTTCTTGCAAATTTTTAAGGCATCGGATAAATTTCTCTAAAAAAGCAATTTCTAGGTGCTCTTTTTAAACAATAGAACATAACTATCCCACTGATTACTAAGATTGATAATAAATATTTCAATTGTGATTTTTTAGGCTGCCTGCAGTAATTGGTGTTTTTGATTTTTTTCTCGTTCCTGCTCCACGATTGCACGACCTATTTTTTTTAGGTTATATGCGCATATTGCGAGTCCAACATAGCTTTTGAAGTGATGATACCCCCTGTCGGGGCATCTGTCTAATCCTCTGTGTTCGAGTTCGTTTATGTTTGATTCAATGGCACTATGTTTGTTCTTTAATCGTTTAAAGATTGGAGTACGTTCTTCGGCTTCCTCTTGTGCGTTACGGTTGCCTAACTTTGGCATTACTACCGTGGCTACTTCTAATTGTAGCATTGCTTTGTTTTCTTTGCTCCAATAGCCTTTGTCAAAACTCCACGAGTCAACTTTGTGACGTTGTATTATTCTGTCTGCCAAGCGTATCACTATTGCCCGGTCTTGCTCGTTTTCCATGATATTGTAATCAACTATCAGGTTAAACTGGTCGGTAGTGATGGCTAACATCTTGCCTAACTCTACGTTGGGATGCAATTTGCCCTTCTTTATCATTTCGGTGTATTGCTCAAAGACTGAAAACATTTTTTCTTCATGCGGTATGGTCTCGCCTTTGATTATACGACGTTCGAGCAAATCTATATGCTTGTTCATCAACGATATGAAGTTCTCTAACACACAATGGGCAGCTAAATCGCTCATGTCATTTATTGGGAAACTGGGAAGGGCTGTTTTGAGTTTTTCATGTAATAGTCCTACCTTGACAAGATATTTGCTGGCAGCTGTTTTAACGCGTTCCTCTTTGTTCTTTCCGCCCGAGCTGCTTGCTTTGCCCAGTTCGCGCATCAGACCTTTGGATTCTTTTCGCCAATTGGCTATTTTGCGCCAGCCTTCGATGTTTTCGTATTTCTCGAGAAAACCCGATACGGTGTCTAAGCATTTGCGTGTACAGTCCCACAATAGGTTATAGTCTGTCGGGAAATGTACATTGCTTTCAACTACAAAGCTGTCTGTTTTTAAGTGCAATGCTGCCCCCTCTTTTTTTTTAAACACTTGGTGTCCGAATGCCAATATTACTTGGTTGATTTCATGTACGGTAGCATCATCGAGCAATGTTACATTGTCGTAAATGTGTTGATATTCAAGCTCTATACGCTCGAAGCCAAATTCGCGTTCAATACCCATTAAAAACCTGAGTGAATAGTGGTTGTTGGCTAAACTATGCAACTCGTCATAACTGATATTCAGGCATAAACGCACTTGTGAAAGCACAAATAATGTCCAAAGATCCATTCCTTTACGACCTGCCCGGAAATTCCTGCTCTTGAGTTTTGACTCTATTATGCTGAATATCTTTTCATTGTATTGGTCGTTGGCAAAAATGGTTTTTAGGGCTGCTATTAGCTCCACTAATGGGCCTTTTTCTTTGAATGAAATCGGGGTTTTGCTGATTGGTTTTTGTCCAAGTATTAATTGTTGTTCGAATCTTTTTCTCATGGTTGAATCTTTTGTTGTATTTGAATGCAAATAGTGGACTGTCGAATCGTTAACAGTATAAATATCTTTATTTTATACAAATTTTGCAACTTAATCTAAAAAAGATTCAAGAAAGTTATTAACAATAATTAACTGTATGTTAATATGTTGTGAGTTTTCTTAGAGGCACTATTTAAAAAAAATCAATACAAGTGATTGATTGGTTTTTTGAAGCTGGCGGGATCTTTCTTAAAGTCTGACAACGAAATACCGGTGATAATTTTAAATTGGTTGGATAAGTGATGCGGACTACTGTAGTCCATCATCCAGGCTATTTCGCTCAAGGAATAATTTTCTTCCATTGCCAATTCTTTTACCCTTTCAATTTTCTGCAGTATGATGTATTTTTCGAGCGTAATGGGCTCGTATTTTGAAAAGAGTTTAGATAAGGTCTGATAGCTTTTACCCATTTTTTCGACCAGGTAGTCCGATTTCCTTGCAATAGAATTGACATTGTTCATACTATGGACAAGTTCAATAATCGTCTGTTTAATTTGTTCAACCAGTATTTGCTCTTTGTTGTCGATCAATCCCAAACCCAATTCCAACAATACATCCTCAATTTGTTTTTTGCTTATTTTGTCGGAATCGTAACTTACAACTACTTCACAAAGTTTTACATCGATTACCGTCATACCCAGCTTAGTCAGATCTTCTCTCACAGCACGAATACAACAGAAACACATCATGTTTTTGATATAAATTCGTTGAATAGTATCGTGGGTTTCTGGTTTCATTGTTTAAATAAACAACAATAAATTTTAAAACGAATTTACATTTGATTTTCCAATTTCGTGTAGTTATTTTTTTTGTTTTTCAGAGAACCCAGATATTGTAGTTTGTACCCAAATATTTTGAGCCAGTACCCGAGTTTCCCCCCCGCGTACCTACTTTTATGGAACCAGTACCAAATATTAACCCCCCAGTACCGGGTACTGGGGGGGTAAATGTGCCTATTGATTCGTAGTAACCTACTCTGTTTTGGGTTTGGTTTGTTTTTTGGCTCTAATATACTTGCTAGTATACCCTTTGTGGCGTTGTTCGTCCTTCCAGAAAATGTACTGACCGCAGCGGCGTATCTCGTCTACAGCATCTTTCATGTGCATAAAAGCTTTGTCGCGAAGCAGGCGCGAATGGTTGTCCTCGAGTCTTTTGCCATTAGCGTTGGCAAGTAGGGTAGCCATTTGACCCGACAATGCTTCGGCTTTGTCGAGCATACCCAGGTCGAGGTTTATAGCAACTAATGCTTGCTCGTTGGCTTTACCAAGTGCTGCAAGGTCGCTAAGGTCTTGAATCATATCGGCATGGCCACTGCCCTCGGCTATTTTTTGGGTACGTCCATACAAATCGGGCTGCCTGTAAAAGGCATGAAAAAAGTGGTGCAGCAATTCGTCGCGCAGGTCGTAAGCAGCGGGCGACTCGGCTGCCCATTGTTTCTGTGCTTCTTCGAGGCTGCGGTATTCTTTTTGCCATTGGCTTTGAATGTAACGGCAAGCACCTGTGCGGATGGAAAGGTCGTCGACCAGCGACCAGCCTAAACCGGCCTTGAGCAGTTTGTCCTTGTCGGACTGGCACCATACATACAGGTCTTCGGCTTCCTGCAAGGCAACATCGACCGGAATGGCGGGTGTCTTTACATCTTTGTCGGCAATGGATTCGAGTGTGGCTTGTTTTGTTTCAAATTGTTCTTTTGACATAATAGATTGGGTTATTTGGTTTATAAA
>CAMDBI010000027.1 GCA_945889005.1 Bacteroides fragilis
AATATATATATATATATAATACTAAAATTAAGCACATTAACAATGATAAAAAAATAATTATCTGTCAACTCGAAAAATAGATTAAATTTGCAAACTCAAAAAATTGTTCTTTTTACAAATGATAAGCAGACGACTTCTCAGAATCAAAGTACTTCAAGTTCTTTACGCCAACTACCATTCCACAACCAGCTCTATTTCGCAATCAGAAAAGGAGTTGTTTCAAAGTATCCAGAAAACATACGATTTGTATCATTATATAATGCTACTTCTTATAGAATTGGTTAAATATGGCGAAGAACGAATCGAAATGGGTAAGGAAAAACATTTACCAACAGTAGAAGAACAAAACCCCAATAAACGATTTGTTGCAAATAAAATAATCGATCAGCTTCGAAACAACAATCCGCTCAACAGATACATCCACCAAAATAAAATAAATTGGTCGGGTCAAAGTGAAATTATAAAAACGATTTTCAATCAATTTAAAGACAAAGAGTATTTTTTGGACTACATGAAAAGCGACGAAGGCGACTATAAAGCCGATAAACGTGTTGTCGAGAAAATACTGACTGAAGAAATACCAGGCTTAGAGCAACTCGATCAATTACTCGAAGAACAAAATATTTTCTGGAACAACGACCTTGAATTTGTTATTAGCATGATTATTAAAACAATAAAAGGTTTTAAAGAAAACGATTCGAGAGATCAAGACATGATGCCATTGTTTAAAAACGATGAAGACCGCGACTTTTCAAAAATTATACTACGAAAAGTACTAATAAACCACGAAGAATACAATCAATTAATTAAAAACTTTTCGCAGAATTGGGAATTCGACCGTATAGCCATAATGGATATTATATTGATGCAAATGGCTATTGCCGAGTTTACAGAAATAGTATCGGTACCTACAAAAGTAAGTCTAAACGAATATATTGAAATAGCCAAATATTACAGCACCACTGGTAGCAGCAACTTTATCAATGGCATTCTCGACAAAATTATATCACACCTGAAAAAAGAAAATAAAATAAACAAACAAGGTCGAGGACTTATTGGAGAAGCTGAATAACACTTTTGGCTATGTTATGAAATTGTATTAAATTTGTAATGTATAATTTAATATTTCAAAAACGATGAACAATTTATTAAGCATTTTTTTACAAGCAGCAGCAGGCGGACAAAATCCACTAATGTCATTCTTGCCAATAGTTTTAATTATCGTGGTATTTTATTTTTTCATGATCAGACCTCAAATGAAACGTCAGAAAGAACTAACTAAGTTTCGTAACGATTTGAAAAAAGGCGATAAAATAGTAACTACAGGAGGAATTTATGGTAAAATCGATGAAATCGGTGATACTACTATTATTATTGAAGTAGAAGATAAAATGAAACTCAAAATAGACAAGGCTGCTGTATTGAAAGATGCAAGCGACCTTGCTAGCAAGTAATAAATTAATATAAAAGCAGTAAAGACGTTAAAAAACAAAGTATTTTTGCGTTTTTACTGCTTTACGTTTAAATATTTTTCTTTAGGGCATCTCTAAAAACTGCTTTTTAGCTACGCTGAGCCCTTCGGGGTTCTTTGTTGGACTTCATTTTTAAACTCCTCACTTCGGTTGTCGCTCAGTGTAACACATTTACAGAAGTAAACTCCGGGTTTAAAAATTCGTCCGCCTCAAAAAATCGAGTTTTTAGAGACGCACTTTACTTCCGAAGCCAACCACCCAATATAAATTTTACCTTGGAAGAAAAATCAATAGATAAATTAAGCCCTCGCCGAAAATTTAACTTCAGGAAATTTTATCGAAATTTCCTGGTTTACCTTATATTTCTTTCTATATCGTTGATATTTTGGGTACTCAATACCCTAAACAATAATTTCTCGACCAATCTAAACCTTCCTATAAAGTATATCCACCAATTGCCCGACAAAAGGCTAGTTGGAAACATCCCTCAATCAATAACTGTAAATTCAACAGCTCACGGCTATACCCTACTTAAATATATCATATATTTCAGACAAAACCCAGTTTTAATAAGCTTAGCAACATCCTCACTTACTGAATACTCCGATAAAGGATCGAACAAATATCTTTTACTTACAAAAAATATAAAAGAAAAAATTCAACGGCAATTCTCTGAACTAAATATAAACTACTTATTGCCCGATACTTTGTTTTTCGAAATGTCTGATGTTGTTAAGCAATACAAGAAAGTTAAACCCAATTTGGATATTGATTTCGAAAAGCAATACACCCTTTCGAACCGAATAATATGTGTGCCAGATAGTGTAGAGCTTACCGGACCCAAAGCAGTACTTGACACAATCAAATATGCCGAAACAAAAGATCTTATTTACAAAAAGGTCAATAAAATATTTCAGGTAAAAATGAACTTAAAATTGATTCCTGATATAGCATATAACCATAATATAGTTACCGTAGTTGTTCCGGTCGATAAATATACAGAATCTGAAATACATATTGCTGTAATACACCGAAATGTACCATCGAACTTTAAAATGAAAACATTTCCGGCAAAAATAAAAGTAACATACAAAGTATCTCTCGACAATTACAAGTACATAAACGAAAATCAGTTTTTACTAACGGTAAACTATAACGAAATAAACAATTCAATAAATAATAAAATAAAGCTCAATCTCGAACAAACACCATATATCATTTGGGACGTTAATTATAAACCCAAAACCGTTGAATTTATTCTCGAACGACGATGAAAACAATTGGATTGACCGGTGGTATTGGAAGCGGCAAAAGCACTGTGTCGAAAATATTTAAGACACTTGGTGTTCCTGTTTTTAATACGGATCTCGAAGCTCGCAAATTATTTTCGGACTACGAGGTTAAAAACGAAATTGTACAACAATTTGGAAAAGAAGTATTTGTTAACAACACGTTCGACCGTTCAAAAATGGCAGCCTTAGTTTTCAACAACAAAAGTGCATTGGAGAAACTCAATGCCATTGTGCATCCAAGAGTAGCTAAGCAATTTGAAAAATGGGCTTCTACACATTCAAAATTGGATTATATAATCAAAGAATCTGCCATAATTTTCGAATACAACATAGACAAAAGTCTCGACTCAACTATTCTTGTATTAGCTCCAATTGAAGTGCGTATTAGACGAGTGATGCAACGCGACAATATGCCAGAACAGTCGATACGTGATCGAATAAACAACCAAATGCCAGACCAAGAAAAAATAAAACGTGCCAGTTACATAATCAACAACAACAATCAAATGCTTATTCCACAAGTAATTGAAATTAATTCAAACATCAAAAAACAAAAATAATGAAACTGAAATTTGTACCCTTAGCATTTGTTCTTACAGTCGTATTAATTTTTAGCTCTTGCAACAAAAAAGATACAAATCTCAATTTTAACAATCCAACAATACATATTACAATAAATCGCTTTGAACAAGATCTTTTCAAATCGGATTTTGAACATCTGAAAGATTCTATTCCATTTTTCGAGAAAAAATATGGTGATTTTTTCGAAATATTTACTTACAAGATTATTGCAATAGGAGGAACAAAAAATCCGGTATTTTCTGAATACCTCAAGGGTTTTGTGACCGACTATTCGATAAACGAAGTATATACAACCGTTACAAACGATTTTACAGACCTATCAGATTTAGAACAAGACTTGAGTTTTGGTTTTAGTGCTTTTCTAAATTATTTTCCCCAAGTTCCAACACCTCGATTCTATACATTTATTTCGGGGTTCAACCAAAGCATTGTTACTTCCGACAGTATAATAGGTATAGGTCTCGACAAGTATCTTGGTCTCACAAGTTCATTTTACCAACAGATGAACCTGCCTTTATATATGAGATACCTCATGAACAAAGAAAGAATTACTTCCGATTGTTTAAAAGCTTGGCTCAATACAAATTTTGAAATGATTGGCGATAAAAATCTTCTGAACAATATGATTTATCAAGGTAAAATTACATGGTGCATGAGCAAACTAATGCCAGAAGCACACGACAGTCTACTTTTAGGAATTGAACCAAATAAAATAAAATGGTGCAAAAGCAATGAAGAGAAGATGTGGACTTATTTGGT
Source organism: Bacteroides fragilis (assembly GCA_945889005.1). Classification (GTDB taxonomy): domain Bacteria; phylum Bacteroidota; class Bacteroidia; order Bacteroidales; family DTGW01; genus CAMDBI01. Next base: position 4,106 of record CAMDBI010000027.1, read on the forward strand.
TGAATATAAGAAACTATATTCGACCGATATATTGACTATCAGTAAATTTATAAATGAAGGGCCATTTACCAAAGATTTTTCGACCGAATCGCCAGCAAAAGCAGCAGTTTGGATTGGATACAGAATTGTAGATGGATTTATGAATAGAGAAAAAAACATAAGTCCAGACTCATTAATGAAGATAAACGACTATCAGGAAATACTTAGAAAATCGAAATACAATCCATAAAAAAACGCTAAGTTTCAAATTTGCAAACTATTAAATTTACAACTTTGCTACTTAGCGTTGCTTCTTAATAATAAAATTCTATTAAGCAGGGTGAATTGCTTCTGTAGGACAAACATCTGCACAAGCACCACAATCTGTGCATACTTCTGCATCTATTTTATAGATATCGCCTTCTGATATTGCTTCTACAGGACATTCGTTAATACAAGTACCACATGCGGTACAATCGTTGCTAATTTTGTATGCCATCTTTTTAAGTTTTTTTTGATGATTATGATGCAAATTTACTTGAAAATATTTTTCTCCAAAAAAGTTTTTTAATTTAATTATTATTTGAAAAGGTTATAAATTAGCTTTTCTGGTAAAAAATATATGAGATTTCTCCCTCCGGTCTAAATGACGTGGTTTTCGGTGTATTGTCGGTCCGAACGACTTGTTCTGAGCGCAGCCGAAGTAAGTGATGACGCCCATTATAAAATTAATTTGCTAGATAATATTGAATTACTTATTAAAAAAAATTTTGAGGCTAATTAGAAATAGTAACACAGCAAAGCTCTTTTGCAGCATTTTTTCAGAAATATTTAAAGTTACCAATGAACCAAAATAACTACCAACGACAAATGCGGCTACCAAAATCCAGGCATACTTAAAATTGACATAACCCTGTTTGGCATAATTCATTACAGCAAAAATACCAACTGGCACAACTAAAACCATTAGGCTTGTTCCTTGAGCCTGATGTTGGGTAAGTCCAAGAAAAAGTAAAAACGGAATTAAAATAATGGCCCCTCCTACTCCAAAGAAACCCGAAACAAAACCCGCGGCAGCACCGGCAGCCAAAAGTATTAATACTTGATAAAGTGTCATTTGCAAAGAATTTTCTTAAGGGCATCTCTAAAAACTGCTTTTTTAGCTACACTGAGCCATTCGGGGTTCTTTGTTGGACTTCATTTTTAAACTCCTCACTTCGGCTTTCGCTCAGTGTAACACATTTACAGTAGCAAACTCCGGGTTTAAAAATTCGTCTGCCACAAAAAATCGAGTTTTTAGACGCCCATAATATTTTCGAAAGGTAAAAAAATAAATTTTAAAATTATAATATCAAAAAACATAATAAACCATAAATTTGTTTTTAAAATTTAAAAACTATTCAAAATGAAGTTTTTCGATAAAATTATAATTATTGCATTATTTTTTCAATTCTATTGCGTTCAAGCTCAACAAAAAACAGCAAGTATTTCATTTGAGTCCATATCATACAATTTTGGACAGATCAAAGAATCTGACGGTCCGGTAAGTCATCGATTTACATTTACCAACATAGGAGCAATACCATTGATTATTCAAAATGCGCAACCCAGCTGTGGTTGTACTACACCCGACTGGTCGCGCAACCCAGTAACTCCCGGAGCAAAAGGTTTTATAGATGCTACCTTCGATCCAAAAGGTAGGCCTGGAAAATTTAACAAAACCATTACAGTAAATTACAACGGAACCCCATCTTCGATCGTTGTTACTTTTTACGGTGAGGTTCTTGCCAAAAAACTCGGCATTGAAGATATATATCCTTACCAATTTGGCAATTTACGTGGCAAAGCGCCTCAGTTAAGTTATGGCAACATATATTTAGGTCAACAAAAAACCGAAAAATTCGAATTAATAAACCCAACTCAAAGTGCAATTACAATTGATTGTTACAATATACCAGCTCACATTAAGATCTTGAACAATCCATTATCTTTAGAAGCTGGAAAAGCAGGTTTTTTAGAAATATCGTACGATGCTAAAGTAAAGAATGACTATGGATTCGTGTTCGATAATTTCATGATGCGATTCAATAATGCCGAAAATGGTATTAACTTTATGCTAAGTGCTAATTTGTTAGAAGATTTTTCAAAACTCACTGAAAATGAAATACAAAATGGTCCAAAAGCCTTATTTACCAATACCGAATTCAAATTTGGAACCTTAAAATCGGGCGATAAAATTGGACATAAGTATATTTTGAAGAATGTTGGAAAAAGTCAGTTGTTAATACGTAAAGTAATACCTAGTTGTGGATGTACAACAATTAATCCCCCTACAAATTCCATTTCACCAGGCGATTCGATCGCCATTCCGATTGAATTCAACTCGGCAGGAAAGTCGGGCGAGCAAAATAAAACCATACAAGTATACACAAACGACCCTACAAACCCAAGATCTGTACTTTGGATAAAAGGGATGATTCAATAATAGATATGAGACAGTAAGACATAAGAAGTAAGATATGCTAAACACAATATTTAACCATAGGAGTATCAGGAAATTTAAAAATAACCCTATTGCTCAAGATGTTTTGCAAGAAATACTCGAAGCAGGCATAAGAGCCTCAAATACAGGCAATATGCAAGCATATAGTATTGTAGTTACACATAATCAAGGCTTGAAAGAACAACTATGGGAAGCCCATTTTAAACAGGATATGGTAAAACAAGCGCCTGTTGTCATTACATTTTGTGCCGATTTCAATCGCATAACTCGTTGGTGCTCTATAAATAAAGCACAACCTGGCTTCGACAATTTTCAATCGTTTACTGCTGCTGCTATAGATGCTTTGTTAGCTTCTCAAAACATTGCATTAGCTGCCGAAGAAAAAGGGCTTGGTATTTGTTATTTAGGAACTACAACCTATATGACTAGTAAAATAATAGAAATACTATCGTTACCAAAATTAGTTGTACCCATTACAAGTATAGTTGTTGGGTACGCCGAAGAAATCCCTGATCTGACAGACCGCTTGCCTTTGAATAGTGTAGTTCATAACGAAACATATACCGACTATTCCGATTCTGATATACGATATATGTATAAAGACAAAGAAAATCTCGATTTCTATAAAAATATAGTCAGAATAAGCAACAAAGAATCATTGGCACAAGTGTTTACCGATAATAGATACAAAAAAGCTGACAATCAATTTTTTTCAAAAACATTCATTGAAGCCCTTACACAACAAGGCTTTATGAACAACGACTAATACATGAACCATTTAGCTATCGAAGAATGCTTTTATATATTAGGTCAGAAAATATCTAATTTCCTTGAACAATACCAATTGCCTCAAGACGATATTTGGATTGATTTTAAAGCTAATATTAAAAGACAACATAGCATTAATGCTTGGCATACAGAAGAAAATATTAAGAAAAGCCTCGAAATTCTTTGTCAAACCCTCACTAGGCAACCACTCGAAAAATATAAAAGTGTTTTACCTGTTAATAATGGAAAATCCAACATAATATTCTTACGAAGTATAGACCAGTGGCCATTAAGCCAATGTCAATACCTTATATCAATACTACTTTCAGGTAATAAAATCATCTTTAACGAGGAACAATGCACAGATAAACCCTTTGTGGCATTATGTAAGATACTTTTCCTTATAAATAGATCATTTTCGGAATACATTGTATTTGGAAACAGTCGCGAATTGAAGTACGATGCTTTAGTAATTGAGAAAAACGATATTGATATTGCTTCTACTGATTCATATTTATCGAAACGCAATGCCTTTATAGCATACAAAAATACCTCTGTAGCTATTCTCGATGGGACCGAAACTCAAGAAAATTTAAAAGATTTGAGTGAACAAATATTTCGTTTTTTTGGTATGTCGCCACACAATATCAAAAAAATATTTGTTCCAGAACACTACGAACTAACAAAGTTTTTAGATGCTTGTGAAAGTCAATACAACATCATAAATCACAACAAATACGCCAACAATTACCAATATCACCAATCGGTTTACCTCATGAATCGAATCGAACACCTCGACAATGGCTTTTTGTTGCTAACACAGAACAAGCAAACAATAGCTCCAACAGGAGTAGTTTATTTTGAATACTATCAGGACTATAATAATACTATTGAAATACAAAGCAAAAACAAGCAACTTACAGATATTTACACCGTATTTGACAACTCCAATAAAACTTGTAACATAAAGTCATTTAATGAAAAGCTCTTTTTTCCACAAACTACATTTATAGATTTTCTCAATAGTTTGCAAAATGGAAAATAAAGCAAATAAAGGATTACTGGTTATTATTGTCGGTCCCACAGCAGTAGGCAAAACCGATATAAGCATAAATCTAGCCAAGTCTTTTAGAACAGAGATCATATCGGCCGATTCGCGCCAAATGTACCACGAAATGCAAATAGGTACAGCCCGCCCATCGGAACTGCAAATGCAAGAAGTTAAACACCATTTCGTTGCAAATATTTCGATAAACGATTACTACAATGCCAGTATGTACGAATTTGAATGTATATCGTTGCTCGAAAAATTATTTCAAAAACATGAAATAGTTGTTTTGACCGGAGGTTCTGGGCTATACATAGATGCTATTACCAAAGGTATTGACGATTTGCCCACGATAGACCCCGAAGTTAGAAGTAACATGCTTAGTCTATTTGAAAATGAAGGAATCGAAGGACTTCGCAATCGACTCAAAATAGTTGACCCCGAATACTATTCAAAAGCCGATCTGATGAATCATAAAAGGCTGCTTAAGGCATTAGAAGTGGCTACTATGACCGGTATGCCGTACTCTACTTTTCTAACCTATCAAAAAAAAGAACGCTCGTTCGATATGTTGAAGATATGCTTACATACCGATCGTGAGCTTTTATACAAGCGAATAAACCAACGAGTCGACAATATGTTGGAACAAGGTTTACTAGAAGAAGTAAAATCGCTACTACCCTACAGAAGCCTAAACGCCTTGAATACTGTTGGTTACAAAGAACTTTTCGATTATTTTGACCAAAAAATAACACTCGAAACAGCAATAGAACTCATAAAAAGAGATTCCCGTCGATATGCAAAGCGACAATTAACATGGTTTTCGAAAGAAAAAAATGAATACAACTGGATAGAAACTACTGAAAAAGAAAAAATTTTGGAACTAATTGAGGCGTATATAATAAAAAACGGGTAAGCTACTTATATCGCACCGCTACAACCGTTTACCCTTGCTTCCTTCCGAACCTGGGGGAGTTAAACAGGAGCTGGTCGTATAAGACTTACCCGAGGGCGCAAAATTAGATAAATTTAATTCACACACAAACATTTTTTTCATGTAGGTTCAAAAACTTATAAAATTGTGAAAAAACAATATCTTTGCGCCTATAAAAAAAAATTATGGAGGAGAAAAAAAATATCCATATCGGAGCAGCAATGAATTATGGCTTAATTATGGGATTGGGTTTGATTTTATTTACATTCCTTACAAAAACTGCAAACAATGGCGATCCATTAAATAGCACAATCACATTTATTGGCTTTTTAACCATTCTTTTTTACATCTTTGGCATATATTACTTTACCAAACGCTTTAGAACCCGCCACCTAAATGGTTTTATGACTTATGGTATGGGCTTAAAATTTGGCATCCTCATTATTCTTTTTGCCTCAATTATTTTAGGCTTTTACAAATATATCGATTCAGTGTTTATCGACCCCGAGTTATTTGAACGAACCATAAAAGAACAAAAAGATATGGTTGCTCAATTATATTATAAAATGGGAGTTTCAGAATCGACGATTGAAGAAGCACTTAAAACCTACGATGAAAGCTCAAACACTCCTGCACTACTTGCATTCAGTACTATTCTGAACAATGTTTTTTGGGGATTCATTATATCGCTCGTTACAGCAGGTATGTTGAAAAAACAGCCAAACCCTTTTGAACAATCGACAAACAACAACTCTGAAACTAACAAATAATGGATTTATCAGTCATAGTTCCTGTATATAACGAAGAAGAATCGCTACCTGAGCTCCTAAGCTGGATCGATAGAGTAGTAAAAGCTAATAACATAAGCACCGAAGTTATATTGATCGACGATGGAAGTCGCGACAACTCGTGGGACGTCATTAGAGATTTATCGAAACAATATTCTATTATTCGAGCCATTCGTTTCCGGCGCAATTACGGCAAAGCAGCAGCACTTTATTGCGGATTCGACGCTGCAAAAGGAAAAGTTGTAATCACCATGGATGCAGACCTTCAGGATAGCCCCGACGAAATTCCTGAACTTTGCAAGATGATTATCGACGATGGTTTCGACGTAGTTTCGGGTTGGAAACGTAAAAGATACGACCCAATTACAAAAACACTTCCCAGCAAACTATACAATGGCATTGTTCGCTGGTTTACAGGAATAAGATTACACGATTTTAATTGTGGATTAAAAGCATACAAAAACAAAGTTGTAAAAAGTATTGAAGTATATGGGGATATGCACCGGTACATCCCTGTATTGGCGAAAAAATCTGGGTTTAAGAAAATTGGTGAAAAAGAAGTTCAGCACTATAAAAGGAAATTTGGAGTAAGCAAATATGGCTGGGGACGTATGAAAGGAATGCTCGACATCCTATCTATATTGTTTATCTCGAAATATGGTAAAAAACCCATGCATCTCTTTGGAAGTATTGGAACCCTTATGTTTTTACTAGGTTTTACAGCTGCATTTGCACTTGGGGCAAGAAAACTGTATTTTTTAGCCCAACATATTACAGTCGAAAAGGTTACCGACAATGCACTGTTCTATATTTCTCTTGCAGCAATGATTATTGGCACACAACTATTTACATCGGGCTTTATAGGCGAACTTGTTACACGCAACTCAGCAGAAAGAAACCTTTATTTAATAGACGAAAAAATTAACTAATTTGAAAGTAATATTAGTAGGACCTGCACACCCTTTCAGAGGTGGGATCGCGAATTTCAACGAGTCGTTGTGTAGCGCTTTAATAAAAGCTGGACACAATTGCGAAATAATTACGTTTTATTTCCAATACCCCCGGTTTTTATTTCCTGGAAAAACACAACATTCGGAAGATAAAGCTCCACAAGGCTTAAAAATAAAAATGCTGATTAGTTCTATAAATCCATTCTCGTGGTTCAGAACCGCCCGATATATAAACAAGCAAGAGGCTGATCTTGTAATATTTCAATACTGGTTGCCATTTATGGCTCCCGCACATGGTTCAATAGCACGCCAAATTGACAAGAAAGATACCGCATTGCTTGCCATCGTTCACAATGCTATACCTCACGAAAAGAAGTTAACAGACACTGTACTTAGTAAATTTTTTATTAAACCTATTCAAGGTTTTGTTTGTCTTTCGAAACAAGTAATGAATGATTTGAACCACCTTACCCTGAACCGCAACAAACACCTCACACACCATCCTGTTTACGAAATATTTGGTCATGAGATAAGTAAAACTGAAGCCCGCCAAGCACTTGGACTTTCCGAAAACGATAAATATATTTTATTTTTCGGTTTAATACGAAAATACAAAGGTTTAGAACTTTTAATCAGGTCAATGTCGCTCGAAATATTAAAAAAACACAATATAAAAATACTTGTAGCTGGTGAATTTTACGAAAACAAAAAAACATACAACGATCTGATTTCAGATTTAGGACTTGCAGACCAAGTCGTATTGTTCGACCAATTTATACCCAACGAAGAAGTAAAACATTTTTTTTGTGCTTGCGATTTAATAGTTCAGCCCTATATAAGTGCCACACAAAGTGGTGTAACTCAGGTTGCTTATCATTTTGGACGCCCCATGTTGGTTACCAATGTTGGAGGACTCCCAGAAATAGTTCATCACGAGAAAACCGGCTATGTATGCGAAGTGAACGAATATGCAATAGCCAATGCAATAGACGATTTCTATACCAATAATAGAGAGAAAGAAATGGAAGAAAACGTGAAGCTCGAAAAGCATCGTTTCTCGTGGGAGAATTTTGTCGATGTAGTTATAACCGCCTACAGACAAGTGTAAAAAAACCTATGGAACACGAAATTCAGGAACAACAAGAACTATTTGAACATTACAGGTTTGAAGTAGACAAAAAACAACGTCTTTTAAGAATAGACAAATACCTCAACAACTATATCGAGAACTCTACCCGTACCAAGATTCAGGCAGTTGCAGATGCTGGCAATATATTGGTCAACGGAAAGTCTGTAAAATCGAGTTACAAAGTTAAACCCAGCGATGTAATATCGGTCGTGATGGCTCAGGAACCGCGCGAAATAGAGCTTATACCACAAGATATTCCAATCAATATTGTATACGAAGACGACGATTTGCTAATAGTAAACAAAAATCCGGGAATGGTTGTGCATCCGGCATTTGGGCATTATACAGATACATTGGTCAATGCCATTGCTTGGCGACTCAAAGACTTACCACTTTTCAAATCGGGCGAAATGCGCCCTGGGCTTGTTCACCGTATCGACAAAAATACATCGGGTATTATGGTTATTGCCAAAAACGAAGTAGCACTCAATAAACTGGGCAAACAATTTTTCGACCGCACCATAGAACGTCGCTATTGGGCAATTGCATGGGGTGCGCTGAAAGAAGACCAAGGCACCATTACCGGTCATATAGGTCGCAACCTTGCAGACCGGAAAGTAATGGCAGTGTTTCCAGATGGTTCGCATGGCAAACATGCCGTAACACACTATAAAGTATTAGAAAAATTGGGCTATGTAAGCCTTGTTGAGTGCAAACTCGAAACAGGACGCACGCACCAAATCAGAGCTCATTTCAAATATATTGGACATCCGCTATTTGCCGACGACGAATATGGTGGCGACAAAATATTAAAAGGTACTACTTCTTCGAAATACAAAAATTTTGTCGAAAATTGTTTTGCAATTTGTCCACGACAAGCTCTGCATGCAAAATCGCTAGCATTTACACATCCTTCGACTGGTGAGTGGATTAGCTTCGACTCTGAACTGCCCAACGATATGCAAACTTTGCTCGACAAATGGAAACACTATGTCGAGTATAGAAATGAATTTGAATAAAATCTACAATTAATTCGAACAATCATCATTGTACATCATAAATAGTATGACTTTAAAATTAAAAATCATTTGATATTTAACTTTTTAAATGGATTGTATTTTTTTATTTTTGTTAAACTAAGTAAATAAAATAAATAAATATAAAAAAATGAGAACAATACTTCTACTTACCGCAATTATTTTTACGAGTTTAGAGTTAACAATATCTCAAGAACCCACCAAATGGAGAGGACCAGAGGCTAATGGAATATTTCCTGCAAAAGAAGAGATAAAAGATTGGACTGCTCAAGGACCAATTGTATTATGGAGCTACGATGAACTTGGTAAAGGTTATTCTTCACCAGCTATTGCTAATGGCAATATCTATTTAACCGGTATGGAAGAGAAAACTGGGTTTATTTATGTTTTATCTATTGATGGAAAATTTCAATACAAATTTGCTTATGGAAATGAATTTGACGAAAGCTATCCCGGATCTAGATCTACTCCTACCATTGTAGGAAATTTAGCGTACATATTAAGCGGGTATGGCATTCTGGCTTGTTTTGACCTTGAAACTCAAAAGATGAAATGGATGAAAAAACTTCTGTCGGACTTTGATGGCGAAAATATACGTTGGGGAGTTACAGAAACTATTGTTGTAGACGGCGATAAACTATATTGCACTCCTGGCGGAAAAAACAATAATGTACTGGCACTTAATAGACTCTCAGGAGAATTAATATGGTCGTGTGCTGGGAAAAGTGAATTATCGGCATATTGTACTCCTTTAATGATAGATTTGCCTAGTAGAAAACTACTTGTAACACACACAGGAAGTCACATATTAGGTATTGACAGACAAAACGGTCAATTACTTTGGTCGCACGAACAACCCAATCAATGGTCGGTTCACGCAAATACTCCTGTATATTCTAATGGTAGCCTGTACTACATAAGTGGATACGGCAGAGGATCAGGCAGATTAGACATTTCGGAAGATGGAAGCAAAGTAACCCCTGTATGGTTTAACCAACAACACGACAATAGAATGGGAGGTGCTGTTGTTATTGACAATTACGTTTATGCTTCTGGCGATAAATATCGTAAGTTGTTTTGCCTCGATTTTAAGACAGGTAAAGAAATGTGGAATTCAGGAGAAACAGGCATTGGTGTAACTATTGCGTCAAATGGTATGTTAATTTGTTATTCAGACAAAGGCGAACTTTCGCTTGTAAAGGCATCGCCTGATAGCTTTCAGATAAAAGGCAAAACAAAAGTTACTTTAGGCTCGGAGCAACACTGGTCGCACCCTGTTATTTACGAAGGAATTTTATATCTTAGACACGGAAAGTCATTGATTGCTTATAAGTTGTAATACCCAAACACTCCTAAAGGAGCTATATTTAAGTCTCCTTTAGGAGATTTAGGGGTATTTCAAACACATACAAAAATGCATTTCCTAAATATCTTTTTTATTTAAATGCTAAGAATCAGTTCAAAAATCATAATCCCCGTTACAACTATACTGCTTTTCACAATAGTTGTGGCTTGGTGGTTGTTTTATAATAACACATCCGACTTAACTCCTAGCCTTCCCGGTGCACCTGGATCTGAAGAAGGTAATACATTGCAAAACGAAGATGTTAAAATTGGCGAGTTCTTTAAATGTTCGAATAAAAGTTATGAACCCCTACTTGAAACTTGGCCTCGTTTTAGAGGAGAGAACTTTGATAATATTAGCACTTCAAAAATAAAACTTACCTCAAATCTTAGCAATGCAATAAAGCCACTTTGGTCTATTAGACTTGGCGAAGGTCATGCCGGAGCTGCTATTTGGAAGGGCATGGTATATGTGCTCGATTATGATGAAGAAATAAGAGCCGATGTACTTAAATGTCTGAATCTTAAAACAGGTGATGAAATGTGGCGAAGGTGGTACAAGGTCAATATCAAACGAAACCACGGAATGTCAAGAACTGTGCCGGCAGTAACAGAAAAATATATAATTACAATTGGTCCAATGTGCCACGCAATGTGCTTAGACCGCGAAACTGGCAATTTACTATGGGGCGTAGATATTTCAAAGGAATACAATAGCGAAGTTCCGCTTTGGTACACTGGTCAATGCCCCATTATTTATAACAATGTAGCAGTAATAGCCACTGGAGGCTCTGCACTCATGGTTGGTTACGACTGTGCTACTGGTAAAAAACTCTGGGAGACACCTAATCCCGATAATTGGAAAATGTCGCATTCATCGATAATGCCTTTTGCATTTGAAAACACCAAAATGTTTGTTTATGCTGCAATTGGTGGTATTTGCGGTATAGCAGCCGAAGGTGCTGATAGAGGCAAAGTATTGTGGAAAACAAAAGAATGGAACACCACTGTAATAGCACCATCTGCACTTTGTTTGCCCGATGGCAAAATATATGTAACAGCTGGTTATGGTGCAGGAGCTATAATGTTTCAACTAACAAAAGAGAATAATACATTTAAAATAAAAGTAAAAGACAAATATAAACCAAGCGAAGGATTGGCTTGTGAACAGCAAACTCCAATATATTTCAATGGTCATTTATTTGGGATAATGCCTAAAGATGGTGGTTCAGCTCGCAATCAATTTGTATGTGTAAGCCCCGACAATACACGTAAATTTGTATGGACAAGCGGAAAAACCGAACGATTTGGTTTGGGACCATACATTATTGCTGACGGAAAATTTTATATGCTTAATGACGATGGTACTCTGTTTGTGATAAAAGCATCAACCCAAAGTTATAAAGAACTTAGCCGGTTGAAAATAATTGACGGTCACGATGCTTGGGCTCCACTTGCTGTTGCTGATGGCTATATGGTGCTACGTGATGCAACTAATATGGTATGTATTAAAATTTTAGCATTGTAATAAAACGAATATCTTTTTCACATTATGAAATGCGAAAATCGTTCCTTAAAAACTCAAACTTACAAATACATTCAGCACCCTGCCTATTCCATAAATTTCCGAATTTTCAAATACGTATTGATTAGTTTTAAATAGTTCAACATAATCTTCCGAAAGACTTTGTTTCACATCTTTTACATTCTTAACATTGAACAAATTGCAGATATTAAGCCCTGTTTTAAAAACAATTTTATCAGCAACAAGTGTATAAGTTGCCCCAACATCTGTTCTCCAATATGATGGAAAACGGTGACTTATTATTTCGCGGTTGAGAAAAACTTTTTGATTGTTGACAATTACTGCTTCGTTCCATGTTTTGCCCGATCCATAAATTATAGATGATGAGAGGCTCCAGCTCATCAATTTAAAAACACCAAACGCTTTAACTTCGTGTAATTGATCATCGTAACTAGGAAAACTATTACCATTATTAATTTTTTCATATACATTCGTGCTCTTACTCAGCGTATATGCCAACCATAGTTGATGTAGCCCAATACTATTTCTTAGTAAAACATCCATTCCTGTAACCCTGTTTTTGCCCGAAAAATACGCCATTTCTTGCGTATAGGAATTGTTATTTCTTTTATAAAAAGTATATACCGACATTAAATTGCCTGTTTCACGTTTATAAAATTCAATATCGAGACTTGAATTGTCAAGTACCTTATAATTAAAACCAAGCATATATGAACTCGATGTTACAACTTTATAATTATCGTTGTCGGCTACTACCCAAGCCGAACGATAATCCATATTTTTGATAAGTGCTATTTTATTGGCAAGTTGGTGATATTGTCCGTAAGAAGCTTTAAAAAGAAGTTTACCTGTTGGTTTAAAACTTGATTGAAATCTAACTTCTGGATAAAACATATTTTTTTTCGAATAATGGTTCAAACGGAAACCACTTTTAAACATCAAGCGATTATTGTCGTAACTATGCTGCAAATACGCTCCGGTTAATAACGAATTTTTATTATAGTCGCGTGTAGTATCGTTCTTTTCAATATTTCTCGACTTAAAATCATTGAAATACAAGTAAGTAGAATGAAAATAATTTGCAAAAGCACCCAACTGCAAGGAGTTTTTAGTATTGAATTGATATGATATATTATAATTTAATGAATTGTCGACAATATTATTTCTTAAATCATAATTTTTACTAATGGTATCTGTCGGTATTCTTTTAAATCTATATGTTTTGAGCAAAGTATCGGCATGGTCAAAATTGTTGTGCATAAACGAACGCCCCACAACAAAATCGCTTTGTAAGCGACAACCCAAATTTCCTATCCAACGAAAACTATAGCCTTCAGTTCCCCAATTGCTATGCTCCTGAACAGATGGATAATATAATTGTTGGTTTAAAACCATATTGTCGATACTTTTCAAGTAACTCAACGAAAACACTTGATTTTCTAGGGGCTTGAATGTAAGCTTCGATTGCACATCGTAAAAATAGTAAGAGGGATCGTTTTCGTCGTTTTTAAATGCAGAAGGGTATGTTTTATAGTATTCTTCAAAATCGTATCGGACGTTTCGAAACAGATCGATATACAAAGGTGTTTTAAGCGCATCGGTGTAGGCACGGCGTCCTGCCAACACAAACGAAAGTTTGTCTTTAACAATAGGCAGTTCGAGCTTCGCATCGGCAGCTAGCATATCGGAGCCAATTTCGAACGATGGTTTATACATATTGCCCGATTTTCCTGTAATTTCGATAACGCCACCTACCCTTCCACCGTTTCGAGCATCGAAGTCGCCTTTATATACCTGAATATCTTTTATAGCCTTGTTGTTGAACGAACTAAACGAACCAAAAAAATGATCGATTTGGTAAATAGCAAATCCATCGTAGAGGATTAAATTTTTATCTGCAGCCGATTTTCGAATCAAGAAACCCGACGAAGTTTCGGTACTGCCATCGATTCCGGGCATAAGCTGTAGAGGTGCCGAAATATCTAACTCCGACAACGATGGCATTTCGGCCAATCGACTAGTGCTAAACTTGAGTTTTGTAGGTTCTCCCGAAATAGCATTGTCGATCATTTCGGCTTTATTTACAACTAACACTTCATCCAAAATTTCGGACTCGCTATTGACAAGAATGGTAATAAGCTTGGGGTCTCCCTGAGCCAAAGCCCTTATTTTTTGAAGCTTATAGCCTATATAACTTACTACAATATCGGTCGAATCGCACTGTCGGGTTATAAGATTGAAAAAACCTGCCGATGATGTGGAAGTTCCTGTATTTGTACCCGGAATATATACACTCGCGTAGGGCAATTGCTCGCCCGACTTCTGGTCTTTAACTATTCCACTAATTTGGCATGTTTGCTTAGATATGTCAGGCGCTGGTAAAGCTTCTTTCGATTTTTTTATTTTTTCAATTTCGGGAAAAAGAACTATAACATTGTCGTTTCTTCTATACGAAAGAGTGGTTTTAGACAATAGCAAGTCCAAAGCCTCATCGATAGTCGTATTCGAAATATTCGTTCTAACGATAATATTGTCGGTAAGGGCATTGTCGTAGGCAAAAGTAAAGCGATAGTTGTCGCTTAAGCTAATAAGTGCCTTTGTAAGCGTAACTTCTTTGAATTGTATAGAAATATTTTGCCCATAAAGCTGAATAACTTCAAAAACAAATATTATAGTTAAATAAAACCTTAAGACTTTGAAAGTATGCATTATTCGGTTTTAATAACTACATTGGTCGAATCAATAATAGTGTATTTGATACCCATTGGCAAACACACGTTTTGAAGGGCCTCGTCGAGGTTCGTGTTTTTGAAATAGCCTGAATAAAATCGTTTGCCAAGATCGGGAGTATGTATAGCAACATTGAACTGGCGTTCCAACTCTTCGAATACTGTTTTTAATTCTTTACGATCGAAATAATACTCGCCACTTCTCCAACGCGCAGCCTGAGCAGTATCGAATGAAATTGTGCTGTATTCACCAGTATCTTTTGACAATACCACAGCATCGCCTTTGACTAATACCACAGAGTCGGTGTTTCGTATATTAACTTTAACTTTTCCACTAAAACAAAACACTTCGAACCGGTCGTTTCGCGAATATACATTAAAACCAGTACCCAAAACAGTTATTTTATTGCCATTGCTCTCAACAACAAATGGCTTACCTTTCTTTACTTCGAAAAAAGCTTCTCCGGTAAGCTTTACATGCCTATTGCTGTTCCAATTAAACCTTGAATATTGGATCGAAGAAGCAGAATTGAGCTTAACCACAGACTGGTCGGGCAGTTCGATTTGAACAGTAGTTCCATTGGGAACCGAAATAAGCTTCGCATCGAACCAATGATATAAAAACCAGCCTGCAATAAGAATCAAAACTGTAGCTGCAAGCGACATTATTGCCTTTATTGGAAAAAGTATGGTACGAGGCTTGCCATTCAATTGAGTATTCTCGATTTTTTGGACAATAGAATCCCATGCAAGCTCTTTCGAACGACCTTGGGGAACAGCATACAATTCCAACTCAGCCAAAAAGCGTTCGAGGTTCTTGTCTGTTATGTTATCGTTTTCTATTTCAGATATTTTCGACATTTTATCGAAATATTATATTTTGTAACTGATATTTTTCCTAATAATTCCCAATGCTTCGTGCATACGTTTTTCAATTGTTTTAACACTTAAGCCCAACCGTTCGGCTATATGGTTGTACGACAAGTCGTCGATACGGTTCATCAAAAAAACCTCACGGCTTTTCTCTGGTATTTTCTCCATTACAGCATTTAACTTTTGGTTAAATTCTTCTTGTTCTATATTGAAATCGGCAGATTCAGTGCCACTGTCGATCTTTGTTTGTTTTTTTTCAAAACCATACACCACTTTTTGATGCTTTATATGATTGCGCAAGAGGTTGAGTGCAATGGTATATAATAAAGGTTTTACAAGATCGGGCTTTAGCGATTGGCGCATTTCCCAAAGCTTCACAAACACTTCCTGTACCAAATCGTCGGCAAGGTCGTTGCTGCCCGATTTAAAGTAAATATAACTCCTTATACTATTGTAGTACAAGTCGAAATACTGCCGAAACACCTTTAGCTCGTCTGTTGTGTGTGTGCCTTCTGTAAAAGCCATTCAAAAAAAGTTTTTTATTGCTTTTTATATATGGTACAACTAAGTATATGATTACCCTATACTTTTCGTATGGAAAATTAAATCAAACTTTTTGATAAAAAAACAAAAATTAACGTAGGGTTTTTTCTAACTTTATTGTATCACTTACAAATCGGACAAAGTTATAGAACCCGAATAAAATTATATCAACAATAAGTTTCACTTTTAAAAAACAAAAACAATGAAAAAAATTAATTTATTTACAGCTGTAGCTCTAGTAGCTATTTTTACCTTTTCGGTATCGTGCGAAAAAATTGAAGACACTATTAGTTTACTACAACAAATAAGTGCCGAGGACGATGCCAGTGTCAATGATGATTTTGACGATATTGAAGACGAAGTCGAAGATGTATTAAACACCTTCGAATCTTCTCTTAAATCGTCTACCGAAGGCGATACTATTACTGGTCGACAAGTTGTAAAATCAAGAAACACCGATGGTACAAGAACCATAACGATTACTTTTACAAATTATGCAAATAAAAGGCGACCCGACCGAATTAAAAATGGTGTAATTACAACACTTGCAGTAGGCGTATGGAACACAGTAGGTTACAAGCGCACCACAACATTTACAGATTTAAAAATAAACGACACCAAAATTGAAGGCACCAAAGTAATTGAAAAAACTGCGGAAAACACTTATACCTCAATCCTAACAAATGGTAAAGTTACATTCAGCGACAGTTCAACTTATACTAGAGAATCTAATCGAACCACAGTCAAAAAAGAAGGAATTCAAACTCCAAAAAATATATGGGACGATGTATATGAAATATCTGGAACAGCTTCGGGTGTTAATGCTAAGGGATATGCATATACTCACGAAATTACTAGCCCTTTGGTAAAAAGAATGGATTATACTTTCATTGTAAAAGGTGTGGTAAAAATGGTAGTAGACAGTAAAGAATTGACCATCGACTATGGCGATGGCACCAAAGATCGTACTGCAACCATTTCTGCAAATGGACAAACAAAAACCATTACTCTAAAGAAGTAAAAAAAACTCTCGAACGCGAAGCCGCTAGGGCGCAAAGAATTAAAAACTTTGCGTGTTGGCGGCTTTTTTTTTGTAACCAATTATCTGATGTTATACTGCGGTAAACAAATTAATTGCATACAGTGCATTATTCAAATAATTTCTCTATTGTTTTCATTGGAAGAAACATCTTTCCGCTATCAGGCAACTTTATAAATCCATACTTTTCATAAAACTTTTCAGCATCGATATCCAATGGATCAACAATAACAGCAAATGTTCCAATTGATTTAGATGTTTCATAACACCTTTTCAATGAATCAATCAGTAGAAGTTTACCGACACCCTTACCTTGAGAGTCTTTGTCAATAGCCAATCTACCAAGAAGAACTGTTGGTATTGAAAAATAAGACTTTGGTAGCTTTTTTTTAAATGTCTCAGGGATCAAATCATTTGATATACTGCAACTAGACAGTGTATAGTATCCAGATATTTTATCAGTTTCATTATCAACTAATACAAAGCATACTGAAAGTTTTCTTTTAATATCTTGTTTTACCTGTGTCCAAAAGTAATTATCTAATAAAACTTTGCCACAACAGAAATTATCTCTGTTGTGATTAGAATCAAGCGGTTTAGTTAGAAAACTCATTTAGAAATCAATTTATCATATTTTTCTTTGGCGGAAAATAAATCACTATTTGGCTCTCTAGGATTTAATAAAGAATCGAAAAATATTTCTTTGTCTTTTTGTGATGCTAATATTCTTTCACTTTCCTCAATAATCTCCTTAGCTTTACTTTGAACAGTAACAACTATAAAATCAGTTAGGTTTCTATAGCCGCCCAATAATGCAGCTCTTTCAAAGAGTTGCTTTTGTTCAATAGGGAGTCTTGTATCAAATCTCGCTTTATTGTGTCTTAAAGTTTCCATATCTTTACTTTTCATACAAATGTACGGTAGTATTCCGTATTTAACAAATAATTGTACGTAAATTTGCAGCACATACTTTTGAACAGGCATTATGTACAACTATCAACATTTCAATATCATACATGTAATTTCTAATCTTGACATATATAAGTTAAAATATGCTAATTGTCTAAATGGCAGTAAAAAAGCCTATTAATCACAATAGAACTATTATATAGATACATATCAAATCTATGAAAACAAGAAGAGCCAATCCCCCAAAGAACTGGCTCTTTTTGTCTAAACCCTTGCAACAAACAAAGTTTTTAGCATTTGTCTGTTGCTGTATGTAATTTGTATGATCTAAAATGAACGAACTGCTCGAACATATTCTCCGCCATTTTTAGGATTTGTACCTATACTTCCACTAATAAAATATTGATCGCTAAATGATTCGGCATTTGCTTGAGATGAACTCTCATAGTAACCTGAAGTAAAACTTTGTTTTTTAGTAGCACATAAATTGACATATATTAAATTTAATTCATCCTTTGAAGGTAAAAACCAATCGGTATAACCATTCAACTCCAAATCGTCACAAAGTCTGGCAGCAATGCCTGCTTCCGAGCAATTTGCCAAAATAGTAGCCGTATTGGCAGCTCCACTACCCAAACTGGTACTTGTTGGAATCGAAGTTCCTTCGCAACCCCATTTAGGGCTTGTGCCAATATCACTAGGCGAACATACCAAACCATGTTCGCCGGTAGCATCTAAATAAAAAACAATACCTCCGGCATACATCTGCCCAATGGCTATGCCAGATGCCCCCGACAAGGTGGTAAATTGCATTTCGGAACTATAGGCAACACCACTGCTGTTTTTGGCATAAGCCCTTACATAATAGGTATAATTGGGATATAAACCTGTAAGCGAACCCGTAAAAGTAGCTGTTGCGCCACATACCACTTTCGAATTGTTGATGGTGGGCGATGGGTATGCGCTCCAGCAAATACCACGTTCGGTTATGGCACATCCACCATCGCTGGTTACTGTACCTCCGGCAATGGCCGATGTCAAAGTAATGGTATTGACAACCGGCGATTCGACTATGGGCAACAAGCCACTGGCTATACTAACCTGATTTCCATAGCTTGTACCATTGCTGTTGGTAGCATAAGATCGTACATAATAAGTAGTGCCACAACCAGTAAAACTTGAAAGAGTAGAAGTAAAAGAGCCTATGCCAGTACCATCAGACGATGGATTATCACTTATAGTAGGATTTGCGGTTGTAGCCCAGCAAACACCACGAGCGGTTATGGCAGAGCCACCATCGGACGAAACAAAACCCCCGCTAGTATAGTTTGTTGAGCCTGGAATAATTGATTTTGTACCAACTACAGGCAATCCATTAACAGGAATGGTTGCCAAGGTAGTAAAACTTACTTCTTGTCCATAAGCCGTTCCGCTGCTATTGGTGGCATAAGCCTTTACATAGTAGATCGTGTTTAAAGCCAAACCGGTAATAATGCTATTGAAGCTTCCTGCACCTGTGCCATCGAGCGACAGGCTGTTTGAAATAGTTGGTGCAGCTGCTGTGCTCCAGCAAACACCACGTGAGGTAATAGCCGAACCACCGTCGTCGGTAATATTGCCCCCACCATTGGCACTGTTGGTCGATATACCCACAATAGTGCTCGATGTTAGCGTTGGTTTGGTCGGTGTCAAAGTCGTGAAAGTCTTTTGTGTGCCATAGCTAGTGCCTCCGACGTTGGTGGCATAAGCCCTTACATAATAAGTGGTATTGCCTGTAAGCCCTGTAATAATGGAAATAAAACTACCCAAGCCTGCACCTGCACTAAGTACTGTATTGGCAATTGTTGGGTTGGCAGTAGTGCCATAACATATACCCCTTGCTGTAACGGCATTGCCCTCGTCGGTCAATATATCGCCACCCGATATGGCACCGGTATACGAGATACTGCTTACTGCTGCCGTGTTTAATGTAGCTAATGGAATAAAATTGGTTGTAAAAGAAATTTGAGTTCCATAACTTGTACCCACCGAATTGGTAGCATAAGCTCTTACATAATACAAGGTTCCTTGCGAGAGTCCGGTCATAGTTGCAGTAAAAGTGCCTAATCCACTACCTTCTACGACTTTACCATCGGCAATAGTCGGGTTTTCCGAAGTGCTCCAACACAAACCACGGGCTGTAATGGCATCGCCTCCATCGTTGCTAATAGTACCACCGGCTACAGCAGTTACGTTCGATATATTGTAGGCATCGCTGGTTGTTAACGTTGCTATACTAAGCGCCTTTGTGGTAAAAGAAATTTCGGAACTATAAGCTGTACCGGCAATAGTAGTTGCATAAGCACGAGCATAATAAGTGGTAGCTGGCAAAAGGTTTGTAAGCACAGAGGTAAACGAAAGTTTACCAGCACCTTCGGTAGTCAAACTGTTTGAGGTGGTAGGGTTATGGCTGGTAGCCCAGCAAATACTCTTCATTAATATTAAATTTTCATTATCGACAAGCACTGTACCAACAACCACGGCTGTACCGCTTGCTGTGCCTTTCAGAATACTTATTCGCATTCCTACACTCTGGCTTACTACAAGTTTATTTTCGGCATTGCGAACAACTGCCTGATAGCTCATGTTTTGTGGTGCCTGAGCCATAACACCAATTGCTATCGAAATAGCTACGAATAAATTGAAAAATCTCTACATTGAAAATTATTTTTTTAGGATTTTAAATGTTTTTATTTCAGAATTATTTTTGTCCAATACTTTTAAAATATAGGCAGCAGGGGCATAACGACTCATATCGATACGAGATTCGATGGCTTCGACCTTTTTGGTTTCGAGCAAGTTGCCATTTTCGTCGAACAAGCGATACACAAATGTTTTTGATTGTTTACTATCGACTTTCAGCACCAAATAATCGGTAGTTGGGTTGGGAAATGCCACACAGTGCAAATCGACAAACTCGGCTTTACCAATGCTGTTAATAACAGTTATTTCATAGGCTTGCTGCACTCCGGGGCTTACAGAACCAGTCGAACCACTACTGCTGGTGGTGTACATAGTTTGTCCAACACTATAAGCTGCTGTACCTCCACTTCCCGAGGCGTTTCCACCACTAGCCGGTATTGCATCCTGTGCCTGTGCACCAAAGAAAAACATCGATAGCACAACTGAGGCGCAAATAGACTTGTTCATTTTTTTTATCATTCGATTTTAATTATTTAAGATGGTTACAATATTTTTTTTCTAAAACATAGTGTTTTATATTCATTCAAAAGTACTACACAATTTTGAAACACAATGTTTTAATTTAAATTTTTCGCAAATGTAATTTGTTTTTAAAAACATTGCCACAAAATTTTAACACAAAGCCGCTAAGAGGCAATGATTAGAAATGCGTGTTTGCTGCTCTTTCTGTGCAATAATGCAGAAAAAAAATATTTTTCATATTTCGTTTTCAATAATTTTCCACCTTTTTACATTCTTGTTTTTTTTTCCTTTTTTCATACAAAAATGTAGGAATTTGGACCAAACACAAGTTTGTTCAGTCACAAAATAAACTTCATATACCACTCATTTTTCGACACTTACAAATTGCGGCATAACATTCCAAAAGTACAATTCTCTTTTTGGCACATTGTATGCCTAATGCTTGTCAGAAACTTTAAAACAAGAAGTAAAATGAGAAAAGTAGCAATTTACGGGAAAGGTGGTATCGGAAAATCTACCACAACCCAAAACACAGTAGCCGGATTGGCTGAGATGGGAAAAAAAGTAATGGTAGTAGGCTGCGACCCAAAAGCTGACTCTACTCGCCTTTTACTTGGAGGATTGGCACAAAACACAGTTCTGGACACGCTTCGCGAAGAAGGCGAAGATGTAGAATTGGACGATGTAATCAAGATTGGTTATTCGGGAACCCGTTGTGTAGAATCGGGAGGTCCGGAACCGGGTGTTGGATGCGCTGGTCGTGGTATTATTACATCAATCAACTTGTTGGAGCAATTGGGTGCTTATAGCGAAGACTATGAGCTCGATTACACATTCTACGATGTGCTTGGCGACGTTGTATGTGGTGGGTTTGCAATGCCTATGCGTGAGGGGAAAGCCGAAGAAATTTATATCGTAGTTTCGGGCGAAATGATGGCTATGTACGCTGCCAACAACATTTGCAAAGGTATCGTGAAATTTGCCGAAGCAGGAAAGGTTAAGCTTGGAGGACTTATCTGCAACAGCCGCAAAGTAGACAACGAGCAAAACATGATTGAAGCATTTGCGAAGAAATTAGGTACACAAATGGTTCATTTCGTACCACGCGACAACATGGTTCAACGTGCCGAAATAAACCGCAAATCGGTTATCGAATTCGACCCTACACATCCACAAGCCGACGAATACCGTGCTTTGGCTCGTAAAATAGATGCAAACAAGATGCTGGTAGTTCCTAAACCACTTGAAATCGAAGAACTCGAAAGCTTATTGATTGAATTCGGAATCATCAATTAATGACTAATGACAAATTACAAATGACTAATTAAACATACACAGCCATTTGTCTTAAGTCTAATATCTACAATCTATTATCTTAAAGTCTAATATCTAATATCTAAAAAATATGTTACTAATACGTGCAATAGTACGCCCCGACAAAGCGGGCACAGTAATGAAAGCTATGTTCGAGGCTGGTTTTCCGGCAGTTACAAAAATATCGGTTTTCGGTCGTGGTAAACAACGCGGCTTGAAAGTAGGCGATATTACTTACGACGAGCTTCCAAAAGAACTTCTTCTTATGGCAATTAAAGATGCCGACAAAGAATTTGTGATTCAAACCATAATGGATGCAGCCCGTACTGGCGAAAAAGGAGCATTTGGCGATGGCAAAATCTTCGTTACTCCAATTTTCGAAACTTATACAATAAGTACCGGAACCAAGGAGGCTTAATCTTTTGTCTAAAATCTTAAATCTAATTTGTATGAAACTAATAATGTCCATAATAAGAATAGCTAAGATGAACGAAACCAAGAAAGCATTGTCAGATGCAGGTTTACCATCGTTCATGGCTACTAGCGTTATGGGACGAGGCATTGGCAGGGGTTTAGGCTCTTCTTACGAAAAACTAATGTCCGATCCCGGAAACAAAGAACTACTTGCTCAGATTGGAGCTGAGCCTCGTCTCAAATCGAAACGTTTTATAACCTTGGTTGTACACGACGACAAAAAAGACTTAGCTATCGAAACACTTATAAAAGCCAACCAAACCGGCAATAGCGGCGATGGGAAAATATGGGTTACAGAGTGTTACGATGCTATACGTGTACGCACCGCTGAACGAGGCGATATAGTACTCGATTAATTTATAACAGAAAAAACAATCGCTATGAACGCAAGACAAACAAAAATGGATGGAGCTCGTTGGAAGGAAGAAGTACTAAAAAAGTACCCTGCCAAGATAGCTAAAAAACGCGAGAAAGGAATATTGGTCAACGACCCCGACAATGTTAAACAAATACAAGCAAACGTACGAACCATTCCGGGTATTATAACCCAACGAGGATGTACTTATGCCGGATGTAAAGGTGTGGTACTAGGACCCACCCGCGATATCATAAACCTGGTACATGGCCCAATCGGATGTTCTTTCTACGCTTGGCTTACACGTCGTAACCAAACCAAACCACCTACCGAACAAGATGCCAACTACATGATGTATTGTTTCTCGACAGATATGCAAGACGACAACATTGTATTCGGTGGTGAGATAAAATTAAAACAAGCCATCAGAGAAGCTTTCGAGATTTTTAAACCCAAAAACATTGGAATCTTCTCGACTTGCCCTGTAGGTCTTATAGGCGACGATGTTCATGCCGTAGCCCGCGAAATGAAAGCAGAACTTGGAATCAATATATTTGGTTTCAGTTGCGAAGGTTACAAAGGCGTAAGCCAAAGTGCAGGTCACCACATTGCCAACAACGGTGTTTTCAAACACGTAATAGGTTTGAACGACAAACCTGTTGAAGGAAAATACAAGATTAACCTTTTGGGCGAATACAACATTGGTGGCGATGCTTTCGAGATTGAACGCATATTTGAACTTTGTGGATTTACGCTTATATCGACATTCAGTGGCAACTCAACCATCGATTCGTTCGAACAAGCGCACCACGCCGATTTTAACCTGGTTATGTGCCACCGCTCTATCAACTACTTGGCCGAAATGATGGAAAAGAAATACGGTATTCCTTGGATGAAGGTTAACTTGATAGGTGCTGGAGCTACAGCCAAGAGTTTACGCAAAATTGCAAAATATTTTGGCGATAAAGAACTGATGGATCGTGTAGAAAAAGTAATCAACGATGAGTTGCCCGCTGTTGAAGCTGTGGTAAACAGAATTCGCCCTAACACCAAAGGCAAGATGGCCATGATGTTCGTAGGTGGATCACGAGCACACCATTATCAAGAACTTTTCACCGAATTAGGAATGAGCACAATGAGTGCCGGCTACGAATTTGGTCACCGCGACGACTACGAAGGTCGCCGTGTAATACCTACAATAACAGTAGATGCAGATAGCCGAAACATTGAAGAAATTCATGTCGAAGCCGATGCTGTACTCTACAACCCACGCCGTACTCCTGAGCAAATTGCCGAACTAAAAAGCAAAATCACTGAGTTTGCCGATTACGAAGGTATGATGAAGGAAATGGAAAAAGGTTCATTAGTAATTGATGATATCAGCCATTACGAAATGGAAAAGCTCATTGAATTCTACAAACCCGATGTATTCTGCGCAGGTATCAAAGAAAAATACGTTGCACAGAAAATGGGTGTACCTCTCAAACAGCTACACAGCTACGATTACGGCGGCCCTTATGCCGGATTCAAAGGCGCAATCAACTTTTTCGAAGATATTGATGCAATAGTAAATACAAGTATCTGGAAATTGATTAAAGCACCTTGGGAAACCGAAGCCGTGATTGAAGCAGAAATGGCATACTCTTAAATTGACTATTGAATATTGTCTATTGACGATTTAAATAGACAATATTCAATAGTCAATATTCAATTATCAATAGTCAATAGTCAATATTTAAAAATTCAATATCATGTTACTCAGACATACAACAGATAAAATCATAGAACGTGAAGCGCTGACAATCAACCCCGCGAAGACTTGTCAGCCAGTTGGAGCGATGTATGCTGCACTTGGCATTCATGGGTGCTTGCCGCATAGTCACGGCTCGCAAGGTTGCTGCTCGTATCACCGAAGCGCCCTCACGCGTCACTACAAAGAGCCGGTAATGGCTGCTACAAGCTCGTTTACCGAAGGTTCTTCGGTTTTTGGTGGACAAGCAAACTTACTGCAAGCAATTTCGACAATCTTCACGGTATACAACCCCGAAGTAATTGCAGTACACTCGACTTGTTTGTCGGAAACCATTGGCGACGACCTCAACCAGATTGTTCACAAAGCATCGGAAGACGGATTGGTTCCAAAAGGAAAATATGTAATTCACTGCAACACTCCTAGTTATGTAGGTTCACATGTTACCGGTTATGCCAATATGTTGAGCGGATTTGTCAACTACTTCTCGACCAACTCTGGCACTAAGAAAAATCAAATAAACCTTATCTGCGGTTGGGTCGAACCAAGCGATATGCGTGAGATTAAAAAGATTGCTGCCGAAATGGGTGTAAAAATTATTCTTTTCCCCGATACTTCGGATGTGCTCGATGCACCTATGACTGGTAAGCACGAAATGTACCCAAAAGGTGGTACAACCATAGCTGAATTGGTAAGCACAGGCGATTCTAAATTTTCGATTGGACTCGGACCTTTCTGTACCGAAGATGCAGCCATCAAACTCGAGAACAAATGCAAAGTGAAGTTCGATATCATGGACATTCCCATCGGATTGAAAGCTACCGACCGTTTTATCACAGCTATGAGTCGTGCCGGAAACGTTCGTGTGCCACAAAACATTACCGACGATCGTGGTCGCTTGATCGATATTGTAACCGACATGCACAAATACCTGTATGGCAAACGTGTCGCCTTGTTTGGCGATCCCGATTGGTTGGCACCTATGTGCGAATTCCTTGTAACTCTCGACATGAAACCAGTATATATTGTAAGTGGAACTCCGGGAAAGAAATTTGACTTACAAATGCAAAAAATACTTGGCGCGAAAGTTCCTGAAGCAAAATTCAAAAATGGTCCCGGCGCAGATATGTTCCTCTTGCACCAATGGATTAAACAAGAAAGCGTCGATCTGCTTATCGGAAACACTTATGGAAAGTACATTTCGCTCGATGAAAACATACCTTTCCTGCGCATGGGTTTCCCCATCGTAGACCGTGTAGGCCACAGTTACTTCCCAACAGTAGGTTATCAGGGAGCAATCAATCTGGTTACCAAGATACTAGGACTATTGCTCGACCAACAAGATAAAATGGCAGCAGAAGAAAAAGTAGAACTGGTGATGTAATTAAACTATTACCCCAAACCCCTTAAAAAGGGGCAATAACAGAGTAGTGAAATTTATATATTCTACTATGTTAGCCCTCCTCGGTTACTGAGCGAAGCCGAAGTAAAGGAGGGTTGGGAGGTAATGTAAAAAATTTCAGTTAGTAATTTAGGTTAGTCACAACAAACGGGGGAAATGAGTTATGGATGATGTATTACGAGCCAGGGAGTTGCAGGTGCTTACCAAAGGCAAAGACAAACACAACATAAAATGTGATGTGCAAAGCACTGCCGGATCGGTAAGCCAGAGGGCATGTACTTTTTGTGGTTCACGGGTGGTCTTGTATCCTATCTCAGATGCACTACACGTAATTCATGGCCCCGTGGGTTGCGCGGCTTATACTTGGGACATTCGCGGAGCACTTTCGTCGGGTCCACAACTACACCGCATGAGTTTTGTGACCGACCTCAAAGAACGAGACGTAATATTTGGGGGTGAAAAAAAACTTACTCATGCACTGCGCGAACTTATTGAAACTTATAAACCAAAAGCTGCATTTGTCTATGGTACATGCATAGTTGGTGTTATTGGCGACGATCTAGAAGCTATTTGCAAACTGGTAAGTTCAGAAACCAATATTCCTGTCATTCCTGTAGAAGCAGCAGGATTCAAAGGCACTAAAAAAGATGGTTACAAAATTGCTTGCGATGCAATATCACGATTAGTAGGCACCTTAGACTATCCCGAAGTACCAAATAACAGTATCAATATACTTGGCGACTTCAACCTTGCCGGGGAGCTATGGACACTGCTCGATTATTACAAAAAAATTGGTGTAAACGTAGTGGCAACCATTACAGGCGACGGGCGTGTCGACGATATCCGCCGTTCGCATACTGCTGCTCTCAATGTGGTTCAATGCTCAGGTTCTATGACCTATCTAGCTAAAGACATGAAGGAAAAGTATGGTATTCCTTTTATGAAGGTTTCGTACTTCGGGCTCGAAGATATGTCTGACGCACTCTATGCAGTGGCTGAACATTTTAAAGATGAAACCATGCTCGCAAAAGCTCGTGAGTTGGTAACCTCTGAATATACACGCATTATCCCTGCACTTAAATTTTATCGTGAAAAATTGCAAGGCAAAAAAGCTGCAATCTATGTAGGAGGCTCATTTAAAGCCATATCGCTTATCAAAGCATTACGTTTACTAGGTATTAAGACCGTGGTTGTAGGTTCGCAAACAGGTATCACCGAAGAATACAAGATTCTTCAGGATATTGCCGACGAAGGTACAATTATAGTCGACGATTCGAACCCAGTTGAACTCTCGAGCTTCGTAAAACAAACGGGTGCCGACTTACTTATTGGAGGAGTGAAGGAACGACCAATAGCCTACAAGCTCGGTCTCGGATTTTGCGACCACAATCACGAACGCAAAGAAGCCCTCGCCGGATACGAAGGCATGGTCAACTTTGCAAAAGAAGTATACTCGTCGGTTATGAGTCCAGTGTGGAAATTTAAGAGTAGATGAGTAGAAATAAAGTAGTCGAGTAGTTGAGTAGTCGAGTAGAAATAAACTACTCAGCTACTCAGCTACTAGACTACTAAGCTACTCGACTACTCAACTACCCAAAATTTAAAAACATGAAAGCAACATACGAATTAGACCCAACATACACTTCGACCAAAAACGCTTGCAAACTTTGCAGTCCACTTGGCGCTAGCGTAGTTTTTAAAGGAATACGTAATTGCATTCCTCTAATACATGGTTCACAAGGATGTGCTACTTATATAAGACGCTATATGATAAGCCACTACAAAGAGCCTGTCGACATAGCATCGTCGAACTTTAGCGAAGAAACTACCATTTTTGGAGGAAACAACAATTTCAATATTGGGATTGACAATATAATATCGCAATATGAACCAGAAGCTATCGGAATTTCAACTACGTGCCTGAGCGAGACAATTGGTGAGGATGTTGATGGTATGCTGCGAGAATATCAGACAGTCCGCTCAGGCCGTAAGTTGCCTGTGTTGATTACAGCTTCTACTCCAAGTTATCAAGGTTCGCATATCGATGGCTTTCACGAAACAGTACTTGCTGTTATAAAAACGCTTGCAAGCTTTGGGAAATCGAGCGAGCATATCAATATTTTTCCAGGATTTGTTTCGCCCGAAGACATTCGACATATAAAAGAAGTATTTGAAGACTTTGGATTAAAGTATATGCTATTCCCCGACTATAGCGACACACTCGACAACCCAACATGGGACGAGTATATAAAGCTATCGCCCGGCGGTACACCTGTCGAAGAAATACGCTCCGCCGGATCGGCTCGTGCAACCCTCGAAATTGGAAATATTTTCAACAAAGGAATGATGAAAGGTCGTATCAGGAACTTTTCTCAGGCAATGACTGCCGGAAACTTTTTGGAGAATGAATTTTCTGTACCCCTCAAACAAATAAACATGCCTATTGGTGTTGGCAACAGCGATACTTTTTTCAAAACACTAGAAGATTTGAGTGGTATAACTACTCCCGAAAAACATACTAAAGAGCGCGGAAGACTAATCGATTCATATATAGACGGTCACAAGTATGTATTTGGAAAAAAAGCCATCATCTATGGAGAAGAGGATTTAGTAATCGCTTTGGCAGGCTTCCTAGACGAAATAGGCGTGCAGGTTGTGCTTGCAGCATCGGGTGGCGATAGCGCACTTCTCGAAAGCGAAGTAATGAAAGCTACACCTAATCATGTCGAAAAACCAAAAGTTGGACAAGGCTGGGATTTCGACCGTATTGCCAAAGAGGCTGAAACTTTGAGACCCGATATAATCATTGGTCACAGCAAAGGCTACTATATAGCCCGTATGCTCGAAATTCCGATTGTACGCATCGGGTTCCCTATTCACGATCGAATTGGAGGACAACGCCTACTACACCTGGGCTACAAAGGTACCCAGCAACTTTTTGATAAGATTGTAAACGCCCTGCTCGAAGCCAAACAAAACGCTTCTCCAGTAGGGTACAAGTATATGTAAATCGTGGACAGTGGACAGTGAACCGAAGACAGTGAACCGAAGACAGTGAACCTTGTTCAGTGATCCGTGAACCGTGAACCGTTTTTTACGGAACACGAACCACGAACCACGATTAAAAACACCCCCTCCTGCAATCCCGATATTTCGGGAAAGCACTTCCCGCCCTTCTCACGTGTTGAGAGGGGCTAGAGGAAGGAGAAAATAACGTGAACCGTGTTCCGTGTTCCGTGAATAGTGAACAGTGTCTCGTGAACAGTGAACTGTGAACTGTGAACAGTGAACAGTGAACCGTGAACTGTTAAATAAGAGTTATTGAATATTTATTATTAATTAAACCGAATCGCTATCTACGGACTACGGACTACGGTCCACGAATCACAGACTACGGTTCACGAACTACGGTCCACGGTTCACAGATAACGGTTCTCTAATTCAAACACCATGGACACAACAAAGCACCCATGCTTCAACAAAGAAGCGAAACACAAGTACGCAAGGGTACACTTACCCGTAGCTCCTAAGTGCAATATTCAGTGCAACTATTGCGACCGAAAGTACGACTGTGTCAACGAAAGTCGTCCTGGCGTAACTAGTGCTGTGCTTAGTCCTCAACAATCGGTTACCTACCTCGAAACACTCGATGCTAAGTTGAAGAATCTGGCTGTAATTGGAATTGCCGGACCCGGCGACCCATTTGCAAACCCCGAAGAAACCATGGCTACACTCCGTGCTGCTAAAGAGCATTTTCCCGAAAAAATCTTATGCCTCTCGTCCAATGGACTTGGAATTGGTCCTTATATCGAGGAACTTGCACAGATGAATGTCGGTCATGTAACCATTACTATAAACGCTTTAGACCCTGAAATTTTAGCTAAAATTTATTCATGGGTAAGAGTCGATAAGCATATTTATCGCGGAGTAATGGGAGCTACTGTCCTACTTGGAAAACAACTCGAGGCCGTTCGCGAATTGAAGAAACATGGTATTACAGTGAAAATAAACACAATTGTCCTGCCAGGAATCAACGATATGCACATTAAAAAACTGGCAAAGGAAATGGCTGCCATGGGAGCCGATTTGATGAACTGCATTCCAGTATATCCAACCAAAAACACGCCTTTCGAAACCATCGAAAAACCAACGGCAGAAATGATGACTCGCATACGCGAAGAAATATCGGAATATATTACCCCTATGACCCACTGTGCTCGTTGTAGAGCCGATGCAGCTGGTTTGCTCGGTCAAGATAGCAGCGAAGCCATGTCGATACTGCAAGAAATTGCAGCTGGACCAGTTAACCCCAAAGAAGACAGACCTTACGTGGCGGTTGCAACCCACGAAGGCATATTTGTAAACCAACACCTAGGAGAAGCTCGCCAACTCTACATATTCAAAGAAACTCGCAATGGTTACCATCTTGTCGAACAACGCACAATGCCCGAACCCGGAGCAGGTGATATTCGTTGGCTAAGCATGGCAAGACTTTTGAAGGATTGTCGTTCTATACTTGTATCAGGCGTAGGTCCAAACCCCAAAGAAATACTCAACAACACGGGAGTAAAAGTCATCGAAATGTCGGGTATGATCGACGAAGGACTCGATGGTGTTTACAAAGGCAATCCCATACGCTCGGTGTCAAAATCTGCTATGACCAAATGCGGAACAGGCTGTAAAGGAAATGCACAGGGTTGCGGATGAGAATCGTGGTTCGTGGTTCGTGGACCGTGAACCGTAAAACCACGGTTCACGGTTCACGGTCCACGGTTCACGGTTCACGGTCCACGGTCCACGGTTCACGGTCCACGGTCCACGATTTACAGTCCACAGTCCACAACAAATATATTTAACACTTAATTCAATATCATCATGAAAAAACCAACTTATCACATTTTGGTATGCAATTCGTACCGCGTGGCTGGCGATGCACAAGGTGCATGTAACAAGAAAGGCGCAGCTCAGTTTATCCAATACATCAACGAAGGAGCATCGGACAGAGGCCTAGATGTAGCAGTTTCGTCGACCGCATGTCTAAACGTATGTGCACAAGGTCCTGTAATGGTTGTTCACCCTTGCAATTATTGGTATGGAGGTGTTAACGAAGAAGCCATCGACGAAATCCTCGATGCTCTTGAGAGCGACGGCGGCTCGGTAGCAAAGTATCTGATTGCAGAATAAAATCGTGAAAAGTGGACAGTGACCCGTATACCGTGAATAGGTCTCCCACTTTTGGTTAAAATACGGTTCACGGTCCACAAATCACGGTCAACGACATGTTACATATCATAGACACTACACTTCGCGATGGCGAGCAAGCTCCCGGGGTTTCATTTAGCCGCGAAGAAAAAGTCCATATCGCCTCAATGCTCGATTTGATTGGTATCGAAGAAATTGAAGCTGGAATTCCTGCAATGGGCGAGCGCGAGATTAAAGACCTTCGTGTACTTGGTTCGTTGGGCCTGAAATGCAGAATTACTCCTTGGTGCAGAGCTACTATCGATGATATAAACAGTGCTGCAGCAACTGGACTTGATGCTGTTCATATTTCATTTCCTGTTACAATAGTACAACTCGAAGCCATTGGAAAAAATAAAAAATGGGTTTTTGAAACCATGCGTAAGGTTGTAACTTATGCTCAGAACCGTTTCGGATATGTTTCGATTGGGGCACAAGATGCATCAAGAGCCGACGAACTCATGTTACGCGATTTTGCTTCCCTGGCCGACCTTTTAAAAGTTAATCGAATTAGACTAGCCGATACTGTTGGAAAACTCAATCCAATATCGACCCAACGACTTGTACGTATGGTCAAAGACGAAGTCACCAATATTGAAATCGAGTTTCATGCCCACAACGATTTGGGAATGGCAACAGCCAATGCTGTAACAGCCATCACGACCGGAGCTGATGCCATTAGTGTTACTATTAACGGTATTGGCGAACGCTCGGGCAATGCAGCTCTCGAAGAAGTAATTATGGCATTGAAAAAATCGTATGGTATGGAGCTGCAATACAATACCAGTTTGTTTAGTCAACTATCGGAATATGTGTACTCCGCATCGGGACGACAAATGCCCGAGTCGAAACCCGTAACCGGTCCAATGTCCATGACTCACGAAACAGGTATTCATACACGCAGCATTATTGAAAACAATGAAGCTTACGAACTCTTTAAAGAAGGAGAAACGGGACAACACACACGATTTGTTTTCGGGAAACATTCGGGAAAAGCGGCATTGAAGCATGTACTCGACAAAAGCGGCATTTTTGCCGGCACCGAACGAATCAACCATTTACTCAATTTCATTAAAGAACAAGCATTTCGAAACAAGAAAGCCTTTTCGGAACAAGAAGTTGTTGCGATGGCGAGGAATTCGTGAATAGTGGAACGTGAACAGTGAACCGTGAACCGTGGAACGTGGACAGTGAACCGTGGAACGTGGAACGTGGAACGTGGACAGTGGAACGTGAAAAGTGAATCGTATAAAGTGAATGCAAAAGTTTTATTAGTAATTAGTCATTTGTAATTAGCAATTATTTTATCATGGAAACAATCAATCACTCAGCCCTCTACAATGAGGCAAAGCAATACACTAATACTGTAAAAGGCTTATTCAAGAAGAAAAAATTCAACAACCAAACAATTGCCAACATAGCATGTCTGGCTGCCGAGGAGTTTATGGTTGCGTACATGGCAAAAAATGGTCAAATGCCACATCATCATTCGCTCGATGCCTTGATTGACGATGTGGCCAAGATAAAAAAAGATTTACCCCTTTCAATGACGAAAGAAGTGCTTTTTCTCGAAGAATTTCAGAACCTGTGCGTAATAGAGAATATTGGCATGAAAGTGCCAACTGATGCAGAGATGGAACGAATTATCAATACACTGGTTGGATTGGATGTAACGTTGTTTCCTTAACACCTCTTTCATTTTGATGCTTTGAATCTTACCCAAAAAAGGAAAACGCAAAAAACATCATATAATTTATAAAGGTTGACATCCTATAGATAAATATCTTCTATGATCTAACTTCGTCAGTAAATAAACTACAGAATTCTCCAAAATCTAATCAAATTAAAAGGAATATATTTTTCAGAAAGAGTAAGATCATATTTGACAAAGTATTTTCCATAATACCTTTTTAAATATCTAGAAATAATAAAAAAAATCACTAATAACCGACTAATATTAATATTTGATATGAGATTCTTCGCTCCACTGCGTTACGCTCAGAATGACAGTTATTTAGTGTTTTAACGAGGGGGTAAGCGGCGGCTTCGCCGCCGCTTACCCCCTCGTTAACTGTTACATCCCGTAAAGACTGTCATTCTGAGCGAAGCGAAGAATCTTATTCTTTTAGTCGGTCAGTAGTGAAAAAAAATAAATATAATTGTCGTTAATGTTTAAAATCTTTTATATAATTGTTTCTTCGTAAAACAATAGTTTCCAAGCAACATTCACTACAAATCCAATGAAATTAAGTAACCAAAGAATAACCAGCATTATTCTACCATTAACGGTTGTTTTTATAATTATTTTGTTCAGAATATTTGGTTTTTTTGGTCATTATGGCTTCGACGATATGGAGTATGCACGTATGGCCTCCGATTTATTAAAAGGCACTCCCGACTTTTCTAATCATTACTTATTTCGAACAATGCTTGTCGTTCCTCTCGCTGTTTGTTATAAAATATGGGGCTTCAACGATTATGCATCTTCTGTTCCCTCCTTACTGGCATTTATTGGTATCATTTTTATTGTATACAAAATTGTTAAAACTCAACCATTCGGCATTCAGCTCATTAGCTATAGTTTAATCGTGTTCAATCCTTGGACTTTGTTCTATTCCGACAAAATCATGCCAGATACTCTAATCACTACTTCATTTTTGTGGATAGTATACCTTTTCTACAGCCATAGAATTAAAAATAGATTTGAGAAACCTTTATATTACGGCACACTCACAGCTATTGCTATTATATTTAGCCTATTAATAAAGGAAAGTATTATTCTGCTTATTCCTTTTTTTCTATATTTCTTTATATTTGACTTGCTACACAAAAAAAATTATCGCTATTGGATATCATTATTAACATCAACGATTTTATTTTTTTCAATTTATCTAATCATAATTAAAATAGTAACCGGCAGCTACTTCCAACGCTTTGCAGCTCTCGAAAATGGTATGTATTATAGTTCATGTAGTTATAGTGAGTTGCCATTCAGACAAACTCTACTTCGCATTACTATTGATTTCTGGAGAATGCTTATTGATCATTCGATGATTACAAGCATTGTGTTTCTTTTGGCTTTTTTCAACTTCAAATTTCTTATTAAACCCGATGAAAACGAAAAGCATTTCTTCTATACTGCATCAATTCTAGTTCTTATTTCGGCCGAATTTATGTCCGTTTCATACAAAGGTTACAATCCACTTTGTATTGACCCCCGACATTATCTTTTTCTAATACCTATTGCTTCAATTGCCATTAGTAAAGATTTATACAACACCTTTTCTACAAAATCAAAAATTTTCCACTTAATTGCAGCATGGAGTATTCTATTTTTGGTGATGTTTTACGACAATAGAAAACTATATTATACCAATTATTTATTGTTTCTCATTCCAATTATACTTACATGGATAGTTCCTTTAAAAAAACATTCTGTACTTTTCATTTGCTATATTTTTGCAGCCATTAACATCTACATCACTTTACCTACTATAAAATTAGGTCAGCAATCTCATTTCGAACAACAACAGTTGGCTGTTCAACAAATAGTAAGCTCAATTAGTCCCGATAAACTTATTATTACAGACCCTGCACAAATTCGTTTCTCGCGATACTATTCGGGATTCGATAGTACAAAAAACAAATTTCAAAACATTCTTGAATACAACAACGATACAATACCCGATACAACTGCCTTTTTTCTATTCAATCCTCATACACTTGGCTTATCGGCCATTTCAAACAGCGCTTTCCCCGAATGGATTGAATATCAAGTATTATTAGACAAACCTTTGGCTGAAACTTTTGGATGTAAACTCTTTCAAATTGACAATTTCCCCAGCTCTATCAAATTGATTTCCGACACGTATGATGCTGAAGATACCTGCCGATACTGGAGTTATGACAAAAAAACCGAAACAGATATTCAAAAATTTGAAGGAAAGTATTCTAATAAAGTCCATGAATATTCCGCTACTTTTGAATATAAACTTTCGTCGCCATACGATACGACTAAAATTTATATGATTAAAACTCAATCCTATTATTTTTCAAGTCAACTGGTCGATGCAGTTATAGTATTATCTACAGATGGAGTTAAACAGACATCACAATGGCATTCTGACCCTTTACAAAATAACAATTCTGTTTTTAACAAATGGACCGAGCGTAATACAAAGCGTTTTTTGAAACTCGACTTAAAATCGGGCGACACAACTAAGCTGAAAGTATATATTTATAACCCAACACATAAGGAACTATTTATCGACAATTTTAGTGTGAAAATTTTCGAGATGCTAGTAAAATAAAACACCACTACACCTTCATCACCAATGGATTAAACGCTTTGCTGAAAACCATCACCCTATCGCCCAATTTGATATCTGATATATCGTTTTCAAATGCTGTAACTTTTATCACCTGACTCATGCCTGTTACAACAGTTAGAAGGTAAAAAGTATCTTGCTTTTCAATTTTGACCAATTGTCCGGTTATTTGCACTTTACCACTCAACTGATTGTTAATAAATAAGCTATCGGGAGCGCCGGTTGCAATTACCTTGCCTTTATCGATTTTAACAACAAACTGAGCCAAACGAAAAATTTCGGCCAAATCGTGGCTTACCATAATGCTTGTTGCGCCCAAAAGCTGGTGGGCACGAAGAATTTCGTCCTGCAACGTGGTTCGAATCTCTGCATCGAGCGCCGAAAGAGGTTCGTCGAGAATAAGCAATTGTGGTTTACGCGCCAAGGCTCGTGCAAGTGCAACTCGTTGCTTCTGCCCACCCGACAAATGCGACGGTTTTCGTTTTCGCAATTCCGACAAGCCAAATATGTCGAGCAGTTCGTCCAACTGTTTCTTGTTTTTTTCGGGCTGGGCAAAACATACATTTTGCTCAACCGTCATATTGGGAAACAGAGCGTAATCTTGAAACATATATCCTATATTTCTGAGCTGAGGCGGTATGTTTATCCCTTTTTCGGAGTCGAACCATACGCTATTGCCCGACACAACCTTGCCTCTATCGGGCAACGTAAGTCCTGCCAATATTCGCAGTAGTGTAGTTTTCCCTGAACCCGAATTGCCATACAATGCAACCAATTCTTGTTGTTCTATATCAATATTTACAGCCAATGTAAGGTTGCCATCGGCTGTAAGCATTTCTTTCTCTATATCGATATGTATTACATTACCTTCCATGTATCGTATTTTCTATTAACACTGTATATAGTCGTAAGCAACACCAACGATACTATGAAAAGTATCAAAGCATAGTTGTTGGCAGTAGCAAAATTAAGGGCTTGCACTTCGTCGTAAATTGCAATTGAAGCTACACGGGTTTCGCCTGGCATATTGCCTCCCACCATGAGTACGATACCGAACTCTCCGATACTATGCGCAAATGTGAGCGCTATAGCTGTGATAATCGATGGTTTTATGTTTGGAACCAGTACCCTGAAAAAAGTCTGTATTTTCGATTTCCCCAGCGTATATGATGCTTCGCGAAGGCTATCGGGTAATGCTCTTAAGCCATTGTGTAAGGGTTGTATCATAAATGGCAAGCTAAATATAACCGATGCTATAAGCACTCCTTCGAATGTGAATGCCAATCGAACATCGAACATGTTCGATAGCCATGAACCAAACCAGTTGCGGGGACTATACAATACCAACATGTAATATCCAATAACAGAGGGAGGCAAGACCATGGGCATACTTACAAGCGCTTCTACAAAAGGCTTCAATCTGGTTTTGGTATATGCAAGCCAATAAGCAAAGGGCAAACCAATAGCAATCAGTATCAATGTAGTCGATAAAGCCAACTTAAAAGTAATCCAAAGGGTTTGTGCAAAAGTTGAATCCATATTTTTTGGGTATTTGAGTAGTCGAGTATTTAAGTATTTGAGCAGTCGAGTAGACGAGTAGTTTTTCTACTCAACCACTCGTCTACTTATCTACTCATCTACTATTTTCATTAAACTTATTTCATTTGCTTTGACCAGTGCTTCTATTTCGTCACCTGTAGCAATCATAAGCGAATCAATAGCTCGAGTTGTAACAGCTGATGCTATTTTGTATTGCCCAAACCGTAAACTAACCGAACTAAGCAATTCGCCACGAACGACCCCCAAAACAGTACATTTCATGCGGTTTCTGAGGCTTATCATTCCTGTCAACCCTTTTGCCAACGACACCTCAGTTTCCTTAAAAACAATATAAACCTCATTTCCTTCACAAAGCCAACTTGCTTGGTTTGCTGATTCTATAAGTAAAGCCGAAAACGATTGTCCATCAACATATACATCGACAAGCATGACAGCTCCCGATACTTGTATTTTATTGATTATTCCTGTAAGTTTGTTCATAATATTTTATTTACAACATTGTCACATAGAACACATAGAACACATAGAAAAAGAAGATTTAAATTAAAACTATGTGTTCTATGTGACAATGTGGTTATTTTTTCAAGGTACTATAAATCCAAATTTCTCAAAAATTGGCTTGCACTCGGCACTTAGCACAAACCTCATAAACTTTGCCGCTTCGGGATTTGGTTTCCAGGCTTTGAGCAGTACACAAGCTTGTTCTACCGGTTTGTAGCTTTGGGCATCGAGCAAATAAAAGCTTCCTTTGCCCTGCATTTCTGGTCCAAATAATAAAGCGTATGCTATAAAAGCAAGTTCGGCATTGCCAGTTTCAGCAAACTGTGCAGCTTGAGTAATATTATCGGCATATACCAATTTTTTCTTAGATACGTCGTAAAGTCCGTAGTATTTCATGCATTGCACAGCTCGTTCACCATAAGGAGCTAATTCGGGTTTGGCTATCGATATACGTTTTATATCAGGTTTTTTTAAAACTTCAATACCTTTACTAACATCGAGCACTGTACTCCACAATGCCAATTTACCAAAGCCATAAGTTTTGACTACTCCTTCGGCACAACCCTGTTCTTTGAGCTTTTGAGGGAATTTAATATCGGCCGACATGAAAAAATTGAAATCGGCACCATTAATTATTTGAGTGGTAAGTGCACCCGAAGCCCCCAAAGTAACCTCTACCTTAACTTTTGGATGAGTTTCAATATATTTTGCATTTATTTCTTCGAGTATATACCTGAGGTTTGCTGCTGCAGCCACTT
This sequence comes from Bacteroides fragilis, assembly GCA_945889005.1. Taxonomy (GTDB): domain Bacteria; phylum Bacteroidota; class Bacteroidia; order Bacteroidales; family DTGW01; genus CAMDBI01. The sequence goes on from CAMDBI010000027.1 coordinate 43,112, forward strand.
TTACTGTTTGCGCCTGAGCGCTTACACTGAGTGCAACTAATATGAATAGTATTATTTTTCTCATTTTATTTTATTTTTTAAATTTCGAATTTATCAATTGTCTATTATCATGAGTCTAATTCACAGGTGTTTTATACAACTGTGGCCTTATAGTCATCATCAGGTAAGCCCACTGTGGAGTATGTACATCGACCCCACTCACTTTAAAATACTTTTCCGAAGCATCGTTGGTAAAGTATCTGCTATAACCTGCCTGAAGCATTATTTCTTTCGAAATAGTGTAATTGACAGTCAAATCAATTTCAGACCCCAAACTCTTATCGGTTTTTTCCTTTTTATAGTAAAAATCTTCGTGAAAGCTAAATAGATGTGCATTCAAATCAAGTTTCAATTTTCCACTTAATTTTAAACCCAAGCCAAGGTTTAAATCCATAAGCCCTTGTGCAGGAAGTGTCTGAAAAAACTCCATATAACCATTGAAGGAGTGCGGAGCACCGTATAATCGTTCAAATGCTTTCGAGTCGGTCGAGTCGGCGGTATAGGGATTGCCTGAATACAACTCGGCTCCTAAGTATGGGCTAAACATATCGGTTATCTTGTACGAAACTTTTGCAGCTGCAAAAAAGGCATTTAATCCAGCAAATGTTTGTACTTTATTACTATTCTTGTATGTTTTCATTGGTGTAGCACCCGACTGTTTATAAAATGTGAGGGTTACACCTAAACTACTCGAATCGCTCGCGTAAAAAAAGTTGCCACCAAAGGTATATCTGGGGTAAAGTGTATTCGCTTTTTTTGTGTTTTGAAATTGATCGCAAACCCCGATGAGCGAAATTTTTGCAGCTGGGAACAATTCCCTTTCAACCCATATATAATTCAGTGTTTTATAGTTTTGTTTGGCACTAAAGCTGTAGGCAATATCCGACAAGGTATCTTTTGCATTGTTGTAAGACATACCTGAATGAATATTAATTCCATAAAGCTGGTATTTAACCACTAATGCATCGTGCGCCATACCCGTATTGCTCCAAGTTGGCGATGAAAACAACCGACGATCGTCGTAATTGATTGCCTGGCGTCCAAACTGTGTCGATAGCCCTGTCATAATAAGGTATTCGGCCCAAGCTTCGTTCAATTCAATCTTGGAAGTATTGGTTTTCAGGTCGCTTGCCCCCCAAACCCGCGCATCTTGTAGGCTAATATAAGTGCTTAATACTTTGCTCTTGTACATTGCATTCAAACGTGTACGCTGAAAAGTAATGAATCCGGCTTTCAACGAATCGGCCAATGGTTTTCTGAACCCCTGCCTAAACTCTGTACGTGGTCTGAATTCAGCATCGATTGTTGTTTGAGAATATAATACCAAATCAAAAAAGTTAATAAAAAATATGATTCCTAAACATTTAATTATTTTTCTCATCTTTTGTACTTTTAAAATGTAAATTAATTTGACTACTAACCAGAAACTTTATATCACTTACAGCGATTTATTCCTGGATTTTTCTCTTTAAAACGACTATCTGACTTTATTTTCGAGATATCAACATTATCTTTAGCCTCTAACCAACCATATTTTACATTTTCACGGTTGTCGTACTTTGGGTAAAAGGGTTTTATATCGAGCAATGGCGAACCATCGAGCATATCTACTTCCTCTATATAAAGCTCATTTCCTTTTATTCGTTTAAGTTTTACTGTTGAAATACCGATTGGATTTGGTCTTGCCGGTGCACGTGTTGCAAAAATCCCGTGAGGTTTATCGTCGATAAATGGTACCACATATAACTTATATCCTGCAACCTTATGCAAATGATACAGCAATGTAATATGCGAAAATCCAATTAAATCGAACAAACCACCTTCAAACTCTTTATCAAGTATAATTTTTCCTTTAGCCTTTCCTGCTCCCGAAGGTTGCACTGGCATGCCATTTATTTCGACAAACGGAGTTTGAATGATTCCAATTGGTTTGTAACTTATCATATCTATCATCTTTTTGCTTTTTATGCGTTATCTTATTTTCAATAACGAAGAATAAAAAATTTTAGAGATTCACTTCCGTATTCAATTGTTTGCAGAACTTTCCGACTTGTTGTTCAATGTAGGCGTATTCTTTTAAAATCATATTGCCATAATCCGACACAACAGCCCCACCACCACCTGTGCCTCCTCTTTGCTTTGACACCAATGGAGATGGTGCAATTTTATTCATCCCATCTACCAACGACCATGCACTCTGGTATGAAATTGATATAGCTTTTGCAGCAGCATTCAAACTACCTGTCTGCTGCACTTTTCGCAAGAGTTCTATCCTTAGTGGGTTTATAAATTCCATCTTTTGAAACTTAATATTGATATGTAGATCAATCTCAGTCATGTCTAATGGCATTTACAATTGTCCCCTTTGCAATCGCATGGAATACCCACTATCACTTCAGTCGATTTGATTACAGCAAAAGCTGTATCGCCAAGTTTCAGATTGAGTTCAGAAATGGAGTCTTTGGATATGATAGAAACAATTTCGTTTCCATTACCTAGGTCTATCTTTACTTTAGCTGTAATTAGACCTTCTTCTATGGCTGTAATCTTGCCTTTGAGTTTGTTACGTGCACTTAATTTCATATTCGTTTATTTTTACTTTTTTAAGGTATAATAAACATCGTGCCACATAACATATATTACTGATTACATGTTGTTTAATAATTAAATCAATGTTTGAAAAAAAACATTATGGTAGGAAAAAGAAATAAAAAATACATTATGGTAGGAAATAAATTCTTTGTGCCTCTGTGTTCATAAAGCCTTTGTCCAAAACCACATGGGAGGTTCGCTGTCGGCAAAGCCTAGCTCTTGGTACAATCGTTGAGCCACCATATTATCCTCACGCACCTCCAAATTGACCTTGCAATGCCCCAATTCTTCGGCATTTCTTATAAGCTCCTCGAGCAAAGCCTTGCCAATTCCCTTACCTCTATATTCTTTATAAACAATTATATCGTGTACATTGGTATAGGGCATCACTTTAAAAGTCGAGAAATTGATAAAACAAGTTGCCATAGCCACACATCGACCATCGACCTTGGCAAAAAGTACATACGACGATGGATGTGTCGATAAACCCTGAATCAAATCTTTTTCTTGTAAACCATCCAATGGTTTTGCATCGCCCATAGGGTCGGTCATATAAGCTCTTAGCAAAGCAACAAAATCATAACAATGCTCTCTATTAGCAAAGTTGCATTTATCAAATTGTATGCTAAGCTGGGGTATCATTAGCTTTCTGTGGTTTAAAGCGTTTGGTGTCTATTTCGTACTTACTCACCCTCAGACCTAGTATACGCTCTGTTACTTTAAGTATTTCGGCCGCCTTTGTTACGTTACCTTTTGTACTTTGCAAGGTTTCGAGTATCAATTGTTTCTCTACACGTTCAAGCATGGTGTCGAGACCCCCTTTTGCCTTGGTTCCCGACGATTGGGCTGTTTGCAAAGTAGGCGGAAGGTTATGACTTCGAATTACATTATCGACACTCATTATACAGGCCCGTTCCACACAGTTTTCCAATTCACGAATATTGCCCGGCCAATGATACATCATAAGTATATCAATAGCAGCCGACGAAATACGTCGTATTCGTGCATTATTTTTGCGGTTATATTCACCAATAAAGTGATCGACCAAGGCTGGTATGTCGTTTATTCGCTCACGCAAGGGCGGAAGAAATACCGGAAATACATTGATACGATAATATAAATCTTCCCTAAAATCTCCTTTAGTAATGAGCTCTTCCAGGTTGCGGTTAGTGGCACACACGATTCGAACATCAATCTTTATGGGCTTGCTACTACCCAAACGCTCAAACTCCCTTTCTTGCAATATACGCAACAATTTAATCTGTGTTTGTGCAGGCAAATCTCCTATTTCGTCGAGAAAAATAGTGCCACCATCAGCCATTTCGAAGCGTCCTTTACGCATAGCCTGTGCACCGGTAAACGCGCCCTTTTCGTGACCAAACAATTCGCTCTCTATTAAACTCTCGGGCAATGCCGCACAGTTGACTTTAATAAATTCTTTATTTACTCTCGAACTATTGAAATGTATGGCATCGGCAATCATTTCTTTACCAACCCCACTTTCTCCACGAATTAGAACTGTAGCCTGTGTTGGAGCAACACGCCCAATGAGGTCAAACACATGCTGCATCTTTCCCGAATTACCAACTATTGACTTGTAGCGTTGCTTGTCGCGCAACTCATCTTGAAGTATATCGTTTTCGTGTTGTAGCCGTTCAATCTCTTCTATATACTCTTGCCGCGAGCGCACTGCACCGGCAATCATCGACCCTACTAGGGTTAAAAGTCTAATATCTTCGTCATATGGAATATTTTCGTTATATACACGGTTTATACTCAATGTACCTACTATGCTATCGTCGTTTTTGACAGGCACACATATAAACGATACGTCCTGGCTGTCAATTACTGTTCTGCTTTTTGTCTTATTAAGAAAATCAGGAGCTTCCGATATTTTTGGAATAATTATATGATTGCCAGTTGCAACCACTTTCCCAATAATACCTTCTCCTACTTCGTATATTCCAAGGGCTTTTTCTTCGTCCGAAAGTCCATAACCCACTTCTATCATCAATTTACCTGTTGGTCTATTCAAAATAGTAAGTATGGCGCGGTCGGCATTTACATAATGCGCCAAAATCTTAATTATTGGGAACAAACATTCTTTTACATTGCTCGTATTATTAAGTTTATTACTTATTTCAAGTAGCAATGCCAACTCCTTTACCCCATAACATCCACCTTCACCTGTTTTTTTGCAATGTACCGAAATCATATTTACAATTTATTTATATTACCCCTTTTTAAACATTACAAATATACGATTTATTTAAGTTTTTTGTTTTAATTATAAAGTAATTTTAAACTTTTTGTTATTTTTACAAACTTTATAAGCATATTTACTTATATATTAAAATTTGATTTATACAATATATCTAGTAAATTGTTTTATAGGTATTACAATAATTACAAACATTTCAATCCTGTTAAAATATTAGTACAGAGATTTCTCACTATGTTCGGAATAACAATTAGCAATTTAAGTTTTGTAGGAGGGGGTGGTTGGCGGCCGCCAACC
>CAMDBI010000028.1 GCA_945889005.1 Bacteroides fragilis
TTACCGATAGTCTTGAAGTGTTATTGGATAATGCAAATAAGTCGGAAAAAGCCGATATTCAACTTCTTCTTGCTAATGAATATGTTTCGACTGATTTGGAAAAAACTGTCGAATATGCTCAAAAAGCTATTAATTATTTTTCAAATAAAGATAAAAAGAGCAAAGTAGCCGAAGCATACAGTTATATTGGCGAAGCATATTCATTTAATGATGATTACCAGAGTTGCATAACTAACTATTTAAAAGCAATTTCTCTGTATCAACAAGATGAAAACTCCGAAGGGCTTGCCAAGGCATACAATGGTATAGGTATGAATGGGTTTTACTTTCAAAATAGTCAGGCAAGTATTGAAGATGCAATTAAATATTTCAATTTAGCTTTAAATGAGTCAAAAAAATATCCGCTTCAACAAGCAAATGCACTAAACAATCTGGGTTCGGCTTCAAAGAGAAAAGGCGAATTCGACAAAGCGCTAGAATATTGGAACAAAGCCCTTGTTATTGTCGAAAAAGAAGACGACAAAAAGATCAAAGCAAAAATAAATAACAATTTAGGGATTTTGTTTTTTGATTTGGGTAGATTTGAAGATGCCGTAAAACACTACGAAATTTATGGGAATGTTCAAAAAGAAATGGGTAATGCTAGAGGTCATGGCATTGCATTGAACAATATTGGTAATGCTTATTGGAGGAACGGGAAGTTTCAATTGGCAATTGCCAATTACCAGGAAGCCTTGAAAATATTTGAGAAGATAGATTTCCCAGAAGGTGTTTCGACCTGTTTTAACAATATCGGAGTCATTTATCAACTAATCAATAATTTTCCAAAAGCACTCGAGTTTCATCACAAAGCACTTGATGTAAGGCTTTTGATTGGGGATAAAACAGAAATTTTAAAAACATATTCTAATATTGGTGTCGTTCAATCGCTCATACTCAATGATAACTTTTCCAGAAAATACGGAACGAATTGGGAAAAGGATATTTTTAAAAAACTAACTCCTTCACAGGTGCTCGATCAATACAAGGAAAGTATTGATAATTATAAAAAATCTTTAAAACTGAGTGAGGAAATCAATGATTTGCCCGGTGTAGCAAAAGCACTCAACAACCTGGGTTTGGCCTACAACTATTCGGGATTTTACAATAATGCACTTAATTATACAGAAAGAGCCTACAAAATCAATTTGCAATTGAGTGTTGAACCAGAACAGGTTACAAACTTAATTTTGTTGGGGAGCAACTATTACAAGCTGGGGAATCTTACAATTTCTGATCAATATCTAAATATGGCAGAGGATTTGGCCATTAAACTGGATTTAAAAGATAAATTAAAAGACGTTTACCAATATCAGTCCGACTTGTATGAACGCAAAGGTGAGCACGATAAAGCACTGATTGCTTACAAAAAATATACCGAAATCAAAGATACACTTCTCAATAAAGAGAACTATAAGCAAATGACCGAGTTGCAAACTCAATACGAATCGGATAAACAAAAACAGCAAATCGTGTTACTCAACAAAGATCAGGCACTTAAAGAAAGCCAAATCAGGCAACAGAGGTGGGCAATCTTTATTTTTATATTAATCATACTTATGGTTGCTGTTGTGGTTGTGGTTATTATCAAACAATACAACCAAAAGAAAAAGGCTAACCTCGCCCTGGCTCAGAAAAACGATGAGTTGGCACTTAAGAATGACCTTATTACCCATCAGAAAAAGGAGATAACCGACAGTATCATGTATGCACGCCGTATACAGTCTGCAATACTGCCGCCCCAAGAGTTTTTAAACAAAGAATTGCCCGAACATTTTATCCTTTATCGACCACGCGACATAGTAAGTGGCGATTTTTATTGGATACACGAGAAAAATGGGCGAATGTACGTGATTACAGCCGATTGTACAGGTCACGGCGTTCCGGGTGCTTTTATGAGTATGTTGGGAACATCGTTACTCAATCAGATTATTACCGTTAACGATCATTTGCCTGCCAATGAAATACTCAATATGCTACGTAGCCAGATTATTACATCGTTACATCAAACTGGAAAAGAAGGCGAAAACAAAGACGGTATGGATTTGGTTTTTTATATTTTCGACAAAAACGATTTTAGTCTTCAATATGCAGGGGCCAATAATCCGCTTATAATTGTTAGAAATGGCGAGCTAATTGAATTTAAGGCCGATAAAATGCCTATCGGAATTCATATTATGAGTCATCAACCTTTTAATAACAATATATTTCAACTCGAAAAAGGCGATTGCCTCTATTCGTTTTCCGATGGTTATCCCGATCAGTTTGGTGGACCAAATGGCAAAAAGTTTATGGTTAAGCAATTGAAGCAAATGTTGGTCGACAATGCTTCGAAAAACATGAAACAACAACGCGATGTACTCGAAAAAGCAATTTTAGATTGGATTGGAGAGGTAGATCAAATCGACGATATATTGGTAATAGGGGTAAGGGTATAAGTGGATAAAGTTAAAAGTTTGTAAAGTAGAAAGTAGAAATGTTTTTGTTTTTAAAAAAAATCCATAATTTTAATGGTTTTCATTAAACAATTGATTTGTCGGTTGTGTTATTAAAATGCAAAAGCTAACAGTAGCTTAAGTCTATCAAAGTAATAATTTAAAAAAGCAACGATATGCCAAATTTAAAAGAAAAATTAGCTGAAAAGATCGACCAATGGCGTCCACGTACTCAACGTTTACTCGAAGAATATGGCGATGTGGTAGTTGATCAGGTGACTATAAGTCAGATAATTGGGGGTATGCGCGACATCAAATGTTTGGTAACCGACATTTCGAATCTCGACCCCGAAGAAGGCATACGTTACAGGGGCTATACATTGCCCGAGCTATTTGCAAAACTTCCACGTGCACAGGGCTCTGAATACCCTTATGTAGAAGGGTGTATCTATTTGTTGCTTACCGGCGATATACCTACCGAAGAAGAAGTGTCGGATGTGATCGACGAAATATCGAAACGACGCATTGTTCCCCGATATGTATATGATGTAATAGATGCATTTCCCGACATAAGCCATCCAATGGCTATGTTTTCAACCGCAATATTGACCATGAACCGCGAGTCGCTTTTCAATAAGAAATATCATGCAGGCATATCGAAAAAGCAATATTGGGATCCGATGTACGAAGACAGCATGAACCTAATGGCAAAATTGCCTGAAATTGCTGCGTATATTTATGCAAAAGTTTACAAAAAACCTCATCAAGTGCAGTCGAATCCCATACTTGATTATGGTGCTAACTTTGCACACATGATGGGCATCGAAAAACCTTACGACGACGTTTCCCGTCTTCACTTTATTCTTCATGCCGACCACGAAAGCGGCAACGTGAGTGCACATACCGGGCATTTGGTTGGTAGTTCGCTGTCGGACATTTACCTTTCTATTTCGGCCATGATCAATGGTTTGGCAGGTCCACTACATGGCTTGGCCAATCAGGAAGTGCTAATTTGGCTTATTGATGTGATGAAAAAAATGGGCGACAAAGTACCTACCGAACCGGAGTTGCGCCAATATGTATGGGATACCCTTAAAGCCGGACATGTTATTCCGGGCTTTGGACATGCTGTATTGCGCAAAACAGACCCTCGATACATGATTCAGCGCGAGTTTGCTCTCAAACACATGGCCACCGACCCAATGATGCAATATGTCGATATGTTGTACCGAGTTGTACCACCTGTATTGATCGAACAAGGTAAAGCAAAGAATCCATGGCCCAATGTCGATGCGCATTCTGGAGCTATACAATGGCACTATGGCGTTAAGGAGTATGATTTCTATACTGTATTATTTGGCATTGGACGAGCAATTGGTATCTGTGCCAATGTTATTTGGGACAGAGCATTGTTGTACCCGCTCGAAAGACCTAAATCGCTTACAACAGATCAACTCGAAGAAATAGCTATGAAAAGCGCTAAAAAATAAATTTTAAACACAGAGACTATTCGAAATGTTTTTTTTGTGTTTCAGTGTCTCTGTGTTTAATAGTATTATATTTGCCAATCGTTTACCAAGAACACGGGTTTTATGAATCGTTTATGGCTTATTGTTTTATCAATTTTTTTGTTTGCTTCGTGTAAGCAAGTGGAAGTTGGTAAAATGCAAGCATTCAATGTAAAAGGTTTCTCGGGCAATTCGCTTACTGTCGATTTGCAATTCGAAGTATTTAATCAACGCATGTTGCCGGTAACCATAAAACAAAGCGAATTTTCACTTTTAATAGGCGACAGAGAACTTGGGGTAGCCACTTTGCAAAAAGCAATTAAACTAAATCCTAATACCTTAGATTCCTATTATTTCCCCGTTGAATTAAATCTTTCGAAAGACATAACATCGTACTTTAGTATTTTTAAAATACTAAGAAAAAGCAACGAAACGATACTATTAAAGGGCTGGTTAATGGTTCAAACAGGGCCATTTAAAAAGAAAATGAATTTCGAAAAAGAAATAAAGAAAGACGAAATTCCATTCTTGTAATTTTTATTATTTTTGGAGCTTCAACAAAATATCTTCTATGCAAATAAAAATATCGGTTGTAGCGCTAATATTACTCTTCAAGGTATCGCTTGGCGCCCAGCATACAGGCGCCAACATTGTTAGCTACGAAGCAATTCAGAAAACACTTTCAAGCTCCACTTCAAATGGAGGATTTCTAAATATTTATCAAGAAAAGTCGGAGGAAAATCTAATAAAGAAATATGTCGAATTCAGGGCAGAGAAAAATTATTTGCCCATTTATAGAATTAGGATCTATTCAAAAACCGGCAATACAGCTAAGAAAGAAGCAGAAAGTGAAATACAGAGATTTGCAAATTTGTTTCCCGAAATATCGCCCTATTTAAAATACGAAGCGCCCGATTTTAAGGTGTATGTTGGCGATTACAGATCGCAAGTAGAGGCTTTTGTTGCATTAAAAAAAATAAAGAAAGAGTTTCCCAATGCATTTACAGTACCTCCTTCTTTAAAGACACTCCAATTAAAATAATAAGTAATGACAGATGAAGTAAAGCACGAGTGCGGAATTGCAATGATTAGGTTGTTGAAGCCCCTAGAGCACTATCAATTGAAGTATGGTACCTGGAGGTATGGTTTGCAGAAGCTTTATTTGCTCATGGAAAAACAACACAATCGCGGACAAGATGGAGCTGGAATAGCATCGGTTAAGCTCGATATGCCTCCTGGAAAAGAATACATTTTTCGCAATCGATCGGTAAAAACGATGGCAATTAACGATATATTCAAAAGAATTTATCAAAACTATGCCGAAGTTGAACGCGACACCCCCGATTTGCTGAGCGACCCACATTGGGCAAAAGCCAACTTGCCATTTGTAAGTGAGTTGTATCTTGGGCACTTACGATATGGCACATTTGGCAACAATAGCATTGAAAGGGTACACCCAGTTATGCGTCAAAACAATTGGAAGAGTCGAAACCTATTGTTAGCCGGCAATTTCAACCTTACCAATGTCGACGAATTGTTCAATGTGCTGATTGATTTGGGGCAACATCCAATAGATTTTTCCGACACAGTTACAGTGCTCGAAAATGTTGGGCATTTTCTCGAAAGCGAAGTTCAACGAAAATTTATTTTATTTAAAACCCAGGGATTTGACAATAAGACTATTTCGCATCTCATTGCCGATCATCTCGACCTAACAGCAATATTGCGCGAATCGAGCAAGAAGTGGGACGGCGGTTATGCCATTGCAGGTCTTATTGGTCACGGCGATGCATTTGTGATGCGCGACCCTTGGGGCATTAGACCAGCATATTACTACTACGACGACGAAGTTGCAGTTGTAACATCGGAGCGTCCTGTAATTCAAACCGTAATGAATGTGTCAGCCGAACAAGTTAAAGAACTTGAGCCGGGAGGTGCCATTATTATTAAGAAAAACGGATATGTATCGGTCGAAAGTATTAGACCTGCTCAGGAAAAGAGGTCGTGCTCGTTTGAACGTATTTATTTTTCGCGTGGAGGAGATAAAGATATTTATGCTGAACGAAAAAAATTAGGTGAATTGCTTACTCCGGCCATTTTAAAAGCAGTAGACAACGATGCTGAAAATACAGTATTTTCATACATCCCCAATACAGCCGAATCGTCATTTTATGGCCTAATTAACGGTGTTCAAGAGCATTTGAATGCTACTAAGATTGACCGCATTAGAGCTGCCAATGGCAATTTGACCGACGAACAGTTCAATGCCATTTTGAATCTCAAGCCCCGCTTCGAAAAGGTTGCCATTAAAGACATCAAATTACGTACGTTTATTTCACAAGATAAAGGTCGCGACGACTTGGTAGGTCACGTCTACGATATTACCTATGGTACTATTCGTAGTGGAGTCGACAATTTGGTAGTTATCGACGATTCTATTGTGCGTGGTACCACCCTGAAGCAGAGTATTATAAAGATACTCGACAGGTTAGGGCCCAAGAAAATAGTTATTGTATCGTCGTCGCCACAAATACGTTATCCCGATTGTTACGGTATAGACATGGCAAAGCTAAACGACTTTATAGCCTTTAAAGCAGCCATTGCATTGCTTAAAGAGACTGGTAAAGAGCGGGTAATAAACGAAGTGTATCGCAAATCGAAGGCGCAGCAAGATTTTCCGAAAGAAGAGATTGTCAATTATGTGAAAGATATATACAACGAATTTACACCCGAGGAAATATCGCATAAAATTGCACAAATGCTCAAGTCGCCCGAGATAAAAGCAGAAGTGATTATCGTTTATCAAACGGTTGAAAATTTGCACAAGGCTTGTCCGGAGCATAAAGGCGACTGGTATTTTACCGGCGACTATCCAACTCCAGGTGGGAACAAAGTGGTAAACCGATCGTTTATAAACTTTATCGAAGGTCGTGACCAACGTGCATATTAATATTTGAGTATGGCTTTTAATGGTTTAAATTCGTTTGTAGAACGACTCGAAAAAAAGGATGAACTCATAAGGATTAGCGATTTTTTTGACCCTGAGTTAGAAATAACCGAGGTTGCCGATCGCTTTTCGAAACTTAGCGATGGCGGAAAGGCTCTGTTGTTTGAAAATAACGGCACTAGATTTCCTCTTCTCATCAATTCTATGGGTTCCGACAAAAGAATTTGCGAGGCGCTTAATTTTGCCGATATTGAACAACCTATAAAGGATATTTTACATATTTTACGAGTGTTTGGTGCAAAACCAGATTCTATTTGGGATAAAATAAAGCTGTTGCCAGAACTCAAGAAAATAAGTGATTGGTTTCCCCAAATTGTTAAAAAGAAGGCTTCTTGTCAGGAAAATATATTGAGAGACCCCGATTTGTCGATACTTCCTGTGCTAAAATGCTGGCCATACGATGGAGGGCGTTTCATTACCCTACCCTTGGTTCATACTAAAGATCCGGTTACAGGCATTCGTAATCTTGGAATGTATCGTATGCAGGTTTTTGACAGCAAGACAACCGGTATGCACTGGCATTTGCACAAAACCGGAGCCAGACATTATGCAGCCTACAAACAATTGGGCAAGCTAATGCCTATTGCCGTTGTACTGGGAGGTGACCCGGCATATACTTATTCCGCGACTGCACCCCTTCCCGATAATTTGGACGAATATATTTTAGCCGGTTTTTTGAGAAAAAGAAAAGTTGAACTTGTAAAATGTATTACTCAGGACATTGAAGTGCCTATCGATGCCGATATCGTTATTGAGGGTTTTGTCGACCCGTCTGAGGAGCTCGTTTGGGAAGGCCCATTTGGCGACCATACAGGATTTTACTCATTGGCCGATTGGTATCCACGGTTTCATGTAACTTGCATTACCCATCGTAACAATGCTATTTACCCGGCAACCATTGTAGGCATACCGCCACAAGAAGATGCATACATTGCAAAGGCCACCGAGAAAATATTTATCACCCCTATAAAATTGTCTTTGGCTCCCGAAGTAATTGACTTTACGCTTCCAATGGAAGGAACTGCTCATAATCTGGTAATAGTTAAAATTAAACAAAGCTACCCGGGACAAGCTGTTAAAGTAATGAACGCAATGTGGGGAGCAGGTCAGATGATGTTTAATAAAATAATGGTAGTTGTCGACGCAAATGTCGATATATATAAACCCGACGAAGTTCTGAAAGCAATCGCTCAGAATGTCGATGTTCGCTCAAATATTCATTTCTCTTCAGGGCCTACCGATGTGCTTGATCATGCTTCATACACATTCGCGTTTTCGGGCAAAATGGGCATTGATGCATGTTCCAAGCCAGCAATGAATATAAGTAGCGGGAAAAGCGATTTTTTATATTTGAGCAAACTGCCAAACGTAAAGTCGCTCAATTGTATCGAAGCTTATTCAATGCTATTTGTTGCCATTGAAAAAGATTTGGAATTTGAATTTACTGAGTTCGCTCAAAAAATAGTAAATTTAGATATAACGAACGTTAAATTTATGGTACTTTACGATTCGAAAGTCGACACAAGTAATACATTTTTGCTTTCGTGGTTAGGCTTAGCCAATATAGACCCCTTGCACGACTGTATGCTTGTCGAAAAATCGGATGCAACAAATGTTCTGGTAATAAATGCTACCTCTAAAAGAAAATCAGATGGGTTTTTTCGCGATTGGCCCAATGCCATTGCAATGAATGAAGACACAATATTAAAAATTGATTCTAAATGGGAAAAGTCTATAAATTATTCATTTTTAGATTCTCCATCCAATTTTTACAAACACCTAATATCAAATGAAGGTGCTGTTCAACACAATAATACTTGATAGACTTGTTATTAAACAATAGAAATGCTATATTAGCACTTCATGTATAAGCCAGAAAAGATCATATTAACTGTCGTTCAACTCATTGTTGTTCTTACTCTTTTATTGTCAAATGGGGTGTTGGCTAGTAATTTCAATAACAGAGTTAATGTTTTTACAATCGAAGATGGTTTATCGCAAACTGGGGTTACTTGTCTACTTATTGATCGTAAAGGTTTTTTGTGGACAGGTACACAAGATGGTCTCAATAGATTTGATGGCTACACATTCAAAACATATAGATGGCAGCCCTCAGATAACAATTCACTTTGCGACAATTTTATAAGAGCACTTTGTCAAGATCGAAAGGGAAATATTTGGATTGCTACAAACAATGGACTTAGTGTTTTCAACTACCAAACAGGGCTTTTTACTAATTACTTACATTCTGCAAACGACGTCAATTCAATTTCATCAAATTCGCTTTACAATGTTTACGAAGATAAAGAAGGCACTATTTGGGTGAAAACCATTGAATCTCTCGAAAAATATAATCCTCAAAACAACACATTTTCACATTATTTTCACTACAACAATGTTTTTAACTATGCAACAAGCGATATAAGTTTTCCAATATTTGAAGATAACAGAGGGCAATTTTGGATTGGCTCAAAAGATGGTTTGTTTTTATTTGACCGACAAATAGAACTGTTCGAACGTTTTTTTTATCGCCCAAACGACATCAATTCACTTAGTGACAATCGAATAAAGTCTATTGCAGAGGACAATAGCGGCAATATTTGGATAGGTACCGAATATGGACTAAACCAGTATGATTTTAGATCCCAAATTTTTAAAAGAATAGACATATCAGCTCATAGTCAATCGCCCTCAGACATTTCTATAAACAAGCTATTCTTTGAGGAAAATCAAAAGCAACTATGGATTGGCACTCGCAATGGCGTAACTTTGTTGAACATTTCAAATAATAGTGTACAAAAGTTGTCGGCTATTAACAATAAGGTCGAACAGTTGCTTGGCGATATTAGTTCAATAATTAAAGATAAATCGGGAATATTATGGCTTGGCACATCACAAGGTCTTATAAAATTCGACTCAAAACCATATAAATTCAATTTATTTATTCAGAAAATTGCTAAAAATCAGTCGTCAAACAATGTGACTGCTATATACAAAGATCAAGCTCAAAACCATTGGATTGGCACCAATGGCAGTGGCTTAATTGTGAAAAACGAAAAAACAGGAGAGGAAACTTATTACTATGGTTTGTCGAGAAATGAGAACCTTCCCGGAGATAAAATATTTGAAATTTATTCCGACAAAGAGCAAAATATTTGGATAGGTTCAAACAAAGGTTTGCACATTTATTCGGGAGAAAAATTTTCTTCTTTTTGCAGTTTTGCAAATACAAATTGTTCGAGTCTAAAAAATATTCGAATTTTTACGATTTATGAAGATATGCAGAATACCATTTGGATAGGGAGCAATCAGGGTCTTCATAAATTTAATAAAAAAACCAAGCAATTTGATCCATTTGTTAAACTTACTATCGACCAAAACAAAACCATACAACAAACGGTATATTCGATTGCTCAAGACAAAAGCAACAATTTGTGGGTAGGAACAGATAAAGGTTTGTACAAAATATTTCTGCAAACAGAAAAAAAAGTATTGTACAATACCGAAATTAATAAAGTAGGTAGAATATGTAGCAACTACATATATTCATTGTTGTGTGATTTGAATGGTCAGGTATGGATTGGCACAAGTAATGGTTTGTGTTTGTACAACAAAACGACCGACGACTTTTCGGTTTATACCGACAAACAGGGGCTTGTAAACAATACAATATTTTCGATGCTGCTCGACAAAGCAGGCAATTTATGGCTTGGAACCAAGAGGGGGATCACTAAAATGAATATCGAAAACGAAGAATTTACGGGCTTCGACATTTCAGATGGTTTGCAAGGCTACGAGTTTAATATTGGCTCTGCATTTATTGCAAAAGATGGAGAACTGTTTTTTGGTGGAATTTCGGGATATAATTCTTTTTATCCCGACAAAATGCAGCGCAATCAGTTTAAACCAGAGGTAGTTATTACTTCTTTAGAAATATTTGAAAGTGGAAAATTTTCAAATATTTCGATAGGTAGCACCGATAAAATAACCCTGCCTTATTCGACCGATATGTTTAATATTGAGTTTGCATCGCTCGATTATACAATTCCTCATAAAAATCTCTTTAAATACCAATTGTCGACTCGAAACGAGGTTGGAGTATGGATCAATATTAACAATAAACATTCGGCTTCGTTTTCAAAACTGTCGCCCGGCGAATATGTTTTTAAAGTTATAGGTACCAATAGTGATCAGATTTGGAGCGACAAAGAAGCTTATTTGAAAATTGTTATTCTTACCCCATTTTGGCGTTCTCAATCGGCTTTGATTATTTATGGACTTGTTATTTTCTTTCTCATTTATAGCTTAGTGCAACTGCGAACTGTTCAACTTCGTAAGACCAATAAACATTTAATGGAGCGAGAGCTTATAGCGCAAGCCATAGCATTGCAAAAAGAAGAATTGACTCTTAAAAATAAAAATATTACCGACAGTATAAATTATGCTAAGCGTATACAGGAGGCATTGTTGCCATCTGAACGAGCTTTCAGAAAAATATTGCCCAATTCGTTTGTGCTTCATAAACCACGCGACATTGTTAGTGGCGATTTTTACTGGATTTACGAAAACAATCAAAAAGTTGTTGTTGCTGCCGTCGATTGTACTGGTCATGGAGTGCCAGGTGCATTTATGTCGATTATTGGATTCGAAATCTTTCGAAAAATTGTGAATACTCAAACCAATAGTCCCGGTGAATTTCTCGATAAAATAATGGAAGATTTTCAAAAGATTTTCAAAGACGTTGAACATATTAGTTTGAAAGATGGCATGGATGTTACCTTGTGTTTTATCGATAAGCAAACAAATATACTCGAATTTGCAGGGGCATTTAATCCAATCTATATTGTTCACGACAATAAACTCAATGAGATTAAGGGTAATAGGTTTTCTGTAAGTCTCGAAAAAAGCGAAGGACAGCAGAATTTCAAAACACATCAAATACAATTAGATCCCAATGATATGGTGTATATGTTTTCCGATGGGTTTGCCGATCAATTTGGAGGTTATGAAGGTAAAAAATATAAATACAGAAGATTTAGACATTTGCTTCTGAATATTCACGATATGCCATTAGACGAACAAAAGAAAACACTAGACGATTCTATTGAGACTTGGCGCGGCAACCATGAGCAGGTCGACGATATCTTAATAGTAGGCATTAAGGCTCAGTATATATCTTAATTCTATTTTAGACCATTTGCAATAAATAGTTTTGAATACTTCTTGTCTGATTCCAAAATATGGTCGATGAGCCATCTTTTCAAAAAATTGGTCATCTCCAGATATAATAGTAACTTGTCATTTGCGATTCGGTCTTTCCAATCTTTTACTTTTGCGGTAAACGCATCGTGTTCAGCTTTGTGCTCAGCATAACCTTCGTAGTTAAATTGCAACATTTGCTTTTCTTCAGAAAGAAAATGAAAATAAGCATATTCCAAAAGTCGGTTAATGTCTTTTGTTAACAAGTTTTTGTCTGGTATGGGCTTGTCTTTTATTTGATCATAAATATCGTTAATGATATAAAAGAGTGTTTTGTGATGCTCGTTTATAAATAAAATATTAACACTATACCGATCGTCCCATTCAATATAATTCATAGCTTAACGTTTTATTAAAGTTAATTATTTTTAAAAAATATTTTCGAAAAAAATGATTTTATTTGTTTTTTAGAAAGATTTTATTTTTATTTGCTTTTATAATATTTGAAAATGATAACAATAAACAAAATATGGTGGTGGCAATTATTTCTCATGAATCCGTGGGGGTAAGCATCATTTATATGTTTTGATATAAAAAGCGGCCTGTCGGATAATCTCGATAGGCCGCTTTTCTTTTTTAAAATGCTAAAAACAAAAATATCAATACAATGAAATCAATTAAGATTTTAACCCAAGTAAAACAATCGCTTGCCGATACCATTACACCGGTAAGCATTTATCTGAAATTACGAGAGCTTTATCCTAATTCATTTTTGCTTGAAAGTTCAGACTATCATGGAAACGAGAATAGTTATTCATTTGTGTGCATTGCACCCATTGCTGAGTTTACAGTTAATAAAGGGCAAGCAAAATGCATGTTTCCCGACAAATCGGTATTTACTTCCGAATTGAACACCCCTGACTCTTTCAACAATGTATTGAATAGTTTTATAAAGTCATTTCAAATCGACTACAAATCGCTAAAAGGTCCCGCAAACGGCTTTTTTGGATATTCGAGCTACAATGCAGTACGGTATTTCGAAACTATCAAATTGCAAGCTCCTCAAAAGAATACGTACGAGATACCCGAAGTTCGATATACTCTTTTTAAGTATATAATTGCCATCAATCATTTTCAAGATACAGTTAGTATTGTCGAAAATTTAACTGAAGGCGAAAAGAGCGAGATAGATCGTGTTGATACATTGATACATAAGCTTAGTACATCGCCATCGGGTATGTTCGAGACAGTTGGTAACGAAATGTCAAATATTACCGACAACGAGTACAAAGAGATGGTTTCAAAAGGTAAAAATAGTTGTTTTCGTGGCGATGTGTTTCAAATTGTACTTTCGCGCCAGTTTTCGCAACAATATATTGGCGACGATTTTACACTCTATCGGGCACTTCGGTCGATCAACCCTTCGCCATATCTGTTTTACTTCGACTATGGCAATTTTCGAATTTTCGGTTCTTCGCCCGAAGCACAAATAAAAATACGAAAAGGACGGGCTTATATAAACCCCATTGCTGGCACATTTAAGCGCTCGGGAAGTGACGAGCGCGACAAACAGTTGGCTTCCGAACTTATAAAAGACAAAAAAGAAAATGCAGAACATGTTATGCTTGTCGATTTGGCTCGAAACGACTTAAGTCGACAAGGTAGCGATGTAAAAGTTGAGAGTTATCGTGAGGTGCAGTATTACTCGCACGTTATACACCTTGTGTCGACCGTGTCTGCTCAATTGCACGAAAATTCAAATCCTATAGATATGATGACTGCAACTTTTCCGGCAGGAACACTTTCGGGAGCGCCCAAGTTTAAGGCTATGGAGCTAATCGACACATACGAAAACCAAGCCCGTGGTTATTATGGAGGCGCTATTGGGCTGCTCGATTTCGATGGGTCGGTTAACCACGCTATTATGATACGCACTTTTTTGAGCAAAGACAACAGCCTTTTTTATCAAGCGGGAGCTGGCATTGTGGCAGCTTCGGTCGAAGAAAACGAGTTGCAAGAAGTGCACAATAAACTAGGAGCTTTAAAAAAAGCTATTGAAGTTGCAAAAGGTATTAATTAGAGGTTTTAAATAAAACAATATGAAAATTTTAGTTATAGATAATTACGATTCGTTTACCTACAATTTGGTTCATTATGTAAGCCAACTTACAAACGAAAAGGTAGATGTTTGCCGCAACGATAAAATTTCGCTGGAAGAAGTTGGCCAATACGATAAAATAATTTTATCGCCCGGACCCGGTATTCCCGTTGAAGCGGGAATCTTATTAGATGTAATTAGGCAATATGCGCCAAACAAGAGTATTTTGGGAGTATGCCTTGGACACCAAGCTATAGGCGAAGCATTTGGCGGCAAATTGACCAACTTGAAAGAAGTTTTTCATGGTGTAGCAACCCCAGTAAAACTCTTGACTAACACAGAGCCATTGTTCAAAGGCTTTCCGGAGCGATTCGATGTTGGACGCTATCATTCTTGGGTAGTCGACAAAAACAACCTTCCCGATTGCTTTACTCTTACTTGCGAAGACGACGAAGGCTTTATTATGGGATTAACACACAAAACCTACGACGTTAGAGGTGTGCAGTTTCATCCCGAATCGGTGCTAACTCCCAACGGATTGAAAATGATTGAAAACTGGTTGAACAAATGAAAGAAATATTAGTTAAACTATACACAGGAAAGGTTCTTACGCGCGATGAATCTGTTGAAGCATTGAAGGAACTGGCAAGTGGCAAATACTCCGAAGCCGAAATAGCTTCTTTTTTGACCGTTTATCTCATGCGCGAAATTGCTCCTGAGGAATTGCTAGGTTTTCGCGACGCGATGCTCGAAATGTGTGTTCAGGTCGACCTTTCGGACTATAAACTCATAGATGTTTGCGGCACCGGGGGCGACGAGAAGAACACTTTTAATATTTCTACCATTTCGGCATTTGTATTGGCGGGAGCAGGTATTAAAGTAGCAAAACATGGCAACTACGCGGTATCGTCGCCGGTTGGTTCGTCAAATGTTTTTGAATATTTTGGTTATAAATTTGGAAACGACCCCGACAAACTCAAGCGCGAACTCGACGAGGCAAATATTTGTTATCTCCATGCACCATTCTTTCATTTAGCCATGAAAAATGTAGGTCTGGCACGTAAAGCTCTAAAAGTAAAAACTTTTTTCAACCAGCTGGGTCCATTGTCCAATCCGGCTCGCCCAAAATATCAGTATGTTGGAGTTTTCAACAAAGCAACACTCGATTTATATTCAAAGCTTTACCAGCAAACAGATATTAATTATTCGATTGTGTACAGTCTCGATGTATATGACGAAATATCGCTTACTTCCGATTTTATTATTAACTATAAGGGCAATTCGTCACAAATAAGTCCCAAATCGATCGGTTTTGTTAATGTAGAACCAGGAGCACTTTTTGGAGGCAATACCATTGTTGAAGCTGCCGATATTTTTACAAATATACTCAATGGAAAAGGTACAAAATCGCAGAACGATGTTGTGATTGCCAATACGGCTTATGCTTTGCAATGCTACATGCCCGACAGATCAATTGCAGACTGTATTGCCATAGCAAAAGAATCGTTAGAAAGCAAAAAAGCACTTGGAGTATTTAAAAAACTAATAGACATTCAATAGATGAGCACTATTCTCGACAAAATAATTGATTACAAACGCGCCGAAGTATTTGAAAGAAAAGAAAAACATAGTGTTAAAGAGCTTGCGAAAAGTGAATATTTTCAAGATACTTGTTTTTCGTTAACCGATTTTCTGTTAGATGATACAAAAACCGGAATTATAGCAGAGTTTAAACGAAAATCGCCGTCAAAAGGAGTTATAAACGATAAGGTTAGAGTCGAAGAGGTTACACAAGCATATTCGAAACATGGAGCATCGGCTCTTTCGATATTGACCGACACCCCATCGTTTGGTGGCACTACCGACGATTTGCTCACTGCTCGCAATGTAAATGATATACCCATACTTCGCAAAGACTTCATTATTGACTCATACCAAATTGTTGAAGCTCGATCGATGGGAGCCGATATTATATTGCTCATAGCAGCTTGCCTAACACCCAACGAGACCTTTAAACTGGCTCAGTTTGCTTGGGAATTGGGCTTAGAAGTTCTGCTCGAAGTGCACGATCGCGACGAACTTATTCATTGCAACGAGTATGTAAATGTGGTAGGTGTCAACAACCGTAATTTAAAGGATTTTTCGGTCGACATCAATCGATCGGTCGAATTGGCTGAGCATATCGACGAGGCTTTTTTGAAAGTTTCGGAAAGTGGGATACATTCAATAGATCATATCAAAATGCTCAAAAATGCTGGGTTTAATGGTTTTCTCATTGGCGAAAATTTTATGAAAGAAACCGACCCCGGAAAAGCTTTTGAAGAATTTGTGAACAAATTGAAATGAGACGAGATCTGAAAATAAAAGTTTGTGGAATGCGCGATGCCGACAACATTTGCCGACTCATACAATTGCCAATCGATTATATTGGATTTATCTTTTACACTAAATCGCCTCGCTATGTTGGAGAACAAATTGATCGAAATATTTTGGACTTGGTACCAAGACATATAAAAAAAACAGGTGTATTTGTCAATGAAGCAAAGGAGAAGGTCTTGGAGATTGCTTTAAAGAACCAATTACAGGCAGTTCAGTTGCATGGCGACGAATCGCCCGAATACCTTTTATTTCTAAAAGATCGGGGCATTGAATTGATTAAAGCATTTAGAATTGCAGAAAATTTCGATTTCTCGAAGCTCGAAAATTACTCCAATATATGCAATTACTTTTTGTTCGATACTCAAACGGCTCATTTTGGAGGTAGTGGCAAAAAATTTGATTGGCAAATACTCGAAAACTTCACACTTGACAAGCCTTTTTTTCTGAGTGGAGGAATAGGAGCTGAAGATAAGCAGCACGTATTGAGTTTTAATCATCCTGCGCTTTTTGCTATTGACCTTAATAGCAAATTCGAGATTGAACCTGGTTTAAAAAATATTGGACTGTTGAAAGAGTTTATATATAGTGAGTTATGAAAACCATGCGAAAGTTTTGGCAAAAGCCTGAATAGTATACATTTCATTGCCGTTAGTTTGGATGCTGAGCATAGTCGATGTATAAACCGACGGCAATGAAAAAACAATCGATTGGGGGCTTTAGCCCTAAAGTAAAACAAAAAATATCTTATTTATGAAATACAACGTAAACGGGAAAGGCTTTTTTGGCGAATTTGGTGGCGCTTATATTCCCGAAATGCTTTACCACAACGTAGAAGAGTTGCGTTCTCGATATCTCGATATTTTGAACTCTTCAAAGTTTCAGAACGAATTTAAAAGTTTGTTGAAAGATTATGTAGGTCGACCTTCGCCTCTGTATTTTGCAAAACGCTTGTCGGAGAAATATGGCACAAAGATATATCTAAAACGCGAAGACCTTAACCATACCGGATCGCACAAGATAAACAATACCATTGGTCAGATTTTACTTGCCAAAGAATTGGGCAAGAAGCGTATTATTGCCGAAACCGGAGCCGGCCAACATGGCGTAGCAACTGCAACCGTGTGTGCACTCATGGGAATGGATTGTGTGGTACACATGGGCGAAACCGATGTAAAGCGTCAAATGCCCAATGTTTTGCGAATGAAAATGCTTGGAGCAAGAGTTGTTCCGGCTATGAGCGGCAACCGCACATTGAAAGATGCCGGCAACGAAGCATTGCGCGACTGGATTAACAATCCCGAAGATACACATTATCTATTGGGCTCGGTGGTTGGACCACATCCATACCCCGATTTGGTAGCTCGTTTGCAATCGGTTATTAGCGAAGAAATACGTTTCCAGTTGAAAGAACAAACTGGCTCGGAACTGCCCGACTATGTAATTGCCTGTATTGGTGGAGGAAGCAACGCTATGGGAGCATTTTATCACTTTGTCGACGAGCCTTCTGTGAAATTGGTTGCCGTTGAAGCGTCAGGTTTAGGAGTCGATTCGGGCGAAACAGCGGCATCGATTGCAAAAGGAACATTGGGTATTATTCAAGGAGCAAAAACCTTTTTGATACAAAACGACGATGGACAAATAACCGAGCCATACTCGATTTCGGCAGGTCTCGACTATCCGGGTATTGGACCTCAACACGCTCACTTATATGCTACAAAACGAGCTATTGTGTTAGATGCTACAGATCAAGAAGCTTTAGATGCTGCATTTTTGCTTACCAAACTTGAAGGAATTATTCCTGCCTTAGAGTCGGCACATGCTGTTGCAGGTCTCGAAAAAATTAAATTTAAAGCCAACGACGTGGTTGTGCTCAATGTTTCGGGCCGGGGCGATAAGGACATGGATACGTATATTAAATTACTAATGACGAATTACTAATGACTAATGTGAAAATTTGTAAATATGCAAATAATGGGAATGCACATATCTTGAATTTTAAATTTTTGAATATTAGAAAACATGAACAGAATAGATCAACTTTTTCAGAATAAGAAAAACAATATATTGTCGATATACTTTACTGCAGGTCATCCGCAATTGGACAGTACCTCGACTATTGTTGAGCATCTTTCACTGTCGGGAGTCGATATGATTGAGATCGGAATGCCCTTTTCAGATCCCTTGGCCGATGGGCCAGTAATACAAGCCAGTAGCAAAAAGGCTTTAGAAAATGGAATGTCTTTAAAAATGCTATTCGAACAACTAAGCAGCATTCGACAAAAAACCAATATTCCCTTGCTTCTAATGGGATATATAAATCCAGTTTTTGTATATGGGGTTGAGGCTTTTTGCAAAAAATGTGCTGAAGTTGGTATCGATGGATTAATACTTCCCGATTTGCCTATGGACGAATTTTTGGAAAAATATAAATCTGTTTTCGATCATTATGGCTTGTACAATATATTTCTGGCAACTCCTCAAACCGATGAGAAAAGGCTAAAGCAAATCGACTCGGTCTCAAAAGGCTTTATTTATCTGGTGTCGACATTCTCAACAACTGGTTCGGGCAAAGGAATAGAAGGTTCGCAAGCATATTTCGAAAAAGTGCAATCGATGAATCTTAAAAACCCGACTATAATTGGGTTTGGAATAAAAGACAAAGCAACTTTTGACTTTGCTTGCAAGTATGCCAATGGGGCAATTATTGGAACGGCATTTGTGAAAGCGATTGACGAAACGAAGGATTTGGTTGGCGAAATAGACTCGTTTAAGAAAAAAATACAATAAACTACGAAAAACACGCTACTACTTTAAAGCGACTCATCCCTTTTCGGCCAAGAATAATAGCATTGCCACATCTAAGCCATGCATGAGCAATAAGTTCTTTTTTTGCGTCTTTGCTTACACCCAAATAAATGGTCGAAGGTATGTTGCGCTTGTCGAGCATTTTTTTGGCAGTCATAGCATCGACCAAGCACTTGGTCGGCCACAGTGCAAATCGCGAACTACGACGAACCGCATGGGCAATTGAGTATGCTTTTGAACTAATACACGAAACTTCTTCTTCCTGCGACACCTTATTTATTTGTCCAAGCCAAATTGAATATCGCTTCAAAGGCAGAAACGAAACTGCCAATCGGCTAATAAACGAATAGTAGTATGCTTCCCAAAAAAGAGCTTTTTCTTTTTTGCTAATTTGTGAATATCGAATGATAGGTAAGGGTGGCATTATTGTTTCATGCTTTCGGGGTAAAGAACAACCTTTATGTAGTCCTTCCCGCAATACTTATGGGCTACATCTTGAATGTTCTTCGACGACAATTTTTCAATATCGTCAAATTGTTTTAATATATTTTCAAGTTTTCGGTCGTAATTCACTGCATTCTGTATTGCAGCAATCCAATAACCGTTTGTTTTTAAACTTGTTTCAAGTTCTCGTTTCTGAGTTTCTTTTATTTTAATCAAGTCTTTAGGCTCAACACCATTTGTTTTAATTTTTTCAATCTCTTTTAAAGCGGCTTTTTCAAGACTATCGACATTGTCGGGGGCACAAGGATAAACAATGGTGAATTTATAATTCTCGAAGGGGTATTTGCTCATACTGCTTTGGACACCCAGCGTGTAAACACCACTTTTTTCTTCACGCAACGACTCAATAAGCTTTATGTCGAGAAGATCTGACAAAGACAATAAGTAGTAATCTTCCTTGGGCGAATATTTTGTTTCCGATGTAAATACTAAGTTTACTTTACTCTTTGGATCAGAGCCTTTGTAAAAGTCTTTTTTCACCGAACCCTTAGGAGGTCTCATTCCAATATCTTTGGGTTTTTCGAAATTCTTATTTGAAGGCAAACTGCCAATCCATTGTTCGACGAATGGTTTTATGGTTTCGAGTTCGAAATTACCAGCAAATACGAAGGTGAAATCTGCGGCATTTGAAAATCGGTCTTTATAGATTTGATGCACTCGTTGCAAATCAATTTTGTCGAAATCGCTTTCTTCTGGAATGGTATATGCACGAGGATGGTTTTGAGTAAGTACTTTGGCAAGTTGATCTTGGTAGAAATAATTTGGGTCGACTTTCAGATTAGCAACCATTGCCTTGCTACGAGTTTTGTAAGAGTTAAAGGCCAAGCTGTCGTAACGAGGAGCAGTAAAATATAAATACAAGAGTTGAAAAAAGGTTTCGAGGTCTTTGGGAGTAGTTCTGCCATTCATTCCTTCCGAAATGCCAGAAATATAAGAAGCAAGGCTAACAGTTTTTCCCGAAAGGGTTTTCTGAAGGTCTGTTTTTGAAAAATTGCCTACACCGCTTTCTCTTACGATATTGTTGGTAAAAACTGTCGAATAGAAATCCTTCATATCGTACAAATTTTGCCCACCATAACTAAAGCAGCTCATTAATATTTCGTCGTCTTTGAATTTTGTCGGTTTTAAGTATATCGTAGCTCCATTTGACAAAGTCCATATGGTAGTTTGAGTGTTTTTTTCATTTTTTTCTTTAACTATTTTTCCTTTTTGAGGAATCTCATTAACAAGAGAACTGTCGATAAGAGACTCAGTATATGATTTAAGATTTGTTTTGTTAATTTCTTCAAATATTGATAAAACTTGTTCTTTGCTTGGCAAAACAACTCCTTCTTTTTCGGGCGATGTTATTACAACGACTCGATTGGAATCTGTGATCCATGCAGTTGCAAGTTTATTTATTTCATCGAGCGAAATACTTGGCAAATTGGTTGTTGCAAAATTATATTCCCAAAGAATGCCCGGAATTGGTTCGTTGTCGGTAAATGCACTGGTAAGTTCCGATGCGTAATTGGCCGATTCGCTTTTGTCGCGTTCATTATAGGCTTTTTCATAATTTGAAAGCACACTCTTCTTTGCTCTTTTTAACTCTGCACTTGTAAACCCAAATCGTTTTATTTTTTCATTTTCAGCCACTATTGTTTTAAGACCAAAGATTAAGCCAGTATCTGCAACTGTAGCACCGGTCATATAGGCATCTTCGGTTTGTGCTCCAATATTTCCATAATTGGCAAAGGCTCTAATAAAGGGAGGATTTTCGGAGCGAGTCAATTCGTTGAATCGCATATTGATCATATAGGAGTATAGTTGTTTCATAATAAAGAATCTATAATCTTCAATTCGAGACTCGTCCTTTGAATCGGTTTTGTAAATTACGACACATTCAGATTCGACTGCTTCTTTGTCGCTACAAATCGAAACTAATGTTTCGGCATGACCGGGAACAGGAAACGACTCTCTTTTTCGGGGAGAAATGGGTGATTGAATTTTTTCAAAATATTTTTTGATCTTTTTTTCATATTCTTTCACATCAATATCGCCAACAACGATTACTGCCATAAGATCGGGTCTATACCATTCGTTGTAGTATCGCTTAATGGCACTATGGGGAAATGTTTCAAGAATTTCTTTTTTGCCAATCGGTAGGCGCTCGGCATATTTCGAATGTTGGAAAATGACCGGCAAATATTTGTCGAGCATACGTTGTTCGGCACCTTGACCCAGTCTCCATTCTTCAACAATAATTCCACGTTCTTTTTCAATTTCGGCGCTATCGAAACTTAAGCCATGCGCCCAATCTTCGAGCACTAGAAAACCCTTTTCGACAATCGAGTCGGCATCGGTTGGCAAATGAAGCATATACACTGTTTCGTCGAAACCGGTATATGCATTGAGGTGAGCTCCAAATTTAACACCTACAGACTGCAGGTAGTTTACCAATTCGTTTTTACGAAAGTGTGTTGAACCATTGAATGCCATGTGCTCTGTAAAGTGAGCGAGCCCTTGTTGATCGTCGTCTTCAACAACAGAGCCAACTTTCATAGCTATGCGCATTTCGACCCTGTTTTCGGGCTTTTTGTTTTTCTTAATATAGTAGGTTATTCCATTGCTGAGTTTGCCGATTGTAACAGATGTATCGGTCGGAATTAATTGATCGTTGCTATTTGCCGACACAGTGGTTATTAGCAAAATAGAAAGAAGTGTCAATAAAATAGTCTTCATGATTTTTTTCTTAGAATTGAGTTCGTGTGCAAAATTAGTTATTTTAAGGATATTGGGGTTTTAAAATTGAACATATAAACTATTTACAAAGCGATATGTATGCATGTTCTGCAGCATTTTGTTCTGCTTCTTTTTTCGACGAACCTTTTCCTTCGCCCAAAATTTCGTTATTAATGAGCACTCTGGATACAAAAATGGGCGATTTCTCGTTGTTGTGGTATTCTTCCTGATTGTCGAAACTAATTTCCGTATGGTTTTTTTGAGCCCATTCTATTATGCGGCTTTTATAGTCGGTCTCTATGGTTTCGAGTTCGTGCAGATCGATATGTTTTTTTATTATTTTTTTTATTATGAATTTTCGAGTGGTTTCATAACCTTTATCGAGGTAAACAGCTCCAATAAGAGCTTCCAAGGCATTGCCATATAAATGTTTGCCTCCATTGCTGTTTACATTGATTACTTGTACAAGATTGTCGAGACCCAATGAAAGAGCCATTCCGTTTAGTTGTTTGCGTTTCACAATTTTTGAACGCATTTTGGAAAGAAAGCCCTCGTTGCGAGTAGGGTATTTTTTGAATAGGTATTCTGCTATAATAGCATCGAGCATAGCATCGCCCAAAAACTCTAATCGTTCGTTATTAACTAGTGTTCCATTTATTTTTAGTGAGACAGATCTGTGTGTTAAAGCCATATCGTAAATAGCTTTATTTACAGGAATAAACCCCAATAAACTTTTGAGTTTTAAATAAAATGACCTGTCTTTCGAGAAAATGAGCGATATGATACTGCCGATAGAAGACAATTGATTATAATTTTCTAAACATCACAGAAGCATTGTGCCCGCCAAAGCCAAATGTGTTGCTAAGAGCGATATTGATGTCGCGTTTTTGAGCAACATTAAATGTGAGGTTTAGTTTATTGTCAATATCCGGATCGTCGGTAAAATGGTTTATTGTTGGAGGAATTATACCGTTTTTAACGGCAAGTATAGAAGCAATAGCTTCTATGCCACCAGCAGCACCCAGCAAATGTCCGGTCATCGATTTGGTTGAGCTTACGTTGAGTTTATAAGCATGATCGCCAAATACTTTTTTAATTGCTTTAGTTTCTGCGATATCGCCTAGAGGAGTAGCTGTACCATGCACATTAACATAATCTACATCTGACAGTTGAATGCCAGCATCTTCAATTGTATTTTTCATAACCATGGTAGCACCCAAACCTTCGGGATGAGGAGCTGTAAGATGGTATGCATCTGCACTTGCGCCAGCGCCAATAAATTCGGCATAAATTTTTGCACCACGAGCTTTAGCATGTTCATATTCTTCGAGTATTAAACATGCTCCACCTTCGCCCATTACAAAACCATCGCGATCTTTATCGAAAGGACGTGACGCTGTTTTTGGGTCGTCGTTGCGTTGTGAAAGTGCTTGCATAGAACTAAAGCCTCCAAGTGCAGCTTCGTTGATAGTGGCTTCTGAACCACCAGAAATAATAACCTTTGCTTTTCCTAAACGGATATACATTAATGCATCCATTAGTGCATTTGTAGAAGAAGCACAAGCCGATACGGTTGCAAAATTGATGCCTCTAAATCCATATTTAATTGAAATTTGACCTGCAGCAATGTCGCAAATCATTTTGGGTACAAAAAATGGACTGAAGCGAGGAGTTCCATCGCCATTTGCAAATGATTTTACTTCGTCGAAAAAGGTAGTAATACCACCAATACCCGATGCCCAAATAACACCGGCCTTATCCTTGTCAATAATGTCAAGGTTAAGGCCGCTGTCTTGCATGGCTTCTTCGGCAGCTATCATTGCGAACTGCGCGTAGAGGTCAAGCTTCTTCGATTCTTTACGGTCGAAATAGTTATTCGGGTCATAATTTTTAACTTCACAAGCAATTTGGGTTTTGAATTTTGATACATCGAAACGTGTGATAAGTCCTGCTCCACTAACTCCATTTGATAAATTGTCCCAAAATTCCTGAACATTTTTTCCAATTGGTGTAATGGCTCCAAGACCTGTGACTACTACTCGTTTAAGTTCCATGTAATAAAATTTGTTTTGTTAAAAAATTGCTAAGTGATTGGTAAAAATTATTTTACGTTTGCCTCAATGTATTTGATGGCATCGCCTACTGTGCCAATGTTTTCAGCTTGATCGTCGGGAATTGCGATGTTAAATTCTTTTTCGAATTCCATAATTAATTCGACTGTGTCGAGCGAATCGGCTCCTAAATCGTTGGTGAAGCTTGCTTCTGGAGCTACTTCGTTTTCATCAACACCTAATTTGTCTACAATAATTGCTTTTACTTTTGCTGCGATATCAGACATAACTTTTTTAATTTAAGTTAATACTTATTAATTTTTAAAGGTGCAAAGAAATGTAAATAAAAAAAAACAACAAACATTTTTAAAAAAAAAATCATGCTCAAAGTAAAAATATTTTCTTCCTAGCTGATTATTAAGCTCTTTATTTTATATTTGCAAGTTTTATTTTTTTAATCCAAAAAATGTTAAGAAGTTGTATATGACAAATATAGCTATTTTTGCCTCGGGGTCGGGTACCAATGCTCAAGCAATTTTCGAATACTTTTTGAACAGCAAAAAGGCTAAAGTCGTCATTATTTTGTCAAATAATCCGGAAGCCTATGTTTTGACTCGTGCAAAAAACGCGAACATTCCCAGTGTCGTTTTTGATAAAGATGAATTTTATAGAAGTGACATAGTGCTCGATACACTTAAACAGTATAATGTTGATTATGTAATATTGGCTGGTTTCTTGTGGCTTGTACCTCAAAACCTCACGAATGCATTTTCCAATCGTATGGTAAACATACACCCTGCATTATTGCCCAAATATGGCGGTAAGGGGATGTATGGAATGAGGGTACACGAAGCCGTTGTTGCAAATAACGAAAGGGAGTCGGGTATTACTATACATTTTGTAAATGAAGTGTACGATAGTGGCGATATTATTATGCAAGCTAAATGTGAGGTTTTGCCTACCGATTCTGCTGAGGATGTTGCTCAAAAGGTGCATAATTTAGAATATCAGTATTTCCCAAGAATTATTGAAGATGTTTTGATGAAAACTATTTTTTAATAGTAGCGTTAATTTTCAAAATGTATAGTAGACAGACAGACCAATTTTGTCTTTATTGAGTATTGGCTTTAATTTTAATGAATTTAAGTTCGACTTCCCAGTCGATTCGTAGAGCTCTCTGAAACCTTTGCCAACAGACGAGCCAATTGAATATCCCATTAAGCTTCCGGCAACAACATCTGAAGTCCAGTGCATAGTATTACCTTCGTGCGAAACAACTCCATATAGCATATATGCCCACGATGCCCACGCTGAATACTTAATTATTTTGCTATCGAAATAAAAATTTGTTAAGCTCGATACTACAGCGGTTGTAACTAGCATATGTCCCGATGGCCAACCATAATGAATGCCTCCCTGCATAAAGCCAAAACGAAAGCTGCTGCTTTGATCTGTAGCATTGGTATATACAAAATTATCGGGGTTGGGTCGACCTGTAAAAGCTTTTAAGACGCTTTGTTCGGCAAATGCTATAAGAGTGGCTTGCAAAACTGCACAGCCAGCAGCGGCTGCTTTCGGATTGTTTTTGTACCATCCAAAGCCATATAGACTTGCACCTAATAAAACTGGCGCAGTATAACCAATATAGACTGCTGGCAGTGAAGATGCATTAAAAATATCGCGATTTTGCGAAAAATAATTATGTACATTCTTGTCTATGCCACTTTCGACAATTAAATAGGTTGCAGCTATACCACCTATGTGAAATAATGAGTTGTAACCCCAAAAACTGGCAGCTGTATTATTGCCTAACTTGGAAAATGGGTGAATGTTGTATTTCCAACTTGTATCTTGCGTTTTTAATTGCTGGAAAAAAACCGTAAATAAAGCTACTAATAATAATTCTTTCATAATGTTGTCTTTTTTTAGCAAATATATTTTGACAACTATTATGTTTTAAACAATTTTCGACAAACACTATAGTGGCTCGACAAACATCGGTTTTTTGTCGACTTGGCAAATAGTGTTTCA
The DNA here is from genome assembly GCA_945889005.1 of Bacteroides fragilis. Taxonomy (GTDB): domain Bacteria; phylum Bacteroidota; class Bacteroidia; order Bacteroidales; family DTGW01; genus CAMDBI01. The sequence continues at coordinate 26,778 of CAMDBI010000028.1, forward strand.
ATTACTATTGAGACTATCAATCAGATCAAAAAATGCTTTTCGATATGTTTGACCAACAGAAATCTGTGTACCACTGATGTTTAATATATTACCTTCGATAGAATTGATTTTTGAAATAGCAATAATATATGATTTGTGCACACGTGGAAAGCGATTTGATGGCAAAATTGACTCCATTTTTTTCATGGTTTGACAGGTGACATAAACTTTTTTGGAGGTAACAATCTTTGCATAATCCCCAACAGCCTCTACATAGTAAATGTCTTTTAAGTCTACTCGGTAGCTGATTTTATCGTCCTTGACAAATATAAAAGCTTCGTCTATTTGCTGACGACTACTTTCGCTAATGACAAATGATGAACTAGCGTTTGCCGTAGGTTTTAATCGCTCCATGGCTTTATTGACCGCTTTCATAAAACGCTCGAACGAGATTGGTTTCTTTAGATAGTCTATAACATCAAGTTCAAAGCCCTCAACGGCATATTCGCGATAAGCAGTTGTAATTATAACCAAAGGTGGATTTTTAAGCGTTTGCAAAAAACTTAATCCGGACATTTTAGGCATATTTATATCAAGAAACATCAAATCTATCGATTTAGAGTGCAACAATTCTATTGCCTCAAATGCGTTGTTACATTTTCCTTCGACTTTAAGTCCGGGCATTTCTGAAATATATTTTTCAAGCACTCTTTGTGCTGGTGGTTCGTCGTCTATTATTAAGCATCTAATTTCCATTATTGTATAGATTAAGTTCTACTTTAAATTCGTTTTCATTTTTCTCAATCGTCAGGCTATGTTTCGATGGGTAAAGCAATTCGAGTCTCTTTTGAACATTCTCAATTCCCACACCTCCAGGTTTGTTGAGAGTGTTTACATAATTCATATTTACCGAGTTCACAATAGTGAATCGAATTGCATCGTAGTCGACCACAAGTTTTACTCTTACAAAGGGCTTTTTGCCCATTACATTACCTCCATGTTTAAATGCATTTTCTAAAAAAGGGATTAATAATAAAGGGACAATAAGTTGCTCAGTATAATTAATATCCATTTCTGTTTCTACATGCAACTGATCTTCGAAACGAAGTTTTTCGAGTTCGAGGTAATTTTTTAAAAATGCAATTTCGTTCGATAGAAGTACTTTTTCGTCGTGACATTCGTAAAGAATATAGCTCATTAATTCCGACAGTCGCATAATCATTTCGGGAGTTTTGGGCGACTGGTCTAGACTGTGCGAGTATATATTATTAAGAGTATTGAACAAAAAGTGAGGATTGATCTGCGCCTTCAATACTTGCAACTCCGATTGTACTTTCTGCCTCTCAGCTTCTTGTATATTGATTGTAATGCCTTGCAGTCTATTCCATTCATCCAACACCAGAAACAGGGTTGTTATTATTACAATTATAAACTCACCAGTAAGTAAATGCCAAAAATAACGAAACAATGTAAGTTCATGCTGTTTGAAGTTCTCGTTGTGCAATCCAAAAAAATCTGAAAAAAGTTGTAACAATACAATCATTAGTGCTCCCAATATCATTGTAGTTGCAATTGAAATTATATATATCCAATATCTTTTCTTTTTTAAAAAAAATGGAACCAATACATATATGTTAAAATATGACACAGCAATAAAAATTACAAAAGCTGCAATATAGTTGGCAAAATATGTGAAATTTAACAGATTGATTTGATTCCAATTTTCAAAATAGAATACTATAATTAGCAACGAAATCCAGAACAAACCGTGAGATAATAGTTTGCGATTTACAAATCTTTTAATGTTGTCATTATAAGTACTCATCTGCTTTATATATTAATTAAATAAAAATACAATTTCTGAAATCTAAAAAGCAAAAGTATCTATTCAAATGCATAAAACTATCTTTTCTTCGACCAATGATTCGATAATAACGACATACAGTCAAATTCAATCGATATTGCAAAATACAATATAAAAACATGTTTTTTACAACATTGAACGACACTTAATAGCAGCTTGTCGAAATTTACTAAATAGATAAAAAGACAACAGATATGTTTGCTCCATTAAATTTAAAAAATAAAAAATATGAGAACAAAATTTATCGTTTTATTAGCCTTTGCATCATACGTGTTTAATATACTTATGGCACAAAATCTTACTCAAAACATTAAGGGTAAAATAATTGACAAAGAATCGCAAGCTCCGTTAATTGGAGCAAACGTATATCTTGAAGGTTCAAATCCGACACTAGTAACTAGCACAGATTCTGAAGGTTTTTTCAAACTAACTGCTGTACCTGTAGGACGACAAACTGTTTCGGTTTCTTATATTGGATACAAATCCATTTGTATTCCTGAAATATTGGTAGGTTCTGGCAAAGAAGTTTTCTTGAATATTGAATTAAAAGAAGAAGTATCAAACCTTGCTGAAGTTGTTGTAACTGCTCGTAAAAACAAAGGTGATGTTATGAACTCAATGGCATCGGTAAGTGCACGAAGTTTCAATGTAGAAGAAACACGTCGATATGCAGGAGGTTTGGATGATCCCGCCCGTTTAGCTGCTGCCTTTGCAGGCGTAAGTTCTATGGGTAGTGTAGAATCTAATGCTATTATTATTCGAGGAAATGCCCCTAGTGGTGTTATGTGGCAGGTTGAAGGTGTAGAAGTACCAACTCCAAGTCATTTTGCAAATGCCGATGTAATGGGAGGTGGAGCAGTTACCCTTTTTAGTAATCAAATCTTAAACAATTCCGATTTTTTTACAGGTGCTTTCCCTGCTGAATATGGCAATGCTTCGGCAGGTGTATTTGATGTGAAGCTCCGCACAGGAAATAACGAAAAACGAGAACATGCTTTTTCTGTTGGAGCATTGGGAATTGACGTGTCATCTGAAGGTCCATTTAAAAAAGGTGGAAGAGCATCTTATTTGTTCAATTATCGCTATTCTACATTTGGACTGGTTAAGCAATTTTTACCTCAGTCGGGTTTGCCTGTATATCAAGATTTGAGTTTCAAATTAAATTTTCCTACTGCGAATGCCGGAACTTTTAGTTTATGGGGTATTGGAGGGTTAGACAACTACACGAATACAGCAAAGAAAGATAAGTCGGAATGGACGGACGATCACGCCCGATTGGATTTGGACAGTAGATTTTATCCCGGAAGTACTGGTTTGGGTCATAAAATTATAATAGGCTCCCAAACCAATATTCAATCAGCAATTGCAGCTTCTTCTTACTCAAATACAGACAATTCTAAATGGTTAAACGAAAATCTAGAAATTATACCATTTTACAATTCAAAAATTAACGAATATAAATATACTGCTAAAACTACAGTCAATCATAAATTTAGCTCTAAATTCTCATTGCGTTCAGGTGCTATAGCAAATCTTTACACATTCAACAATAAGGCATTTGGTAGCGAGCGCATTAATGACAGTATTACTCCACAAAAGGTGTTTTATAACAATAACGGCAACTGCTATTCTCAACAATTATTTACCCAGTTGAAATACGACATTTCTTCATTGTTGTCTGTCAATGCTGGCCTACACTATATTTATTTAGATTTGAATAAAAAAAGCAATGTTGAACCACGATTTGGCATTCGTTATGCTTTAACTCCAAGTCATGCATTTAGTTTTGCTTATGGTTCGCACAGCCAAATGCAACCATTAAACATTTACCTTATCGAAGAAACTAACAACGGTATTACAAGTTTCCCAAACAAAAATCTTGACTTTTCAAATGCACAGCACTTTGTATTTAGCTACGATTTTACAATTAACGAAAACATGCGTTTAAAAGTTGAGCCATACTACCAAACTTTAAGCAAACTGCCTGTTGAAGAAGGCTCAACTTTTTCACTTATCAATTTGCAGGAAACTCATGGTTTCAACAAAGCGTTGGTTAGCAATGGAAAAGGAGTCAATTATGGAGTCGATTTAACACTTGAACGCTTTTTAAATAAAGGATTTTACTATTTATTTACAGCTTCATTGTTTGATTCAAAATATATCGGAAGCAATGGCAAGGAGTACAATACTATGTTTAACTCAAATTACCTTGTAAATCTAATGGCAGGAAAAGAGTGGAGTATAGGGCGCAATAGCAATAATAATCTTTTGGGCTTAAACGGACGAATGTATATTCGAGGTGGCGATCGTATAAGTCCAGTAAATATATCGACCTCTATAGCAAAACAGAGTGTTGTTTATGACAATGCAAATGCATTTTCAGAACAGAACCCAATGCTATATCGTTTTGATATTAGTGCAACATATAGAATCAATCGTGCAGGATTGTCGCATATATTTGCCTTACAATTAAACAATGCTCTGGCATCTCCAACAGTGTACACAGATGTATTTGATTATAACAAAAATACTGTTCGTAAAGTAATTGATGGAAGTCCATTCCCTTCTATGAGTTGGAAGGTAGAGTTTTAATAAAAATCATACACATATACAATAAAATATAAAGAGGTTGTCTCAAAATTTAAAATACAAACAAAGACTTGCAAAATATTGTGGCCAATAATTTGAAAAAGAGTATTCAATATCCTTTGTTTTCTGTAAAAACTTTTTTTTTGAGACAGCCTCTTTTATTAATTTCTAGATCGATAGGTTTTTTTTTGTTCGATCTTCAGAATATGCACTTAAAAAGTTTACAGATTAATTATTGCAGCATACATTTTGCGCGTTCTTGAATTTTGCTAGAATTTAGATTGTTGTAAAATGTCAATTTTTGGACATTAAGATCTGCTTTGTTTTTCTTCTTTTCTTTAATATTGAAAGTTACATAAAACCTATAATTCTCGGCAAAATGTTGAATGTCTTTTTTGCTTGCTCTGCATTCAAATGTAATTGAGTTCTTTTGAATATCGGTTACTTTTGAGTCGAAAAACTGACGAGTTGGCGCTGTTCTTATATAATAGCCATCGTTGAAAAATACTTCAAGTGTCATTTCTTTGTCGGTGGCGTAGTAAAAATCGGTGCTTTTGAAATACCTGTAATTTATTACTAAAAAGTAATAGGTCGAGTCGGTATATTTCTTCGATTTAAAAGAAATGTCCATTACTCGATTGGCTACTTTTGTAGAATCTTCGCGAAGATAATCGCCTGTACCACTTGGTTTAATAATTACTGTTTCATCGTCCGATATGGGGTCTTTTTCGAAAAAACGTGTTTTACATGGTTGTGAAAAGCTGCTTGACAAAATGGTAAATAAAATAAGTGTAATTAGTAGTTTTTTCATGGATTTGCAATTATTGAATTCAAAATTAGTTTTTTTTGTGTATTCTTCGCAAAATGCTAGCAACTAATTGTGTGGGGAAAATTTTGCTATTGATTATTTTAGCTGCGAAATATTCCGATTTGTTAAAGTGTATATCTGGGTGTGCTACTTCAACTAGCTGTTTTCCTATGTTTTTACTTTCTAAAAGTCCCAATAAAGCATCAGGACAGGTTTCTATGCCGCTGCTTTTATTCTCGGCTATTTTTAGTAAACCTTTTTTATACCAAGCCAACAATTGAAGTGTCGCTTCTGAATATCGGTGAGAATAATCAATAATTACAAATCCTTCTTTTCTAATTCTTTTGCGCACAAGTGAAGTGTGATCACGTATTCCAATATCTTCTTGTTCCGAGTCGAGGTGCTGTAGAGCCATGCGTCCACATAAGGCTATTCGGGCATGGGTATTGTACAATGGGAGTAGATAATTTGGTATATCGCCACCAATATTATCGAAATAGGCATCGATGCCATTCGGACAAGCATCTTTTAAATCGGAAGGAAATGTTGGCGAATGATACGAGACGGCTGCATGGCAACCTAATTGCTCAATTGCATATTTCATTTTTTCTTTCGAACTGGTAATTGCAACAGTTCTGCAACCTTTTATTTTTGCTAATTGGCATACTATTGATCCTACGCTTCCGACTGCTGCAGAAACTACGAGCGTTTCGCCTTTCTTAATTTTCAGTATATCGAACAATCCGAAATATGCAGTAATACCTGCAATGCCAAAAATGCTCAGGTTGAGCGAATATGGAAAAAGGTATGGGTTTATTTTTCGGATTTCGGACTCGTGAAGTACGCAATATTGTTGTATTCCGGTAAGGCCAAAAATCATATTGCCTTTTTTAAAACGATTAGAATTTGATTCAACAATCTGGGCTATTCCATAACATGGCATTACATCGCCTTCTTTTGCTTTAGGAGCATAATTGTCGTCGTTTCGGAGCCGGGCAAATAATGCAGGATCGATTGACAATGTAAGAATTTTGCAAAGCACCTCATTTTTGAGAGGGACGGGGAGTAGTCGACTTTCGAACAATTTAAAAATATCTCTAGAAATAGCTCCTTGAGGGAATTTTGAGAGAATGATTTTTTTATTAAACGTGTTCAATTTTAAAATCAATTATTCGATTGGCTAACTTTTTTTATTTTAAGTTTCTGCCCTGGTTTTATGGTTTCACGATTGCTAATATTGTTGAGTTGACGTATTTCGTCGTCGTTTGTTCCAGGGAACTGTTGAGAGATGCTCCAAAGCGAATCGCCCGATTTTACAGTGTAAACTACATAATCGCCTGATATTTCGTTAGCTTTTGATAGTTGTTTGTCATTTCCCAAATCTGTTTTGTATTTTGAAGATTTGCTTTTGGGGATGTAAATTACTAATTGTTGCCCTACTCTTATTTTATTGCTGTTGAAATTGTTCCAATCTTTAATATCGTTTACCCGGCAGTTGTACCGCATTGCAATTGCTCCCAGGTTATCGCCCGACTTCACTCTGTAATATATTTTTGTATGGTTTCTGCTTGGCGATGCGCTATGCGAAGTGTAATAATTTGGTGATTTGAGATAATCGACCGGAAAATAAACTGAATCTTTACAACTATAAATAGCATATTCGTTGTCGATAAATTTTGAGATATATTCAATAGGGAGCCTTATGGGGTAGTTTGTTTTACTACTGGCAGGCACAATATCTTTTATATACTGAGGATTTATTTCGCGCAATTGTTCAATCGGAATAGCGAGTATTTCGGCAATTTGACCAAGATGAACATCTTGATTTACCATAATAGTATCGGTATATAAAGGCAATGTAATAGGTGTGGGTGTTATGTTGTATTCTTTATAATAGTTCAAAGCGTATGATGCACCTATAAAAGCGGGCACATAACCGCGAGTTTCTCTGGGCAAATAACGGTATATTTCCCAAAAATCGCGTTTGCCACCCGAACGGCGTATTGCTTTTTTAACATTGTTGGGACCACAATTATAGGCAGCAATACACAAATGCCAATCGCCATAAATTGCGTAGAGGTCAGTAAAAAAACGACATGCTGCATGAGTAGCTTTAATAGGGTCGCGGCGTTCATCGACCAACGAGTTAATGGTCATACCATACATTCGACCTGTACCATATATAAATTGCCACAAACCAACTGCTCGGGCTTTCGAGGACGCTCTTGGATTTAGAGCCGACTCAATTACAGCAATGTAAATGAGTTCTTTTGGAACATTGTAAGTATCGATAATATCGTTGAGTATCGGAAAGTAATAGTCGCTCAATCCAATAATTGATTGTAATTTATCTCTTTTTTTGTAAACATAGAGTTCAATAAAATTGCGAACAACTTTATTGTAGGTAAGCTGAACTTCAAAAGGCAATGCTTTTAATCGGCTAATATACAGCGAGTCGGAAGTTTGAAAAGTTTGAATATCGATAGAGTCGCTCATTATAGAGTCTCCAAAGAAACTTTCTTCAACATGTGAGTTTTGCAAATACCACTGGTTGAGCAGACTATCGAGATTTTCCTGAAATTCGTCCGAAATAATTGGAGATTCGATATACGACGAGTCTACATCGAGTTTCGATGCGTTTATATTTGTAAAAGAAATAAAAATCCCTACTATTATTAAAGCCCACAATCTATTTTTCATTTTCTCTGTTTTTTAAAATCTAATACTAATTTTCATTCCGGGATTCATTGCCGAAATATGGTCAATTACGACCGGTTTTATATTGATAGACAAATCTTCTGAAACATCGTAATTGAAGAGATAGCCTTCAACAGTAGCATCGAGGATGGTTGCAACATAAACTGCTGCTAAACCCAAAACAGTTAAATCTCTTTGACGACGATACCAATCGCGTCCCTCAGCTAAATGTTCCATTGGAATGATTAATGCTCCTTTATCAAATTCGTCTACAGTATTGGGGTTGCCATCGGTTCTATAAATGTATGCATCGCGATATTTCTGGTATCCGTCGTTATAAACCACCAAATAATACCCCAAAAACCCCAATCCGCCATATACCAATGGCAATTTCCAGTAGCTTCGGTTGTAAATTTGTCCAAGTCCGGGCAAAACTGCCGAATACATTGCTGCTCGTTGAGGAGAATGTATTTTTAAATTTTCGGCATTGTACTTTTCAAATCCAATGCTATCGATTCGAACTGTGTCGGATTGAGCTTCAACAATAGTTAAAGAACATGTAATTAAAAGTATAATCGAAAACGATTTCTTGTATATATTAATGTATTTCAACAATACTTTATGCAAATGTAAGAAAATCAAAATAATTATTTTTATTATTTCAATGAATCGAAAACACTCAGTATTCGTTCAAGTTCGTCGTCGGATCTGAAGGGGATTGTAATTTTACCATCGCCTCTTGGATTGCGTGAGAAATTGACAAGTGCACTAAACTTGTTTTCAAGTTTTTTTCGAATATCCTCGTATTCTACGGGCAATTCGTCTTGTTCTTTTTTTATTTTAGGTTCTTTGGGTTTGTCGAGATTTCGAACCAATTCTTCAACAGCGCGTACCGAAAGACCTTCGTCGATAATTCGATTGTAAACTCCTAGTTGTTTCTTGGTATCATCGATAGACACAATGGTTCGTGCATGCCCCATCGATATTTTGTCTTCTCGTATTCCATATTGAATTTCGGCTGGCAATTTCAATAAACGCAGATAATTGCTAATGGTAGCTCTTTTTTTGCCAACTTTGTCGCTCAAATCTTCTTGTGTAAGGCTACATTCGTCTAGCAATCGTTGGTAGCTAATAGCCACTTCAATTGCATTAAGGTCTTGGCGTTGTATGTTTTCGACAAGAGCAACTGCTAGCATGTCTTGATCGTCGACCATACGAACATAAGCAGGTATTTTGGTAAGTCCTGCCAATTTTGATGCTCTAAATCTACGTTCGCCGGTAATAAGCTGGTATTTTCCAGCCGACAATTCGCGAACCGTAATGGGTTGTATTACTCCAAGTTGTTTAATTGAAGCTGCAAGTTCAGCCAAAGCTTCATCGTCGAAGCTTTTTCGGGGTTGAAACGGATTGACTTCGATTTTGCTCAGTTCAATCTCGTTCATGGCTTGAACCGACTGAACTACATTAATAACTTCCTGGGGTGCATTTGGCGAATGTGCTTCTTCTATAAGTGCACTTAATCCTCTGCCCAATGCCATTTTCTTTGGTTGCATATACAAATTTTTTCTAGCCACAAAAGTAATATATTTAAAAAAAATTCCGGCACTTAGTCCGGAATTACTTATGGCATTTATGAATAATAATGGTTGAAGACTATAAAAGCCTGATTATAAGCCTTTATGTTCGTTTTTTTGGAATATTTCGCGAGCCAAATTCATATAATTGATGGTTCCCTTCGATTCGGCATCGTACAGCACGCATGGCTTGCCAAAACTTGGCGACTCACTTAGCTTAATATTGCGTTGAACTATGGTATCGAAAACCATGTTTTGGAAATGCTTCTTAACTTCATCTACTACTTGGTTCGATAGTCTTAAACGAGGATCGTACATGGTTAGTAAGAAGCCTTCGATTTCCAGTGCCGGATTTACTCTCGATTGTATAATCTTAATGGTATTGAGAAGCTTACCCAAACCTTCGAGTGCAAAATATTCGCACTGAACAGGTATAAGAACCGATTGAGCGGCAGCAAGTGCGTTAACCGTAATTAAACCTAACGAAGGCGAACAGTCGATGAGTACGTAATCGTAATCGCCGGCTATTTTCTCGATCACACCTTTCATCATTTTCTCTCGGTTGGGCAAGTTGAGCATTTCAATTTCGGCACCAACCAAATCGATTGAAGATGGAATAAGATCTAAGCCATTTATTTCGCTGTGGAGAATAAATGGTTTGGGATCTTGTTCGTCTATAAGACATTCGTAAATACCTGATTTAATACTGCGTGTATCAAATCCTGTACCTGAAGTGGCATTTGCTTGGGGATCGGCATCAATAATCAATACCCGTTTCTCCAAAACGGCCATACTGGCTCCTAAATTGATGGCTGTGGTGGTTTTACCGACTCCGCCTTTTTGATTGGCTATAGCTATTACTTTGGCCATGTGAAAGATTTTTTTTTGTAATTTGGTTTTTTCTATTAATGCAATAATAGTTATTTATTCATTACCAATAAAATTTTTAGCGGTCGCTTTTGTTAATATCTTGTTAATAAGCTGTTTTTTTTATCAACAAACCAAAAGTTTTTATTTTTATTTACTTTTGGTACTGTCTTTTTGCCATATAATGAGCTCCTGCCCAACATTCAGATTTTTATCGGTCAAGTTGTTCCATGCACAAATGCTTTCTACACTACAGGCATGCTGAATAGCTATCTTATGAAGGAAATCGCCTTTTTGAACTTTGTATACTCCTTTTTTTAAGCCAGTTGTATTGCCGGCATTGTTCAACTGATCGATATAGTTGGTTTGTTTTACTTGTTTGCTGTAAATTCTGTTTTCGTTTTTCAGAAACGAGGTAGTTTTGTTAGAGGGCAATACCAATAAATTGGGCTTCTCGGTATCGGGTATTATGTCCAAACGATACATTGGATTGAGAAATCGAAGGATGGCAGTATCGATCTTCAGACTTTGCGATAATTGAGCAAAACTTACCGCTTCTTCGACCCACAATGTGTCGGTTTGAAAGTATGAACATAGAGGTTTCTGAGCTTTTATACTGTGTTCGTGTGCAAAATTTATTACATATACCGATGCTATAAATGCCGGCACATAGTTGCGGGCTTGTTCGCTCATGTATTGGCGTATTTCCCAATAGTTGAGTTTGTAACCCGAGCGAACTATAGCGTTTCGAACTTCGCCAGGGCCTCCGTTGTATGCTGCCAGTGCAAGGTGCCAGTCTTTAAAGATATCGTACAGGTATGATAAATAGCGGCAACCGGCATCGGTCGACAAATAAATATCGCTTCGTTGGTCGATATACGAATTGGTCTCGAGCCCCATTTGTTTGCCCGAATTAAGTTTAAACTGCCAAAGCCCTACAGCTCCCGACGACGATATTGCCAACGGGTTGAGACCCGATTCGAGTACAGGTAAATATTTAAGTTCCAATGGCAACTTGTATTTGCTTAAATAGTCTTCGAATACTGGGAAATACATTTCTTTTAGCCCCAATATGCGCGAAACCTGAGCTTTTCTTTCAATCAGAAACTTGTCGATATATGCCTGAACATCGGCATTGTAGTCGAGCTTAATAGCCGACAACTTGTTGAGTTGCTCTATGCGATATTCGTAAACGATGCTTGAATTCGACTGTGTGTGTTCTGCGATCTTTTCTTGAGCATTCTGATCTGAAAGGTTGAAATGCCGAATTTGAATCATCGAATCGATTCGGTTGAGCACTTTCAATGCTGCCGAATCTGATGTTTCTTGCGCAAAAACGATGCTCGGGAAAATTGAAACAATAAAACTTACCAGATAATAACTTTTCATTGCAAATGTTAAATAAAAATGCCTGTGATAAATACTTCACAGGCATTTTGTGTTTTTTTTAAGACTATTGGCTAATTCTTATCAATTTTTTCGATTTCCGATTTTTTTTCTTCTGATTTTTCTTCAAGTTTACTCGATTTTTTGAATTCACGAATGCCTTCGCCCAAGCCTTTCATGAGCTCCGGTATTTTCCGCCCTCCGAAGAGTAATAGCACAACCACTAAAATTAAAACAATCTCGGTAACTCCAAATGCGCCAAGAAATACAAATAAACTCATAATATGTATTTATTAATATTTTTCAAATGTAAGAAAAATCTAAATTTAAAAAAATAATCTGATGACATCGTTCAAATTTGCATAGATCAAAAGGCTAAATAAAAGTATCATGCCAGAAATTTGGGCATATTCCAAAAACTTGTCGCTTGGTTTACGACGAGCAATAATTTCGTATAGTAGAAACAATACATGTCCACCGTCTAGTGCCGGTATTGGAAGTATATTCATAAATGCCAGCATGACCGACAGAAAAGCAGTAAGCCCCCAAAACGCTTGCCAATCCCAATAGCCTGGAAAAATATTGCCTATTGAAATGAATCCGCCTAATTGTTCGTGTCCGTTTTTGGTAGTAAACAAAAGTCCCAATGACTTTACATACATACCGATAGATGCAAACCCTTTGTCGATTCCGGCTGGTATGGCTTCGAAAAATCCATACGATTTGGTTTTTGTTTCCAAATAATTTCCGTTTTTGATCTGAACACCCATTAGTCCTGTTTCGGGAAGTTTCATTATAGTTGAATCAAACGAACCATTTCGAACAAAAAAAACTGAAATTTGCTTGTTTTTGTTTTTTTGAAGTTCGTTTTTGATTTCGTCGAAAAAAGCAGTTTTTGTGCCGTTTATTCCGACAATGCTGTCATTCTCAATAAGTCCTGCATTACCTGCAGCCGAGCCGTCCATTACCTTCCCAACAACAAAGGGTACACGTACCGAAATTGATATTTTTCGGTTTTCGATTAGCTGTTCGACAAATTGTTTGTCGAAATTTATTGTAACTACAGTGCTGTCGCGAAGTACATCCATTGTTTTGGCTTTGTCTATTACAATACGAGTGCTTACTTCGGCAAAATCCTCAATTTCTTTTTCATCGATGCTGAGTATTTTGTCGCCATTGCGAAGACCGGCATTGTAGGCAACAGAGTCGACAGAAATACCATATTTTACATTTTTGTTTGGAAGATATTCTTCGCCCCATACATATAGTATCATGGCAAAAATTATTAAAGCCCCAATGAAATTGACCATTACGCCACCAGTCATTATCAATAGCCTCTGCCATGCTGGTTTTGAACGAAACTCCCACGGCTGGGCGGGCTTTTTAAGTTGCTCGGTGTCAATCGATTCGTCGATCATGCCCGAAATTTTTATGTAACCTCCCAATGGAAGCCATCCAATACCATATTCGCAATCGCCTTTCTTGAATTTAAACAACGAAAACCATACGTCGAAAAACAAATAGAATTTCTCTACTCGTGTTTTGAACAATCGGGCAAAAAAGAAATGCCCCATTTCGTGTATAACAATTAGAAAGGATATGCTAAGAATAAATTGCGCAATTTTTACAAGTACTTCCACGTTTTTTTAAATATTAGATGTGAGATAATAGACATAAATCATTTGTAATTTGTCATTTGTAATTAGTCATTACTAATTGTTCTGCATATTTTCGAGCTTCTAAGTCTGTTTCAATTAAATCGCTCAAAGTAGGAATGCTTATAAAGGGTATTTTGTTCATGGTTTGTTCAATAATTTCTGACATATACAGAAAATCGATTTGTTCCGAGAGAAAAGCTTTCACGGCAACTTCATTTGCAGCGTTCATGGTGCAAGCCAGATTGCCGCCTATGTTCATAGCACTTAATGCAAGCGAAAGATTCCTGAATGTTTCTAAGTCTGGCTTTTCGAATGTAAGCTGTGGATAATCAACAATGTTGAAACGAGGGAAAGTTGTTTTAAGACGGTCGGGGTAGCTCAATGCGTATTGTATAGGCATGCGCATGTCGGGCACACTCAATTGTGCTTTAACAGAGCCATCTTCGAACTGAACCATAGAATGTATAATCGATTGCGGATGAACCACTACTTCAATTTGTTCGGGCGACAAACCAAAGAGCCATTTTGCTTCTATGGCTTCAAGTCCTTTGTTCATAAGCGAAGCAGAGTCGATGGTAATTTTAGCGCCCATGTTCCAGTTCGGATGACAAAGTGCTTGCGAAGGTTTAACATTTTTCAGAAAAGTTTTGTCTTTCTCTCTGAAAGGTCCTCCTGATGCGGTTAAAAATATTTTTTCAATGGTATTGCCCACTTCGCCAGTTAGGCATTGGAATATTGCTGAATGTTCGGAGTCGACAGGTAAAATACTCACACCCTTCTCAATGCAAAGTTTACTAATAAGATCGCCGGCAACTACCAGTGTTTCTTTATTTGCCAAAGCAATAGTTTTTCCCGCTTTAATAGCATTGAGCGTTGGTTTTAAGCCCGAATAACCAACCATGGCAGTAAGTACAATATCGATCGATGGCATTTCAACTATTTGAGCTATAGACTCTTCTCCGCCATATACTTTTATGGGGTATTGCGAAAGAGCTTCTTTAACAAACAGATATTTTTCTTTATTGGCTATTACAACATGGTTGGGCTGGTATTTAATAGCTTGTTCAATAAGAAGGGTGTCGTTGCTGTGAGCAGTAATTAACTCAACCTCAAATTTATCGGGATTTTGATCAATAACATCGAGCGTTTGTGTTCCTATGGAGCCTGTTGAGCCTAAGATTGCTACTTTTTTCTTCATTCAAATGAGAAAATAAAATTTAAAAAACTATATAATTTTCGGGGTTAACGGGTCTTCCGTTGTTCCAAAGCTCGAAGTGCAAATGAGGACCAGTCGAGAATTCTCCCGAATTGCCTATTATTGCTATTACTTCGCCGGCTTCAACATGATTGCCAACACGTTTGAGCAATTCAGAATTATGTTTGTAAATAGAAATCAGATTGTTTTCGTGTTGAATTTGAATAATATATCCGGTTTCGATAGTCCAAGTAGCAATTATTACAGTACCATCTAAAACAGATTTTATAACTTCGTTTGTTTTAGCAACTATATCTGTTCCATAGTGGTTAATTTCAGCATTAAAAGAATTGGTAACAATTCCTTTAACCGGAGGGAAGAAATGTATTTGCGAAAGCGATTGCGCCTTAATCATCATTTGTTGAGGCGCTTCGTAAGGCAAGTTAAATTGTTCGTCTTCTTCAATTTTTTTGCGAAATAACGAATCTTCTTCTGATTTTGTAAAATGAATCGTTTTCGATTGAAGGCTGTCGGATATTTGATCGTCGATGAAATTTTC
This sequence comes from Bacteroides fragilis, assembly GCA_945889005.1. Lineage (GTDB taxonomy): Bacteria > Bacteroidota > Bacteroidia > Bacteroidales > DTGW01 > CAMDBI01. Next base: position 41,954 of record CAMDBI010000028.1, read on the forward strand.
GGGTGTTTTGCCTGCAATAATACTACTTATGTTTTCAAAATATACATCACGTATTTTCAGTTCGTGCTCAACCGAATCGAGTTTTAGAGCATTCAATACTATGCGACGGCGCATATCGGTGTCGGGATAGCCAGGAATAAACTCTTTAATACCAGTATAGGCAATTAATGAAAAAGTGACGGCAATTAAAGCAACAGCAAGGGCTCCAATTATCCACAACAAGTTAAATCCTTTGAGCCGAATAAATCCAACCTCTTCGAAGGTGTTGTCATTGTAAATAATAAGACGGTATTTATCCTTAAGTTTTTCGGTGTAGCTGCGTTGAGGCTTAACGGGCATATTTAACGTATAAAATTATTCGACTACTTTAACTTCTTTTGGTTCGCTTTGCCACAAACCATGCTTAGTGCAATTCGACATAGCAGTTAGATTCATGCTCACCTGTGGTACAATGTATAAATCGACTTCGGCATTTACTGGTTGATTGCCAAAAGCTCCAGCCGAGTACAACGTTTGAGCCAACAATGTTTCGCGGTTCCAAAGTTGAATGAAACTAATGAAGTGATCAGCATCGTCGGGGTGTTTGTAGTTTTCGCCCATTTTAACTTTAACTTTAAAAAGTTCGCCACGTTTGGCTTTGTTGTTACAAATAACCTGTGGCGTATGACGATCGAAATAATCTTTGTGAATTTCCTTGTCAAAATTTTCTACTTCTGTTCCTTTAAATACACGTGGCATAATGTGTTGAAATTTTAAAGTGTAAATATCGTATTATTTTTTTAAAAAAAGAGTGTTTTTTTTTGCATTTGTTGATTAATGGTATAAATTTGCAGCCTCAAAGAAATGACAGGGGTAAGTTCCGAAATGATTTGAAAAGCCTAACGGAATTAATAACTGAATACTAAATTTTAACAAAGCAATAGAAATTGAATAATATATTGCGGGGTGGAGCAGTTGGTAGCTCGTCGGGCTCATAACCCGAAGGTCATAGGTTCGAGTCCTGTCCCCGCTACAAAAGAAGCCCTTTAGACATAATGTTTAAAGGGCTTTTATATTTTCAGGGTGTAAAAAAAGTGTAAAAATACACATTGGCAAATGAAAAGAAAGACAATTTTAAAATAGTCTTTCTATATAAGGTGCTATTTTTTCACCCATCTTTATTCTATATGTAAGTTTTCTAAATTTCTTTGTTGGTTTGCCTCTGTAATGCTTCTTTAAATGTTTCTTATATAATTGCATATAGTTATTTTCAAGTTCAGAATAATAAGAAACACCCCTGAATTGTTTTGAGTATATTTGACTTTGATAAAAGAAGCCATTTGCAGCCTCTCGGTGTAAAAACTTACCTCTATAAAAATATAGTTTTCTGCATAGTTTACCAGTTTCAGGGCATTCAAAGAGCCACATTTCACCTTTGCCCAAATTTGAAGGTCTTTTTATTAGATTAACTGTATATTGAATTTTTATAGTTTCCTGAAAAGTATAATGAAATTGTATTGTCATTGTATTGGTATTGATTAAAGCCCCAATACTGCTATATTTTTCACCGTTTCTATTCCAGTTTATAGTTGCATCATTACAAATGTTTGGCTTTAAATACTGCCATTCTATAAGCTTTTTTATGTTCAATGTTTTGACCTCATCAAATAGATAAGGCATTGTTGAATATCTACCCATTTTTTTACTTTTTTAATTTTTGCCATTGTGTGAGGCTTATCACTTTACTGTCTTTGATATTGCTATATGTACACCCGCCCCCCTGCTTAAATTACCCCCTGAGGGGTGTATGTTTATTGTGTAAAGTTGTATTGGTTTACTGTAACAAAATATAGTTAACCAAAGAAAATAACCTAAATTATTAAGGAACTTACTACCAATCATATTCTGAGGGTTCACCTTTACTCATCGTTACAGCCTCAACCTTTGGGAACACAAAGGGCATTAACTTTATTAATACTTCAATCTTTTTTTCAGGTGTTAAACTTGTTAAATAATCGGGCAAATGTTCCATTTCTTTTGCAATGATACTTTTAAGGTTTACCCTCATATCAATTACTTTTGTGCTTTGTTCTTTACTATCTGTTTTCATATTTATCTTTATGACTGTTAGAAAATCTTTTATTATTTAATGTTATTACCAAATTTTGGTAAAGGAATACAACTTACTATAAGAGTATATTTTTACCTGTAATAATGCTTTATCTGTTTTATGTTTTGGTCAAGTTCATTTATCAATTCACTTTTTTCTGATATTTCTTTTTTATTCATTGCACTAAATAGCATTTCTTTTAATCGGCTATAATATTTTGGGTCGGTAAAGGTTTTTTGTGCCTTAAAATCGTTAAATATTGCCTCAATCTCACTTTGTCCCATTTTCTGAAATGCTATGCCACAAATGGCTTTAAATGCCTCATCGGGTTTCTTTATGGTGTTCATATTGGATATTGTTAAACTTTGTATCTTATTAATATTTATATACTCTTTTACCCATCGGTTGATAATATCAATATAAAACCGTTCATTGTACAATGTAGCCCCTGTAAATTCAGATATATTAAACTGATTGTTCAACCGCCCTTTGTGCCTCATTTCATATCTTAACAAATTGGTGTTCTGATATATTTTGGGTATTTCAACTTTTTTATTGGTTGATTCCAAAACCTTATCATAAAATATCAATTGTTTTGGCTTGGTATTGTAGTACAAAGTATCGGTTGAGGCTTGTAACCTTGTAAAGTATTTTTTAGCGCCCAAAAATGAATAATAATTGTTTGGTGGATACTTCATAATAAAATGGGTTGCAATGTCAACGGCTGTTATTTTAGCTTTGTCCATTGGTAGGCTTAAATTATCGCTAAGGTGTTCAATTGCTTCATGTGTTCCTGAGCGTGTGAGAGTATGCAAATTGTCGGTTAAGTGAAACTTTGCCAAACTGCCTTTTACAGATACACCACTTTCATATATGTTTACTTTAAGATTATTGAGTGAACCACTTACAAAATAACCTTTGTCGCTTTGGTGTTCCGATATGCCAGTTAAACAGGTGGTAATGGTGGACAAATTGAAATTGTCCACCAAATACCTGTCAAACCAAAAGTTTATACTATCATACATATTTACCAAATTTTGGTAATTGAATACATATTACTATAAGCATGGCATTAATAATTAAAGAATGGTTTTGCCGTTGCTCTCATTTGTTGCAATGCCTCATCGAGTTCACCGTTTACCAGTTTTTTCAAATACCCCTTTATTGTGTACCGTTCATTTTCAATAATAAGTAATTCAATCTTTGTATAATCGGTGTTAATCACAAATAGAAAACCATCGTTTCTAAAATCAAACATCGGGTTTGGTTTGGGTTCTTTTTTCCCAACTGTTTTTTTATTATTGGGTTCACCATAAGCAAACCCGCTACAATCGAGCTGCATATTAGGGTAAAGACTGCTAAAATTTAAAGAATTGCTTTGCAAAACATAGTCGGTTAACCGTTCATCGGGAGCGTTTACCATTGTGTTTGCTTTTGACATATATAAATTAAACATGCCCTTTTTATTCATAAACGGCTCAATGCCTTTGTAATAACCTGCTGATTATTTCGGTCAAAGTGTACAACTCATTTCGGAGCAAAGTGTACAACTCAAAAGGTATTGATTTGTGATTGTAAATATACTTATTTTCTCTTTCTAAGAGAGTCTCCTTTTAAATCAAATCGATGTGCATTAACTGCCATTCT